>JAJDCR010000066.1 GCA_029260735.1 Planctomycetota bacterium
GTTCCCTTACCAATTCGGGGCACACTTCCAAAATAGCGGAGATGGCAGGACTCGAACCTACATGTCCAAATGGACGACCGATTTCAAATCGGTTCCCTTACCAATTCGGGACACATCTCCAGAAATCACGGAAGCGACAGGATTCGAACCTGCAAGTCCACAGAGTGGACGACCGGTTTCCAACCGGTTCCCTTACCAATTCGGGGCACGCTTCCAAAATAGTCAAAAAAAAAACCCAGACCTCTAAGAGAGATCTGGGTTTTTTTAGCATAGAATTTTTTGCTCATTCCCACAGATTTTCCCTCAGGTAGTTACTTGAACTACTGGATGAATTACTGGAGCTTGAGCTGTATGAAAAAATGTTATGAGTATTTTGACAGAACATTTTGCAATCTTTCTATGCTTATTTGATTAGATGTTTAAGAGTTCTTTAATGGTTGTTAGAATGTGTAACAAGGGAATTTTATTTTTGTTCGATAAAAAATACCACAAGCAAAAAAAGGATTTGATCACTTCTTAGGCTATTTTTGTTTTTTTGCCTTTCTGAGCCTGGTCTATTTCCTTATTTAGGGTACAAAGATTATTTTTAGGCCATCGGTGACCGGGCAACGCCCCATATGGGTCAACCTAAGCCGTAAGTTATTCCCCCGAAGGGGGTTAATATGAGTAGCCATGGGTTGGAAACCCATGGACAATGTAGTGCGTCCCAAATTCACCCTGAAGGGGTGAGACAAAGAAAGTTTCGCCCCTTCAGGGCGATTTGGGTCGGGTGTTCCATTTACCTCCGGGTTTGCACCCGGAGCTACTAACATTAATCCCCTTCGGGGATATTTCAAGGACTTGTGGCTTAAGTTGACCGCTATGGGGCAACGCCCCAAGGCCATTAAGTTAAGGGGATGTCAGAATATACAATAGGTAAAGGGTAGTTTTATTCCTCTACCCCTTATAGTATGGTCGTTTGGGTTTTTAAAAAATAATTTCCCAAGAATGTATTCTATCAGGCGTAGCGGACAACCACAAGGGCCCTGCAGGCAGGCCCTTGCTGTTGTCCCTACAGGGATATCTACGCGACAGGAAATAATTTACCGCTTGTATTGGCTGGTATATTGATCAATTTCATTTACCTGAATTTGTTCCTGCGATGATCTGTAGGGACAACTACGAGGGCCGCCTGCAAAGGCCCTTGTGGTTGTCCGCTACGCCTCCTAAAACCTGACTTTCAAGAAAACTTAATGGCTTTGGATCGGTGACCCGACACTATTTTTTCGCTCTTTAGAAATCCTATTTTATCTTAACCTCCCTAGTTTCCCATTCTGTTTCTCGGCATGACCTTTTTCCCTTTTTTCATCATATCCTATAAGGCATAGAGAAGATTTCCACTGAGAAAACTCCACTATTTTATTGATTTTCTCCGTAATTTTCTGGACAATGAATTTAGGCATATAGATGTTCTAAGAAAACTTTACTTCTCTCCTCTTTTACCTTAAAGTGCTTTGCACAAGGGAAAAAAATGTTTAAGAAAGATGAGAAACAAAAGAATACTTCTGAGCTATCCTTTGAACTTTCGCTTAAAATGAGTGAGCGGCGCTACCGAATGCTTGTGGAAAGTTCCCCTTACTGCATTCACGAAATTGATTTGGATGGGGCATTAATTTCGATGAATCCTGCTGGCCTTCGAATGATGGGAGTTAGCCATGAAGATGAAATTCGGGGGACACCTTACCTTAATGCTGTCTGTAAGTCCGATCAAGACTATGTTGCTGAGCTTCTTAAAGCTGCACTAAAGGGCAAAGCCTCTGAGTTTCAATTTGAGGCTGCAAACGGTTTGTTTTTTCGCTCAACTTTTGTCCCTGTTCCAGATGAAACGGGAACTCTTGAAAAGATTATGGGGCTTACTGTTGACATAACAGAAGAAGTCACTTCTACTCGCCAACTGCACCAACTGAATGAAAAACTAGAGCAAATAGTAGAAGAGCGAACATTTCAATTGCAAAAAGCAAATGCAGAGCTAAAAAAGAAAAACCAAGATCTTGAGCAGCTTAGCTATATTCTTTCCCATGATTTGAAAACACCTTTGTTTAACATAGCTGGTTTTACAGAAATGCTGATGGATAATCAAGAACAGCTTAATGAAAATGATAAAGAAGCGATTGGGTGTATTTCTCAATCGGCCAAACATATGGAAGAATTGATCAATCATATTCTGATCTACAGTCGCCTTGGGCATACTCTTAAAGTAGAGCAAATCGATTGTAACGAATTATTTCGAGACGTGATTGATGGTCTATTTATGGTTATCCATAAGGCAAAAGCTAGCCTTTCTGTTGACTTGCTCCCCACAATTAAAGGACTGCGAATAGAGCTTCGTCTGCTCATTCAAAATCTCATCGAAAATGCTATCAAATTCCAAAAACCAGGTGTTCCTATTGAAATCAAGATTTCCGCAGAAGAAGGATCTGATGGTTGGATATTTTCAGTGGCTGACAATGGTATTGGCATTAACCCTAACGACAAAAATAGTATTTTTCAAATCTTTAAACGCCTCCATAGGCAAGATAAATACAAAGGAACGGGAGTCGGTTTAGCCCATTGCAAAAAAATAGTAGAGCTCCACAACGGAAAAATCTGGGTTGACTCAGAACTTGGGAAAGGTAGTACATTTTTCTTTACTATTGGAAAAATAAGCGAAGCGCAAATAGAAAAGGCAAAGGATTGTCATGAATTAAATATAAATAGCTTCTAGAATGGAATGATACTTCCCAAAAAGAATTCGACAAGTGAATTTTTGGATGTTATTTTTTCTCTTTTCTAGGGGAATTTATCGAGCTATAAATTTTTTTTTAAAAACAATTTTTTTTGAGCAAAAAGGAAAGCAAAAGCATACTATTTGAATGCAAAATGCATTAACTTTTGATCTTGATTAGGTGAAACAGTACGGAGAAAAATATGTATATAGACCACTATGGTATTACCGATATAGGAAAACGACAGAAAGTCAATGAAGATCAGTTTATTATTGCAGATTTAAACAGAGAAGTTATCGTTCAACAAACAAGTGTCACCAAAAAAGAATACAATAAAGAGTATGCAAAACTCTTTATTGTGGCCGATGGTATTGGTGGTCACTTGGGTGGACAGGCCGCTAGTGCTATAGCAGTAGAAACTGTTGTACGCTATGCTGCTAACACGATTCCTTGGTTCCCTGCTCAAGAAGAATACAAAGAAGAAATCGGAAAAAGTTTAAAAAAAGTTCTCGCCTTATGTAAAAGAAACGTCGAAGCGGTGGGAGAAACCTCCCAGATGAACAATATGGGAACTACCTTAACTGTCGGATATGTTCTTTGGCCCCACTTGTATATTGCTCATATTGGCGATAGCCGATGCTACCTGTTACGATACTCAGAGATAAGCCAAATGACAGAAGATGATACAATCGGAGCGGTAATTGCTAAAGCACGAGGCCTAGACCCGAGTGAGGCTAAGCCAAGTGATTGGGACAACATCTTATCCAATGCTATTGGAGGGAGCAAGAAAGATGCTTCTTTTGAGCCAGAGTTAGGTTATACGAAACTTTGGCATAATGATTGTTTACTCCTTTGCACAGATGGACTCTCAAATCAAGTAAGCAAAGAGAAAATTTTTCATACAGTTAAATTCAATCCCTCTTCTCAAACTATCTGCGAAAAATTGGTCGGAATGGCAAATGAAGCAGGAGGAAACGATAACGTTACGGTTGTCGTTGCTCAATTCAAAGAAGATCCTTCTTCAAGCACATAAGAAATAAGCTTTGATTTCTCACCTGACGATGAGTAGGGATAACTTTTGATTTGCATGAAAAGTGGGGGGTGATCACTTCTTCGGCCAATGTTTCAGTTAAAATTTTTCGCATTATCATTCCTATGAAATCGGAAATGACTGCCATTAAGTTCTATACACCGAAGGTGTTATATATGAGTAGCCCAGGGTATAGTGAGCCAAAGGCGAACGGTACCCTGGGTCACGAAGATGCCCACAAATAATATTTGTACCTTTTATCTCTCCTAGTAGATGAAATTTAAGGTACAAATATTATTTTTCCTGGTTCACCGATGCAGATAAAAGCTCCCCACAAATAGGGGTGAGGGTCTTTGCCTTCTGACCTCAGGCGTTCGATGATTTCTTGTTGTGTTTTTCTCAAGGCAACGGCTTTTTCTTCTCCTTGGATGATTTTTTGGTAAAAACCGAGGAGGAATTCGTGAGATTCTTTGTCTGGGCTTTTCCACATACTCAAGAGAACGGTTTTTGCTCCCGCGATGATAAAGGAGTGCCGAAGACCATACACTCCTTGCTCAATTTTTAGTTCTCCTCCTGTTTCACAACCAGAAAGGACAACTAGGTCGGTTCCTTCGAGATCCATACCTGTGATATCTAAAGAACTGAGAAGTCCGTCTTCCGCCCCCTCCGCCGGCTCTTTCTTTTGGAAAAAGGTATTTATTCCACTCAAGGCTAGTCCTGAACGGAGTAGTGCGTTTTTGAAAGACTTTCCCTTTGATACTTTTTCTTCGCTGAAATCCATCATTCGAGGAAGTAGTTCTTCTTTCGATTTTTCTTCTACGTCCTTCATAAAAAAACAGTGTGTGGCCAAGTGTAAAATAGCAGGAGCTTGTAATTCTTTAATTTTGCTATCAAGTGCTTTCTCTCCCATAAGCGACCTATGCTTAGAAAGGACAGTGGCGATACTCATTCCTTCTCTTTGGGTTTCGGTAAGGGGAGGGAAATAATAGGGGGCTTTCTTGTCATCTACCTCTTGTCCATCTACTTCTTTTTCGAGCTCATCGTCTCTTTTTCCTGGAATGGTGTGCATTTGCAGGGGTCTTCCTCCCCCGGCTAGATCAAACTCTGGGTTAGCAATAATAACAGGCTCGGTTTTGGGAGCTTGCCGGTAGGGAAAGCGCAGCACATCTTTACCGCTATTAACATAGCTAAGATGGTAGTCTTCCAGGAGAAACCGACCATCAGGTTGCTTCAATACTTCTAGAGGCAATAAACGCATGGCACCGTCTGTTGAAAGAATAAGCCTTTTGCTTCCTTCTGTTTTTTCTAGAAGAGGAGCAAATATCTTCTCGTATAACATTTTTCCCTGGATGTCCACAATAGATAGTCCACTATGGGCAACAATTTTTTGAATATCGGTAAGGGTCTGAGAAAGGTCTTCGCAAGACGAGTCTTCTTCCTCTTTGTCAGTTCCTTGAGCATTCTTTGCCAAAAACAATTCTTTTTTGTATATGGAAATGAGAGCATCAATCTCGTCGGCAGATCCTAATTCTACCATGGCCACTTCCTCAGGTCGTTTTTGCTTTATGATGAATGCAATATATTTAGTCGAAAGATAGTGCCTAGCAGAAGGATCTACCTCCCGGAAAAAGACAAACTCGATTAAGGCAGAACCCACGGGAAGCATTTTAGCAACTGCTTCGCTTGTTACCCTGCTTAATTTTTGCTCTAGATCTAGTTGAGGCACTTTTTCGGCAAGCTCTTTTTCTAATACTTCCCTTTGTTGCTCTAAGCTAGATACTCTCTGCTGGTATTCTTCGGGAGAAGTGTTTTGCGGACCAGCTTGAGTTAAATGGAAAATTTGCTGGTTGAGCTGTTTTAGTTGAGTAAATTTTTCATTTAATTGAGGATATTGTAAAATAAGAAGTTTGTCTCGCTTTAGAGCCATGAGCTCCCAATTTAGTGATTTGCGTTTCAGAACTAGCTCACAGATTTGTCCATTGAAACTGCATAGTTTTTCTTGGTTCTGGTAAAATAAGGAAAGTAGGTTAAAGTATTGAGATTCTGAGGTCTGAATATAACTCTCCACTCTCTTTTCCTCCCCAATAGAAAACAGACGCAAGGCCATTTGGTCTTGAATTTGAGCAGCCTCTAAAATCAGAGGTAAAACGCTGTCTTGTTTTCCCATCGACTGATAGAGCATCGCCAGATTATTCAGGTTAATGGCATAAGAAGGGTGATCTTTCCCCAATACTCTCTCTGTAATTTCCATCGCCTCCAAGTAAAGAGGTTCTGCTTTCCCATACTCTCCCATAGATTTGTAAAGCATCGCTAGGTTATTAAAACTAGTGGCATAAGAAGGGTGATCTTTCCCCAATACTCTCTCTGTGACTTCTATCGCCTCTAGGTAAAGAGGTTCTGCTTTTCCATACTTTCCAATCGCCTTATAAAGCATCGCGAGATTATTAAGAGTAGTAGCACACTCCTTCATATATTTGTAAAAGGCTAGATGATTTTTGAGACTTTGCGGGTATCCTTCGTCTTTGCCGAGCACTTTCTCATAAATTTGCTTTGCCTCTAGAAAGAGGGGTTCCGCTTTCCCATACTCTCCCATTGAGTTATAGAGCATAGCAAGGTTATTTAGACTACTCGCATAGTCGGGGTTTTCCCTGCCTAATATTTTTTCTTTGATTTTTTTAGCTTCCCCAAAAAGAGGCTCAGCCTTGGTGTTTTCTCCCATCGACTGATAGAGAACAGCGAGATTACTGAGACTATTTCCATAATCAGGATTGTCTTCGCCCAGTGCTTCTTTGGCCATTTTTCGGGCTTTTTCAAATACTTGAATCGCTGGGACAAAGTTTCCTTGTTGGTAGAGTTGTATCCCCTGCTGATTAAGCTGTTCCCATTGTTTTTTCCCTTTAGCAGTGAGCTTATTGAACCTATTCGCATAGGCCGGGTGATCTTTTCCTAATACTCTTTCTATCATAGGTTTATATAAGGCTAAAAAAGCAAGGTCATTGAGGTTAGTGGTATAAGATGGATGGTCTTGCTCTAAAGTATTTTCCGTAATTTCTATCGCCTCTAGATAAAGAAGTTCGGCTTTTTCGTACTTTCCCATGGATTTATAGAGCATAGCTAAGTTGCTCAGGCTTGTGACATAGCCAGGGTGCTCTTTACCCAAGACTTTTTCTGCTATTTCTTTGGTCTCTAGATAAAGAGGTTCCGCTTTTTCATACTTATTCATGGATTTATAGAGAGTAGCGAGTTCATTAAGACTATTGGTGTAGCTTGGGTGATTTTTATTCCGCACTTTTTCTGTAATCTTTATGGTTTCCAGAAGAAGAGGCTCTATCTTGGAGTCTTCACCCATAGACTTATAGAGCATAGCCAAGTTACTGAGACTTACTGCATAGTTGAGGTGTTCTTTACCAAGCACTTTTGCTGAGATTTTTCTGGCTTCTAAGTAAAGCGGCTCTGCTTTGGTATACTCTTCCCTGGAGTTATATAACATAGCTAGGTTATTGAGGCTAGTGATATAGTTGATGTGATCTTTACCCAAGGTTTCCTCAGCTATTTTTCGGGCCTTCTCAAAAAACTCTATTGCTTGGTCAAAATGTTTTTGCCTGTATAAGTGCATCGCTTGTCGGTTCAGGAGTTCCCACTTGTAATCTTTTTTTCTCAAGAAAAAAATTAATAAGCCACTTAGGATTGTGCCATAAAAGAGATAGACATGCAGTAGTCCGAGGAATAAAGAGGCACTTAGGAGCAAAACCCACATTTTAATTTCTTTTTTCCTAGACGCTTCTTTTTGGGAGGTTTGCTCAATTTTTTTATGAATCGGTTTTTCCGTAGGAAACCCTTTCTTTAATGCCTTTAGAAAAGCAGCACTTTTTTCCCTCTCCTCCTCTCGTCGTTTCTTATCACTAAAGACGAGAGCCTTAAGATGATGGTAGGTTTCTTCGGTGATTTCTAAACATTTCACGAGAGTTATTTGGCGAAAATTATCTTGGTAAACTAAACGACAATAGCGAACTTGGCAGTCCGGGCAAGAAAAAATATTGAGGGTGAGTAAGTAGTTTGTCGTTATTGTTTTAAATAGAGTATTACTTTTGCTTAAGTTGAGATTTTCTAGAAAAAGAAAATTCTCCTTTTCTAAATATTCGATAAATTTTTGGATGCTTGCTTGTCCTGCAAATGAGGCTTTATCTTCAAGAGCTTTGTCCAAAGACGAGAAGGGGCTTTCTTTCAACTCCCTAGCAAGGCCTTGCATGAAGCGATTTGGATAGAAAGAGAGCGCTATTTCATCATTTGTCCAAGTTTGACAGTTCTCACAAAATGGTGTAGACCAGACTTTTCTTGCTTGGTACCAAAGTAAGAAAAAGAGAATAAAAAATTCTCCTCCCCAAAAAAGAATAAGATTAAAAAGAGAAAACTTACTCGCCTGTATTTTCATCTCAGAGTAAAGGTAAGATAAGCCAAGATTAAAAGAACTATCTGTGACCAAAGCAATCCAACAAGCCCAAGAGAGGTAAATAAAACAGAATCCTAGAAAAAAAGAGTAGGCAAAAACGTAGGAGGGTTTTCGGATCTCGTATTCTTGGCAGAGTTTCTTTATTCCTGAACTTAGAAAATAAGAACAGATTAAGAAGACAGGAATTTGCAGGGAAAAAGAAGAAGCCTTGTCTAATAAATAGCCATAAAGCATTCCCCAGAAAGAGGCAAAGAAAACAGTGAAAATAGAAATAAAAATGGCAAAGCCAGTGACTTTTTCTTCATGCCAATAAAGACGAGAAGCTAGCGGTAAGAAAGCAGAACTATTTTGGGGGAGCTTACTATTGGAAACTTTTCCTTTAGAAACCTTTGGTTGAGACTCGTTTACTTGAAAAGCTGGGAGCGAGGAAAAGCTCTTTTGCCCGAGAAAGGCTTTTTTTTCTTTAGGAGAAGGAAGAGGGATAGGAAAAGAGTCTGTTCTTTGCATTAACTCATCTAGATCAGAGGCAATTTGAGTATGGATGGTTAGAGGAAAGTTTTGTCCACAGCCTTTGCATATTTTACTTTGGCCCAGAGGGTTTTGTCGTTTCAAAAAAACAGTCGGAGTAGAGCAATGAGGACACTCAAAAGTCAGGCATTCTTTTCCGGGAAGAATTTGGCTTTGTTGGAGAAATTGCTGAGAATGATGTAGGGTTTCTTTTTCCTCTTCGAATAAAAGAGGAATTTCCTGGGTCGGTGTTAAAGGAAGAGAAACCAATGAGTTTTTGCTTAGGATGTACTTATGCTGGCATCCTTTACAAAACTTCTCTTGCCCCATAGGATTTTGATTTTCGTAATACTTTGTTACTTTACGACAATGGGGACAAGCAAAGCTTAGTATTTTATCTTGTTTCATAATCTTCTATAGAGCGATCCTAAGAGGAAAAAATTGCTAGTAACTCTGGTGATTTTTTTTTCTCATTGGATTTCCCACAAATAGGCCTAAGGTATTATTTTAATATTCATTGCTTTCTCTTAAATTTAGTTGAAATATAATAAAGTATTGTTTCATAGGAGTCAAAGCAAAAATATAGCGAACAAGAGAGAGGGGTTCATTTTTTCTCTCAAGAGAATACTTTAAGAAATTTTCCTAATCCCAGGCGTATTTTTCAAAATAACATATATAAAAAAATCAAAACTTATGAAGTGATGACACGCTCTAATTTTGCAAAATTATTTTATAAACTTTACAAAGATCACCGAAATCTTGCGATGCTCCTTCTAAACAATCTAGAAACAAAACTCAAAATAAAAAACAAAAAAACTCTTGACAATAACTCTAAAACGTTTTATTTTGCACTGCAATATAAAAACAAAAAAAACAGCCGCGCATCTCTTTACTCTTTTAATAATATGGCTAGTGTAAACTTTTTGCACTGCAACTTAGGAGCATTTTATGATTTGGTCACAAATTTTCCCCACCTCTCATACTTTTCCCGCTCTGGGCCCCTTTCGAGAAGCACAAGAAAAATGGCTTACTCTAGTTCAAGCTCAGAAAAAGCTAGGGGAAAGCTTTCATCGATTTAACTCCCTTTCCACTCAGTCTTTATCAAAAGAAGTTGTTAAAGAGTGGACTCCGAGCGAAAAAAATCAAATCCCTTTCACTTTTATGGATGGCGTTGAGAAAACGGAGAGTTTTTTGCGTTTCCTGGATGGCTCCTGGATGAAAGTAATGCGCTCAGAGCAATATGTCGCTGAAAGTGGTACTCTTCTAGAGGATATGCTAAAATGGCAACAAGCAGTAGAAGCTTGGTCATATGATTGGCTGAAGTTTTTCCCTTGGGCTCCTAAGCAGGACATCAAGCGACTCATCGAGAAGATTCATCAAATGGAGCAAGAAATTTACGAGCTCCAAGATCGTCTTGAAGAACAGGAATTTAAGACACCTAAGTAAAGAAAGGGATTTTATGCTGTCAACTACTATGCCTAAAAGCATCCAGAGTTTTTCTCCCAAACACATTCATCCTTTTAGAGATGGAGCTCCCCGAGAAGAAGTTTACCAAAGAGGGCAGATGACTCTTTATCGTTATGAGCCAAAAAATAAAGAAGCCCCTTCTATTCCTGTCTGTGTGTGCTATGCTTTAGTGAATAAGCCTTACATGCTAGATCTCTCTCCGAAAAGAAGTTTTATTCGCTCTCTTATAGAGCAAGGGCTCACCGTTTACCTCATAGAATGGGATAACCCGAGTGAAGCTCTTTCTACTCCTAGCTTGGAAGACTACATCCAAAGATATCTAGGAAGTGCTGTTAAGTGGATTTGCCGTACTCACAGTTGCCCTAAAGTCAACTTAATGGGCATTTGTCAAGGCGGGACTTTCTCTCTGATGTACACAGCTTTAAACCCTGAGAGAGTGAAAAACTTAGTCACTATTGTAACCCCTGTAGATTTTCACGCCGGAGATAATCTCCTTTCTCATTTTGCAAAGCACTGGGAGACAAAAACAGTCCAAAAAACTTGGTCTTATATTCCGGCAAATTTTATGAACGCTGGTTTTCTCCAACTAAAACCTTTTGAGCTAATGGTAGGAAAATATCTCGGGGCTATCCGTATTGTCAATAAAGAAGAACAAAAGGATCTTTTCATGCGAATGGAGAAATGGGTTTTTGATAGCCCAGAACAATCGGCTCGCTGCTGGGAAGAGTTCATCCGAGAGTGCTACCAAAACAATCACTTGGTCCAAAACAAAATGACTTTGGGAGGGAAGGTCATCTCTCTCACTGAAATCAATTGTCCCGTTTTGAATCTTACCGCCGAAAAAGACCACATGGTTCCTGGACCAGCAAGTTTTGCCATCGAAGATGCTATCTCCTCAAAGGACTATCAACACTCTAGCTTTCCTGTTGGGCATATTGGAATTTTTGTGGGAGGAGTTACTCAGAAAAAAGTAGGACCAAGAATAGGCCAGTGGTTAGAAGAAAGAAACAAGGAAATCTAAAATGAAGATGAAAGATAAAGTTGTTATGGTCACAGGAGGAGCTCGAGGAATTGGTCGGGCCACGGTACTAAAGTTTGTTAAAGAGGGGGCAAAGGTTTCTTGGTGTGATTTAAATGAAGAAGCTTCCCAAGAACTTTTAAAGGAAATAGGAGAGGAACATTGTTTCTCCACTGTTAATGTGGGAAAAGCCCCGTCCGTTCGAGAATGGGCAAAAGAAGTTTTTGATCGCTATGGTAGGATTGACGTTCTCGTTAACAATGCTGGGATTACCCGAGATAACTTTTTGGTCAAAGTAAAAAATGGAGAGTTAGTCAAAGAGATGCCCGAGCAAGATTTTTCTGATGTTATTGATATCAACTTGAAAGGTGTATTTCACTGCACCCAAGCAGTTGCTCCTTACATGGTAAGGCAGAAAAAAGGGGTTATTTTAAGCGCTTCTTCTATTGTGAGCTCTTATGGAAACCTCGGACAAACTAATTATGCTGCAGCTAAGGCGGGAGTTGTCGGGATGACTAAAGTATGGGCTAGAGAATTTGGTCGCCATAACATTCGAGTAAACACTGTTTCTCCTGGTTTTATTGAAACGGATATGGTGAAAGCCGTTCCAGCAAAAGTTATCGAACAAATGTGTGCCCAGACTCCCTTACAAAGACTAGGTCAGCCTGAAGAGATCGCCAATATATACTGTTGGTTGGCCAGCGATGAGGCCAGTTTCATTACGGGAACAAACATTGCGGCGGATGGAGGATTGGTTTTAGGAACCTAGACTTTTGCTCACAAAACTAGGGATTTTTTTTCTCTGTTGCAAGTTCAACTAGATCCACCTATAATACGGATTTCCTTGGTTCTACTCTGTTAGGTCTCTTCGAGACAAGTACATTACAAGCTTTCATCGAAAGGGTTAAAATTGGATAGATCGAATTCTTTGGGAATCCAGTTGGCTGTTCCCAGTGCTTCTAAGGTTACGCAAAAAATTGTAGAGGCCGCTCAGGAAAAGTTTCCCAGTGTTTTTGAAAAACTCAAAATTTCGGAAAACCCAAAAATCTTTTCTCGTAATTATGATACTTTTTTAACGGAATTTGAAATTACGAGAGCACTTTCTCCCCAAAGAGTTGAAATAGCCCAGTTTGTTCTCAACCAACTTTTCCAACAATGCACTTTTATCCAAGACGATAAATTAGTGCCTCTTCCTGAGATTTTTACATCTCCCTCTCCTCTTCCCTTAAAAACAATAGAGTACACATACGTTAAACCGTTTCGAGGAACTTCTCCCGAGGTTTCTTATGGAGGAAGAATCTATCGATCTAAAGGTGAATTGCAAGCATTAGGAAATTTTCTTGCCAAAGAAGGTATTATGTCAGAGGAAGCAAACAAAGCTTTTCTTTGGAGTATAAGTCACCTTTTTTCCAAAGATGAAGAAGGACGCGTTGATCTACGAGGAGAAAAATTTGCCCTCTTAGGAGGCACGGCCGAGTTATCTCCGCTTATCTATCTCTTACGAGCTGGGGCCGAAGTGTTCACAACAAGTCGTCATTCTTCTTTAGAAAAAATTTTGCACCGGGCAGGAGAATTTTCAGGAAAATTAGTTTACTGCGAAGAGGGGGCTGACCTATTAACTCAGCCAGCCCAGATTGCTGCGACCATTTCAAGTTTCGCTCAGGGACAATCTGTTCATGTCGGTAGTTTTGCCTACGCAGGAGGGAAAGGAAAAGAGCTAAGGTTGGCTATAGCAATGAATGCTATTACGGAAGCAGCCAGTGAAGTTGTTGCATCGATTATTTTTTACCCTTCCCCGACAATTATTGCAGAAGTTTCCGAGCAAATGGCTCAAAGAGCCATAGAAGGCATTTCTAAGCGTAGCAAGCCTTGGCCTCTTCTTATGCGTGCCTGTTCAAGGGGAGCTTGGTACTGTCCGAATATAGTTACTCGAGAAAACCGTTTTTGGACTCGTTCTTTTGGTACTTTCCAAGGGTGTAGCTATGCCGCTTCTAATCTTTTTGGTAAGTACTATGCTGCAGAAGTCTATCATGAAAAAGGTTTACCTAAAAAAGAAAAAGTCAACGTATCTATTAATGTTGCTCCTATTACGGAAACTCTTTCCCTCAATACTCCTACTGTTAGAGCCGCCTTTCGAGAGGCAAAAAGGATGGGAATAGATGTCTGGAAACCTTATAGCACCAGACAAATGATGCAGCATCTTTTTTTTCATGATCTCAAAAATCCCCAAGCTCCCGGAAACTCTCTCTCCTCCAAGAAAAAATCGTTATTCTCTCAACAAGTTCATAGTGGGGCTTTCTCTGTTCCTTGGAAACTCAATGGAATCATAGAAGAAGCTGCTATTACGGGGAATATTAGGAGATGGACTCTCGGGCAGATTCAAGAGAAACCTGATTTTGCTGCTGTTGCCCAAAATAGTCCTGAAGAAGATAAAACAGCCTGGTTTATTGTTCCTCGGGACAGTGCTCATTTTGAAAAGTGGGTTCAATGTCTCTCTGGAAGCCTTGCTCAAGTTATTTCTGGAGGGAAAAAATCTCGAGCTTCTTCATCTCTCTATCTAGGAAAAGCTTCTGTCGTTCCTCCTTCAGGACAAAAACTTTTTCGACTAATTAATTTTTGTAATTTAATTTTTCCGGCTTCTTCCTTTCCTCTCCGAGCATGGGCAAAGGGCCAGAAAATTCATGGTAGTTTGCTCTCTTCTCTTTTGTGGGAACAAAAAAAACCTTCTGATCTTTTAGGTATGCAAGTAAACTCTGAAGGAAACTTACAGCGAGTGCGTATTTTTCGAGAGAATGAGCAAGACCTAGAATGGATGGTTAGCAACTCTGACCCTCAAAAAATTGAGCAAATTCTTCATTTTGCCCGGACAATAGATGATGGATCTAAAGAGCTTAAAGTAGCCTACACCTACAACAAAAAACAAGGGGTTTTAACCTCGGTTGGTCCCACAGAAATTAAAGGTGACGTCTTTTTAGATCGTCCTTCTATCGATTTACCAGACCAACAGATTACTCTAGAAAGACGGGCCCAATTTGAAAAGCTTGTTTCCCAAAAAGCTCAAAACAGTATAACTTTTCCCGCCAATGCAGGGTTTCTCCGCGATCTTTTAGCTCAGTTAATGGATCCTCAGCTTAAAGTTGATTTTTCACGCCTTACGGTTTACTCTCTACATTTTTCAGGATCTCCTTTCTGGGATTACCAAAAAGAAATCACTTTATCTGGAAAGGCTGGCCGTTTCTTGGTCACAAAAAAACGAAAGGGAGAGATTTTAGAAGCGGTCTTAAATATTTTTCCTCAACAAGAACAAAATAAAGAAAACGAGCATTCCGTTCGTATAGGAGTTTTTATTCGAGGAAATGAAAGCCCTGAGGATACTTCTGAGATCCCTAGAATATCTTTTCAAAGCCTTGCTCAAACAGAAAAAGGAGGTAGTATTCCTCTATCTTTAATGGAGCCTTTTGAATTGATTGAGTTTGCCCAACTGAATGGAGATTATAACCCTTTACACCAGATAGATGGAGTGGCAACGGCGGTAGGATTTCGTTCTATTATTAATCCTGGTTTTGGAATTATCGCTGAAATTGAAGGGGCTGTCCGTCAAAATTGGCCAGAAAAGAAAATAAATGATCTCCAAGCCATTTTCATCCGCCCTGGCTACCCTTCGAAAAAATATCATTTACAATGGAAACTTGACTCAAACAATTCTTATCTCTACCAACTCATTGATGAAAAAAACAAAGTTCTGGTCGATGGAAGCTTTTCCTTTGTCACTTCTGAAAAATAATTTAAAATAATAAAATTATTTTATAGGAGAAAGAGTTTTATTACCTCCATTGCGAAAAAAAATAAAGGATTTTATGGAAAATTTTTTGTTTTTAGGTTAATATTAATCATTACATCCAGAATAAAACTATTGAACTTAATTTAACTTTACCTTCTAATTTCCCGCACTCTAGAACTTCTTTAAACGTAAAGTTCTTTAATAAAATGAGCACAACCCAAGACAAAACTTCCATATCAAATAGTGTTGTTAAGAGCATTCGAACTGAAATTACCGATAAAGATCAAGTTCGTATCTCATTTTCCTTGCCCCATCATGATGGGGAACTACGAGTGGAGAAAATCCATTTGTTCCCTCATCATAGGCAAAGAAACATCCTTATTTTTCATAGTGGTCCCTGTCGAAAAATAAGTTTTCCCAAATACAATCTCATTTTTTTAAATCTAAATTTACGTCACAAAACAACCGAGCCTTATTTGAAAAGTAAGGCGGTTAGTCGCAACCACTTAATTAAGTATATTCTCCAATCTAAATGGAATTGCCAAGTTATTTTTTTCTTAGAGAATGAACACCACAATGTCGAAGTGCTAAGAATGTTAGATTTTTTGAGAGATAACTTAAATTCGCAAATTCCCATTCATGCCTATTTTCTCCACAAGAGCATAAACGATCTTTTCTACGTCAAGCTGCTGATGAAAAGATGTCTCTGTAAAACCCCTTTGGTTAAAGTAAATTACGGAAAAAATGCTCCTGCTAATGTCTCAGATAGTTTGTATGGGACAAATATAACAGGAAAATACTTTGAGGAAGAGGAAGAAAAAGAGGATGAGAAAAAGAAAGAAGAGCCTCCTGATGATGCCTACTATACTCTTGCCATGTCGGGACAATTTACTCTTTCTGAGAACTCTCCTATTAATCAAGTTGGCAAGGATACAATATCTGGTAACAATAAAACCATATCTACTTCTAGCGATCTTCCTAATGTTAACAAATACGAGACCATGTCAGATGAACTTCCCGGAGCATCGATAAGCTCATCTCAGCAAGAGAAAGGAAGAACCCTTTACTCCCATGACACTCTCTCTTGGAGCAACAAAGACGATTTACAAGTGGATGCGGAGAGTTTTTGGGATGAGCGCTCTCCTCATGAAAGTTACTTGGAACATAAGAAACGACCCAAAACTCCTATCGTCGTTCCTAAAAGAAAGCAGAAAGAAGAGCGGTACTATGAAGACTTAGGGGAAAAAGTTTCTTTTGATTTGTCGTGCATTCCTGATTTTCATATCACAATGACAGTAGATATTTGTTTTCGAGTGCTCTCTTCTATTCTGAATAATGTCCATGCCGAAAAAGCAGATGCCAATTTAGAAGAAGCCATCGCTTTGTTTTTTAATGATCTTAGATCCGATGTGAAAAAAGCGGATAACTTTACGCAGTTTACAATTTATAAGTTTGCCAAAAAATATTTACCTGTTATGCTCGAAAATGCTCGTAAGAAAATGTTCTATGAAATCTCAGGAGATATGTTAGACAAACGTTTACGAGAAGATTATAAGGCCGTTTATTATTTTTTTATGCGAATGATGGCTTTGCTATTGCAAAATCTTCGGCAGGAAATTTCTCGAGAAAAACTGGTTAAGGTTGCCAAAAAAGTTATTTTTGCTCTACAAGATTATGACACTCTTCCTCGGATTGAAATGGAAGTGGATGGAGAAATCGAAAAATTTAGTATGTCCGAACTTTTCCGACATTTTCGAAAACACAGTCTCTACTAATTTCCAGGGGTTGAAACCCCTGGCTACGTTCCCCCACTGTTCCGCAGTGAATACCTTCTCTATTCTTATTTCAATAAAAGTCGAGCCGAACCCATCTCCCCTATTTCTTGTCCTTCTTATCCTTATCCTCCCATGTTTTCCTTTTCGCAGCCAGAAGACGGCTTGTGTAGTTAGTTTCTCCTTCTTCAGATTTTTTCTCGGGCTTACCTTGAGATGAAGTAGAAACACTTTTTTCTTTTTCTTCTTCCTTCTGACCGGAACTTGTGTTCGAAACTTGGGGAATGACTGACGAACTCTTTCTTCCTGCTTTTTCTAAGGATTTTAAGTCTAAAGAGCTGTCTTTTTGCCCTAGATTTTTCCGAGTTGCTTCTTTGACCTGAGAAAGTCGGGACATCGTTTCTGTGCTGGCTCCTGAGCCACCTTTAGAAAAGATACTTCCGCGGACTTTTTGCCATAGTTTACGATAATCAATAAGAACACGGCGGATAAATACATCAACAGGGAATAGTAAAAGGAAAAGAACGACAAGAAGAGGCCACATTTCTTTGGGCTGTCCCCCTCGAGGTTTTTTATCATGTTCAAAAATAGTCCCATTATATTCTTTTTCATCCAAGACTTGATTATCATCTTGATCTAGCTCAGAAAACTCATCTTCTTTCCCTCCCCACTCCGATAAAGTGATTTCTTTATCTTTATTCTTATCCATAAAGGAATAGATCATTCGACCTCCTGACAAACTCCCTATTTGCTTTAAAAGAGGGAAGTTCGGTTTGGTCGAGAGATACTCTGGAGAAAAAGAGACGGAAAGACCTGTTGTAAAATGTTTTACCTCTTCTCCATCTTTGTAAGCCACTCGAATAAGATAAGTTCCTATTTCTGAGGCAGGAAAGTCTCCTTGGTAGCGTCCTGGGCCTAGCTGAGAGATAGGAAATTCCTGGCTATGTCCACTAGGCAAAATGATAGCTCCTTGCATCTGAAGGAAATTTAAATATTTACCTTCTTTGTCCAAAGCATCAATCGCAATTTCTCCTTTACTCCCGGAGAGGGAAGTAGAGATATTAAAGTTATTCTTTTGGGTTTTACGCAAGGACCAGCGTGTTAGCTGTAGCCAGAATTTATTAAACTTGCTCCATCCCATCCAGTTACTCGCCCAGCGATTCTTGGCATCAGAAGTGAAAGCAACTGTTCTTCCTAATCCATATTGCATATGGGCTAAAAGAGGATCTTTCTGCTCTTCGTCGATATCAATATGTAAAGGAACTCGTGCGAGAGGTTTAGCAGTCGTCAAGACGTAGCCTCGGAGAATGGGAATTTCTCCTGAGGAAATCCCGGAAATAGGCTCGGTGTGGTAAGCTAAAGTTGGTTTAACTTCCTTCTCAAAAATAAGAGACCGTTTTGCGATCAAGGCTTCCTTGACAAAGATAGAAGGTAGTTGGTTAGGATTGCGAACAAAGTAATAGTTTCCTCCCGTCATTTGAGCCATTGCCTGCATAAATTTTGTATCTTGGCCAGGATGAGGTTTGATGACAATGGTTGAAATACTGATTTTACTCTGCTGAATTTGTCCCATAAGTCCTTGGGCAGGACGACTAGGGTCCCCATCGGTAATAATAACAATATGACGGCGACCAGCAGGGGTTTTAATGAGTCCATTATAGGCAGCTTGTAAAGTAGGGGCAAAGCTGGGCATATCTCCTGGTGAGCATGCATTAATCTTGGCAAACATCTGTGTTTTCTTTATGACAGGAGTCATGTTGAAAAGCCAAGAAGCCGTGCTCTTTTGCCAATCGTAGAGAAGAACTCCCGCATAGTCAGAGGGAGAAAGAACATCAATCGCTTTTTTGGCAATGCGCCGTCCCCAAACATTTCCATCATTAAACTCACAAGTATGTAAGACAATAGCCAAGGCACCGTTGGGGATAACTTTTTTGTGTTGGATATCCATTTCTACGGGGAGAGCTTTTTCAATCGGAGTGTTTCGGTAGCCCCCTGCCCCAAAACTATTCTCTCCTCCGATCATGATGAAACCCAAGCCTCCTTCTCGAACAGCACTTTCAATGAAGCGCATTTGCCCTTCTTGGATAAACTGACGAGAAACGTTGGATACGATGATGCTGTCATAGCTATTTAGGACAGCAATATCATTGGGAATATCTGCGACTCCTCCCAGTGTGACTTTAATTTTCTCGCCCTCTCCTTGTCCGCTGGTGAGAGCACTGAATAAGGCATCACTATGATCAGGATCTCCTTCTATATAGAGAACATGGGGAGTTCCTCGAACATAGGAGAACGACTCTGAGAAATTGTTATGAAAAATGACATCGTCCGGGCTCTCAATTATTGCCCGAAGTTTCTGAAAACCAGACTTAACTAATTCTCCTGGTATTTTGATGCTTAAGCTGTTTTTACCTTTTTTGAGGTCTTCTTTTTGAACTCGGATTTCTTGGTTATTTAGATATAGTTTTAAGGTTCCTTTGGTATCTTTTTGGCTACGAATAACCAAAAAAACTTCATAAGGTTGACCTTGGGCTAACTCCGCGGGAGAAATCATTTTTTCGATAAGAACTTCTTGTTCATGAGAAGCTGTAATCGGTACAATATCAATGCTAATGTCGTTCGCTTTGGCTTCTTTTGCGACAAAAAGAGCTTTTCCCTCTGTCTCGTTTCCGTCGCCGATAAACACGATTCTTCTTTGACCTGTTTCGGGAAGACCAGCAATTGCTAGCTTAAGGGCATTTTCCATATTGGTTTGGTTGTCATCAACCTCTGACTGAATTTGATAAAAAGGGAATTTTTCTTTTTCATTCAAAAACTCAAAGCTAGCATCTTTACCAAAAACAAGCAAACTCGCTTGGTCTATTTCTGGTTTCATTTGCTCCAAAGAGCTTTTGAGAAACTCGATCCCTTTATCCTGGGCCCCTGGAGGTATACTGCGAGAAACATCTAAAACAAACAATACTGTGAGAGATTTACTTTTCACAATGTACTGTATTTCTGCCAAAGCTAATATTAAAATTAGAGTAACAATTAAGCGTAGTCCCAAAGCCATTCTATGGCGGAATGAAGATAATCCCGCTAGGCTACCGCGAGAGAGCCAAATGATAAAAGGCAAAAATATTAGCAAAATAAAAGCGAGGGGGTTACCAATATAAAAAGACACTTTGCACCTATATTTAATAAGGAAAATTTAGAATCTGTTTAACCTAGGATTTTTCCCTAGGCAAAGTTTTCAAAACTATGCCCGATATTACTCTTTCTTGGTAAAGCAATGGATAAAATGCACTCTTTCAAAACCCAAGAAATACATTTGTATTGGGCAAAATTTGTAAAATCAGCAGTCAGGCTTCCATCACTTTGTACTTGTAAGTTTTTTGTTTCTAAAATTTTGAAGGGTGTCATAAAGCCAACTTTAATGGTTTTAGATAGAGCTTCTTTCATTGTCCAAAGAGCATTATAGACCAATTCATTTGCTAAGGGAAGATTCTCTGGAGCGCTTATTTCTGCCTCGGTTAATTGGCTCTTGTAGACATCGGTTTTCGAGAGGTCTAGTCGCTCGACATCTACTCCCATATAATGACCGGCTTCATAGGCAATTGCTGCCACCAATTGAGAACAGTGGCTTAAAGTAACCTCGGGAGTCTCAAAAGTTTCATAACAAATAATGGGTTGTTCAAAAATGGCTTTTCGAATTTCTATTTTCGATAAATTCTTTTCTGCCAGATACATAGAAGCTGCTAACTTGGAAGCATAACGACCTGTGAGATAACTAGTCTTTCTTTTCTCATGCGAAACCTTTTCCCAATATTTTTTTTCCCTGGGACAGAGAAAGGAGTCAACAACAGAGACAAGCTCAGGGTATGCTTCTGGGTAAACAAAAGAGAAGACTGCTTTAACCGAACGATTTTCTCGTTTAATCTCTAAGTCAATAGAGCCGTACTTCGACATATCCACCTTTCTCAAAAACATTTACAAAATTATAATATTCTATCCAAAGTACCAATAAAGTGCTTCTATTTCAAGATTATTAGAGACTTCCTAAAAAAAATTTATAAAAGGAAAACCCTTTCCGAAGAAAATAGTTCTAAGCGGAATCACTCGAATATTGAAATCTATGCGTTTTTGTGGTAGAATCAATTAGGTTGGGAAATAAATTATTTCCTATGTCCTAATTAGGTGAGCTACCAAAAATTTTTGCTAACCCACACTTACCAGTTTCATAAAACTAAACTCTCAAAGATCAAAGGTCTGTTTATGAAGTTTTTCCAAAAGCAAAGAGGCGTTATCCTCATAGTTTCCATAACTATTTTGGCCATTCTTTCGGTTATGGGAGTAAGTTTTGTTAAAATTTCTTTATTAGAGAAGCAAACCTCTAGTAACCATGTATCAGGACTTCAGTCGCGCATGATGGCTGAGACAGGAATCGATGTAGCTCTTTTAAAAATCCAAGCAGAGTTTAACGAACAAGGGATCAGCGATTGGCAAAAAACAAGCTGGATTTACCGCGATGATCTCCAGGTGGCTCTGGAAAATTCTTTGCATCCTTCTTTTTCTGGTTCAGAGAATGTGGGAAGTGAGATCTACAGGTATAGAGTGAAAGTTGTCGATGCTAATTCTTTAGTCAATATCAATTCTCCTCACAAAGAAGGGCTAATGCGTATTTTATCGGCTCTTTTTACTTTTGTCGGAATAGAAAATAACTTACCACTAAACGAGATTATCGCTCAAAAAATTATCCAAAACCGTCCCCCTGTATTTTGGAATGAAAACCAACAAATTTTTCAAGGGGGCTACAAAAGCATTGCACAAATGTTCACCCTCGCAGGTGTGTCCCGAGAACAAGCTATTAAAATCAAGCCTTATCTGACCAAGTCGGGATGGGCCAACAGTGCATCTTGTCTTTACGATGAAGAATCGGAGAATCGTTTACGAAAAAGTATAGATGTTCCGATTAACTTAAATTTAGCACCTAAAGAAATCATTGCGGCGAACTTTTTTGGGCTGGAGGCGATAGATCAAACTTCTATTAATGCTGATTTAGCCCTTGAGGTTGCCCAGCGTATTGTCGAGGAGAGAGAAAAGAAACCTTTTTCTGACTGGGATCAATACCGTCGTTTTTTAAAGACGATTTCGAATTTATTTAGTCCTGAACAAGGGGGAATAGCCAATTTCTCTCCCGCTCAAGCGGAGTTAATTTTCCTGGCAACCGTCCCCTATGTCCATAGCAAACAAAATCGGACTCCTTGGTACTATACAAGTTATATATCTCCTTACGGAGGTTATGAGTCTTCTGATATTCGCAAAATGAATGCTAAGTTTATCTTAGGATCAGCCGGAGTTTTTGAAATTGAATCTATTGGTGAAAAACTGTCTTCTAGCCAGCTAACATCACAGCGCAAATTATCTACAGTCGTTAAAATGGCGGAGATATACCAACATACCAGCCAGGCAGAATTTGAAAAAGCTCGCCTAAATTTCACCCAAGCCGCTCCCAGTACCCCTCTTCTTCTAGAAGGAAAAGCTCCTAACGACAAATGGGGAAACTTAATTATCGGAACAAAGACCTCCTGGAAACAAGAGCAACTTGCACAGCAAGGAGAGCTAACTCCTTTTGGTTATGTCGGAAGTGTTTCTTTAGAAGGAGAAACTCCTTTAACTAGCTTTTATTTTACTGCTCCCGATGGTGATAATCCTAATGATTTTAATGAGACAATCACGTTACCTGAGGGTGCTGTGCGCTATAAAAGAAAAATAGAAAGTGCCCAGGGAAATATCTGGCTTTACTTCCGATATGAAAATGGCAATTTTGTTTGTAGTACAATTTTAGTAAATGAAGTAGAGGACCCTCCGGCCAACCGATTGAGTGACTGGGACATACTGTACGAGGCTAAAGTTGATCCCAATTGGCGCAAAAATTTAGAAGAAATACTAAGGGAAGTGTATCGCAGTGTTGCTCATACAGTTTTACTGTTCAATGGTTTCAGCAATATTGATAATCCCCCTCTTTTTCCTCTATTTGGAGATGTCTATACCCAAGGTGGTTACTATGAAGATGAGTTTGTCGCATTTTATATGAAGCAAGTTACGGCAGGATTATCTTTTGCTGATGTTGTCAGTTTAAATCTTCCTCTTCCTAGCCAAGTAGATGGGAACCTGTTCTCTTATGAAGAAAAAGGAGGAGAGGGAGAAGGCGGAGAAAAAGAAAAATCGGGTGATTGGGCTGGATCTGGCAATGAAACGATTGCTTTTAATCTAACCGACTACATTGCGGACTATGTCGATTTCTGGCCAGGAGTTTTCACTCAGCTTCCCAAGAGAATCCCTGCAGCCAACGTTCAGCGAACAGACAAGCTAGAAGAATATATTGAGGGAGTTGCTGCTCAGGCCCCTCCTCTCCACGGTTTTGACCGTACTCGTTGGGAAAAAGTTCTCAAGTCTCCTCAAATTAAAGAAGGTAGAACATACCGAGTTTCTCTGCAACTGCCAAAAGGGGATACCTTGGAGACAAACTTTACTTTAGAAGAGCTAGATTTTTTATTTGATGAAGGAAAACAACAGTTCAGCCAAGAAAGCTTTACCTTAGTAGGAAAAGGGAAAGACCTACCAGAAGCAATGGGAGCAACTATAAATGTATGGCATGGCCCCTCTCCTTACCATGCTTTAGAGACAGAATATCCTTTCAACGATCAAATTTTACATCAGGGAGAAGGTCACATCTTTCAGGGCAAGTTTTCTCTTTCTATGGAAGGTAAACCATGGAAAAAAGTGGGAACAGCACTTTGGATCGGCTACACTCCGGTGAAAGACCAAACGATTAAAGTCCTCTTAGCGGAAGAAGAGCTTAAGTCAAATGGAGAGAGAGGAGATAAAAAAATCTTCTTCACGAGTCCTTTGGATATTTCTTATACTATTGAGCTATCTTCCAAAGGAGGTACCACTCCTTTCTTTGAGGGAATCCAATTAATTGTTTGTCATCCTCCTGTATTTTTAGAGTATCAGTGGGAATAGAATGATATCAACTGTTCGCCTCTTTTGTCTTTTATCTCTCATAGTAGCTCTATCCCATTCTTCTTTTGCTCAAACAGAAGTCTTTGAGAATAATCTTCATGCTCTGGAAGAAAAAATAAACTCTGGTATAAAAATAGAAGAAAGCAGCGAGTTTGCTTTTTTTGATCAGCAGGGAGAAAAAAGCCTTCTCTGGCTTTCTAAAGAAATCTTAGAGCCAAAAAATGAAGAAAATACTCGACTAACAGCTCTTTCCTTATTAAAGATTCTAGGGAAAAAACAAAACTTAGCTCAGATTGCTCCTCTCTTACTAAAACAAAACGAGACTTTCCGCTTGCGCCAACAAGTGCTTGACGCCCTTATCTCAAAAAAAGTTCCCGAAACTTTAGATGTCATTGTTGAGCTTCTAGAAAAAGAACAAGATCAGGGGTTTTTATTATGGAGTAAAGTTGCTTCTTTACACCCTGATAATAACTCTTCTTTTTATGAGCGCCTTTTTGCCCTTTTCCACCATTCCAATTACAAAGTTCGCCAGCGAAGCCTCCGCTTTTTTTTTCATTTACGGCACCCCCAAGCCTATTTTAAAATTAAACCCCTCTTAGAAGATGAATATCCCGAAGTAAGGTCTTGGGCAATTCTCGCCTTGTCTTTACAAGGTAGTCTCGCTGCCACATTACCTTACTTAGAGAAAGCTTCTAAAGATCCCTCTCCTCTCGTTCGGTCGAAGGCTTTTGTAGTTTTAAGTAATCGCCGTTACCGCAAAAAAATTCCCTTTAAGCGCTTTAAAAATCTCCTAAAAAAAGAACTTCTGCTTTTCGATAGCCAAGAAAATTCTCTGGAAGAAGCGAGGAAACGATTTGATCGCTTGAAAAATGAATATAACCAAAGTACGGATATGCCAGAGCGCTTTCGTTTGGAGAGAGTTCTGGAAAGAGAGCATAACGAAACGAAGTACTTAGAAAAAATGATAGCGGAAGAAAAAAACTTAATCGTTTCGGCCCTCCTCGGAACTCTTTCTTTTATGGAAGAAGAAGAGAAAGATGTTTTGATTTTCTTACTTCAACAACTTCGACATCCAGATGCGCAAATCAAACGTTCTACTCTTTTAGTTCTAAGAGCCAGAACTCTAGAAAAATGGCAATTCTCTCCCTACCGAAGAGAAGTGTTCTTAGCTCTCTTACAAGCCCTCCAAAAAAACTCCTCTCAGATTATGCAAAAGCAAATAACAGAAGTTTTACAAAAAGTAAGTGCCGTCAATATTTCAGCTGATTACTCCCAATGGAAAGAATGGTGGCAAACACAGGGAGCAAGAACTTGGAAATAGTTTGTCAGAAGGTGAAATATCTGTCTGTTAGAACAACATAATTATTATCGGAGAAATATAGATGGAAAATGCCCATTTGTTTCTAGAGATTGAGAGATTTTCTCATCTTCTTCTTGGGCGTTTAGGTATTGAGATTGGTTTTTTTCATTATCGTCACCTTTTAGAATGTCTCAATATTCAGTGCCACTCGCCAGAAAAAAAGCTAGGACAAATCCTTCGAGAAAAAGGTTTTATCAATGGAGATCAGCTTTCTCTTCTCTTGCGCTACCAAGCTGTTTTTAAAAATAAATCGCCACTAGAATGGCCTTTTCTACCGGACTCTGTCATGAAAGGGATTCTCTATTTCAGTGAGCAAGGAGATATCTTTGAGGGAGAAGAAGTCTACCAGGCAGAAGAAATTCGTAAAAGATATATCGCCGAGGGAAAAAGCAAAAAATTTATTGATATACTTCGGGAAGATATGAACTTACTCTCCCCTTCTGAGTGGAATGAATTTCACAAGAAAATCAATGCCAGCAGTTGGTATTGTTCTAGCTGCCAACGAGTGTATCGATTATTTAACTATGACTCTAGCTCTCTCGCTTGTCAAATTTGTCCAGAAGTTGAGCTCCAGTTTTATTTCTCTAAACAAAAGATTGTCACAGCCCGCCTATCGATGGAAGAAATTCTCCAAAAAACAGGGCAGATCCCGAAGATGAAATTAGAGCCTGAGAGGAAAAAAAATATTTCTCCTTCAGAGGAAGTTGATCTAGAGCTTCCACCTGATGATAGAGATTTTTACTTGCGAGCCACACCTGAGCTTTTAAATTTTTACTCCACCTTAACTTCTTATGATGATGAAATATCAGAAAGTCGCATTGCGATGGTTTCTCTTGTTTCAAAGGAGCACGAGAAAAAGAAAAACGTAGTGAATGTTCTTCCGGAACCTCCTTTAGAAAAACTGATCAAGACTTCATCAGATTGGCAAGACATATACGAAGAATTAGAGCAAACTGCAGAACGGAAAATGGAAATTCTCCGAGAAACCTCCCAAGCTCCTCTCAGCCCTGTTGAAAAAGTTTTATCTTATGTAGCAACAATTGTTTTGGTTTTGTTTTTGGGAATGAGTCTTTGGTCCATTAGCCCCAGTTTTCCTGCTTATTTCCAAGCTAAATTTGCTTTTCCTGAAAAGGCTTTTCGACCTATCACATCTTCTATTCCCCAAACAAACCTTAAGCCTGAAGGCGAGAAGTTCTTCCTGCAAGCTCGCTTTATAGAGCCAGAAAAAATAGAACTGACAGGACTACTTCCTCAAGCTCAAATGAGATTAAGTTTAGAGAGCGCTAGTGGAGAAATTTTTTTCCAAAAGGAAGTCGATACGCACAATAATTTTTCTTACACCATAGCAGTGCCTCAAATATCTAAACAATATTGGATTTACTTGGAATCTCCCAGTTTAGAAAGATTTTCTTGTCAAATATCTTATCCAACAAAGTATCTTAAACATACTTATCTTCTAAACCAAAAAAAACGATTTACGGGCATGACCCTCGCTCTGGAAAGACACATTCTAAAATTCCTTCTTAGCCAAAATAGAGAGAGGCTCAAGAAAGATCTTCTTTTATGGGAAGAAGAATTTGCTGAGAAAATTATTTTTCCTTTAGGCCAAGAAGAGAAAAAAGAGTTTTCTTCTACTCAACTACAAAACCTGGCTAAAACCATTATGGATCTGGAGTCAAAAATAAGTGACTATCTTCTTTATCGGCCAGGAATAAAAATAAAATCAAAAAAACTTTTTCCTCTCATTGAGCAAAGCCAATCATTGCATCTCCTCAAAAATATTTTTCGATGGAAAGAAGAGATTTGGGGGAGAGAAGAAGTGATTTTTTTTACAACCATTTCTCTAAAATGAAGAATAATCAGATAGCAAAATCAACTTCTGTTTAAAGGAAAATGAATGAACCAGAAAATTATTTTTGCCATACACTTGACCACTATTATTTTACTTTCCAGTTGCTTTGGACAAAACATGATCAAAGAAGACGAAGAAATCACATTTTATCCTGCCTATGCTTATCAAAACGAGAATGATCTCATTTTCACCCTCCATGGACACGTTTATGAGCCAGAACAAAACTCTATCTCTCGTAATATATTTATGGGAGGGCTACGCCGGGTTTTAGGAATTAGTAAGGAAGATTTTGCAAACCAGTTTTTTCAAGAACGTATACGTTTGTTTCTTGTCGATAACGAAAGAGGTAAGGCTATTTCGGTCAAGTTTGGGCAAGAGTCTTATCTTCTGGACGAGTCTCTCTCTAATGGACATTTCACGACAAGCTTTTCTTTTCCTCAAGAAAAAGCTCGCCAATTATTCACAGGTAAATATCTTCGCTACGAATCTCTTCTTTCCGTAAAGGACAAGAGAACTTTTTCAGGAAAAGTGGAGTGGATTTCTCCCATAGGAATATCTGTCATTTCTGATATTGACGACACCATTAAACAAAGTAATGTCTTAGATAAAAAGAATCTCTTTCGAAATACCTTTATGAAGGATTTTCAAGCAGTCAAAGGCATGCCCGAGGTTTATCAAAGCTGGAAAAAACAAGGGGCTTGTTTTCATTATGTTTCGGGAAGCCCTTGGCAATTATACCTTCCTCTAAGTCAATTTATTAAAGAACTGTTCCCAGAAGGTAGCCTACACTTAAAATATTTTCGCATCAAAGACAGTAGCTCTCTCCAGTTTATCTTCGGAGACCAAGTCACCCATAAAAAATCTTCCATCGAACAAATCTTCCAAGATTTTCCGCAAAGAAAATTTATTCTAGTAGGAGATTCTGGAGAACAAGATGCCGAAATTTATAGGGACATAGCCCAAAAATACCCTGAGCAGGTACTGGCTATCGGAATTCGAGACCTAGGAAACCGAAATAAAGAGCACTACGAGAAATTGTTTGAGAAAATAGCCCCTATTCCTTGGAAGTTATTTACCCAAGCGGAAGAGATAGAAGATTTTTTTGAGGAAAAGCACAAAGGAAAAAATGTTAAAGCGTGTCAAAAATAAGATATTAGCTGATACAACGGCTAATATGAAATCCATTCATGGTATAGAGCATTGGAAAAGAGTGGAGAGGAATGGACTTTACTTAGCTCGCTTTGTTGAGGCCAACGTAAGAGTTGTTCGACTCTTTGCCTATTTTCATGATTGCATGAGGTTAAATGATGGCTATGATCGCAAGCACGGCAAAAGAGCGGCGGAGTATGTCATAAAAATCAGAGATGAGTACTTAGAGGATCTAAGTGATGAAGAAGTGGAGACATTAGTCTATGCTTGCCGGTGGCATACAGAGGGGAATGCTATCCTGAATGATACCACTGCGGTGTGTTGGGATGCGGATCGTCTCGACTTTGGTCGCATAGGAATTGATCCCCATCCCAAGTATTTAACGACAGAGGAAGCCAAGAGAATCGCAATTAACTTGGACTACAGATGTCTTCCTCAAGTTCGTTAGTTGCCTCCAAAAGGCGGTTTCGGAAAATCAGGTTTAGGAGGAAGTTTGATTTTCTTAACTTTTTCTATTATATCGCCAGGTTTAGGCATATTAGACATCTCTTTTTTTAGCTCTGTCAGAATTTTTTCTGTTACCTTAGCAAATACTTCCTGAGCAATCTTAGCGTTAGATACTCCACTTTCTCCCCCGATGTTCTTTATCGTTAAAGTGGGTAAATTAATGCTCAGATCTTTTCCCATAACTTGAGCACTAACCTTGGCATTTTTTATCTCAAAAAGATCTATTTTTATCTTGGGAGCTTTAGCATCCTCTTCTGGCTTTGATACTTCCGTATCCTCTTCTGTTTTTTCTGGTTGTGATGCTTTGGCATTTTTCTGAAGCTGAGCCAAGTTATTTTCTAGAGGATTCCCTTCAAAGACAATTTCAGGAGAGTCGATGCTCACCCTAAGAATGTGCACGATCTCTTCTTCAACCGCTCCAATTGCTACATCTAAAGTTCCCATATAAAAAGCATATTCTTTTTCATAACCTTCTGGGTTATTGACTTTTAACCCACTCATTTGTCCGCTTTTAGTAAAAAAAGATATATTAACCTTTTCTAAAGTAACTGCTGTTTGTAGGCTCTCTGATCCATTTGTTTCAACCGCTTCTTTAATATCTTTGTTGAACTTAGCATTCAAAACAAACACAGCTCCCACAGCAACAAGCGCAAGAATTCCCACAATACAAAATAATTTTTTCATGAAATACTCCCAAAGTAAAAAAGTGAAAATAATTAGAACAATCTTTTGTTATAATTTTGTTTTAAGCAAGAATTGTTCCAAGGGAACATTATTTTAAGATAAAATTGTTAGATGTAAAGAAAATATAGGTTTTTGGGAGAGAGAAATATATTTTCATTTTTTTATATTAGCACTCTATTAGAAACAAAACAGCTCGCTTTTAGCAAATTTTTTTTCTAAAAACAAACAGCCCAAAAGCTCCCAGCAGTAAAGCCAAAGACGAAGGTTCAGCAACAGCATCCACAACACTGACATCGTCGAGAAGAGGACCACTAAAGTTACCTATGAAACCGTTTTTTTTAGATTATCGAAAACCGTTCGAGGGCTTATGTTCCCTGGAGGGTGAGGCTCCTGCC
>JAJDCR010000067.1 GCA_029260735.1 Planctomycetota bacterium
CTCCTTAGGGATACTCTGTCAAAAATGGGCTATATCTTATTAGTTATAAGTAATTGCAACATTGTTTCTTCTCTTAAAAATGCATTCTTTTGTTTTACTCGCTTCCCAACCATTCTTTAAAAAAAACGCGCAACGCCCTCCGAACCTTTGTGAATATATTTTGTTACTTATATTTAAGTACTGTTTTTGTACGGTTATATGTTTTTTTGGTTGTCATATAGGCGAGAAACCAAACTTCGCCCATTTTTTTTTATTTATACAATTTTTTATTTAGGAGCTTCATATGGGTATTTATATTAATCTGGATATTATTCCAAACTTCATAGATCCAAAACTTTGGGAAGACACCTATCAAGAATCTCTGGAGTTACTGTATTCTTATCCTTCACCCTTGATGAGTTTGAGGCGTGAAAAATTGGAATTCTCTGATCGTCTATTCTATTCATCTAAATTAGAATTTGATGAACAAGGAGAAGTATATTGGCAAGTGACCGGCGATATGGAGACCAAAGTTTCAGGAGAAACCTTTATTCTCCACAAAGATATTCAACACTATCTATCATCTTGCAAAGAAAAGTATAATATTAAAAACCTGGATATTATTTCACAAGACTGGGATTCTCCCTGTCTTAGTAGACCACTGGACTCAAAAACTCAAGGTTACAATTACCACAATGCTATATTGGCAGTAGCCTCTCTATTTGAAAGTCGTATACCTCTATATGCGCGTGCTTCTGGAGACATAACTCTTGAACAAGCACAAGAGGCTATTAGCTGGGCTAATGGGATCTTATCGCAAGAAATTCAAATCCCCATTTCCTTAGACGGTCCTCGTCTCTTGAACCGTTTAGTAAAATCCATGTCTGGGAAAAAGCTTTTAGACCAGTTTTCTTCGTTATTCTTGGGAAGTAGGCAAGAAGGTTATCGTTTGTTATGGGAAATGGTAGATCCTGGTATTATCAAAGATTGGTTTGCATCTGAATTCACCGAATATAGCCCTTCAACAATCGGGTCTATGAGCTTAATGCGCAACTTTTTAAATGCAACGGGAGACCTTGAGTCTCTGGTTGAAATATGCTGCACAAACAAAAATGGTCCTATGCTTTCTCCCCAAGTTATAGCTGAAGAGATTGGTAGCCTTGGACTATCGGTTCCTATGGAGCAAATAAATGAACTCTCTTTTCTTCGCCTTCCCGAAAATGCTCTTACATCAGTAGAGGAGCAATTTGCATTTTTTTGTTTTCAACCTTACCTACTGATTTTGGATAAAGAGGTGTATTTTTCAATAGACAAGATTCTCGAAGTGTTAGAGATTTTTTCCTCTGGTAAAAGAGAAATCTTGCGGGAAGTTCTCGAACAAAATACACAACGAGTGTACCAAAAATTATCGGAGCTTAAGGAGTTTTCTGATAAAGTTGAGAATAGAATTGCAAAGCCAGAAGATCAAGAGCAGAAGATAAAGTTTAAGGCAACGGCTCTCGCTATGCGTAAGGCTGAAATCGGAGCAAGTGAAAATATTCCCCAATTTACGGAGCTCTCACGAGAAGGATTACTGAAATTCTTTATCTGCTTAGCCTATGACCAGCAGTTTATCTTAACGGAGTTAGCATGGGATAGAATCCAAAGGGAACAAGATCCAGAAGTCTTAAAAGCCCTGATTTTTACTATAATGTTAAATAGGGACCGTGTGGCAGATTTTCGAGATATACAACGAGAAATTTTGGAAGAGCCCGATGCTTTGGAGAAGGCATTTGAGTATTTGCAAGAGTATCGAAAGCGTTATCCAACTGCAAAACAGTTAGAAGAGGGATTAGTGTCCTTGGAAAGTGGGAATGAATCTTTCTAAATAAATTTTTATCGTGCCGGCAAAGCACTGCTTTAGTCGATTATTAGTATTTTATCACCTCTTGGACCATTTTTGCCTTTTGAGCCTGGGAGGTTAAGTGATTGAAGGTACAAAAATAATATTTGTACCTTCAATTACTTAAACAGAGGCACTTTTACTCCTTTTGCGGCAAGACATGTTTTAGCTCGTGCTTCAAGCCCATAAACAAAGCAACACACATTGCCAGTAGCACTAGTGTAAATGGTAGCCCTACTGTGATTGCCACTGCTTGAAGCGCACCTAAAGCATCAGTTCCTCCTCCAAAAAGCAAAGCACCGGCGATGAGTCCTTCCATTGTTGCCCAAAATATTCTTTGTGGTACGGGAGCATCTAGTTTTCCTCCCGAGGTGATAGAATCAATTACTAAAGATCCTGAGTCAGATGAAGTTACGAAGAATACCAAAACTAAAATGATGCCAATGAAAGAGCTAATATGGGCAAATGGCAAGTTTTCTAACATTTGAAAAAGAGCTAAAGATACTTCGGATATCCCACTGGATAACTTTCCTGTACCAGATTGAACTTGATCTAAGCCCGCTCCCCCAAAAGCACTCATCCAGACAATCGTTAATAAAGTAGGAACCAATAGAACAGAGACAACAAACTCTCGAATAGTGCGACCTTTGGAAATCCTGGCAATGAACATTCCGACAAAAGGAGACCAAGAAATCCACCAGGCCCAATAAAATACTGTCCAACCGTGATAGAATTTTTCATCTTCTCGACCAATCCAGTTACTCAAGGGAACTAAATTTTCAATATAAGCCGTAGTTGTTGTGAACATAGTTGAAAAGAAAGAAAGCCCATGTCCTATGATAATTACAAAGAGAAGTAATAAGGCAGCAATAAACATGTTAATGTTGCTCAGAATTTTTACACCACCATCTAGCCCTCGGACTACAGAAGCAATGGCAACAGAGGTAACTCCAACAATGATAATTATCTGAACATTAATTGTATTAGAAATCCCAAACAAATAACTTAATCCACTTGCTGCTTGTTGAGCCCCAAAGCCTAAAGATGTTGCTAACCCAAAGATTGTTGCCAGTACTGCAATAACATCAATTATGTGACCAAACCAACCCCAACACTTGTCCTTGATTAAGGGATAAAAAACAGATCGAATTGTCAACGGAAGGTTCTTGTTAAAACTAAAAAAGGCTAATGCTAAACCCACTACGGCATAAACGGCCCAAGGATGAAGTCCCCAATGAAACATAGTCGCCCCTAGAGCCATTTTAGCAGCTCCTTCAGTTCCTTTTTCAAAGTTCAAAGGAGTTCCATACCAATCCGTGTAATAGGCAACTGGTTCCGCTACACTCCAGAACATTAGCCCGATTCCCATACCTGCTGCAAATAACATAGAAAACCAAGAAATCTTGCTAAATTCGGGTTTAGCGTCTTTTCCTCCTAGCCTAATTTTTCCAAAAGGCGAAAAAATGAGGAACAAACAAAACAGAACAAAAATGTTTCCAGAAACCATAAAAAACCAATCGAAATTTTCTATGGACCAGTTTTTTGCACTATCGAAGGCAGTTTTGGCATTACTAGGGAATATTAGTGTTCCGATTACAAAGAAAAGGACTATTGTTGCGGAAATCAAAAAAACAGGATGGTGTGCATCCATTCCCCACCGTTGAATATTATTTTGGCCCGCTTTGTAATCTGTTTGATAAGTTTTTGGCATCTGGTCTCCTTTTTTGACTGAGAACTCTCGGAAAAAACTCCTGGAAAAGTCCGTCTCTAAAGATCTACTCTTTTCCTGCGTTTTTGTTATTTAGATTTTCTCCAGCACTCTCTTATAAATACTGCGCCTTAGTTTTTGCTCTGTAGTATGACTAATTTTTTCCGAGGGATCGTGTGTTGAATCCTCTCGACGCCTGATTATATAGGCGTAGTATTTAGATAGCAAATGTTATTTACTCAAAGCCACTGTAAACAGAGCTAAACATAGCTAGGCAAAAACTTAGGCCTTGGCATTTATTGTTTGAAAAAATTGTAGAGCCAGCGTAATATAGGTCTTTTAGATATTGCTACTTACTAGGTGATTTTATGAACGCAGAAATTACGATTCCTCTTTATCTTTTTATTTTAATGTTGTTAGGTGCTCTCTGGGCGACGGTTTCGTGTATCATTATTCCCCTTTCCCACTGGATTTTTCGCAAGCGTGTTCGCCGAGATATTAGTAATATTAATACTCGATTGCACATTGGCATTCGTCGTTTTCAGCTCACTAAAAAACGAATCCTTGTTGACCGCTTGCTTCATACCCCTCAAGCTTCTGAGTCGATCACTCTAGCGAGTGAGAAAACTCAAAATCCTCGAGAAATTGCCCAAAAAGAAGCAACAAAGTATGCCCAAGAAATCGTTCCTTCTTTTAATCTCTATATTTATTATCGGATAAGCTATTGGTTGGCCAAGAAGTTCTCTCAGCACCTTTATATGGTGCGTGGTGCTTTTGTTAATGCCGAGCATTTAAGCCACGTAGATCCTGAGGCTACGGTTGTGTTTGTCATTAACCATCGAAGTAATATGGACTATGTTTTGGTTTCTTATTTAGCTTCGCAACATATGACTCTCTCTTATGCGGTAGGAGAATGGGCTCGGATATGGCCGCTAAGTAGATTAATTCAAGCAATGGGGGCATTTTTTGTTCGGAGAAATTCCCAAAATAATCCCCTTTACCGTAGTATTTTACAGCAGTATGTCCAAATGGCGACCGAAGCAGGAGTTTGCCAAGCGGTTTTCCCTGAAGGGATGCTGAGTCGCGATGGAAAACTCTGTTCTGCAAAATTGGGATTTCTCGATTATATGCTGAGAAACTATGACCATCAACAGCATCGCGATATTATATTTATTCCTGTGGGGATTAACTATGATAGAACTATTGAAGACCGAACTTTATTGCGCAGCTTAGACCCTGCCGCAGAACAAAAAAGCAAATGGTTTGTGACAAAAACCACCTTGAATTTCTTTCTGAAAGCTTGGTTTGTTAACCGAGAGGAGAGGGCCACTCGCTTTGGTTATGCCGGAGTTAATTTTGGCTATCCTATGTCCATGAAGGACTATTGTCTGAGGGAGAAAATTAAGTTTAGTCAGCTAGCAAGAGAGGAACGTTTTGGGCAAGTCGATTTATTGGCTCAAAAATTGATAAAAGATATCGCCTCTGTTGTTCCTATTTTGCCGGTTCCCCTTGTCGCAACGGTTTTTATTCAAAACCATGAAGAGGAGCTTCCGCTATTTCGGATTAAAATAGGTGTGCATCAACTCATTGATGAGTTGCAGGAAAAAGGAGCCCCTATTACTAACTCGCAAAGACCAAAAGACAAAACCATAACGCGAGCTTTAGAGCTTCTTCTAAAACGTAAACTCATTCAAGAACAAGATAATGTCTATAGCATTGTTGATAAAGAGAGACAAGTTCTGGAATACTATCACAATTCATTAGCCCACTGGTGGGAACAAAAGGGAAATACAAAATGAAAGAGATTACTATCCAAGGAATCCAAGTTCCGAGTTTTATTTACGGAACAGCATGGAAAGAAGAAAATACAAAGCGATTAGTAGAAATGGCCATCAAAACTGGATTTCGGTTCATTGATACAGCGAATCAACGCCGTCACTACTATGAGGCTGCGGTGGGGCAAGCGCTAGAATCACTATACCAGGGAAAAAAAGTGACAAGAGAAGAATTGTTTCTCCAAACAAAATATACTTACGTTGATGGGCAAGACCATCGCCTTCCCTATGATGTAAATGCTGATCATCCTGCGCAAGTGAAACAATCTTTTGCCAGTTCTTTAGAACATCTAAAAACTTCCTATATAGATTCTTACATACTACATGGGCCTGCGACCAGAGATGCTTTAGTCGATACTGATTGGCAGGTCTGGAAGACCATGACAGAGATATATCAATCGGGCCAAATCAAATTATTGGGCGTTTCTAATGTTAATTATCAACAGCTCGCAAGTTTAGTTGAGGAAGCAGAGGTTAAGCCACATTTTGTGCAAAACCGTTGCTTTGCCCAACTGAAATGGGATAAGACTATCAGGGAATTATGTGAAGCTAATGGTATTAAGTACCAAGGATTTTCACTTTTGACTGCAAATAGAGAAAGCCTTAGTCATCCACTACTAGAGCAGCTCATGAAGAAGTACGTTCGTACTTCTTCGCAAATAGTATTTCGCTTTGCCTTACAGTTAGGAATGTTGCCAATGACAGGCACTAGCAACAAAATGCATATGAAAGAAGATTTCGCTATTTATGATTTTGAGCTAACAGATGAGGAAGTGGACTTATTAGAGAATATTGCTTTGGAATAGGCCCAACTTTTGTTATGAGCTGGATAAGACATTTTGGGATAATTTTTTTGCGATTAGATTATTACTAGCATACAAAACCCCTTTATGGTTCATAAAAGTTGACTCTGAGCGGTTTAAGTCAAGTAGAGCGCCATAGATGTCTGTTGCGACAGCCCCTAGTTCATGAAATATGCATGCCGTAGCCGCATAATCCCAAAGACTTCCCCCTCCTTCTTGTTTTTTGGGGAGCTTGTAGAAGCAGGCTGGTGAGTTTTCTAGTACCCAGCAAGCATTCATGACGGCTCCCCCGTGAGTGATTGTTTCAAAATGGCTACTCTCTGTTTCTGTTGAGCTTAGCTGAGGATTCCATGTTTTGCCGTTTCTAAATACTCCTGATCCTTTGATGGCATGATATAAGATATTCTCAACAGGGTTGTAAACTACTCCTATGTAGGGAACGCCTGAGCGAGATACTAAGGCAATAGACACAGAATATCCTGGTCGTTCTTCAATGAACATCAAGGTTCCGTCTAATGGATCGATGCACCAAAAGTAGTCTTTTTCGAGGCGACTTTTATCATCGACACTTTCTTCTGCCAGAAGGGCGATGTCGTACTTTGGGCAAGTGGGGGAGATATGTTGTAGAATAATGTTTTGACATTTAATGTCTACTTCGGTGACAACCTGAGAAGCTTGGCTTTGACCAGGCTTTGTTTGCACCGTAACACTACGGTTTGTGTATTCTGAAATTAATTTACCCGCCTCTTTTGCTCCTAAAATAGCAATATCGGCTAGGGTCTGAAGATCGTTTTTATTCAAGGTTATAAACTCTCCAAAACTTTACGAGCCATACGCTCGCTGTAGCTATTAATTTTCCAATGACCTGGGCTCCATCCTTTTATGAAACGATGAAAATCTGTCCAAGCAACGGGGTACAAAACACGCCAATTTGCTTCCAACTTATCTATGTCTACTTCCTTGTCCTTGTTTTTTAACGCCTCTCTTAGTATGGCAAAGTAGTGATCTAAAATTTCGTTCTCGACTTTCTCACACTCTTCTCCTTGTAAACAGCTACCGACAAAATAAGCAAGATCTTTCATGCCACAGCCGCCTCCGACATATTGAAAGTCTACCGCAGCAACTTTTTGACCATCTTGAGAAAAGCAAAAGTTTGCTAGTTTGGCATCTCCATGGACAAAGGTTTGGTAAGGGCTTTCTTGGAGTTTTTGATCAATTCTCTGGGCGGCATTTTTGAGAGCTGTATCCTTGAGGGCTTCGAGCTCTTCGGGTCTTGTCTCCAAATGCCAATATGTTCCAGTATCCCATAATCCCTCTGGTTTTTCGTTCATAAAAGTAGCATGGAAATTTGCTAGCCAAGATAGACAAACTTTCATTTCTTGGAGAGATACAGACCGTCGACGCTCTTCAAACCCTGCATTGTTTAAGTCCTCTAAAACAATCCATGTTTCGCCACCATGTTGTTTGTAGGCCAAGCATTTGGGAATACGACATTGATCATGGCAATATTTGCTCCAGCGGCGGTACCAAGCAACTTCGACTTCATAGGAGCGTACTTTACGTCTATGAGAAAGATCTGTGTTCCATCCACGGGGATGATGACTTTGCTTAGGGAGACGTATATGTTTTAGAACAATCGTTGATCGGGAAGATTGCCGTAAACCATAGCGCACAATTTGACCATAGCCGCTCCAGAGATCCTGTATTTTCTCGATCTCAAATAGATCATGGGCACCGCTGGCTTCTAGTATTACTTTTTTAATCTGTTTATCCATAAACACAATTATACCAAAGAAATGTAAGATCCTAGATATCAAAATATTGTGTGCTAAAAAAGTATAGAAAAGCAAAAATCTCTCTCTTTTCGTGCTAAAACAACTATAATAGAACTTTAAGAAAATCATTTGCAAAAGGAGTTTTTATGAAAAACAAGGTAAAAGAAGGATTGAGATATCTATTTGCTCTCTTATTTATCTTTGCCGGCACGAAACATTTTACTTCGACAGAATTCTTTCTTAGCATTATGCCTCCTTACCTCCCTTGGCATCTTGCTCTTGTCTATATTAGTGGCGTGGCTGAGATTGCCTTAGGGGTAATGCTTCTCATTCCAAAATACCAACATTGGGCTGCTTGGGGCTTAATAGCCCTCCTTGTTGCCGTATTCCCAGCGAATATTCATATGGCGATGTATCCAGAGAATTACCCTAATATGCCCACTATGGCTTTATACATAAGACTTCCTATCCAAGGTCTTTTAATTTTATGGGCGGCTTGGTATAGGAAACCTAAATCATTCCCGCGCAGGGAGGAATCTAGCTAAGATTTAAGCACAAAGATTATTTTTTGGTCTGTGGGTGAACCCATAGCTGTCAACTTAAAGAGTAAATCTATATAAAATAAGGCTTATCAAGAAACTGTTTTAAGCACGATGTTCTTTGGAGGGCGAGGCTTATCTGAAACCGCTTTTGAAAAAGATGGTCGAAAACCCTTCTAAGTACCATGTTCCCTGGAGGGTGAGGCTCCTGCCGAACAGGGGATGTGCAAGGCTTCCTGATATTTTTATCTTGGCACAACCCCGGCGCGGCAGGAGCCTTGCCCTCCAACCTTGCCTTGTATTAAGGGGCCTTTCTG
>JAJDCR010000068.1 GCA_029260735.1 Planctomycetota bacterium
TGGAATAAGCACGCCGCCACCGTTCATTCTGAGCCAGGATCAAACCCTTCAAGTTTGATATTCCTGCTTTTACATCTCGATTTCTTTCTCAAGAAATCTCTGAAACTCGATGGCTCACATTTCGTCTTATTTGTATCTCTATACCCTTGTCAAAGATCATCAATATATTTTTTCAAAGATATTGATATAAACCCTTGAATAATTTTTTTGTTCAAAAAATTACTCAAAAATTTCTTCACTTCTGAAAACAAGCTTTATTTGAGTTGTACAAGTTTGTTTTTATTAATTCCTTGCTTCAGTCGTGAGGGAGGAGTATAGCACAACTTTCTTATTTGTCAACTGCTTTTTTAAATCTTTTCTAAAGCGACCTCTATTCCCTAGTTAACAAGGAGAAAACAGCGTAATAAAACTTTTCTCTTCCTTTTTTTATTCACAACCGTTAGGATATTTTAAGGAAGTGGTAAAAAATTATAGATAGTTTTGGCATATACTAAACATCTTAAGAAGGTCATTTATGAAGAATCTTTCTTCGCAGAACATCCAAGAAGAAAAATATTTTATTACTTCCCTGAGAAAGAATTTCCAAGACAAAAAGAAAATCTTCCATCCAGAAGAAAAAGTATTTTATCAACAGTCCTCTATTGTAGAAAGAGATTTTCACTGGAGAATCGAAAGAGAAAAGAAAATCTCTTCTCTAGATTTCAAATCCCCTTTCAACGTAACTTTGGAAGCAAAATACCAAAAAAAATTTTCTACAAAATCTTTTTTTATTATCGCACACTTTTTGAGCCCTCCTCTTTTTTATCAAAAAAGCAAAAAAATTCAGGCAATTCCTCCTTTAGGAAAAAAAGAAATAGAGCTTTATTGGAAAAATCTTTATTTACCTCAAAAATCTTACTCTATCTTAGGTATTTATTCTCCTAGTGGATGGGAGAATCATCTTTTAGAAAATCCTCCTTCGTTGCCCTTGTGTTCTCTTATTCTGATATATAAAAATCATCTAGGATGGCAGTTTCTCTCTCCAGAAACAAAACTTTCTTCTGAGATACTTCTTCTTTATAATCTTGATAGCTACAAAACAAAAAAAGAAAGAGTGCAAAATCTAGTAGCAAAAAACCTTTCACAAAAAAGTGACTATATCCCAATAGAAAAAATTGTAAAAGAACTATCTATCCCTGACAGTATTTTTGAAAAACTAATAGAAGAAATTTTAGTGGATAATCCAGACTTGGTTAGGGAGTTTTTCCAAGGAACAGAAATTTTAAGATATAGCCAGCTAGGAGGAACGACAATGTTTTTTCGTAAACGTAAAGCTAACTCAAAAGAAGAAAATTTTAATAATAAAACGATGAGCATGTTACAAAAATTAGACCAATTGTTAGCTCATAACAAAATCCAGCTACAAAAACTCCAAGAAGAAATTCTTGTACTCGAAAACCAAGAGCAAAGAGAAGTTGAAAAAATAAAAGAAGGTCATCTCTCTACAAGAGAAGAAAGTTTTTCTCTTCAAGACGTAAAACGACTTCGCAAACAAATTCAAAATTTAGAACAACGGGCTTCTATCCACGATAAAAATATAGATCATAATTTAAACATGATATCACGAGTTCAAGATATAGAAGCAATGCAAATGCAAGGAGTAGAAGAAAGTGAGGTAGATGAAGTTGCCTATCTATTTGAAAAAGAGATGGATGATTTTCAAAAAAAGATCAGTGCCTTCAAATTAGTCGAAGTGAAAGAATCCGTTCTTTCTTTAGAGGATAAGTCAGAGCTAGAAAACCTCAAAGAAGAAATCATCTCCAACTCAAAAAAACAAACTCTAAAGAAAAAAGAAAGCAAAACAGTTCAAGAGGAAAACTCTTCTTCAAAAACAAGTTTTGAAATCCAGTGAGCAGAAAGGAATAGTAAGATGGGATTTTTTTCAGAACTTTTCCGCTCTAAAAAAATAGATCCTAAAGAGCTGGAAAATACACTCGAAGAATTGGGCAACTCGATAAAGAAGCAACAAATTCGAGCAAAAAAACTTATTCACCAGCAAGAGTACCTTCTTCAGTTATTAAAAAAAGCTCGTCAAAGCGGAGAAAGTTGGTTATTCGACCAGAAATGGAAAGAGCTACAAAAAAATAAACTAGAGCTTATGATAAAAACGAGGGAAATACAAATACTCTCTTCTGAGGAAATTGTCATAGAAAAATACAGTTTAAGCCAAGAGAGGATTTCTAGACAAGAAGGACAAAATAAAGCTCATCAACTCATTCAAAAAATAAAAAAAAGTGGCGTAGATATAAAAGAAGCCAAAGTTCAAATAGAAGAACAAGAGTATATAGAAGAGCTAGATGCCATTTTAAATATTAAAGAAATCAGCAATGATTATCCATTAGAAATAGAAGACGAAAACAAAGATCTTTTCATTCAAGAACTTGATGAAATCATCACCATGGAAAAAAGAGGAGACACAAAGGAGGTTGAAAGAAAAACTCAAAACCTTCAAAATAAGTGGAAAGAGGGAGAAATTAAAAATCTAGAGTAAGGTATTGATCCTCTATTCAGCAGGGTTTATAAGGAGAAAGGCTAAATGAATCTTTTTAGGTCAAAAGAAGAGCGTAAAATGGAGCGAGAGATTCAAATCCGCAAAGGACTCAACGCCATTCGGCGCAACATCAAGAATTTAGAAAATAATGAAAAAGGTTATATAGAAAAAGCAAGGAAAGCTCTAGAGGTAGGAGATCAAAAGCAACTTCATTTTCTAAAAGACACTTTACTAAGAGTTCATATCCAAAAAAACTCTCTAGAAAGACAACTACTATCGCTTGAAACAGCCATTCAAGTAAAAAATCAGACCGAAGCTCACGCCCAATTCATTCAGTCAATGAATTCTTTATCTAAAGCCGTCCACCTAGCTTTTGGGAAAGTAGACTTAGGAAAGTGTCAAAAAAACTTTCAACAGGCATTAACTCAAGCCGAGTCTCTCCAGGAAAGAATGGATATTTTTCTTGATGTCCAAGAAAAAACAAATGAAGAACCCAACTCATCTAGTCTAGATGAAGAAAGAATTATAGAAGAAATTGAAGCAAAAATTAATCAAGGATGGAAAACGTCTTTAGATAAGGAAATCGAAAAAGAAATGGGAGAAATCGAAAAGGAATTGAATGGGTAGTATATTTTTTATATTTGCTTAACTAGTGTCCTTATGAAGAACATGCCTTAATTTTTATAATACATATATTTTAGGCAAATAGACATCCGTGTAGCTTCTAACGAGCATATTCGATAATACGTGTTTCTCTTTCCAAAGATACTTTAATTTCTCCGGGGTAAGAAAGTTCTCTTTCTATTTTTTGAGCAATCTCATGAGCAAGTTTAATCGCTCGAGCATCGTCTATTTCTTCTGATTTCACAACACAGCGAATCTCTCGCCCTGATTGAATGGCATAAGCTTGCTCTACTCCTTCAAAGGAAAGAACAATGTCTTCTAGTTGCTCCATACGTTTTAGGTGCCGGGCTAAGGCTTCTTTACGACTAGCTGGTCTCTTCAAAGCGACAGAGTGAGCAATTTGTAATAAAATAGCATATAAAGATTGAGCAGGAACCTCCTCATGGTGAGCAGCAATCGCATTGACAACTTCTAACTCTTCATGACAGCGCTTAGCAATGTCAGCCCCAACTTTCGCATGGCTTCCTTCTTGAAAATGATCCGCTGTTCGGCCAATATCATGAAGAAGAGCGCATCTTTTTGCCAAAGTAATATCTAGCCCCAGCTCTCCGGCTAAAATAGCGGATAAATAAACAACCTCTTCTGTATGTTGGAGTAAATTTTGGCCTCCTACTAAATGAAATTTCATCTTTCCAATCAATTCAATTTGTCGTTCCTTCAGGTTGGAAATATTTGCTTCATAAGCAGCTTGTCGTCCGACTTCCATTACAATACTATGAATTTCTTGACTTGTATTCTCGACAACTTCTTCAATGCGCGCTGGATGAATACGACCATCGTTAACTAAGCGTTGCATTGACTCTCGAGCAATCTCACGCCGTAGGGGATCAAATCCTGAAACAACAATGACTCCTGGAGTATCATCAACAATAACATTTACCCCCGTAGCCTTTTCAAAAGCCCGAATATTTCTGCCATCTCGACCAATTACTCGGCCTTTCATTTCATCATTTGGGATATCAACATTAGAAACCACACTATCAGCAGTATGCTCAACAGCACAACGCTGAATGGCCATCAAAAGTATTTCCATCGACTTACGATTAGACTCTTCTCGGCAATGCCGCAAGTGCTTTTCTATGATAGCTGCGGCCTCCTGCTCCAATTCTACTTCTAATTTTTGCAGCAAACGCACAACAGCATCTTCTCGTGAAAGTCCAGCCACTTCACGAAGCATCTTAGTTTCTTCTTCTAAGAGCTTTTCTAAACGTTGCTGTTTTTTTCGAGCTAGGTTTTCTTCTTCGAGGAGCTTTTCTCGAAGCCCACACAGAGTTTCTTCGCGTTTTTCTAATTCCTCTGAGTGCAGAGTCAAAGTTTGTTCTTTTTCCTCTAACTCAGCTTCCCACTCACTGAGCTCTTCTTTTTTTGCATAGATCTCTTTTTCACAGTTTTCTTTTCTCTGTAGAGTTTCATCCCTAGATTTTTGATCCGCTTCTCGAAGAACACGATCTGCTTCTCGATGAGCTTCAAATAAAATAGACCGAGCATCATTTTTCGCTTTTTCTTCCGAAAAACGGAAATAGAGCTCTTGCAAAATAAATCCCAAAACTAAACCAGCCATAATCATGGCTATGTTAATCAAAAGTTCCACCGGAGATACCTTTCATTCTAAAAGCTCTAAGAGACTTTTACAAACTGTCGCAAAAAAAATATTTAGCACGATTTAGAGATTTGTCTATTGTACAAAAAAAAACTCTTTCATGCAATTATCTATTCGAGAAAGCTCAAGAAAGCCCAAGAAAGCTTAAGAAAGCCTTAGCAAAGAAAAAAAGAAAGAAATGAATAAGGTAGAGACTTGATTTTAGAGCTTAAAAAGAGTAATTTATGTAAAATATAAACATGAATACTCTCCCAACAAACTGATAGTGACGAAGATACTTTTAAAAGGCAACTACATGGAAATACCAAGAAAATTCAGCAAATATACCATCCTGTCCATTATCGGCCAGGGTTCTATGGGAACAGTTTTTAAGGCAGAACAAGACGTTATCCGAAGAATCGTTGCCATCAAAGTTCTACCTATAGAACTAGCCAAAGAAGATCCTCGTAAAGTTTTGCGTTTTGAATATGAAGCCAAATCTGCAGCTCGTCTTTTTCATCCCAACATTATCACCATTTTTGAAGTAGGTAAGCTCTCCCTCCCTCGTGATGATATAGACTATTTTGCTATGCAATACTTCAAGGGAGAATCCATGGCCAATTTAATTGAAGGCCGTAAGCTCCCTTTAATGGCGGCTCTCTCTATTTTTGAGCAAATAGCTAGTGCTCTACACCACGCTCACTACAAAGACGTAATCCATCGTGATATAAAACCTTCCAATGTTTTAGTCAACGGGGAATGGAACGCAAAGTTACTCGATTTTGGTATTGCCAAAATTCGTGAATCTCCCGACCTCACTAAAGTTGGATATGTTATTGGTAGCGCTCCTTACATGTCACCAGAGCAAGCACGAGGAGAAAAGGTGAGTGGGAGAAGTGATATTTTTTCTCTAGGAGTAGTTGTTTACGAAGCCTTCACCGGACAAAGAGCCTTTTATGCAGAAAATAAAAGAGATATGATTTTATCTCGCCAGGTTATGCATAAACTTCCCAAAAAGGAACTTCCTACGAAGATGCGTCAAATCAACCCTGAAATCCCTCCCTACCTCGAAGAAATTGTTCATAAATGTATGCAAGGAGATCCTCGACATCGATACCAAGATGCTGCCGAACTAGTAAAGGATATAACCATATGCAAACATTTATTACTGGCTGAAAGAAAGTTTTATAGTATTGTTCCCAAGCTCTATTATCAGAAAAAAAATCCAAACACAAAAAGAAACTTTTTGTATTCAGGAATCACCGCTGGTATCGTTTTACTTGTTGGAATCACTTTAGTTCTATTAGGAATTATTTAAAACCTGGAAAGGTTACTCAAAACATGGCTATATTAAGAATAGAAAGAGGACCTGGGGCAGGCAACACTTACGTTATTGACTCAGATGTCTCTCTAGGGAGAGATCCTTCCCAAGCCACCATTCACATCCCTGATACAAAAGTTTCCAGTAAACATGCTCTCATTTTACAAAAAAACAACACTTACTATGTTGAGGATAATAAAAGTAAAAATCATACCTACCTAAACGGTCGCCCTATTACTGAGCAAACTCAACTAGAGTCTGGTGATTATATTAGCTTAGGCCATACTTGGATATATTTTGAAGAAGAACATGAGATTGAGCGTATTGGCCAAGAACTAGCAGGCTATGAAATTATACAAAGAATTGAGCAAGGGGGGGCAGGACATCACTTCAAAGTTCGGCAGGTTGGCTTAGATCGAATTGTAAATCTCTACTTACTTCCCCCTAATATTATTCGAGCAAACCCTCATTTAAAAAAGAAATTCCGTCTTCAAGCAAAAGCTTTAGCAAAGCTAAATCATGAGAATATCGCTATTATGCTTGATTTTGAAGCAAAAGAATCCTGTCTTTTTTTAACTACTGAATATGTAGAAGGAGAAACTCTTGCCGATATTTCTCTTTCAAATCCTCCGGCTAGCCGAGGTAAAAAGAAAAATGTCCCTTTAGATAGAGCTTTAGAAATTGGAAGAGGAATCGCCCAAGGTCTTGCTCATGCTCATAGTCAGGGCACTATCCACCAAGATATTAATCCGGACAATATTATGATTTGTGGGCCTAGGGTTATTTTGGGAGGATTTGGAGTAGCAGCTGTTTTTCTCGACTCGAAAGATAAGTTTTCTGGTTTGATTGGAAAAACAGAATACATATCTCCCGAACAAATCACTCGCAAAGAAGTAGATTATCGCAGTGACATTTACTCTTTAGGAGTGATTCTTTATGAGCTTCTTTCTGGGCAAGCCCCTTTTTATGGCGATAACCCAGAAGAAATCATGGAAGCCCATCTCAATGATAGTCCTCCTGCTCTAACAAGTTTTAATCCAGACATACCAGCAGAGTTAGAAAAACTGGTTTACCAATGCTTAGAAAAAGAAAAAGAAAATAGACCCCAAGATATGGAATTATTAGCAAGTACTTTAGATAGCATACTTTTAAAGGAAAAAGCCTTAAATCTAAAGAAAACTCAAGATATATATACTTCTCCATTAAAGTATTACATTGTGAAGGTGCTAAATACGTCTTTTTTTAGTTGGCTATTTCTACCTATTTTAAGTGTACTACTAGTTACTATCTTCACCTTCTGTCGGTAGACCACCTTCCATCTGAGCGAAAAATTCTTGAGCCTCTTGATTTTCTGAATCAAGTTCTAAAACATACTCATAACAGCTAGCTGCCCCTTCATAGTCTTCTGTTCCAATAAGAGACTTTGCAAAAACAGTAAGTTGTTTGATTGCAGCAAAAATATTTTGATTAGAAATAGCAACTTCCACGTACTTATTCAGAGCATCGTAGTCGCAGGGATTTTTTTGTAACCAAACCGCTAGTTTGTTTAATTTAACTGGCGGAGAATCACCTTCATCGATAATATGAGAGAGAGCGGTTTCTGCATTATCCATTTCGCTGTGGAAAGCTTCGTTTTTCTCAGGATCAACCTCTTGTGTCATCTCTGGAGATAAGAAATTTTTGTATTTTGCATAATCACTAAACCCCTCTGCTTCTTGAGTGACATCAGGAGAAAGAGGCAAAGGAATGTCCATGAAGTTATCAGAAGATGATTCGTCACTTGAGAGATCCGGAGGAGACATAGTATCTGAGGGAGACATAGTTTCCGAAGGATCGAAAGGATCTGAAGAATCAGAAGGAGACATCGTTTCCGAAGGATCTGAAATTTCGTTTTCTTCCATCATCGTTTCCGAAGGATCTGAAGAACCAGAAGGAGACATCGTTTCCGAAGGATCGAAAGGATCTGAAGAATCAGAAGGAGACATCGTTTCCGAAGGATCTGAAATTTCGCTTTCTTCCATCGTTGCAGAAAGAGTTTCACTTCCTATAAAATTTTCTCCTCCAGAAAAACTTTCGTCGCCAGACACGGTTCCATCAGAAAGAGTATCTTTTCCAGCTGAGTTTTTTCGAGGCCTAGCTTCATCAGAAAGAGTATCATCTCCGACTAAACCCGCTCGACTTTGGTCTGACAAAGTATCTTTCCCTACTAAACTGCTGCTTTTGGACATCTCTCCATCAGAGAGAGTATCCTTTCCGACTAAACCCGCTCGACTTTGGTCTGACAAAGTTCCTTTACCAACAAGACTACCACTCCGGCTTTTATCAGAGAGAGTGTCTTTTCCTACCAAGCTGTCACCATCAATCGTTTCCTCAGGAAAAAAGCCATCGCCAGTAAAAAATTCGTCCGAAAACTCTGCTCCCATTGTTCCCTCTGACCAGCTCTCTTCATGGCGGGCATCTCCAGAGACTGACCCATCGGAGAGAGTTTTTCTACCTGGGCTTTTACCAGACATACTTTCGTCAGTCAAAACTCCAGTAGTAAGAGTATCATCGGGTCCTGACATGGTGTCCATTTCATCTCCGCTCAAGCTGTCATCATCTAAATACCCTGCTTTTTTACGGAGTTCATTTTGAATTTCTTCATTGGCATCATCAAAGATAGATTGCCAAACGTCTGTTTGCATATCTGTATCTGAAATATATTGAGTATTTGCAACTTCCTCTGAAACAGTATGCTCTCTTAATAAAGCTCGGATTTCAGTTAGCGAACCAACAAAAATAAATATTTCGTCTGCAGTGATTTTTTTTAGTTCATCAAACATGTAAATACCGGGTATACTACCCATTAATATGATTAGTACATTACCTACTTTTTCTAAAGGAATAAAGTTGTATTTATACAGAATACCCGCTGGAATTGTCTTAATCAGCTCTGGTGTTATTTCATAGTTTGCAGCAGAAATAAAAGGCAAGTGTAATTCATTGGAGATAACTTCTGCTAAAATACTCTCATCAATAATATTTTGCTCTAAAAGATACATTTCAAGAGGAGCATCAGGCCCTAGTTCTGTTATAATATCTTGCATTACTTCAGCTTCTAAATGGCCTGTTTCAACAAGGATATCGTCAATTTTTCTTTGGGTTACTTTTTCAATATTTCTCATAGGGATATCTAATGTAATTCTGATGGCTAGTTGTATTTTAATTTTCTGGTACACTTACGATAGTTTTTATTATACCACTTCATGACTAAAAGTCAATGAAGACTGTTTTGAAACAATTTTTTGATGGAAAATAACATGAACGATACTCCTCTAAAAACGTACGTAGAAGCTGTTAGAGAAAACACGAGCAGCTTTAACGCTTGGTTTCAACTAGGAGATAAAGCTGCTGAATTAGAAGAATGGAGGGTTGCAGTTTCCTCATTCATTACCGCTCTTAAAATGGACCCTTCTCGTGACGATATCCACGAGAAAATTTATTCTGTTCGGCAAAGTTATATTGAGCAACTTAACCTAGGTAGTCAATTCAAATTTGATCTTTTAAAGTTGCCTGGAAAAACAGCCTACTTTCTTCTCTTTGGAGTTATGAACATGGAGCTGGAACCACTTACTCAAAATGTTTATCAACTTTACGAAAAAGGTTTTAGCAATATTCTTTTGGACTTTACTGGGGTAACATACATTAGTGGGCTAGGACCTTCCTCTCTGCGTAAATGGAAAAATAAAGCAGAAGAAAATCAGGCTAAACTTCTTTTAATCAATGTATCTGAACAAATAAACAGCACACTACAACTAAAAAAGATAGACATTCCTCAAGTATCCGGCATCTTAGAGGCTTTTCAGACGGAAACTTAGAGAACACAACATTTAAAAGGATGCCTCTTCTAAGGAACTCTCTTTATGAACAATTTATCGATTTTATTTCAACTACTACGCTGCATCATAAGAAATGAAATAAAAACATTTTCCGAGAAATCACGTTTCAAAATTTTTGTGGTTACCTCTTTTGGCTTATTTTTTTGGGCAGGACTTTTTTTCCTATTCCTCAAAGGTTTTATCTTTTTTGGAAAACATATACCACCCTCGTTTCATGATCTAGTTATAGATTATCTATTTTCGGTTTTTTATTTTTCTCTTTTTGCTATGCTAATTTTCTCTTCTCTTATTATCGCCTTTTCGGTTTTTTTTCAAAACAAAGAAACTCATTACTTGATGACCTGTCCTATTGCTCCAGAAAACATCTTTCTCTATAAGTTTTTCGAAACTTTTCTTTTTGCTTCCTGGGCAGTTCTATTTCTTGGAATCCCAGTAGGTCTAGCCTACGGGATTCAACAGCAAGTTTCTTTAGTTTTTTATCCACTGCTCATTCTCTCATTCCTCCCCTATATTATTCTTCCCTGTGTTATAGGGTCTCTCTGTGCTTTTCTTGTCGTTTTATACATCTCTAAATTTCGCAGATTTCTCGGTTTTCTTTTTGTCTGCTTTTTACTTTTTGCTACCTGCTATCTAGCATACTCTATTATGAACCTTCGAGAAGACACCTCTACTTATACTGCCGGATGGCTTTTTGGTCTTCTAGATTACTTGAATTTTACTCGAGGCTCTCTTCTTCCTTCTATTTGGATGTCTCATACAATGCTTGCTGCTGCTCATCGCGACTATGGTGAGTTTATCTTTCAGTTTGCTCTGCTTACTTCAAGTGCCCTCGCTTTAGTCACAATCAACTATTGGCTTGCTCACTATCGCTATTTCAAAGCATGGTCTATTATGCATAGCACCAAGAGAAAGAAAAAAATCTGGAAGCTGGAGTTTTTAAGTAAATTTCTAAGAATTTTCTTTTTTCTCAAAGTCAGGGCTCGTCTTTTCTTAGAAAAAGATCTCAAAATATTCATCCGTGATCCTATCCAATGGACTCAGTTTGCCATTCTTTTTGGTCTTCTTCTTTTATATATACTAAATTTACGTACCCTACAATATGACCAGAGAACTGTCTTTTGGAAACAAATGGTTGCGACTCTTAATCTGATGGCAACGGCTCTTACAGCAAGTACTTTTGCCAGCCGTTTTGTTTTTCCGATGCTATCATTGGAGGGAAAACGTTTTTGGACTCTAGGGGTTATGCCTATTCAAAGAAAATCGATTCTCTATGCAAAATTTACTTTTGCGGTAACTTGCATGTTTATAATGAGTCAATCTCTGGTCTTTCTGTCTTCTTTTATGCTAAGGCTTTCTTGGCAAGTCATGGCTCTTCATAGCGTCACGATGATAGCTGTGGTCATGGGAGTAGCAGGACTTTCTGTAGGACTCGGGGCAATTTATCCCAATTTCAGAGAAGATAATCCTTCTAAAATCGTTTCAGGTTTCGGAGGAACTCTAAACCTGATGTTAAATATTGTTTTTGTTATTACAATAATAGTTCTTCAATTAACACCTCTTTACTTAATACTCAAAAAGCAAGCTTCTCCTTATATTTTCTATACTCTAGGAGCCGTTGGCCTAATTGTCTCTGCGATAGCTTGTATTTTGCCGATGTACTTAGGAATTCGAAAATTTACTAAAATGGAGATCTAGGTAAAATTTTCTGGCAGTTTGGCTTATTTTTTTCTTGGGCTACTGTTGAATGCTCTCGCATTTCTTGTGTAGCTCTTGGATTTGTTCTTGGAAACTGCCAGAAAATTTTACTCCCCAACAAAAACAAAATCCTCCGGCTTCAAGAGCAAGACCTCTCGGTCTCCCTTTTCGTTAATCACTAGAAAAGCTAGGTGAGAGTGTTTTCCTCTTTGTTTGAGGGTGATTGCTTTTTCTATTTTTTTTCCTTTTAGTTGGGGTAGAGGCATCGCTTCTTCTTGGTCTAGGGCTACTTCTCCAGTTAGGTAGATTTGTTTTTGGATTTGGGAAAAGGCTTCTCTATGTTTTTTGGGATATTTCTGCCAAAGCCTCGAAATGCCATAGGAGAGAAAGACTTCTCCTTGCTCATTTTTCCAGCACACATCTTTCCAAGTGTCTGTGTCAAGGTCTTCCCATAGTAATATTTTTTGAGTAGATCCTTCTTTTTTCGGAGCAAATAAAAGTTCTTCAGAGAAAGAACGGCTAGAGAAAGGGGCTAGTGAGTCTTTTGAGGAGAGAAAATCAACTCCTTGGATGAAAAAGGGGATCTTTCCTCTGACAAGGTAGGAATAGAGAACCTGCCAAGAAGAAGGAAGGGAAACTCCCAGAACCGATATATCTCCTTGGCCGTCCTGGTTCAGATCAGAGGTAAAAGTGACTAGAGGCAAATCCAAGGGAAAAGAGGAAAAAGAAAGTAGCTCTTCTCTGAGCAATTTCAGATGAGAGATACCTTTTTCCCAGGATAGAATGAGAAAATTTCTGGCTTTATCTTTCAAATAAGAAACAGGAAAGGTGCTACTTTTAAGAGGAATGGAAAAATCTTTGTATAAAGAGTACTCTTTTTCTTTTTTCTCATAAATGTAAATATGTCCTGGCCCATGCACTAGAAGTTCAGGACTCTTTGTTCCTAATACATCTACAGCAAAAAGGCTGGGGGGAAAAGGAGAAAGAACATTACCCCCGTAAATTTTTCCCAGATAAATAAACGAATCGCTTTCTTTTTTCCCTAAGTAAATTGCATAAAACCAAGATGTTTTATCACGAAAAGGAAGAGCTAAATCAGGAAAGGAGTCTTCGTTCAAGAAACAGAAAGCGGGGTAACGCCCTAAAAAAGAAAAGCTTTCGGCAATTTTTTTTGCTTTGGGAAGAAAAGAAGGGTAGGAGTTTTTAGGTGAAAATAAGTAGACTCTTTTTTTTGTCCAAGCAAGCCCTTGGGAATTTCCAGTAACCAAGGAGTAAACAAGGTCAACACCTTCTATTTTTTCAGAAAAATAGATATCTTGCTGGATAGTAAGGGTAGGAAAAATCGAGTAAACATAAAGTCCTCGATCTTCCCAAAAAATCAACTCTTCTACACCATCCTGATTATAGTCAAAAGCACAAAAATCTTGAACTTTAGAATACGGCAAATAACAAGATGAGAAGTTTGGCTGAAAAAGAGGTTTTTGGTAGTTTTTATCTAAACAACCAGAAAAAAGAATTAATGTAAAACAAAAAAAAAACTTAAACTTATTCTTCAACAGGAAAAGTCTTTACTAAAGCAACTGTTATATTATCAGGACCACCAGCATCATTCGCTTCGTTAATTAACTCTGTTAAAAGCTGCTCACTATCCTCTAAGTTCTTCAAGACAATTTCTTCGACAACCTCATCAGTCACATGATCACTAAGACCATCGGTACATAGCAGAAAAACGTCTCCTACTTCTAAGGAATGAAGAGAACTATCCACTTTAACATTTTCTGACATTCCAAGAGCTCGGGTAATAATATTTTTGTTTTGCCAAAACATCATATCTTTCTTACCAATAATATTGTGCCGAGCCAACTCTCCAACTAAAGAATGGTCTTCACTTATTTGTTTCAACTCACTGTTCCGTAGACAATAAATTCGGCTATCGCCAACCCAAGCAATAATAACTTTATCTCCGGAAATTTGTAATGACACAACTGTTGTTCCCATTCCTTCTAAAGCAAAAGAGCCTCGATTCAGCTCCATAATATTTTTATTTGCTTCCTGGATGGAGGTAATTAAAAATTTTTCTTGTTCCTGAATTAGTTTTTCTTTATCCTCTTTTAGAGAAGAGACAATAGAGGAGTATTGCTCCGAGTACATGCCTTCCATGGTGTCTACTGCTGTTTTACTAGCAACATCCCCATCAACATGTCCTCCCATCCCATCAGCAACAGAAACAAAAGCAAACTCATCTAGAATCAGAAAATTATCTTCATTTCGTGAACGCTGTCTTCCAATATCGGTTTTAGCTACAATTTCACAACGAATTTCCATGGCATATCTTTACTCTATTAAATCCACACAATAAGGATTATTAACAATCTCTAAAAAAACACGTTCACTCTTCTGGATACTTATTTGGTATCGGTAATATTAAGATTTCCTAACTAAAAAGAATTATGGGGCTATAATTTTTATAGCCCCATAATTTCTCTAACAGAAAATCTAGCAATCAAAAAGAACTAAAAATTTTTAGTCTTCAAAACTGAAATCATCAAACTCTCCAAAATCATCAGATTCCTCTTCAACAGGTTCTTCTGCTGTAGGTTCTTCTGTTTCTTCGAAGCTGAAGTCATCTTCAAAAGGATCTTCTTCAGTAGTAGGTTCTTCTGCTGTAAGTTCTTCGGTTGATTCACTAGAAGAATCATCTTCTACACCAAAATCATCAAATTCCCCAAAAGCATCCTCAGTAGTTTCAGTTTCAGTTACAGTTTCTTCTACTGCGGCAGTAACTTCCTCAACAGTTTCCTCTACTGTGGCAGTTACTTCTTCAACAACAGTAGAAGCTTCACTGGTAGAGTTATCTGCAAATTCTGAATCAAAAGTCCCGAAGTCAGAATCTTCTGAAGAGCTAGAACTGTTCTCTATTACGGGTTCCATATCACTAGAAACCGAAGAAGAGCTTTCTGAACTAGAGTTTTCTGAACTAAAGCTTTCATCTATACTCGAGTCGAAGGTCCCAAAATCACTGGAACTATTGGAGCTAGAGCTAGTTGAGCTATCACTAGTTGAACTGGAGCTAGTTGAGCTGTCACTTGAGCTATCACTAATCGAGCTGTCACTAGTTGAACTGGAGCTAGTTGAACTGTCACTTGAGCTATCACTTGCCACTGTTTTAGTGTTATTATTTTCAACAACATCGTTGTTTTCTTTTTTATCTGAACCGGAGCAAGCAACCAACATAACAGAAACTGCGAGGCACAAAAGTAGTCTTAACATCACAGAGTCCCTTCCTTATCTTTATCTTTGAAATACAAAAAGCTAACTGTATTAGAAAAACACGACAAAGAAATTTTCCTTTGTCTATTGAAAGATTGTCGAAAAGAGTGTTTTTCATCCAAACACTCTTTTCGATTTCTTATTGCTACTCGAAGAGAGATGTATTAAGAAGATGAGGTTTAAAGTTAAACCTCATCTTCCGTCAATCCCTACTTGTAGACACTAGTACCTTCTTCGTCTATAATAGGTTTTTCAAACTGATCATAAGTTAAGGTTGCTCGGTTCTTAGCAGAACCTTTTGCAGTTCCTTCAGAAACCACTTCGCAAACTATCTTGTAGACGAGTTTTTCACCAGGCTGTAAAATAGCAACCGGTTTAAAAGTAATGATTCCAGTTTCCTTGTCCGCTTTATATTCACTCGGACCAGTAGCAGAAATGAATTTCATTTCTTCAGGAATCTCGTTAACCATTTTTACATTTGTACAAGCACTAGTACCTTCATTACGAGCTTCGATAAAGTAAATAGTTCTCTTGCCAACCTCGACAGGATCGTCGGTGTCATAAGATTGCAAGTGCATCGCAGAGACCCCTTTAATTCGGACTTCTGCAGCAGCATCATAAACTTTACCTTCGCTGGTCACCTTGACTGTGTTGGTACATGTTCCGATAAGTTTTCCTCTTAGAGACAACTTGAGGGTCACTTTCTTATCGGGAGCCAAGTCACCTAACTTCCAGCGAATGCTTGCTAGTTGATCACCGGCACTCGGTTGGTAAATACCTTGAGGACTAGAAGAGATATAATCTAGCTCCTTAGGGATTGTATCCAGAACATTAACATCAAAAGCTGTTCCTGTACCTTTATTTGTTACGGTGATTTCAAACTCAGCGTTTTTGTGTAAGAAAATGAGACGTTGGTTCACTTCTTTCGTTACCTCTATTCCAGGAGCAACGACTTTAGTGACAAACGTATCTTTATGAACTGTTTTATCTCCCACAATCACTAAGGCTTCATTTTCAAATGATCCAGTACGGACAGTTTGAAGACGATAAGCGATTTTGCGTTCTTCGCCAGGTGCTAACTCAGGGATAGCAGGCCACTTTAGAGAAAATCCAGTTTCTTTGCCTTTGTAGGACATCCCTTGAGGAATGTTGTCTTGGATAACAACGTTTCTAGCTCGACGATTACCTTTGTTTTTAATCGTCAAAGTGTATGTCGCAATGTTACCTAGACGTATTTCAGGAGGACCTTCCTTAATAATGTAAATATCAGGAGATCCTATTCTGACAATTGCTTCACTAGTAGGTCCATCTCCTCGATCACTAAAAACTTGTACTTTGTTTGTCCAAGTTCCGACCTTCATAGCTTTTAAGGTCATAGTTAGATTGCGAGTGTCCCCACTTTTCATTGTGCCTAGGTTCCAAGAAACATTTTTTCCTTGCACCTTAGCAGGCTTCTCAGAAGCACTAACATAGCTCATACCATCAGGTAAAACGTCTTTTAAGACAACGTCTCGAGCTTCCGCTTGTCCGCCATTGGAAACAACGATATTATAAAGAACATTTTCGCCCAAAATTCCTTCTTCAGGGCAAGTTTTTTGAACTTGAATAGAAGGGGAAATCCAGGTTTTAGTAACAGTTCTTGTCGCCAGCAGTTTACCTTTTGGACTAATCAACTTAATTTCAACGGTGTTAACACCAGGAGTCTCATCTACTTGAGACAGAGTAACAGAAGCATCACCAGACTCATTTGTCGTGGTTTCAACTTCTTTTTCACCTTCTCCCAAAGCTCCTTCAGGACCACCATCCATCAATTTCCAACGTACTCGGTAATCGGTTAGAGGTGTGTTGCTGGAAGCTTTTGTTAGGTTAAAGTTGAAAAGATGAGGTTCACCAATACGGTTAACTGCATCTTCCGGCCAAGAAATTTTAGCATCAATCCAATACTTAACAGCAAAAACTTTGTGTTTGCTAGCATTTTGAATAGCAGGACAAAAAGCAATTACATGAGTTTCTCCTTCTAGAGGAGATGTAATTGTACACCAAGTTTGACCTACACCTACAGGGAGCCCATGAAGGGGTGTACTGGGGCCTTCGTTAGTGTAGCTAACAGAGTATTGGTTGGATATTTTAACAACTTCTCGGCTACCCGCAATACCATCTTTATCGTCGTGCTCGACGATATCACCAACAGCACCAGGGCCTCGTGCCAAAATCCATTCAACTCTTTGATTAGGTAAAGGATTCCCTTCACCATCATAGACTGTAACAATAAAAGTGTGCTGAGTTTTTACAGGATTAACATCAGCAATAGGGGTAATGTCGATACTGGTAGGCTCACCACCTTGAGCAGCAATCGGCGTAGACAAAATCGATATCAATAAAAGCGAAAGAAGCGCATTCACAAGTGCTCGCTTCATACAAATCCTCCCGAAGCATGAAGACCTCCATCTCACAACCTGAAAAAATAGGCATCTTACTCAATAAATTTTTAAATGAAAAATTTGCTGAGTGAAAGGCTTTTTTGGAATGGACATCCATTTTTTTTGAGTTTGTGGTTATGGGGGCCAGAAGAGATTTCTCTCCACAACAATCAATAATCATCAACAACAATTAATAAACATTTTTTATGCCTGTAGCCAAGACCCTACTTTCCTTGGGATTTAGCCACAGATCCATATAAATCTTGGGGAGTATAACAGAAAGATTTTTGATTTTCAAGTTTTTTATTATTGTAAAAAAATATCTTGAGACAAAAGCGGTTGAGAGTGTATCATAGTTAGTTCCAAAATAAAAATAACTAACCAAAGTACTTTAGCCATACAACTTTTCTGGAAATCTATATGTCCAACGCAAACCAAGGAATTAGCTCAGAAAAAAAGATTATCGCTCTCGTCGGAATGGCCGGAGCAGGAAAATCTTCTGTCGTCGATGTTTTAACAGAACAATATAAACTTCCCCGAATTTATTTTGGGGGAATTACCATGGAAGAAGTTCGTCAAAGAGGGCTTCCTGAGAACCAAGAAAATGAAAAGAAAGTACGTTTAGAGCTACGAGCCAAGTACGGTATGTCGGCCTATGCTCAATTATCCATTCCTAAGATAGAAAAGCATCTGGAAAATTCGCCTGTTGTTATTTTAGATGGCCTCTATAGTTGGAGCGAGTATACTCTTTTGAAGAAACATTTTTCTTGTCCTTTACTTCTCGTTAGTGTTATTGCTCGTAGGGAAACTCGTTACCAAAGATTATCTACGAGAAAAGAGCGCTCTCTAAGCCCTAAGGAAGCAGAGAAAAGAGATTTTTCCGAAATTGAAGATCTTGAGAAAGGAGGTCCTATCGCTCTTTGTGATTACTATATTGGAAACGATGGCTCTCCTCAAGACTTAGAAAAACAGATTCACCAATTAACATCGGAGTGGAGAGTCAAAAAACCTTAAATTTTACAGGGTCAAAAACCATTTATCCTTTTTACACAAAGATCAAAACTATGCAATGGACAAAAATCTTTCTCACTGGAATTTTATTGGGAGTCTTCCCTGTTTCCTTACTTGCTCTAAACGGTATTTTCCCGATTTCTCTAAATCCTTCCGCTCACGGTAGAGGGGGAGTCGATTTTGCAATTGCCTCAGACCCTGGAGCAATTAGCACAAACCCCGCGGGTTTAGGGTTTCAATCAGGTAAGAACATGATTTTTTCCCTCCAAGGTTTTGTTCCTCAAATTAAGCTAACAAACGCTCGAAACAACAGCGCCGAGTCTGATTTTACCATTGTTCCTTCTGCTTCTTTTTTCATGTCCTGGGATAACTCAACGCAAGGGAAAGAGATTTTCTCTGATCCTTTCACCTATATGCAAGGAGATGCTCCAAATCCCTCTCAGCCCATTGCAGAGCAAGGACAAGGACAGTTTTCTTTTGATGCGTCTCAGTTACCTCAAGAAATTACTCTGCTCACTCGCGGAACAGAAGCTAAAATTTTTCATACGCGAATTTTTGGTTATGTTGAGCAAAAAAGCAAACAGTATACAGTTTGGAGAAGTTCACAGCAATTCCCTCCTCTTGTCCGTGAAGCCCGACTCTCCGCATTTACAGTAACATTCGAATGGCAAGCAAGCTCAAATCCAGAAGAACCTGCCGCCCAAGCTGTGCTAGAAACCGAAGGAAAAAAGAAAAAAATTCTTCTCCAAACTTCTCCTCAAAAAAAATGGAATAAAGCATACATTCCTTTAGCTTGGGAAAAATCAGATGTCCCCGCTTATGTTAAGTTCTCCATTAACCAACCAAAAGGTCACATCAAAATACGTCATTTTGAAATGACAGTAGGCTACCGAAGAGAAAAAAAATATAGCTGGCATATTTTGCATAAAGAAAGAAAGCTAACCTCTTTAGGAAGTGGAAAAGAATATCGTCTTCTAGCTCAAAGTACAGAAAGCTCTCCTCGTATATCCATTAAAGACTTTAATTCTTTACCAAAAGAAGAAAGTCTCAGAAAAATCAAGATTTTCTATCAATATAAGCTTTCTTCTCCTACTTCCTTAGGAGATCTAAAAACAGAACTTTTAGTGGATAAAAAAACCATCGCAACAAATCAGCACCCCACTTTTTCTCATGTTTCTCACGCCGATAAAATTATCACTTATCCTCGCCGAGAAAGCGACTGGAGATTTGGACTAGGAGTTTATCCCCAGTCAGGGGCCAACTACACAATCGACATAAAAACCGATTTGTTTCCAGAAGGGCTAGAGAATAGTGTCACCTATGGCTTTATTACAGTGGCCCCCACCCTCGCTTATCGAGTCGATGATCGATTTAGTATAGGATTAGCTCTCAACTTAAATGCTCAAGTTTTAGAGCTTGATGGGTTAGTGTCTCAGAGTTCACAAATCCTTCAGGGAGATATTGGAGGGGTAACTTTTGGAGATGCTCTCACTGCACTGGAAGGTGTTGACCAAGTGCGCGGAGAGGTAGACACAGAACTCCTTTACTCCTTGGGACTAGGAGCGAGAGTTGGTTTTCTCTGGAGAATAACTGATCGCTTTAGTTTAGGAGCAGCCTATTCTCCTCAAACTTGGATGCAAAACCTAAAAGGCAAAGCAACAGTTGACTTTACCAGACAATTTGATGCCTCTGTTTTAAGTGACTTTGCTAATCTTATCTTGGGCTTAGGAGATAATTTTTCGGGAGATTATGACATTGAAATAAAGTATAATCTCCCTCAACGAGCAGGAATAGGGATTAGTTATCTATTAGCAGACAATATTCTAATGGGCTTAGATTTTCAGTGGATCGACTATTCAGCCACTTTCCGAGAGTTGAACCAAGAACTCACCGGAGGAGATAATGCCGATTTAAACACCTTGGCTGGCTCCGAAGATGTTCAAACTGTCCTCCCTATTAACTGGAAGGACCAATTTGTCTTATCTTTTGGATTGGTTTGGCAACCCAGATATGATCTTATTCTTCGTTTTGGATACAATTATGGCAATAACATTGTAGAAGAAGAGTTTCTCAATCCGCTTTTTCCCGCAACTCTAGAACATCATTTCACGGTGGGGTGTAGCTATCAAATTAATAGTAATCTTACTTTTCACGCTGCTTTTGAGGTAGACTTTGCCGATACTCTCAAGTCTGGAGATGTCAACAGAGTCAGCCCCGATTTTGCCAACAGTGAACTCGACACTTTTCTGATGGTTTTTGATTTTGGCCTAGACTTACGTTTTTAATAGGGAGGGCAAATGAAACCTGAAAAACATGGATTTAATCTAGGCCCATATTTTATAAGGTTTAGTTGCGCCAGGCACCAATAGCATTAAGTTAAGCTGTAGCCTTTGTATTTTTTTCCCCTCCGCGGTGGATTTTGAGTAGAAAAGAATTTCACGCAAAGGCGCAAAGAAAAGCAAAGGAAGATGTAAAAAATCTTTCTCTTGATCTTGATGAAATTCTCCGAATTTATCTCTTGCCTGGATTCTTTTTCTCCTTTGCGTCTTTGCGATCTTTGCGTGAAATTCTTTTCTTTCTTCAACTTTAAGGCGCACTCTTTCCCTGTGTGAGAAGCCTGTAAAAATCAATAAAACCCCATAAAATTATTACTTTCTGCTCTTCTCTGGCAGTTTACACATAAACGAGCATAGGGAACATGCTCCAGTCTTCTCAGGCCAATCTCCCTTTGGCAGCTTTCGCAAACCCCAAAATTAGGATCGTCAATACGCTCTATCGCTTCATTAATTTGACGGAAAATGCGAAAATCTTTTTCTAAAAGACCAATATTCATATCTTGATCAAAATTATCGCCACTAATATCTGCCATGTGAGTAGGTGAACTTCCCGATTGGGCTCCCCCAAGAACAGACTCTTCCATACTCATCAACTGATGAGCAAGATGGTTTCGCCTCTCAATAAGACTTTGCCGAAACTTCGCTTTATTGGTAGGATTCATAACTTTTCCCCCTAAAAGACATATCTGTGTATCTGGCCCAACTTGTTGACTTTCTAAGAATAAACAATATAGTGTAGTCACTAGTCGGCGACTTAATCGCCTAATTATAACTTCTCTTTCCTTGAAATTTCCACTTTTTTGTACTCATTTTCTATCTCTATCTTTCCAAGCATTGAGAAGCTTGCTATAATTATTACATAGTATTGTGAAAAATTCATTTTTTCACTCACCTAAGTGGGTTATCAAAAGTCTCAAAAGCCTTTGGCACTCAAAAAAGAGTTTTTTCACGGAATAAATAGATTATGAACGAAAAAAAAACCGATAAATCCGTAGAGTTTTTTGAAAGGTACACCAACTGGATTGAGTCTCAAGATTCTCTCCAGATAATTTTAAAGTTTTTTCGAAAGTATTTTCTGGCTGCAACTTTCGTATCTTTAGTTTTAATTGGGAGCATTCATTTTGCATCTACCTTACTTAATGAAACCAAAAAATCATCCCCTGCAATAGAGGAGCAAAGACAAACCATAGCAAAAATGTTCCAACAAATCCTCCACCTCGAAAAAAACGTTAATAGCCTCCAAAAAGAAATTCTATTTCTAAAGAAATATATATCTTTACATGACCTCAAGTTACATCAAGTAAATATACAAGGAAAATCTTTTAAGCCTTCTGGCAAAACAATTTGGATTTCTCAACCACAAATAACCTTAAGTAACTTCGTTTTCCAAAATACTATCCGAAAAAACTTTATCTACGTCCAAGAGATCATTTCGGGAGAAATTAAGTTAAACGACCAGGCTATTTCTTTAAAAAACTCCCTTCAAAAAATATCTTTAGAGCTCACTGCTGGTTTAGATTCCTACGATTTGCAAATTTTAAAGCTTCGCTTCAAAGATATCAGTGGCACCATTTTTAGTGGAGCCGGTAGTTTAACCATAAAAAAAGATAATCAAGCTCCCATTCTGAAAAAAAACTTGACTCTAGATCATTTACGAATACATATTCAAGATCAAGAGAGTGGATGGAAAAACCTTCGTCTCACCACTCTACCTCATCAGCAAATTTTTGAAGCTAGCCAGGACAATAAAGGAATCTTTTCTCTGGAAGAGAAAGAAGAAGGAGTTTTTCTTTCTCTTCCCTGGAAGGATTTAGGTTCATGGGAAAGCATTCAGGTTTTAGCTTTTGATATGACAGGAAACACAAGCCAAACAGAAATTAAGCAGTTGCCCAGACCAAAAATAGATATGATTTCGGGGAAAAGCGTATCTTTACCTGTAGTTTTACCTGTTTCTTCTTCTCAAGCACCAGAACCACTTGTCCAAAGTCGTATTTTTCTAGAAAAATATCAAAATGGTAGCTTTGAGTTTTTCAAAGATGTTACTGCTGGCCCGATTAACTTGGGAGAAGGTCTTTACCGAGCAAAAGCTTTTTTCCAAGAAGATAGTTTTCGTGGTCCCTTTAGCGATAGTATTCTTTTTACCGTAGACAATACTGCTCCCACTGGAAAAATTATTCTGGAGAAAAAGGATACCTTTCTACATTGGGAAATAGAAACTTATGAAGAAAATATTGAGATACAGACCACCGTCCGAGCAAATCAAAAGATTTTAGCACTTAACATTGAAGGAAAACAAAGTAAGTGCGAAATTTCCAATGATTTTCCCCAAGTTGAAGTTCAAGTCACTTTAAAAGACGCTGCCGGAAATGAAACCAAAATTACCAAAACTTGGACTCCTTAAGATCAACTGCAAAATTAATCTTAAAGAGCTCACTATTCTAGGAAAGAAAAACTATGAATAAAGTAGCCAGTTTAGTTGTACTGTTATCTTTATCTTTTATTTTGGTCTCTGCCCAAAATACTCCTTTTGTAAACAAACTTGCTGTATTTCCTTTTCGAGTACAAACAGAGGTACCAAAAGGGCAAGAGAGAATTTCTTATAACCTAGCTCACAAAATTATCCAACGACTTGCTGCAAAAAACATCTACTCTCTATATTCATTAGAAGATCTAGCTAAGAGTATGAAGAGAGACAAGATGTCTTTGAATCAATGGTATAATCTAGAGAATCGCTTGGATAATATGGAGTGGGCCCAGTCTTACTTCCGCTTTCTAGTGGAAGGAGAGATTCTTTTTCGCCCAGACTCAAGTATAGTAATTGTAAATGCTCGGCTTGTTCAAAGTGAAAACGGACAAGTTTTCCAATCTGCAGCGATTTCAGGGCCTAGTAGTGACCTTTCTAATTTAGCCCAACTCATTTCTCAGAAGATTGTCCCCTCTTCGGAAACTCTTCTCCTACAAATTTCTCAAGACTATCAGAAAAGCTACGCAGAAAAACAATTTCAAATGACTATTGATCTATGTAATTGGGCCTTAGAGATTAATCCTAAAAATTGGCAACACCACTACCAAAGGGGAAAAGCTCTAGAAGCTTTAGGAGCTTCGATTAAAGCCTTTGATGACTACCAAAAAGCGATGGCCTTCAAAGGGTCTGGAAGTGAAGAAATTGAATTGTCTCTCAAAAATGTTAGCCGCGGAGCCGAGCAAACACGAGCCACTCATAGCCAACTTTTGCATGATCTTGCTATCGAAAACCAAAAACTCCAAAGTAGCGAGGGGTCTTTTCTTAAAGCTCAGCTTATCACTGAGATCATTCAAGAAATGAAAGATTCTCCGGAAATTTCTCTAGATTCACTGAAAGCTAGTTTGCAAGATCTCCAAAAACGAATATCTCAATGGAATCAACATTTCAATTCAGCCCAAAGATCTACTCCCAACCAAGAAAATAATCAAAATTTATCTCAACTTATGTCTTTATCTAAAGAAATAAGTACTCAAACAAAAGAACTCGTGACTTCCTTACAAAAAAATCACTCGCAACTAGCTTCTCTTCATCTAAAAAAAGCTATCTCTTACAATAAAAATAAACAAGAAGAAAAAGTTTTTCGAGAAGTAAGCAAAGCACTTTTACTGAACGAGAATCTTTCGCAAAGCCACTACTTCAAAGGCATTCTTTTAGGAAAAAGTGAAAACTATCCAGGAGCTGATCAAAGTTTTACTAAAGCAATTGAAAATAAACCAGATTATTGGGAAGCATACTATAATCGTGGTCTTACCCAAATTAAGTTAAAAGATTGGACAAAAGCTCTTTCTGATTTTCAAAAAACCTCTCAAATCAATCCGGAGTACCCTCTAGCCTATTTTTACAGTGGCGAAGTATACTTGACACTTGCACAAACTCAAAAAGCAATCGAAAACTACAATAAAGCTTTACAATACCAACCAGATCTTGCCGAGGCATATCAACAAAGAGGAAAAATTTACGATAACCAACAAAATTATCAAAAAGCCTATGACGATTATCAACAAGCTTACAAATGGGGCAGGGATCTGCGTATTAGCTTATCTCCTCTTATAGAAAAAACAGCCTCTCTCATAAAAAAAGATGGGCTCATATATTTAGAAAGAGGCTTGAGCTTTCAAAGCTATGGAGAAAACGAAGAAGCCCTTTCTTGCTATAATCAAGTGCTTACATTAATACCAAACTCCGCCCAAGCCCATTATTATCGAGGTCTTCTCTATTCTTCACAAGGAGAGACTTCTTCTGCTCTCATCGACTTAAACCGAGCGATTGAACTAGATAATCAGAAAGCGGAATACTTCCTCCAAAGAGCCATTATTTTTGGAAAAGAAGGTAATCACCAAGAAGCATTAGAAAATATTTCCTCTGGTCTTCAGAAACAGTCTGGTTTTCACCAAGCTTATTTTTACCGAGGGTACCTCTACGAAAAAATGGCCCTCCAAACAAAAACAGAGGAAGAGAAAAACTCATTTCTCAAAACAGCCCTAAACGAGTACAGTAGTGCTATTCAACTTCTCCCAAGTAAAGCTCATTACTACTTTGCTCGGGCCCATGTTTACAACCTTTTGGGTAAAGAAAAAGAAGCCAAACTAGACCGCGTCCAAGCTCGGGAGATTAAACAATAGATATGGAAAGCCATCAAGATATTATTCACTATGCTCAAAACTTACTAGAGGCCGGAAGCGAGCATCCTCAGTGGCTTATAAAATTTAGTGCCTGTGAAGCTCTTGCTCATTTACAGCAAGAAAGCGGCGAAAGTGTTATACTAGAAGGACTAGCAAATGAAAACGCCGCCACCCGAGACCGAGCAGTTATTGCCTTAAATAAGCTTCAACAAAATAAATACGCTTCCCTTTTCCAAGAAAGGTTAGAAGACTCTGATATTTTTGTACGATCACATGCTTTAGAAGCCCTCGCCCAAATTGCGAACAAAAAAGCGAACAAGGTCAAAAAAACTCTTACTGCAATTGAAAAAGCGCTAGAAGACAAAAACGACTTAGTTAAAGAAAGTGCCATTATTGCTCTGAGCTTCCTAAAGGCCCAACATAGTCATCCCATTTTAGAAAGTATTGCCCAAGGACAAAATTCTCACGTGCTTTTATATCCCCTACGTCTAAGAGCATCTTACTATCTGGCCAAACAAGGTAACACTGTCGGTTTTCAGGTTCTCGAAGAAGCTCTCTCTTGTGAAGATGCTTGGATTGCTTTTCTGGCAGCTCGTAATCTGGGAGAACTAGGCTCATCCAAAGGAGTTCCCCTGCTTAAAGAAATGGCTATCTTAGGAGAATGGAAAGATAAACTAATGGCTCTAGAGAGTTTGATTCAACTGGGAGAGGACATCACTATCGACCAGTTCTATCGTCCCGAAAAAGCTCCCGACTTAAGCACTCGAATTGATGCTGCTTTAGTTTTAAGGAAAAAAGCTCCTCGGGCTATTCGTGATTTATTAAAAGAAGCCCTTGATTTAGAAAACGAAGGAGTTCAAACTCACGCCATAGAAGCAATCACAAAATTAGGAAACCCAGAAGAGCTAGAGCTTCTCGAAAAGATATTCTATTCTGCTCCTGAGCATATTCGGGCTAGTGCAGTCAAAGTGGCCGAGCAAATTGGAACCCCTTCTTGTTTTCCTTATTTACAACCTGTTTTAGAAGCCTCTCATTGGCTATTACGTTTACAGACCGCCAAAGTGATTCTACTTATAGCCAAAAAACATAAGATGCTAGAGTAAGGGAAATCTGTGAAATTTTTTCTTGGATTTTACTTATCTTCAGAGGAGTCCTAAATGTTAAGCAAAAAAGAAATGCTTTTCTTGGTTATTGCCGTTCAAGAAGAGTACTTAGATCAAGATGAGGTTCTCTCCTATCTTCAAAAAAAAGAGCAAAAAGAAGAACCAAAAGAACATCTTCTGCGTTATCTCAAACAAGAAGGGCTCCTCTCTTCCGAAAAAATCAAAGAGATCAAAGAGAAATGTCAAAATGTCGGACGAAATAAGCAAAAACAAGCCATCCGTAGTTTTCGAAACTTTCTTCGCCATGGCCAAACCAATCAAACAAACGATCTGACAACCAATTTAACAAACGATCTGACAAGCAATCTCAAAACCAATCTCAAAACGGAACTAATAACCAAAGATGGAGCAGAAACTTCTGCTGATACTTCTGCTGATACTTCTGCTAACAAGGCAACAAAAGTTAGCTCCCCTACCGTTCTTCGGCCAGGAGAAAATTTTAGACACTACCGAGTGCAAAAAAAACTAGGCCAAGGCGGAATGGGAGCTGTGTACAAAGTATACGATCCTAAACTTGAGCGAAAAGTAGCTCTAAAAGTTATCCTTCCAGGGCAAGAGGTAAATGAAAATTTTCGCAAGCGTTTTTTACAAGAGGCTAAAGCCACCGCTCAACTCAAACATCCCCATATAATTAGTGTTCTTGAAGTCGGAGAAGAGCCTCAAAACTATTTCACCATGGAATACATTAAAGGTTTTACCTTAAAAGAGCTCATTGATAAAAATAAACTGACCCCTTTGCAAGTTGCCTCTTTGCTCCTAAAAGTGACAAAAGGAGTTTCTCAAGCTCACCACCAAGGAATTATCCACCGAGACATTAAACCTGCCAATATTATGGTGACAAAAAATCGGCAGCCCAAATTAATGGACTTTGGCCTTGCTAAAATTATTGACACAAAGCTTTCCAAAACAGGAGAAACTCTCGGCACTCCTGCTTATATGCCTCCTGAGCAAGCTGAAGGCACTACTGTTGATGCAAGAAGCGATGTATACTCCATTGGAGCGACTCTCTACGAAGCTCTTACTGGGCGAGCACCTTTTCAAGGGGAAAGCTACTTTAACATTCTCCATCAAATTTTAAACGCCGAACCTGTTCGGCCAAAAATTCTCAACCCAGATATTCCTGTCGAGCTAGAAGCCATCTGCCTAAAGTGTTTAGAAAAAGATCCCGCTAAGCGCTACTCTTCCGCCCAATCTCTAGCTCAAGACTTTGACAATTTTTTACAACAAAAGCCCATCCAAGCATGCATCCCCAATCGCTGGATTCTCTTTAAGAAGTTTATTCTTCGACATAAACTCCCCTGCACAACTTCTTTTGTTGGATTTATTTTTCTAATAGCTCTCATGGGTTGGATTATGGAGAAGAGACATTCTCGTATTGCCCTAGAGCTAGAAAAACAGCAGGTAAAAAGAGCTCTCCAAGAACTTTCCCAAAACCAAAATTGGCAAGTTCGAGTTGCCTTAGCTAGCCTTCCCATTATTTCGGACGAAATTCTAAACAAACTGGCAAGTGATCAAAACTGGCAAGTTCGTAAAGCGGTAGCTATTTCTCCCATCATCTCTCCAGAGATACTCCAAAAGTTGGCCCAAGATTCTGACCAGGATGTTCGCCTCGCAGTCTTCCAAAACTCCCAAATAGGAAAAGATTTGCTTTCCCACTTAGCAGAAGACAGCAGTTATTTAATCAGGGCTTCCGTTGCAAGGCACCCTCAAACCACTCCCGATATTTTGGAAAAACTCTCTCAAGACTCCCACTGGCAAGTCCGAGCGGCCACGGCTCAGCACAAAAATGCCTCAGAATCCATCCTCCACAGTTTGTCGCAAGACCACGATAATGATGTCCGTGTTGCTGTGGCCAAAAATCTAAGCTGCTCTCCCGATTTATTAGCAAGCTTGATCCAGCCGGCCGAAACAATGATGTTTGCCATGAGCTCTTCGGAGAAAAGTGCTCCAGAGTCTGAAGATGTCTATGAAGAGAAAATTGCTCGCGTTGTCGCTTGTGCCAGTAACAGCAATGCCTCTGATAACATTTTAAGTAAGCTCTCTCAACACGAAAGCAATGAAGTTCGATTAGCCGTAGCAGCTAACCCTAATACTCCAGAAAAGATTCGAAAAGCTCTTCAAAAAGACAGCAATAGCAAAGTCCGAGTTCTGTCTCAAGCTTACGACATCAAATCCACCCCAGAAGAGCTGACTGAGATATACCAAAAGTACTCTAAAACACTGGCTATTCGTCAAGGTATTGCTTCTAACCCCAATACTCCTCAGAAAATTTTAGAAGAACTCTTTTTAAGTCCAGAGGAAGATATCCGTTTTGCCCTAGCCAAAAATCCTAGTACTCCTCAAAAAATTTTAGAAAAACTCGTTTTTGATAAGAACTCACGAATCGCTCAAAAAGCAAACGCAAGGGTGAAGACCTCTTAAAGCGCTTAACAAAATTAGCTCGGAAAATCTTTTTTGCTAGCAGAGAACGTCAGAATTTGTACAATAGCGAATTAATTAGAACTATCAACCAAATATTGTGTTTAATCTAGAATCTAGCGTAACCTTTTCAGATAGCAACAGCCACAAAAACAGTTCCTGTTACGCTTTCAGATAATGACTGTCACAAAAGCAGTCACAGCCACACTTAAGAAACACACTAGAAAGGAACCCGTAATGGGTAAAAAAATAAAACGAGCTATTTCACCGACTCGGGAAGAAAATTACGCAGAATGGTATCAGCAAGTGATTAAAGCTGCCGATATGGCAGAAACTTCCGCTGTCCGAGGATGTATGGTCATTAAGCCTTGGGGCTACAGCCTATGGGAAAACATTCAAAGAGGTTTAGATAAAATGTTCAAGGATACAGGCCACAAAAATGCCTATTTCCCTCTATTTATTCCCCTAAGCTACATGGAAAAAGAAGCTGAGCACGTAGAAGGTTTTGCTAAAGAATGTGCTGTTGTCACTCACCATCGTCTCGAATCAGATGGCGAAGGAGGACTCAAACCAGCAGGTCCTCTCCAGGAACCTTTAGTCATTCGCCCCACTTCAGAAACGATTATAGGGGCAACTTTTTCCAAATGGGTTAGCTCGTACCGAGATCTTCCTCTTTTGATCAACCAGTGGGCCAATGTAGTTCGCTGGGAAATGAGGACACGACTTTTTCTCCGGACAACCGAATTTTTATGGCAAGAAGGACACACTGTTCACGCCACCAGCGAAGAAGCGGTAGAAGAAACCTTACAAATGCTCGAGGTTTACCGAGAATTTGTCGAAGAGCATATGGCCATTCCTGTTGTGACAGGCAAGAAAACCGACAGCGAACGTTTTCCTGGAGCCGTTGATACCTATTGTATCGAAGCGATGATGCAAGACAAAAAAGCTCTCCAGGGAGGAACCTCGCACTTTCTGGGACAAAACTTTGCCAAAGCCTCTGAGATCAAATTCCAAAGCGAAAAAGGACAAGAGGAGTATGGCTGGACAACTTCTTGGGGAGTTTCCACTCGGCTCATAGGAGCTTTAATTATGACTCATGCTGACGATGATGGTCTGATTGCTCCTCCCAGGATCGCTCCTCTTCAAATAGTGATTGTCCCTGTCACTCCCAAGGAAGAAACAAAAGAAGATATTCTTCAGTTCTGCCGAGATATTGAAGCGAGCCTAAAGGCCACTTTTTATCATGGACAAGCTCTCCGCGTGGAAGTCGACCAAAGAGACATCCGAGGAGGACCAAAAACCTGGGAGTGGGTCAAAAAAGGAGTTCCCCTTCGTATTGAAGTTGGACCTCGCGAGTTTGAAGAAGGCAAAGTTTTTATCGGAAGAAGAGATCGTGAGTCTAAAGATCGTTATGGAGAAAGCAAAGAAGACTTCCTCAACAACGTTACCTCCACTTTAGACGATATCCAAAAAAACCTTTTTGAAAGAGCCTGCCAATTTCAAAAAGAAAACACCAAGAAAATTGACAGCAAAGAAGAGTTTTACGAGTTCTTCACCCCGAAAAACCAGAAAAAACCTGAAGTTCATGGCGGTTTTGCCCTCTGTCACTGGTCTGGTGAATCCGAGGTCGAAGAGCAGGTAAAAAAAGACCTCAATGTTACCATTCGCTGTATACCTTTGGACAAAACTGAAGAAGAAGGCAAATGTGTCATTAGCGGAAAACCCAGTCGCCAAAGAGTTGTCTTTGCTAAATCTTATTGATTTGGTGAGGGTTTTGGCTCGACGACTATTGAGATAAGAAATTTCTTTTGTTTTATGGTCGCGTAGCGACTAAGGCACGTAGCCAGGGCATTTATGCCCTGGAACAAGAGAAATAAATAATAGCGTGCCGTAGGTACAAGGGCAAGTAATCCTCTTGGTACCTACGGCACCAAAATTTCCTGTATATTTTTATTTCCAGGGGTTAAAACCCCTGGCTACGTTCTCCCACTGCTCCGCAGTGAATACCTTCTATAAACACAGATTTACAAAAAATATTCTTTCCCAAAACACAAAGCAAAATAGGAAAAATAGTATGGCTAAAAAGAAGAAGAAAAAGAAGAAAAAATCAGCTCCCACCTCCCCTACTTCCATTCAAAAAAAAGCAGTAAGCCCAGCTCCTCCAAAAGAAGAAGCTCCTGCCAAAACAAAGCCTAATCCTCTCAAGGCCGCGAAGAAACCTAAAAACCCGGCCAAATTAATTTCTGGTCTTCTCATTACCGCTCTTCTTTTATCGACTCTAGTTTTTATTTTTGCTTTTGGAGCCGACAACGTCCAAGAACAAATTAATCAGGTTCCCCAGAACTATTTAGTCATCTTTGCCATTTTGCCTCTCGTTGCTTTTGTCTCTCTCGCTTTAGTTATTGCTAAACTAGTCTACCAGTTGATCCTTCCCTTTTCTTTACCCCATGAGCTTACCGAAGCGGATAACCCTGCGGTTGGAGTTTGCCTGGGCGGTCTTCTTCTTGGCCTAGGACTCGCTTTAGTGGGCTCACTTTCTGGTATAGTCGGGAGTAGCAGCGACATCTTTCTTGACCTAAAAGCAGCTCTCTACAGCGGTTCTTTTGGTTTTGTAATATCTCTACCCTTGCTTATCCTATCCGCTTTTATCAATGATAAGCTAATTCTCCACCGATTCTCTATTATTAAAGAGGTCAAAGAAGATCGGAATTTAGGCACTGCTGCGGTATGCGCCGGTAGTTTTATTGCGACAGGGTTAATTTTGATGAGCAGTTTTATAGGAGACGGGGAAGGACAGAGCCTCTCTGATTTGACTCTTTCTATCATCAGTTCTTTTTTTCTAGGGCAGCTTATTTTTATCGTAGGAGGTGCTCTTTTCCAAGCCGCTACAAGCTATGATTTTCATCATGAAATCGAGAAAAAAGACAATGCATCTGCTGGATTAGTCTTTGGTAGTTTTCTTGTTGCCTCAGGATCAGTTGTTTCTGCTTCTATTGCAGGAGTAAGCCTAGTAGGAAATTCCGATGTCTACACCCTCATGAGTAAACTCAGTGTTTCTGCCACTGCGGGGCTAGTAGGAATGCTCACTCTCTTGGGAATGGGAATCCTCACTTCTAAACTCATCTTTTCAAAAGCATCTTTCGACGACGAAGTTTGCCAAGAAAACACAGCTGTGGCTTTTGTCATATCCTCCGTTTATCTATCAATCGGATTTCTTACTCAAGCTCTCTTACATGTAAAATGGGCCTAAGTACCTCACGGAGAAAATGATTATGAAGAAAATTCCCTATAACTTACTCATTGCTATCATTTGCTTATTCGCTATTTTAAGCACAGACCTGGAAGCGAAAGGAAAGTTTCGCACTTCTCGAGGAGGAGGTTTTTTCGGCAAGAGTAAAAGTTCATCTAATATTTTTCGTACCAGTAAACCAAAAAGTTCTCGTGTTTCCAGTTTTTTTAAAAAAAGTAGCTCTTCTTCTCTTCGAACAGGAAGCAAGTCTTCCTCGGGAAATGTCCACAATAAATTGTCCCGAAAAGTGGGAGAGCAAGGAAAAACCTATAAAAATCGAAACGAAGCTTTGTCTGCTTTCAAAAAAAGCCAGGCCTACGAAAAGTTTAAAAAGCAACCGGCAACTTTTTCTAAAAAACCCAGTAGGCGACCAGAATATATACCCGAGAGAATCACTCACAATAACACGGTCGTGCCCATTGTTTTCTACAACAACTCTTATGGCTATCACTACGGAAGCCGTTTTGTCCCCCTAGGTCACAACCACTATGTTGTCCGAGATCGCTATCTTTATAACCGAAGAACCTCTTCCAGCGGATTTTTTGGTCTCTTCTTATTCATCATATTCCTTCTCTTTGTTATCTTTATCATAATGGTCATAATGCAAGCCTCGCGCGTACGCAAAAAAAGACTAGACAAGTACAAAGAATACCCCAAAGAAAACATTCCGATCAAAAAATCTCATCACTTTGAATCCAGTGATCCTTTTCTTCAAAAATTGTACAAAGTTACAAAAAACAAGGTCATTCGAATTTCTGATCCTATTGTTTTGACTTACTTTGATCAGGCTCTGGACTTCACTGTAATCGGAACCAAGGGATACGAAAATGAACAATTCCGGCTCTTTGAAATAGCTTTGCAAAGCGTTGTCGATGGTGATTTTGTTGAAATGTACTTATTTGCGAAGGAAGTCGAGGGAGATTTTGCTCTCTTCTTAGGAATAGTCGATCATGAAGGAGCTTCTCGTGACCTGGCGGCTCAAGACTGGCATCATCTCAATGAAGAAGGTAGTGAGTTGAGCGCGGAGTTTGTCAGCATCTTTGAAGGGGATAACGGAGAAGAGCAAAGCATCTCTTTTCACCAATTTCCTTTTGGAGCCTTCTATGACATGAAGACCCCAGAAAAAACAGGGTATACCTCTGTCTGTGAATACCAACCGGGTAGTGATGGAGAATGGCAACACGCTATTGTCACCTGGAAGGGGGACTGGATTCGCTGCTACTACTGCAACGAAAGTCACAAAGGGGCTGTCGATATTTATTAGGAATATTCTTTATCGTAGTCCTGTAGGGACAACTACGAGGGCCGCCTGCAAAGGCCCTTGTGGTTGTCCGTTACGCCTGCTCAAATACGAGAGATTTCAAAAACTTGCCTAGTCTCTATTTCTTTCGAGGCAAGGAAAAGAAAAATCCCAGAAGAAGTAAACACCAAGTACTCGGCTCGGGAACAGGAATCACTCCATTATTGACAATAGCCACTATCTGGCTTCCATCTAGGCGTTCATCAAAAATAGCAACCTCATCAATAATTCCATTAAAAGTCTCATTGCCAATGGCACCTGAGCCAATTTGCCAAGTTCCCACATTATTGGTCGGGTCACCAGCAGCATGAACACTATCCAAAACGCCATTGATATAAAACTCGGCTTGGCTGAAACCATTATAAGCTATCGCAATATGGGTAAACTGACCCAGCTGAATTTGGCTATTGGAAAAAACAGCACAGGAAGAATCCCCAATGTGACATAAACCAAGGGAGCGAGGAATGCCTGTTTGACTAGAAAGAAACATCCCCATATCAACACTGTTTCCTCCGCTAGAACGATTATCTTTATTTAAAATAGCCACATTGACATTCGTCGGACTATTATCCATAAAGATCCAGGCCGTTAAAGTATAAGCTTGGCGCACGTCAATAATCGCATGAGGAATTGTAATAGCATCAGCACTGCCATCAAAAATAAAACCGTTCCCTTCTTTTCCTCCACTGACAACAGCGGCATTCCCAACAAAAGAGCCATGGTGATTGTTACCTGAGGAATCCGTCACCACACTTCCATCGACATCTCCTGCCCAGTATCCTAGTAAACTAGCATTTAAAGAAGACAAACCAAATATTATAAGTGCTAAACAAAGGAAAATCTGATTTTTCATAGCTTTATTTTACTCCACTATACTTTTTTCCAAATCTCATCGAAAAACCCATTAATGCCAAAGCGAACAAAAAACAAGTGGAGGGTTCAGGTATCGTCTGCTGCAAAGTATCATCGAGGGAAAACTGAATAAAATACCCGTCACTCGCATTCAAAACTTCTCGCAGATGTATTGTATAAGTTGAAAACGTTCCATTAACTTGAACACTGCCTTGTACATCTGAGTCTGTCGTTGGAACAATATCAAACAAACGTCCGTTGCTCACTCCAAAATCAGAAGAACCACTCAAACGAGTTACATCCGTTGTCGTCGGAGAAAAATCAATATCTGTTCGATCCATGTTTTTGATATGAAAACCTAAGCCCGTCACAGCGTTAGCAAAAGTAATCGTCAAAGTAGCTGGCACTCCTGTTTGGGTTGTACCGCTGAACATAACCATTCCTAATTGATCCGTATTATTTGCCGGAGGAGTAAAAAAAGAATTGTTGAAAGTCGAGCTACTATTATCAAAAATACTGCTGCTGTTTCGAATTTTGAAATCGGTTTGCCCGGGCTGATTAGCAATAGAATAAGTAAAACCATTCCCATTCAAATTCCCAGTAACACTCGTAACATCACCAGAAAAAGAATCAAACTCTGCAAAAAAAACCGTTGCATTAGTTTGGCCAAGAAACAAAAGGAGAATAGATATTAAACAAAAATATTTCATAGTGTCTCCATTTTGAAAAAGATTTTTTTGTTTTCTAATCTAAGAATATCACATATATCTTTGAAAAAAAAGAAATATTGAAAAATGACTCAAAACTAATCCTATAATGCCTTCACTGCGGTGGGGGAACGTAGCCTGGGGTTAAAACCCTTACTTTTATACACAAGATTTTGAAATGGAAAATTTGGTATTTTAAAATTTAAGGGTTTGTTTGATCGTTATAGATCATTACGTTAGGTTATAGAATGCGTCGAAAACCCCGATGTTATCGGGGCCTAACATATTCGATCACCTAACGTAATCAGATCAAGAAGTTAAACTTGTGTATAAAAGATTGGTATGTTCAATGAGGGAATACTCTAGGCTGAGAAAGGCAAAAAAAATAAGTTACTTCTGATCTTGCGGAATCATTTTCTGAATCATGATATCTTTGTTTTTCAAGCGAACAACCAGTCCACCCTCTAAGGGCTTGCAGTAGCCCACAGGAATACTTCCCCCTGCAATCCATAAGTCCCCCCCAGCAAAAAAGATAGATAGCTCTCCGGTAAGAGAGAAATGAATTCTATCTTTTTTGATGGTGAACTTCATTTCTCCAGCAATAAGAGCATAGCTGTGCTCTTCTCCATTTTGTGGCCTTTCGATAAAGAATCCCGGTGATTTAGAAGTTTTTGAGCTTCCTCTCACCTCTACAGAATCGCCATCTACCGTTGTCACCACTAAAACGAGAACTTGAGCCACGACAAGACAATGAGTGCCTTCCAGAGAGAAGGGGGTTAAAGGAGGCATCGACTGAGAGTCCAAAGTTGTTCCATATCGACTTTCTAAATCGACCACCGTAATAAGTTTTTCTTGGATCTCAAAGTTTAAATGCTTCCCTGAAATTTGTTGAATCGCTTTTTCATTGCCCGTTTTAGGTCGCAAACGCAAACAAATGTCTTGTTTATCATGATCCATGGCATTGCGTCCTAGCTGTAGTTTATTACCGCCATAAACAAACAACTCTTGGGGAGAACCAGAAATTGTTAACTTAGCTCGGGGCAATCTTTCATTAGAGTTAGAATAAATAGGATGAAGTTCTTTTTTATCCTTTGCCAGAAAATCACGAGAAGGTTCTTGCCTTTTGCTGGAAACAATAGTTTTAGCTATACTAAAACTGTCTAAATTCTGTTCCAAAGCTCTTAACATCTTTAATGCTGTAGCGGCATCTTTCGGTCGATCTTCGCGCCTTTTACTTAGCATTTGCTGAATAAAGTTTTCTATAGGAGGGGAAGTATTTTCCATTGGAGGGACAGGGCTTGCTGTATGTTGATTCAGGGTCTGCCAAACGGTTCTACCTGAAAAAGGGGGAGATCCCATTAAACACTCGTAAAAGACAATTCCTAGTGCATAAAGATCGCAACGAATATCCAAGCAATGTCCTAGTTCCACTTGAATTTGTTCGGGAGAAATGTAATGGGGAGTTCCTCTAATATCGTCTGTTTCGGTTAAAAAAGTTCGATCTTCGGCAATGGAGCGCAATAAACCAAAGTCCGCTAACTTGAAATTTCTTTGATCATCAAAAAGTATATTCGCCGGCTTAATATCTCGGTGGATAAGTCCTTTTTTCTCAATTTCGACTAATCCTTCTAGCAACTGGCCGACAATTCTGACAGAATCTTCTTCAGGTAAAGAAGCTATGTCTAAAAGATCAACCAAAGAGCCCGACATCAACTCTGTCACAAGGTATAAGCGACCGTCTATGGCTCCCCCATCGTATGTTCTAATAATGTGAGGATGATCCAGCTCCAAAGCCAAGCGAATTTCACGGCAAAATCGACTTTGAGCTTGAGAATCTTTACTATAGCCAAAAAAATTTTCTCGAACCAGCTTTAATGCAACTTCTTTTTTTTCAGCATCTTCTGCCAAGTAAACGGTTCCTATGCCTCCCTCTCCCAGTAGAGATATAACTTTATACTTACCAAAATATCGGCCAATCATAACACTTTTCTTTCTAGCTTCTCCATTTTTCATTACAAGTTTAGTCTTAGGTGAGAAACTAAAAGTTTTTAGACATTTCATTCCCCACTTACAAATTTTCTAACGAACTTTATTACGCCGCCAAAGAGCAAAGATAGCTATTTACTTCGCATCTTTATAGAAAAGATTAGCGCACCCAAAAGTAAGATTATCGAATTTGGTTCAGGAACAGAAGCATCAAAGTCTACCGACAGCAAAGGTCGTCTAGCAAACCCCTATCTTTTTTATCTCAAAAAAACAAAGACTAAGAATATTTCAATACTTTGCATTTATTCTACACGAGAATAGTCTTTTCAGCAAAAGTTTTATGGACTTACTACTAAAAAACCTAGATTTTTCTCTGCTTTCAGCAAAACCCCAAATCTTCCACTAAGCAAGAGTTTTCTGTGATAGTTCCCACTTCTTCCAATTCTAGATACTCCCCTTGTCTAAGGGTCATAATAATTCCCTCCCAAATTTTTTCTTTACTCCAAGCTCGATATTTAGGAGTTTTTTGGTGCATATAAACCGACTTGAGATTTTCTACTGCGGAACAATCGGGAGGAATCTTATCGATGTAAAAAAAGCGGAAAGAAAAGCAGACAACAAAGCAGAAACAAAGCAATCCTCCAACATGAGGGAGTAAAATTAATAGAAAAACAAAAGCAAGAGGAAAAAACAAAAGAAAAAGGATACAGTCGCCAAAAAAAGGAAACCGTGGTACAAAAGCTAAAGAAGGGAGAGATATGGAAAGTTGTTTCTCTAGGCTTTTCCATATTTTCTTGGCTTTTCTCTGAGGAAAAAGAGTCGTGATATGAGTTTTGTCCGTAAAGGAATTGGTATTAGGAGGAAGGATTTTTTTGAGCGAGGAATAGAAATCTTTTTCTATTTTTACAGTAGCGAGAATGAAATTTTCTGAGTTTCTTTCATCGGAGAAGTATCTCTTTTCCCTCTGAAGACTTAAAATAATGATACCTTGGACATCTCCCACTGTCTTCATGGGAGAATTAAAGCTTTCCAATGGAATCGACACATCAAAGTAGTCTTCCAAATCTAAGAGAAATTCTGTATGATCTAAGCCCATTTTTATTCACTCAGTTGTTTCTGCCCCGAAGACCAGAAACAACTAACTTACGACACAAATTGTCTTTTGTTCCGATACCCAATGACTAATGAGGCCAAAATCAATAAAACATAGGTTGATGGTTCAGGCACTGGAAGAGCGGAATCACCATTAAAGTGGGCAAGAATACGCTCATCAGATAAAACGGTGCTGTAGAGAGCAACTTCATCAAGCAACCCCGTATATCTTTGACCTGCATCAAAACCGCCCCCTAAAGCGTCTTGCTCTTGTCCAAGAACGATCGTTCCTCCAGAGGTAAGAGGGCTACCCGCCGATAATATCTGAGTAGAGGAGTGAACTCCATTTTTGTAAATTTTGACTTGTCCATCTGCACTGTTCCAAGTGACAACTATATGGTTGAGGTTACCATCGCTTCCTAGAACTCCAGAGGCTCCTGCCGCTCCTTCATTTATATGAATGTTGAAGTTAGGAGCATCAAAAATAAGGAACTCATTGAAGAAGCCCGCAACACCGTAAGAAAATATGGTGCTGTCTAAGGTTGTCTCGCTAGATTGCATCCAAAACTCAACACTAAGAGCTGTGCTAGGAAAGTCTGCTACATTCGTGATAATAACTTGTCCGTTGTTAAAATTCACTCCCGTATCTGAACCACCTAAAGCCCCAGGTACTCCTAGATTCAAAGAACCAGAGTACGTTCCATTTTTCCCTGATATTTCATCCACAGCAACACTACCCGAAGTCTCACCTAAACGCCAGAAGTGTAGGGGATTATCTGCGAGAACTTCACTAATATAACTAGCGCTAACCGTTGGCAGTAAAAAAAAGATTAATATTCCACATACTTTGTACATATCTTAGACCCTTTCTCTTTAAAATATAAAAATATACATATATATTAAAAAGGAAATAGTTTTTTCGCAAGGAAATTTTTATTTTGAAATTTAAAATGTCTATTGATTTTCTAATACTAGCTGGTTTGGTGTCTGGCACCGTTTGGTGTCTGGCACCGACTACTTAAGCCACCCTTTCATCACATCAAAAACTCCTAACTTTTTTTCTTCTGGTTGATAGGTGCCTTTATTCTTATGAGGAAATGGTGCATCTGGAATCTCTTTTCCGAGAAACTGACAAAGTGTTTCCCATCCATCACCTTTCTCCCAATCAACAACCAAAAGATCATCAGGGCGATCTTGGAAATAGAGCATAATCTCTTCGTTATGCTGATTATATCGCTCAACTAAATCTCGCTCAGAAACATCAGGAAAAGGTAAACTGTAAAGAATGCGACGTATAGCATTGAGTTTCTCAGATACTTGTCTTTTTTTTTGGATCATATTCTGATAGCTCAGAAGCCAGTTTTTTGAATCTCTTTGCGTTAAAATGAAACGACTGCCAGGAAAAGCTTCATCCAGCTCTTGGTAAAGGATAATCCAAGGCCAATCTTCAAAGCTATCTTTTTCTTTTGCCAACTCCAAAATGCGAGAGAGATCATTTTTAGCTAAATCCAAGACTAAATCTAAACGTTGGCTTTGATGATTCAAGCCTAGGGTTTTAAAACACTCACCTAAAGTCGTAGTCCCTGTTTTCGCCCATCCAATTCCAAAAACCTTACTCATTTTCGATTTCTCTTTCTAAGAAAAGATTTCTTAATTTTTTCTCCACTTCACATGAGGAAATTTTTCTTGTAAAGAATATCGATAAATGCTCTCATTTTTATGGTAGCTGTTAGGGTAAAAATAAACTTTTTTTCCCAGTAAAGCTGCTCCAATCGCCGCGTGCAGACGATTTGTTCTTATTTCTGAGAATGCTTGGATAAAATGCAAAAAGTGATAACTGACTTCATCGACTTCTAGACGTTTTCCCATATTTATATAATGCCCATAAAGAGCAGATAGATCAATATTATCTATGGGGAGAAGAAGGGACGTTTTCTCATCATCTACACGAAAGCAAGCTAATCTTTTCTTTATTTGAGCCCAAGCTCTTTTCCAATAAATACGGGTAGGGTAAATAAAGTCATTGCAATAAACTCGCCCAAACAGTTCCTCTATATCCAGATGAATTGCCAAGTCCTCTGCCAAAAAGACATTGGCATCAGTAGCAACACTTTGAACATATTGAAAAGATACCTCCTCTCGGCAAATAAGGTCCACATGGCTTCCGAACCCTTTGAGCAAAACTTCATGACCACTAATGGTATGAGGTAAAATAATAAGTTTTTTTGCAACAGAATGTAATCTTTCTAAAGCAATAGCTGCATGCTTATAGTACTTCACGAAGTTTCCCCCCCCTCCGTACATCACTATTTTATCTTTAAGAAAGTCTAAATTATCTATAGCTCTAATATTTTCTGATATAGTATCATAGATAACACCACAGCGATCAAACAACTGGTAAGTGGCAGAGGCAATCAGAGCATCTCCAGCGTTTCCTGGATTAGGGCAGTAATAAACAGTCTCCTTTGGAAAAGACTCCAGGTAAGAAATAATATCTAATGGCACTACATTTTCCTTAAACATAAATAGTAAATAATTACAAACTCCCCATCAACTCACAAAACACTCTAAATGCCAATCCACTTATTAAATCTATAAAACTAAGATTTGCAGTTCGATTTTTGATTTAAAGGAAACTCTATTTTCCAGCGACCTCCTGCCATCTCAAGAAGTAAAGACGACTTTTTTCCTGCTCCCCTCGCCCCACCAAATAATTGCCCGGCAAGACCCGAGCAGGGTGGATACTTTCGGAAAAGAATGCAACTTCTTGAAAGTCTTTCTTCCTTATTAATACGGTTTCCCAGTCACGAACCATGGGAAAAAAGGGACTCTCTAAAGAGGAAAAGCTTTCCAAACAAGCCTGTCCTTTTATTTGGGTAAGCTCTTTTCCTGTTGTTATGTCCCAGAGACGAGTACTTTGGTCTTCTGAGGTTGAGAGAAGGCGATTATCTTCTTCCAAAAAGAGAAGCTCGGTAATTTTTTGGCTGTGCCCACTCAAAATCATCCGACAAGCTCCGGTTTGGGTATCCCAAATGCTAATTTGTCCATAGTACTCTCCCGAAGCTAGTAGTCGATCATCTTTGCTAAAGGCTAAGCTGTTGATGCTACGGCGACTACCGCGAAAAATTCGCTGAATAGTTCCGTCTTCCAGACTCCAAAGACGAATCGTTTTATCGCGAGCCCCTGTCGCAAGCACTTCATTGTTCCCGCTCAAAGCAATGCTCTCGATCCATTTTTCATGCCCACAAAGAGTATGTAAGCAAGTCCCTTGGGACACATCCCACAAGCGAATAGTATTATCAAAATAGCCTATCGAAATGATTTTTTTATCTTTGCGATCAAAAGAAACAAAGGAAACCATTCCTTGATGGCCTTTTAGTGTATGAATGGGTTCATCTAGCTGGGTGTGATAGAGATAAATTGAACTACTTTCCCCTCCACAAACAACTTTTTTCCCATCGCGACTAAACGCAACCGAAGTAATGGGAAACTTTTGAGAAATTTCCTTTTGAACTAAACCCACCTGAATGTCCCACAAAATTAAACGACCATCAAGTCCTCCTGAGATCATCCATTTTTCGTTAGGGTGAAAGCTGTTACCACTTACTTGGGACTTATGACTCTGAGTTCGAGGCACTCGGTGCGAATTTTCAAAAAACTCTTCGTTTGTATTCCACAGTAAAATACTTCCGTCATGAGCTCCACAGGCCAAAGTACTTCCTCTAGGGTGTAAGTCGATACTCTTGACTTGCCAGTCGTTGCGTTGCAAACGAAAAACATCAAAGTCTGTCTCTTCTCCTGAGAAATAAACACAAACACTGTTATCTTCTGAAGCAGAGAATAAAAAATTAAGAGAAGGATGTACTGCTAAACTAGTTATATTTTTTTGGTGTGCTGAGAAATGGTTCAAAGGCTCACCAGAGGAGACTTTCCAAAACCGCATCGTTTTATCTTTCGAAACAGAAATAAGCTCTTCCCCATCTTGAGAAAAAATGATTTCGTTGATCAAACGCTCATGAGCTTTCCATCTCATTCTCTCTTTAAGAGATTCTAATTCCCATAAAACGATTTCTCCATCTTTACTCGCCGAAGCCAAAAGCCCTTGTTTTTCCGCCAAGGCCAGATCAAGAATGGTTTCTTCCGAACTATTTTCTTGCAGTTTATCTCCTTTCTCTACATCCCAAAAAATAATCTGTCCATCCTCGGAAGCGGAAATTAATTTTTCTTCTTGGGTAAAAACTAAAGAACTCACTGTTCCTTGGTGTCCATCTAAAATTTGCAAACACTCACCACTCGCCGATTCCCAAACAAAAATGCTCCAATCTTCTCCCCCCGAAGCTAACTTTTTCCCGTCGAGACTAAAAGCTATTGTATGCAAAACAGTGCTATGGTCTCGAATGACAACTAAAGGTTCTGAGTTTTCCCAATCCCAAATTCGAATCTCTCCTCCTTTGCAGCAAGAGGCGAGATAGTTTTCTTGGCGACTAAAAACAACCTGGCTAATGGGGTAGCGATGCCCTCGTAAAATTCTCTGCAAGGAAGAATCTAGATGAGGTTCCAAGGGACAAAGGGTTTTAATATGATGAGATAGAGAGCTTTTTCGAATCCACTTGTCTGCTAACTTACTAAGAATAGAAGGAGTTTTCTTCCAAGGAGCTTCTATATTTTCCTCGCGCCGGTAGTAGCTATCCGCTTCAGGACTATCATACCAATGGCAACGATTCCATAAACTTTGCCCGACTAAATCAGGATGAGATCGAATAAAGCGCAGCTCTAAACGTAAAGCTTTCCCTAAAAGCTGAATCACTCGGCGGTCAATTTTATCTGGCTCTAAACAAATATTTCGAGGCAAGGCTGCGACAGGATGAGTTAAAACTTGTTCAAAATCTTCGAGAAGACTGTCCGTTAGCCCTGCTAAACATTTTGCCTGAATAAAATCAATGTCACAAAGAGTGCGTAAGAGAGGCTCAAACTCTTCTCCCCATTGTCTCTGATAGCATAGTTCCCATAGAGACCGAGTGTAAAGATAACCTTGCTCTTCAAAATAATGAGCTAAACCCTGATGAAAATTGCGCATCTCTCCTCGCCCCAAACGCTGCTTTAAATTGCGCTCAAACTCAGGATGAAAAAATTGCAGCAAGTGCCCTCGCTTACTAATAAAGTGGTCGAGTTGTCGGGTCACTTCCAAGAGAAAATCATCGGTAGAAGAGGCTAAAAGCTCTTTGAGCTCATTTTCTGCGAGTCCTGCCCGACTAGCGGCAATAAAGCCTAAGTAGTCAAAAATAATTTTTTCTCCATACTTAGCTGATAAACGCGATAAAATTTGTTCAAAAAGGCTATCAATTGATGTTGCTAGTTCCCCCACCGCAATCCCACTAGAGAGAATTTCCTCTAAAGCCACTTTCAAGTAGAGAGGGTTCCCCGCAGCACGCGTTTGTAAAAGCTTTTGTTCCGCTTCGTTTAAAGGAAGTTCAAAGGACTGTACATAGTTTTTGATAATTTCTTGGATCTCTCTGTCATCCAAGGGAGGAAGCTCTAGAAAATCTGCTTGAGGAAAAGTCTTCAAAGTCTTTAAAATAGAAACCGGGCGAGAAGAGAGCAACAAACGAACGTTTTTTGGCAAATTACGAGATAGCCAGCGTAAATTTTGTCCTCCTTCTTCTATTTCATCGACTCCATCTATGACCAAAATCAAAGGAAGAGAAATTCCTTCTAGAGTACTTCGTATGAAACTTCTTAGCTCAAAAGGGTCTTCGGGAAGATCTTCTGAAACAACGCCTCGCCTTTGCAATTGCTCTCCTAAATTCTGCATTAAACCATGAACACTGCGGCTTGCTCCCCCCATACTCATAAAGTGAGATATTATAATTACCTCAGAGTGATTTTTGCGCCAATGGTCGATAAAACTTGCCAGCAAAGAAGATTTTCCGACGCCAGCAGGAGCGCAGAGCACGAGATAATTAGGCAGCTTCTCTTTCTTGGTAAACTCGCTCATGAGAAAAAGGTATTTTTGCCTTCCGACAAACCCCTTTTTCTTCTGCTCGATAATCTCCTCAAGTTGTTTTTCGTAGCCGTACTCTAAAGGCTTTACTTTTTCTTCGAGAGGGTAAAACTGGTTAAAGATTTTATTGATTTTTTCTTCAATGTAACTTAGCATTTCAGAAGTTTGGGTAAAATCTCTGACCTCCTCTCCTTCACTTCGCAAACGATTTTTTAGAGCTTCCATAGAAGAACTGTCTTCTTCCGACGAAGAGGAGGCTCCTTTTAAAAAACAAAAAAATCGTTTCTCTCGAGAAATCGAAGAGAGTGCCTGGTTAATTTCCATTTCCGTAATCGAAATTCTATTTTTGTTGGGGCTTCCGTCAGGAGTAAGAGGAGGACGCCAACCATAGCGCGAGCCCAAAATTCCAATAAAGAATTCACATTGGCAAACCATTTCAACACACCACTGGGCGAGAGGAGCATCGCTATCTCGCGCTCGCCATCTTAGATCGTAAGGAATTAAAGAGAGTTGTCTCTGAATCAAGCTTCCTTTACAACGCTGAAATATTTGCGAAAGAGTATCTCGCTCTAACTCTAGATCTAAAAAAGTAGAACTCACAAATAGCTTTAGCGTTTTCCAAACTTGCATATTATTTCCTTTTATGAGAGTGTATAGGAGCATTCAAAGAAATATTTTATCTTACCCTGACCAGATCTGTTTCCTAGTTTCCCTGAGACCCTAAGTCTCTCCTCTCCTCTTCTTCTATAGAACTCTGATAAGCTTGGATGATCTGTTTTGCTTGTCTCTTGTATCCCTTAGTAAAAGCTATATCAGATCTTTTTTTTATTTCCCGAAAAGAATAGTCGAGTAAATTACGGGAAGAGCTTTTCTTCCACAAGCGAAAAGAATTTTGGGATAAGAAAGGTTTCCAATATGGATCTTTTGTCAAAAATTCCTTATGCGACCACCCCAGCTCAAAAGCCAAGCGAACATGAAAGAAAGCAAGATAAGAGTAAGCTCTTTCCTTTTGAGAAAGGGCCGCAAAAACTAAAGCACTCGCGTAGTGGTAGTTAGCATTAGCAGGGTCTTTTTCCAAGGCGGAAAGAAGATCTTTTTTTGCATTTTCCAAAAAAGGTAGACTATCCTTAGAATATAAGCTCTGCCGGAAATAACCAACGGCTCTCTGAAAAAGAACTTTGGAACTACTCAAATCTTTAATTCGAACCAAGCGTTTTTCTCGGAAATCTGTCTCTATCTTAATCGCAGCATAGAAAATAAAATGAAACAAATCGCCACTACCAACAACATTTTTAGAAATTCTCTTAATTTCTTTTTCAAAAATGGGGTCTTTTTCTAAAAAATCGACCATCAGCTTAACAAGGGGTCCTTGGTCAACTAAACGATAAGATAAACTATGGCTATGTTTTTTCTTTATATCCTCAAGTCCATTGACAAAAAGCTGGGGAAGTTTTCTATACTCGGCCTCACTAGTCAAGATTTTATCATAGTTCCGTAGAAAAGGAATTTGAATGGCCAAAAGTGAGCTCATGCTTTTAACTTGGTTAGCAAATTTATTGTGTTCTTTCAGCATTTCTTCCCAGAGAAACTGTAAAGCTTGGACTCCTTTTTCTCTTTCATTGATTTTCAAAGCACAAACAAAATAGATCCAATACTGAATCATCAATTCACTCTTTTTGATATTCGGTCTTTCTTCATGACATTTCCAATGAGAAAAAATCTGGCGAATTTTTTCCGTTTCATTTTGCGAAAAATAAATAAAGGCCAACCAAAAAACATCTGGCTCCTGATAAACCTCTTCTAGTGGATGCTCGGCAAGCCTTTCAGGATCTTTCAAAGCCAACTCTTGAAAATATGTCAAATAAGTTTCAAGTATAGCTTGGGCTTTCTTAATCTCTCCTTGGCGGAAAAGAGCAAAATAATAGCTTTTATTTAACTCCCAAACATAAGAAAAATCATCAGGGCTCAGATCTGGATGAATAGGAGGTATAATTTTATGATAAACTTGCGCCACTTCGTCGAAATCCCCAACAATCGAATATATCTTAGCCAGTTGCTTTTGAAAGCGAGAGTTAGCAGGTTCTTTTTCGACAGCTTCTTTTCCAGAAACTAAAGCCCGTTCCAAATAACTAGCTCCGTTATCAGGAACTTCTCCTAGTAAATCTAAATCGAGATAAATAACACTTTTCCAATAAGATATCCATTGCGGAAGATAGCTTCCCGAGATCTGCTCTAAGATAGTCAGTAGATTATGATAACTATCAATCCCCTGCAAATAATCTTTCCACATTTTAGGAGTTAGTTTTATTTTTTCAGAAACCATTCGATTTGTTCCCCGAGGAACCAAGTAAAGTTCTAAATAACTTCTTCCGCTGCTTCTTCGATAGGTTTCTGAAATGTGTTTTTCGGCTTGGGTAAGCGCTCTATAAAAACCTTGCATTTTTTCAAAGAACTCTCTTTTCTCGAGAGAACGAGTTTCTTTCAGGATATCGTCAAAACTCTGGAGGTTTCTCTCCATTAGAGTATTCAAAGCTCCTCGCTCACGAAGAATCTCCTCTGCTGACTTGCTCCGATGGATTTTAACAATGATAAAACGCGACAGAGAAAAATAAACATCCATAAGATAGTAAAAAGAGAGGGCTTGCTTCTCTCTTTGATTACATTTCCGGTAGCCTATCCGAGCATTTTCATAATTACTTAGTTGATGCTTAGTCTGGGCCAATTGGAAATAAGCTTTGCTCTGGGTAATATCCACTTGACAAAGTTCTTGTAGTTTATCTACCTTCTTAAAAATAGAAAGAGTCTGCTCTGAGTTTTCGTTAGAGACAAACTTTTTCCAGGCTTGCTCAACAAAATGTTCTCGATTGGCTTTGATTTGGGCAAAATTTTCTTTCTCTACAGAGAAAAATAGATCATTTTGTCCCAGAGACGAACCCAATCCTTTTAGAAGTTGTTCTCCATAAGCCAAGTACCAACGGATCATCTCCAGTTGAGAAGGGATAGATTTTTTTCTATGCTTATCTAAAAGACTCTCACCTTTTTGCCTCAGAGAAATAATCTTATCGAAAACTTCTTTTATCATTATGCGAGCAGGGTTTTGTATTTCTTTTTCGGGAAAAGATAGCGCGTTTTCAGAGAGAAACTGGCTCAAACGAATTTTTCCTTTGGCCGAAAGTCCAAGCTCTTCCCATTGTTTTTTTTCTTTTAGTTTTTCATATGTTTTCACCAAAGAGGTATATTTAGACAAAAAATTAGGAAAAGAAACTAAGCTCTTTTTGTACTTTAGCCATTTCGAGAAAATTTTTTCATCGTAAGAAGCCCAAATATCAAAACGTTTTTCGGGAGTTTTTTCCCACCCTTCCATTAACTTTTCCGTATCGAGTAAGAGTTGATCAACCGACTCTAAAAGCTGATAGTCTTTCTTAAAACTCTCTTCCCAATCTTGCCACCACACATTCCATGCCGCTACGATTTCCTCTACTACCATCCGCTCATTCAGAACTCTTTCGTTCCAGACAAAAGTCCCTGCCCCCCCAACAAATAGAAGAAGCAAACTTATAAAAAGGACTCGGTGTTTATAGATTTTCTTCCGTGTTTTCTGCCAAAAACTATGAGGACGGGCCAAGACCATTTCTCCGTTTAGAAACCGAGTCATATCATCGGCCATCTCTTGGGCGGAGGGGTAACGTTTACTAGGCTCCTTTTCTAAGGACTTTAGGCAAATAGTCTCTAAGTCCAAAGCAATGCTCGGCATCACTTGACGAGGAGGAGTAATCTCACTGTGAACTATTTGGTAAATAATATTAAAAGAATTTTCTCCTTCAATCGCCTTACGTTCCGTAATCACTTCATAAAGAATCGCTCCCAGAGCATAGACATCTGTCTGGGTGGATATTTGTGATGTTTGGCCTAAGGCTTGTTCAGGAGCCATATAGCGAGGAGTTCCTAAAATTTCTCCCGTTTTGGTGATGTCTTTTGCCCCTTGGGCGTTTTTAGCCAAACCAAAATCCATAATCAGCGGCTTTCCTTCTTTATTGATCATCAAGTTACCCGGCTTGAGATCGCGGTGAATAACTCCTTCTTGGTGAGCATAAGCCATAGCTAAAGCTACATCACAAATGATTTTAACTCCCTCGCGCAAAGAAAAAGTTTTTCCTTCACTCAAAAGCTCTCCCAAAGATTGCCCTTCGATAAAATCCATGACAATGTAGTCTCTCCCCCCAATACTACCAAAATCTTGGGCCTTAACAATATTAGGGTGATTTAACTTGGCAATTAGCTGAGCTTCTGCCAAAAAACGATCGCGCTCAACTTCTCCAATATCATATTCTTGCAAGAGCACTTTAATCGCGACGGTTTTATCTAATTGTTCGTGGTAAGCTTTGTAAACCTTACCCATCCCTCCCGACCCAATTTCTTCTAAAATAAGGTAAGGCCCCAAACGAGCCTCTAAGTGAGAGCTGGAACCAGAAGAGTAAGTTGACTGAGAAAGAACCTGAAGAAAAGAATCGTCGGTAAGGTCCTTAAGAGAGGACTCTTCTGCTTTATATGTTTTTCCTGCTCGAAGAAGTATCTTTTCTTCCCACGGAAGAAGTGCTCCTTTTTCAACTAGTTGCCGAGCAATTTTTTCCACTTGAGAAAAAGATAGAAGGCCTTCTTTTAAAGAACGTAGATAAAGATTTCCTTGGTTCAAAGAAGATTGCAGAGATCGTTGAAGTAATCTTTTCCCATCTTCCTCGCTCAAAATCTTTTCATTGCAAGCTTTCCGCAAAAACAGTTGCTTCGCCCAAAGAAAATGCACGCGGGCTTTTTGCTCTGCCGAAAGAGATTCCATTAACTCTTTTTTATTTTCATCCTTGGCATCCGAAGAAATCTTTTCTTTTAAATAGCCTAACTTCTGGGTGTAGTAGAACAACCCCTGAATCCGATCTTTCATGCGATCTCTCTCAATCCTATTTTTCTTGCGACAAATCGGAAAATTTAATAATATCAAAAAACGGTTCTATCTCTTGCTTTTGGAGCAATTTTTGGTAAGCATGAGTAATTTGTTTAGCTTGCTCCTTATAGCCTTTAGCAAGGGCATCCTGAGCTCTCTTTTTAACATTTCCAAAGGGATAATCGAGTAAGTTTCGCTGGGGTCTTTTCATCCATAAACGAGATTGAGGCTGAGATAAAAAAGATTTCCAAAGCGAATCTTGTGGGGTCAAAAAATCAAAATGAGACCAGCCCAATTCCGAAGCTAAACGTAAATGAAATAAGGTGAGATAAGAGTAGTCTTTTTCTTTTTTTGATAGGGAAACATAAAGAAGGGCGCAGGCATAGTGGTAATCAGAATTAGTCGGTTTCTTTTCTAAAGCTAATAAAATATCTCTCAAAGCTTTTTTCAAATAGATTAAATTATCTTTGGTATAAAGGCTCTGTCGATAGAACCCTGTTGCTCTTTGTACAAGAACTTTAGAGCTAGTGATTTTCTCCATCCGACGAAGACGCTGCTCTCGAAAATCAATCTCTAACTTCATTATCAATTGAAAAGTAAATTGAAATATACCTCCACTACCCGTTATTTTTTTTACAACCTGGTAAACTTTCTTCGCAAAAACGGGATCTTTTTCCACTGATTGAGCCATCATCTTTATAAGGGGGCTGCGGTCCAATAAACGAGAAGATAGCTCGTAGTATTGTTTTTTCTGCATCTTGTCTAGTATTTTAATAAAAGCAAGAGATAATTTCCTGTACCTAGCAGGACTATTCAATATTTTTTCGTAGTAATGGAGAAAAGGACTTTGACTTTCTAAAAGTAAGCTCATTCCCTGAAGCTTAGAGGCTAAAGTCCCATACTCTTCTAAGATTCCTTCCCACAAGAATTCTAAAGCCTGAATACCTTTCTCTTCTTCTCCTACCTTTAAAGCACAAATAAAATAAATCCAATATTTGACAAAGGTTTCTCCTTTACGAACATTGGGTCTTTCTAAATGACATCTCCAATGAGAAAAAATCTCTCGAATCTTTTCATTTTTATTTTGCTGAAAATACACAAGGGCCAACCAATAAATACTGGATCGTTCATACACCTTTTCTAAGGGGTACTTTACTAACCTTACGGGATATTTATGGGCCGACTCATGAAAGTAGTTAAGATAAGACTCTAGTATTTTTTGAGCTTTTTTGATTTCCCCTTGGCGAAAAAGGGCTAAGTAATAGTGCTGGTTCAAATCCCAAGCATACGAGAAATCATTCAGATCCATATCGATATTTATGGGAGGAGAAATTCTCTGATAAATTTTTGCGACCTGAGCATAGTCTCCTATGGTCGAATAGACTTTAGCGAGTTGTTGTTGAAAACGAGAGTTTATAGGTTCTTTTTTGACAGCCTCTTGTGCGACAACCAAAGCTCTTTCCAAGTAGCTATTTCCCTCAGCAGGATATTCACCCAAAAGGTCTAAATCAAGGTAAATAACACTTTTCCAGTGAGATATCCACTGAGGAAGATAACTTCCCGAAACTTTGTTCAAAATAAAGAGTAAGTTATGATATTTCTGAACACCTTGCTCGTAATCAGTTTGCACTCTTGATTCTAATTTATCAAAAGACTTCCTGTTCGTTCCCCAAGGAACCAAAAATAGCTCTAGAGAGCTTCCCCCAAGTTCTTTAGAGTAAGACTCTGAAATATATTTTTCTGCCTGAGTCAATTCATAGTAAAAGTTTTGCATCTGTCCAAAAAACTGTCTTTTTTCCAAAGAACGAGTCTGCAAAAGAATTTCTTCAAAACTCTGAAGATTTTGCTCCATTAGCTCCTCTAAACCAAGCTGATAAGAACGGGTGAACTCTTTTGATTCATCATTACGCTGGATGATCGCCAGCATCGAGCGAGAAAGGGAAAAGTAAATATCCATTAGGTAGAAAAAAGAAAGGGCTTGTTTTTCTCTTTGGTTACATTTTTCGTAAGCAATGCGAGCTTCTTTGTGAGAGCCTAATTGATGTTTTGTTCGTGCAAGCTGGTAGTACGCTTTTGCATCAGTAACGTTACTTAGGCAAATTTCTTCCAAATAATCTAGTTTTCGAAAAAGGAAAAAGACTTTTCCTGAGTATTCGTCAGAAGATACCCTCTCCCAAGCTTGTTCCAGAAAATTCTCCCGATCCGCTCTTATTTGCTCTAAACTTTTTTCTACTTTGGCTAGATAGGTTAATTCGCTCTGCTGCAAGACCAAGTGAACATCTTCTAAAAGCTTTTCACCATAGGACAAATACCACCGAGTCTTCTCTAACAAAGAGGGAGTTCGTTTCTTTTTATATTCTTCTAAAACACTCTGGCTTCTTTGCTCTAGAAAAACTATTTTTTCAGAAACATTCTCCAACATACGATAAGCAGGGTTGCCCATTTCTTCAGAAAAAGAAAATGTCGTTTTAGAAAGAAAACGACTCCAACGTTCTTTTCCCTTTTCAGAAAGCTGAAGCTCTTTCCACTGTTTTTTCTCTTTCAATCTGTCATAAGTTTTTCCTAAAGAGGTATACTTAGAGAAAAAACTAGGGAAAGAAGCCAACTCTTTTTCATATTTTTGCCAAATCAAAAAAAGACGTTCATCATAGGATGCCCATTTTTGATAGGTTTTCTCTGGATTTGTCTGCCACTGAGAAATTAATTCTTCTGATTCTTCTAGAACGTAGTCTAGCGATTGCAAAAGAGAGTAATCTTGCTGAAAATTCTCTTCCCAATCATTCCACCACACATTCCAGTTTGCAATCACTTCCTCGACACTTGCTCGTTGCCTTAACACTCTTTGGTTCCAAGCAAAGGTTATCATAATACCGCAAAATAAAAGGGCTGCACTCGCAACAAAAACACGATTCTTGTAAATTTTTTTACGCGCCTTTTGCCAAAAGTTATGAGGACGAGCTAAAACCATTTCTCCTTCCAGAAAACGAGTCATATCATCAGCCATCGCTTGAGCAGAAGAATAACGTTTAGCAGGATCTTTTTCTAGTGCCTTCATACAAATTGTTTCTAAGTCCAAAGCAATACTAGAAACAAGCTGGCGAGGAGGAATAATTTCTCCATGAACAATTCGGTAAACAATATTAAAAAAGCTCTCTCCATTAATAGCCTTATGTCCAGTGATTACTTCATAGAGAATCGCTCCTAGTGCATAGACATCTGTCAGAGCAGATACTTGTGAGCCTTGTCCACCTGTCTGTTCTGGAGCCATGTATCGAGGTGTCCCTAAAATTTCGCCCGTTTTTGTAATATCTTTGGCTCCTCGAAGATTTTTTGCCAAGCCAAAATCCATCACTAGCGGCTTTCCTTCTCGCTTATCAATCATTAAGTTAGCCGGTTTGAGGTCACGATGAATGAACCCTTCCTCGTGAGCATAGGATATAGCTAAAGCGACATCACGAAGAATTTTGACACCCTCTCGAAAAGAATATTTCTTCCCTGAACCAAGTATTTGCCCCAAAGATTGTCCCTCAATTAAATCCATGACAATGTAGTCTTGCCCTCCCATATTCCCAAAATCTTGGGCTCTAACAATGTTAGGATGGTTCAACTTAGCAATTAACTTAGCTTCTGCTAAAAAGCGACCACGCTCAATTTCTCCAATTTCGCTGTCTTGCAAAAGAACCTTTATAGCAACTGTTTTATCGAGCTGTTGGTGGCGTGCTTTATAAACTTTGCCCACTCCTCCCGAGCCAATTTCCTCTAGAATTTTATATGGCCCCAACTGAGCATTTAGAATTTGATCGGGCTGAGAAAGGTGGCTAGACAGAGTGGGAAGAGGCACTTTCTCTGGATTATCTTCTTCGTGAATAAGAGCTGCCTTTACAAGGATTTCCTGCTCCCACGAAAGAAGAATTCCTTTTGTCTCTAATCGCTCTATAATGTCTTTTACCTGAGACAATGATAAAAGCCCCTCTTTTAAAGAACGTAGATGCAGTTCCCCTTGCTTCAAAGAAGATTGCAAAGATCGTTGTAAAAGTCTTTTTCTATTTTCTTCACTTAGAATTCCCTGTCGACAAGCCTCTTCTAACAACTGTTGTTTAGCCCAAAGAAAATAAACCCGTACTTTTTCCTCAGAGGAAAGGTTTTTTGTAAACTCCTCTTCTCTTACCCAGTTAGTATTAGAAGAGTTATTCTCTTTTAGGTAACCTAACTTTTGAGTATAATAAAGCAATGAATCAATGCGTTTCATTTACCTCTTCTTTTCTCATATAAACAACTCGTTAATTCCTAACATCATTCCCCTCTAAAAAACTTAGAGAAAGGAGCAAGTGTTGAGAGCAAGAATACTTCTCTTTGTCACAGCATTAAATTTGTTTTTACTTTTAGGCCATTTTGCTTTTTGGCATTGGCAGAATCACCAAAAAACATGGATACCTATACATAGAAATGATTTACAAAAAAAATCTTTAACACAACTATCTCAGCAACACCGAGAAAAAATAAAAGCACTACTCCATACCCCCAAAGGTTATGATTCAGAGCTAGGCTGGTGTAAAAAAGTTCGTTCTCGCCGTAAATACTCGCCAACAAAATCAAGCAATACTTTCCGAGTGGCTTGCTTCGGAGACTCTTTTGTTTATGGAGACGAAGTCGAGCTAGAAGAAGTTTGGACATCCTTAGTGGAAGCCAAAACAAATATAGAGTGCATAAACTTGGGTGTATCGGGGTATGGTTTAGACCAAGCTTATTTACGTTACAAGAGAGATGGTATAAAGTATAACGCTGATGTTGTTATCATAGGTTATATGCTCGCAAACATTAATCGACACGTCAGTATGTTTCGCCCTTTTCTTAAATCAGATACAGGAATACCTTTGACCAAACCTCGCTTCGTCTTAAAAAATGACAATCTATCTCTTGTCCCCAACCCTTACAACACTTTGGAACATTATAAAAATCTTCTTCGTAATACTAGAGAAAATCTCCTGAGATTAGGGGCACTAGACTATCATTATAAAAAAAGCTACACCATTCAAGAACCCATTTTTATAAAAAAAGCCTATAATCCCAAATCCAAAGCTATTACAATCACTTATCATCTCTTCGATCTATTTTATAAAGAAGTTCAAAAAAATAACTCTTATCCTCTCATTGTTATTTTTCCTGACCACCACTCCATTAATAAAATAGGACAAAAACGTTACAAACATCTTACAGATTACATAGAGAAAAAAAATTACACCTATATAGATCTATTCTCTGCTATTAGCCAAGTACATAGTGAAGACTTATGGATGCCAGGACAACACTATAGTCCAAAAGGCAACAAGGTAGTTGCTCAAGAAATTATTTCCTGGATAAAGCAAAACCGTTCCCAATTTGAAAGAGGAAGCTTGGTCGAAAAATAGTACTTTCTTCCTCCCCCCCTCTCTACTCCATACTATCAGCTACTCTTTTGGCAAAGTCACTCGAAGAAGAAAGCTTTCAGGCATTCCCAGTAACTCTGCTTGAAAAATATCACAATCCATCTTTTGTGGATCTAAGGTTCCTGACAGATGAGGGTCCCCCGCAACATTGTGACTCAATACAAGGCTCTGCCCAGGACAAATTTGGAGCATCTGTTCGAGTACTTTCAAAGTGGTTCCAAAGTAATCCAAACGCTCATTGACGGTAGCAATGATACTCGGGCCATGGTGAACAGCGACACAAACATCTAGATTCTTTGTTTCCCCTTTATCATTCAACATAGACTGAAGTTGCAAAGCAGTTTTGACAGCAAGCGCTGTATCACTAAAAGTGGCTAGCACTCCTTCACTTACTGTCTTAACAATGACTCCCCCCTCACTTTGAATTTTATCTTCCAGAGCTTGAAAATACTCATAGATCAAACGAAAAGCATTGTCATCATTTTTTTGTAAATAAAGCTCTTCTACCTTATCTAGGCGAGTCGCTAAAAAGGTCACAGTGGAGATACTAACCAGTTTGCCTGGGGAAAGAATTTCGTGGGGAAATAGTTGCCGAAAAATGGGCATAGCAATAGCTCGTTTTGCGGTCAATGCTTCTTCTCTTATAGTCGTTTTTTCGATCCGAACAACAATCTCTTGTTCGAGATCATTAAAAACAGAAAAAGTTTGCTTTTGGATATCTAAAAATCGAGGAATTTCTTCTGGTAGGCCATTTTTTAAAGAGAGATCCCAACGCTGGGTAGGGGCATCGCCCTCCACTTGAAAAAAAACTTCAAAATCATTCTGCGGAGACCATATTTTATAATCTCCTGCTTCTAACTTAAGATCAAACTCAACTCGGTCGCCTTTTAAAATGCGAAGTTGAGCGACAACATGAGGCAAGTGAGCGGGGCTACCGATGCAGTATACCCGAAGTTCACTCTCTCGAACAGAAGAGTGAACCTGGAAAATCATTTCAATAGATTCATGGAAGTCTAAATCAAACTCTAAGCTACAAGCCTGACAGTGCCCATGAGAATTTATGGCTTGCAAAGTATCACGCAACTCAGAGGGAACTCGGCAGATAGGACATAGAATATCCCAAAGTAAGTTAAACAAACCAATTCTGGCCCCCTTCATGCAAGCCGTAACGATTTCTTCGGGATTCAGTTTTAAGCGCCGAGCCAAAAGAAGGGGACGTATCCGAGCAACTTCCTGATCCGAGGCTTTGCTAAGATAATTTCCTAATCTCTCCGTCACTTCAGAAGAGACTCCTTCTTTGCCTAACTGACTTAAAAACATTTCCAGTTTCTTTTGACTAGCCGTCTTTAATTTTTTATTATCTTCAAAAGGATCTTCCCAAGTCAGATTATTTTCTTTTTTTCCAATGACCTGGTCAATGCGCTGGTAAACTTGCTCTAAAGATCTCCTCGTTTGTGTTTTGACTTTAAGAACCGCTCCCATTTGAGCAAAAACTCCCCGAGGCTCCATGACGAGATTGTGGGTCAAAAGAGTTCCCCCTTCTGGACGAGGCTCCAACTGAACAACACTCGTGAACCACTTGAGAAAGCCTTTTTTGTATTCCCTCAGTACTCCAAACCTCTGCTCCTCAATCCACTCAAAGGCATGCTCTTGCCATTCGTGAACCACTCCATCAATGCGAGCTTTTCCGAAGCGGAGTAATCCTTTTTCAGGGTCCATCTCTGTAGAGTACTCGACCGGAGGAAGTCCAATCGCATGGTTTAACCTTTCTGTATTAGAAACATGAGGCCAAAGTTCTTTCGAAGAACTCTTTAATTCCCACTTTAAGTTAAATTCTAAACGTTTTTTCGGATCGCTTGCCAAATAGCGCTCTGTTAGAAGCTCAGAAGAGGCTTTACCGTGCAAAAGATTTTCCATCTCTCGGAGTATTTCCTGGGCATCTTCATAGCGCTCGTCTGGATCTTTTGCCATGCATTTTTCCACTATTCGGACAACCGCTTCGCTCACTTCGGGATTTATCTCTTGGATAGAAGGAACAGCTTTGTTGTGGTGCATCGAAATAAGAGCAAAAATACTCTCTCCTTGGAAAGGAGTCTCCCCTGTCAGAAGAGTAAACAAAGTTACTCCCATAGAATATATATCAGAGCGAGCATCGGCTTGTTTATTTCCAGAGCACTGTTCAGGAGACATGTAAAGAGGTGTCCCAATGATAGATCCCGGTTGAGTCAAATTGAGAGACTCTGTTTCCATAACGTGTCTGGCTAATCCAAAGTCAGATAGCTTAACCAAAGGAATTTGAGCCCCTTCGTTCATCATCTGTTCTAAATTCTCTTCTGGCCCCGTCAGAAGTATATTATCAGGCTTAATGTCTCGGTGGACAATTCCTCGGACATGAGCAGGCAGCAAAGCACGAGCAACATCGGCGAGAATGGTTAAAGCAAGACGCTCAGGAAGTTGCTTTCGCTGGCTCAAAAGCTGCCCCACTGTAACTCCTCTAACAAACTCCAAAACCAAATAGTGAAGACCTTTTTCTTCATTAATTTCCAACAAATTTACGATATAAGGGTTATTGACCTTAGCCATCAAACGAGCTTCTTTGTAAAATCGCTGAAGAGCACTTTTTTCTTTGACAAGATGAGGAGAAAGTATCTTTATGGCAACAATAATGCTACCACAGTTGTCTTTGCCTTGGTAAACCGTTCCCATTCCTCCCTCGCCCAGTTTTTTCAGAATCTGAAAGCGGCCTATTTGCTTAGGCATAGCAGTCTCTTCTTGGGTCGACAAGAACTTATTCTCTTCTTCTAAAACAGTTGTCGCAATAGAAGCTTCGGGAGATTTTTCCCCTTCAATTTGGAAAATTATTTTTTGAATTTTTTTGTTTAAACCAGAAGCTAAAGGACGCTCACTAAAGTCTGGGTCTAACATTTGAGAAACGATTTTTTCTAAACTTGTTTTTACTTCTTGAGAAAGAGGAAAGTCAACAATGTATTCACTCAAAGGGCGGGTTTTCTTTTCTATAAGACAAGTTTCTTTTCCTGTAACCAACCAAAAAAAGATAGCCCCCAAACTATAGATATCTGCCGCTCTATTAGGTAGACCGTACGGCTCCCATTCAGGGGATTGGCAAAAACTTTTTCCCCTTTCCATTACCGTTTGGTCTAGATAAGCACTGACCCGGGTAGTTGAAAAATCTACTTTTATTGCCCCTGTTTTTGTCACATAGATCTCTTGGGGAGACAAACGACCATGGACAAGTCCTAGGTGATGAGCTTCTCTTAAGGCATCCAAAAGATGGCAAAAAACTTGGAGTTTTTCCAAAAAAGACCAAGTATTTCCTTCGACAAACTCCTCCAAGGTTTGCGCTTGTAACCACTCAAGAGCTAAACAAGGCCGAGGAGACTTAAAGGTATACTCTTCTATTTTCAGCACACAAAAGTGGGTTAATTGAGAAGCCAAGGAAATGTTTTTCTCTAGGATTCCCCAGTCTCGTTTGTCTAGACGAGAAGGTTGAAGCAAGCGTAGCTCTACTAAATGTCCTTTTTTAGGATGACGTGCTTGGTAAGAAACCCCATCTCGCCCTACACCTTGCTGAGACAGGAGTTCATAATCACTGATATCCATAGAATCCCTCTTCAAAAACGATTTAAAATGTCTTCTCTCTCCCTTTTAGGAAATTCTTCCCAAAAAGGTGCTCCAAAATTTGCCCTTTAACCTCCGTCGCTTTGATATATTCACAGTCTCCCAAGTCTTTTTCACTGCTAATAAAAACAGGGCTCTCATCTGCTTTTTCGGAAACTCGTCCGTGTGATCCCTGAACCAAATCAGGGTTTAAAGGAATAAGATCTAACAGAGTCCGAAAACCAAGTTTTTTTCTGACCAATTTCCCTAAAACCCTCAATGCCATCCAGTTTTTTTCAGGATCTAAAAATAGTTCCACCGGATCATAACCCGGTTTTCGGTGAATATCTACAGTCCGAGCATAGTCGGGCGCCAAGTTATCATCCATCCAAAAGTAATAGTTAAACCAAGCGTCTTTTTGTGCTAAAGCAATTAACTCTCCACTACGAGAGTGATTAAGTCCCCAAGCTTTTTGCTCTTCTCTATCCAGTACATATTCAATCCCAGGAATCTGAGAAAGAACCTCTTTCACTTTTCCAATCGACTCCGCTCGGCGAATGTAAACATGAGCAATCTGATGATCGGCAACAGCAAAAGCTTCACTGGCTCCCGCATCTAGTAGCTCTCGCCCCATCTCTGTGCGCACCTGAATCCAATTATTTTCACGTAAAACCCGATTAATCGAAATCGATCGATTTACCTGGTGAATAGCATACTCGGACAAAACAATAACACGACAACCTTGTCCCTGAAAATAATCCAGTAAAGATCCAACAACCCCATCAATAGCTTCTACATCCTCTGAGATTTTGGGATGATGGGGGCCTAAGCGTTGCAAATTGTAATCTAAGTGCGGCAAATAAACCAAGCTTAGATGAGGACGTTTTTTTTGAAAAACAGCTTGGGCTGACTGAGCAATCCACTCGCTAGACCGTAGGCTCGTTTTAGGGCCCCAAAAATGAAACAGAGGAAATATTCCCAGTGTACTATTCAATTCATCTCGAAGACTTGCCGGCTGAGTATAGATATCGGGGATTTTCCGCCCGTCTGCTGGATACATAGGCCGAGGTGTTACCGAGAAATCGGCACTGCTGTGCATATTGTACCACCAAAACAAATTGGCACAAGTAAACTCAGGCTCATATTTGCGTGCCGTTTCCCAAACTTTCTCTGCCTGAACAAGTTTGTTTGATTGTCGCCAGAACCACACTTCCGAAAGATCTCGAAAGTACCAACCATTGGCGACCACTCCGTGTTCTTGTGGTAAAACCCCTGTTAAAAAAGTACTTTGGGCAGAGCAGGTAAGGGCGGGAGTAATCGTTCGGAGAGAACGATACTCACCGGCTTGAATCAACTGATTTAAATGAGGGGTATTTTCCCCGAGCAAGTTTCCTGATAGACCAACGACATTAATCACTACTGTAGGATGAATTTTTGGAGAAACCATTTTTTTGTTTCTATTTCTGGAAAAGAATTTACTAGACTTTTCTGGTTTTTTTTTGCTACCATTCCCGTATATATACACATACATAGTAACAAATTTTTCCTCAAAGAGTAGTAAAAACTAACCATGAAAACACTGAGTTTCACTTCCCCTTTAGAAATGGCTGCCTCTGAAAAATCTTGGGCTTGGTGGCAAGAAAGAAAACTTCAACACCAAGGCAATTTTTCAGTAAACCCCTTTCTCAAAGATTTTTCCCTAGTTCGACGTTACTTTGGCAAGAAAAGCATTGGTTTTTCTTCCTCCCAGGAAAAAGAATACCAGGAGATGGCTGGCTGGAAAGTCCCCTTTGCCCTTTGGAGCGAACAAAAAATAGCCCGAACTCAACTGCTTTTAGAACTATCTAATTTATCTAATTTATCCCATTTATCAGAAACACTATATCAAGAAACCGTGGAAAAATGCTACTACTATGGGGATAATAACGAGCAGATTGCCGTTCTCCAATCACTCTTTTTGCTTCCCAACTGCTCGCGCTTTGTTTCTCTTGCTTTAGATACTATTCGAACAAATGTCATGACTGTTTTTACTGGCCTTGCTTGCGAAAACCCTTTTCCAGCGATCTGTTTAGATGAACACTCTTTTAACAACGTCGTTTTAAAAGCTCTCTTTTCAGAAGTCCCTCTGGGAGCCATTTTAGGTCTAAAGCAAAGACATAACGGCAGTTTAGCTGATATGATCCATGACTGGATGGATGAGCGCGAAGCCGCTAGGCGTCCTATTCCTACTGATATTTGGCGCATTTTATGCAACGATAAATCTCCTCGCACCCAAGAGCGAATCCGTCGTTATTTAAAAGGAGAGGACTCGGAACATCGCTATGGTGTGGCCTACTTTTTAAACGAAACTTCAAGCTTACTCTACCAGACAGAAATTATCCAGCAACTAGAACAAGAAAAAGACAACAAAATACACGCTTTACTAGAGCGTATCGTAGAGCCTTAGGTGCTTGGAAAGAAAACTAAGAAAGAAAAAGAACATGAAGATTTTTGATCCCCATATACACATGACTGCTAGAACCACAGATGACTATGTCGCTATGGCCCAAGCAGGTATTGTCGCAGTTTGTGAGCCGGCCTTTTGGTTGGGGCAACCCCGAACTCATGTCGGAACCTACGAGGACTACCTTAAAACTATCATAGGATGGGAGCGTTTCCGAGCTTCTCAGTTTGGAGTTCACCATTTTTGCACGATTGCCTTAAACCCTAGAGAGGCGAATAACTCCAAAATTGCTCAGGGAGTCATGGAGCTTTTGCCTTTATATTTACATAAAGAAAGCGTTCTGGGAATCGGCGAAATTGGCTTTGACGACATGACTGCTGACGAAGAAAAATATTTACGTTTGCAACTGGAGCTAGCGAAAGAACACTCCTTACCTGTCATTGTCCATACCCCTCATCGCAATAAGAAAAAAGGGACAGAGAGATCCATTGCTATCATGAAAGAAGTGGGAAATCAAGAAGAGCTAGTGGTAATTGACCATAACACCGAAGAGACTCTTCCCATTGTTTTAGAGCAAACAAATTGCTGGGCAGGCCACACGATATACCCACAAACAAAAATGAGTCGAAATAGAATGGTTGGTTTAGTTCAAAAGTATGGTGTAGAGCGTATTTTAATTAACAGCTCAGCCGACTGGGGAGTGAGTGATCCTTTAAATAGTATCAAAACGATTCAGCTCATGCGCGAAGCATCGATCAGTGAAAAACAAATCGAGACTCTTTTCTGGGATAATCCCGTTCAATTTTATCTCCCCAGTGGGAATCTTGATCTAAAAGAAATTCAAACTCCGCCTCAAATTGACCAAAGAAAATTTTGGGAAGGCAACAGCGTTCTGAGAGGACAAACTCCTCTGGTCGAAACAAACCAAGAGGAGAGCGAGTAATCATCATGAAAACTAGGTCAATTGAGCAAAAAGTCGAAGTGAGCTTTGAGTACCCTGTCTGCTTTACAGAAAAACTCTTTGCTTTAGAGAACCCTCTTTTCCATAAAACCATAATGCGAGCGGGGAAAACTCGCCGTCACAAGCTTCTCTTTGTAATAGATGAGGGCTTTGCTCAGTTTCACCCTTGTTTAGAGCAACAAATTTTGGATTATACAAAGCACTATTCCTCTGAGCTGGAATTAGTATCTCCTCCTATATTCGTTTTGGGGGGAGAAGAGACTAAAAATCGCCCCGAGAATTGGGAAAAAATCTACCAAGCGATTGATCAGTACAAGATTTGCCGCCATTCTTTTATTGTCGCTATCGGCGGAGGAGCTGTTTTAGACATGGTCGGCTTTGCCTGTGCTATTCCTCACCGAGGGATTCGTTTAATTCGCGTCCCAACCACTGTTCTCTCTCAAAACGATTCAGGAGTAGGGGTAAAAAATGCAGTCAATGGTTTTGCCAAAAAAAACTTCTTCGGAACTTTTGCTCCCCCCTTTGCCGTTTTAAATGACAGTGAGTTTCTGACCACTCTTTCTGCCAGAGATTGGCTCTCGGGCGTTTCCGAAGCGGTTAAAGTAGCTCTCCTCAAAGACAAAGACTTCTTCCGCTACCTTCAAAGAGAGGTCGATGCTGTCACTCACAGAGATCTTGACGTAATGGAAGAGATTGTTTTTCGCTGCGCGGCCTTGCATCTGGATCATATTCGAAATGGAGGAGATCCTTTTGAGACAAACCATGCTCGTCCTCTTGATTTTGGACATTGGTCTGCCCACAAACTCGAAACCTTAAGCCAATACAAGATTCGCCACGGAGAAGCGGTTGCTTGTGGAATTGCTCTCGACACTTATTACTCCTATCTCAAAGGAATTTTATCTGAGGAAGATTGCTTAGAAGTTCTCCATTTACTCCATAACCTGGGCTTCCCTCTTTATTACTCTCAGTTGGAAAGTCCGGAAATTTTCCTAGGCCTAAGGGAGTTCCAAGAACACCTAGGAGGTATTCTCAGTATAACTCTACTACGCGGTATAGGAGAAGCTCTCCAAGTACACGAAATGGATGAAGAGAAAATCAAAGAAAGCATTCTCTTCTTGCGCAGCTGGGAGCAATCTCTCCCCAAAGAGGTTGCCCAAAAGGACGAAGTATGCAATTAAATTGTATTCCTCAAGCCCACTTGGGTTACTGCACCAACGTCCATCCAGGAGAAACCCTAGCAGAGGTTCAAGAAAACCTAACTCGTTATGTTGTTCCCCTGCGCCACAAAATCTGTCCTAACCAAAAATTAGGTGTCGGTTTACGACTCTCTTACCAAGCAGCAAAGGAGCTACAAGACCCCAAGCAAAGAGAACTTTTCCGTTCGTTTTGTCAAAACAACAATCTCTACATTTTCACAATCAACGGCTTCATCTACGGTCACTTTCACGGCAAAAGAGTAAAAGAAGAGGTCTATCTTCCCGATTGGTCCAACTCAAGGCGACTAGAGTACACCAATATGATGGCCCATATCCTAGTAGATCTTCTCCCCGAAAACATCTCTCAAGGAACGATCAGTACTTGCCCAGGAGGTTTCAAAAATGAAGTGGATAATCCTACGAGCAAAAAGCAAATTGCCCAAAATTTACTTCTCCATGCCTGTGAACTCTACAGGCTCGAAAAACAAACCGGAAAAAGAATTGTCTTGGCCTTAGAGCCCGAACCAAGTTGTCTTCTGGAAACAACTGACGAAACCATTGCCTTCTTCCAAGACTACCTCTACTCTGCCTCAGCAGTAGCCTTTCTCGCTCAGAAAATAGGAAGAGAAGAGTCTTTCTGCAAAACCTTTCTCCACTCCGTCCTAGGAGTTTGCTATGACACCTGTCACCTAGCTCTCGCCTACGAAAATGCTTCCGAATCTCTCCAGAAATTATCCCAAGCGCAAATTCCTATCGCCAAAGTTCATATTAGCTCCGCTCTCAAAGCAAGGTTCAATAACTCAGAAGATAAAGCTCCCCAATTCATCGAACAATTTCAAGAACCCATTTATCTCCACCAAGTGATCGAAAAAAGGGGCTCTCAACTCAATCGTTTCACCGACTTACCTCTTGCCTTTGAGCACCTCAAGAAACAATCCTCTGAACCCATCGAATGGCGCGTTCATTTCCACGTACCTGTTTTTCTAAGAAAAATGGATAATGTCGAAACAACCCAGGACTACATCATTGACACCCTACGCGAAGTCAAAAAACATCAGCTATGCCAACACTTTGAGGTTGAAACCTATACCTGGCAAGTTTTACCCCCGCAGTACCAGAGTAGCGACCTAGTCTATTCCTTACAAAGGGAAATGAAGTGGGCTTACCAGCAGTTGGAGAATTTGTAGGGACGTATGGTGAGCCTCTTGTGGCTGGGGCTGAAGCCCTTACTTTTATACACAAGTAATTTAAAATTTGGTATTTTTAAATTTAAGGGTTTGTGTGATCCTTATACATGATTACGTTAGGTTATCGAATACGTTGGAAACCCCGATGTTATCGGGGCCTGAGATATTACATCCCTCCGGGATACCAATTGCGTGTTAAGGTGGGTTAGTTTTATTCTAAGCAAATATTGTTTGCATTGGGTTTTAGTGGTATTAATCGTATCCAGAAATGTTTTATTATTGCCGATATTGTTACGTCAGATTTCCCTTGGCGATATACCATTTACGTGATGGTTTGATAATCATGTACTGCTACCTACACTTAAACAAATCTAATGTACCGCAATTATGCCACTCAAACCTAACATTAATGGCATTTGCTTAGAATAAAACTAACCTATCTTAATGCACAATTGGTATCCCGATAGGGATGTAATATGTCAGGCCCCGATAACATCGGGG
>JAJDCR010000069.1 GCA_029260735.1 Planctomycetota bacterium
CTTCTGTTGAGGTATTGTCTTTTGCTTTGACGATGGTCTCTTCAGGACTTACTTCTGTTGAGGTATTGTCTTTTGCTTTGACGATGGTCTCTTCAGGACTTACTTCTGTTGAGGTATTGTCTTCTGCTTTGACGATGGTCTCTTCAGAACTTACTTCTGTTGAAGCATTGTTTTCTGTTTTGACGATGGTCTCTTCAGGACTTACTTCTGTTGAGGTATTGTCTTCTGTTTTGACGATGGTCTCTTCAGAACTTACTTTCTCTAATGTGATGACAGGAATTTCTACTTTCTCTAGATCTAAGAGATTTTCCTTGGTCTCGCTTTTTTTCTCTTCTTTTTTTTGAGGAGTTTTTTTATCAGAGTTACCTCCTAAAAGAATCTCAAGAGGATCGACTTGCTCTTCCTTTTTTTGCACAGGAGCGGAAAGAAGAGCTCCCTCTACTTTGGTTATCGTTGAGTTTTCTGCACTTTGAGAATTGTTCGAGTTTTCTTTCGAGCAAGCGCAAAAGACTATTGCTATAACTATGGTCCAAATGAAAAACTTATTCATACTCAATACTCCCAAATCCATACTTTTTTATGAAATTTTTCTAAGCAGGATCTATTTACAAAATCTTTTTATTTCGATCTAAATAAAAACTATTAGTGGTCGTGGTTGTGGTCGTGATCATCGTGGTCGTGATCATCGTGGTCGCCTTCATTTCCCTTCGGAAAATGAAAATGAACTTCTGCAAAAGAACTTCCCTTAATCAATATAGACTTGATTTGTGCTTCGAACATTTTTGCGTTGATTAACTCAGGAGAGCTTCCTTCGAATTGAGAAGTATCTCCTATTTTTTCTCCTGTTAGCTCGCTCTCAACCGCTTCTAAATTCAGAGAAAAAGCAATTTCTTTATCATTAACAGAAGAAACAAGTAAAGTAATCTCTTTTTGTTCTAATCGAATGCTCTTTTCGACCTCTCCGTCCAATACGTAAAAGGTTACCTTGCCGTTTGACTTATCTAGAAGAATCTCTCCATGAGCAAAGTGATCTCCTAAAGCAACCAAGGCTCCTCCGTATTTGGCCGTATGATGATGTCCGTGATCATGTTTTTCGGCTGGGGATTTCCCTTTTTGCTTGTGATCGTGTTTATGATCACAGCCAAAAAGAAAGAAACAAGCTATTGTAAAAGCAATTAGGATAGAAAGAAAAGAATATTTTTTTTTCATTAGGAACTTCCTTCAGTAATTTTTTTAGATAGTTTTAGGAGATAGGAATTAAATTGCTCGCAATATCTGTCTGGTAAGCTTTGAAGGCCGGAATAACACCAGAAAAAGCTCCGAGAGTAATCATTCCTATGGGAACCCAAACAAAAACAGGGTGGAATAAGAAAACTTGTAGAACAACTCCTGTTTGCTCCTGGATGATAAAGGCAGTGGCACTTAGAATCGCTAAAAAAACGAGATACCCGGTTAAACTTCCGAGTAAAGCAATCGTTGCTGCTTCTGAAATAATAGCGGCAAAAAGAGTTTGGCGTTTTGCTCCCAGAGCACGCAAGATAGCGAACTCTCGCTTTCTTTCATTCATTGTGTTGTATATACTGGCAAGGATAGATCCGGCAGCAACAAAGGCTACAAGGTAGGCAATTAGCTCCAAAACGTGATTGAGCCAACCGAGCTTTTCAAAAAAATCGGCAATCGTGCGATCAATCGGCCAGGCCAACGTGGCAACTTTTCCTTGCTTATTGACCATTTGCTCCAAGAAAAAACCCGACTCGATGCTTCGTAATTTAATCATAACGGCACTAACTTCTTTATGTTCGTCGGGAATCTCTTGCCCTGCTTCTGCTTTATATTTCTCTCCACTTCCTCGCAGGACGTGTCCCCCCATCCGAAAAATTCCTTCTATAGGAATCCAGATAACGCGATCAGAGGGGCTATTTGTTGTTTCGAGAATTCCGACGACCACATATTCTTCCATGTGTTTCATATTGTCATCATAGATAAAACCATGATAAGGATTAAAAGTTGAGCCTACCTTTAATCCTGTTTTTTGAGCAACGAAGCTGCCAATAACAGCTTCTCGGCGCAAGGAATTGAAAAAACGTCCTCCCTTTTGAGGAAGAAACTTTTTTCCTTTTTGGTATTCAAATTTTGTAAAAATTTCGTCGCTGGTTCCGACAATGCGGAAATTTTGGTAGTTATCTCCCACGGCATAGGGAATAGCTAACTTTACCATAGAATGCTTCTTCATCGCTAGGTATAGATTCCAAGGAATATTACCAGGTGATGTCTCCAGGTGAAAGACAGTATTAAGGACGAGTTGGAGTTGACTTCCCCGAGCTCCCAAAACGGCATCAAATCCAATAGGACCGCCAGTGAAAGCGAGACGAGATTGCTTTTGGATGACAAATATAGACATCAAAAGTCCCGCAGCTAAGGCAACTGACAATATAGTAATCCAGGTAGATAAAGCATGTTGATAGAGGCTACGCTTAACCATAAAGATAAGCGAACCAATACGACTAGGATTTTTATGCATGAGGTTGCTCCTTTGAGGAGAGGGTCAGTTGATTTACCTCTGTCATTTGCTTACGTTGATCAAATTTACTTAGAATATTTTCGTCGTGACTCACCAAAAGTAAAGCCGCTTCATTTTCAGCACAAATAGATTGAATGAGTTCAATGGCTTCCTGTCCGTGGCGAAAATCTAAATTTCCTGTAGGTTCATCCGCCAAAACTATAGCTGGTTGGTTTGCCAAAGCTCGGGCAACAGCAACTCTTTGCTGCTGTCCAATGGAGAGTTGTCTCGGGTAGTAATGAAAACGGTCTTCTAGGCCTACTTTACTCAGTAAATCTTGGGCAAAGTCAAGATTTACTCCTGGTCCAAACATCATGCCTAAGGCAACATTCTCTAGGGCTGTGTATCCTTGAAGAAGATTGAAAGTTTGGAAAATATAACCCAGTTTCAACGCGCGAAGAGAATCTCTTTTTGCTTCTGACAAAGTAACAATATTTTGTCCTTCAATTAAAATTTGTCCTTTATCGGCCTTTAAAATGCCTGCAATGAGGTTTAAAAAAGTGGTTTTACCACATCCACTGCTCCCTTGTAAGGCAACTTGCTCACCTGCTTTCATTGCAAAATCAGGAATATTGACAACTAAGTTGCTTTCACCTTCTGGGGAAGAGTAACTCTTTTGAAGCTGTTTAATTTGGAGAACTTTCATACGAAAGGGTTCCTTCTTGTAATTTCTTCAAGTTTGAATTCATAGAAAAATAGAATGTATAAAAAAACTTTGAAAATGCAAGTGGTTTTCAAAAGAAATAGAACCTCATTTTTCTTTCGAAATACTTTTTTTTGGGTTATGATGTTGCCCTTATTATGATGTTACCCTTATTATGATGTTACCCTTATATATAATATATTCCAGATTTCAAAAAATATTTATCAAAGTGACGAAAAATGAATTTATATCCTTGGTTAGACCCTCTTTGGGATAGAACTCCTTTCCCCTACAAAACATGGACGCAGGAAGGAAAAGAGCATGGCATTCGCTATCTTAGAGTAGGGCGCGCTTATGGAAAGCAACCTATTTTCTCGGTTTATCTCTACTTATTTGAAGACACCATGATTGACACAGGATGCCCTGGCTTAGGAAAAGAAATTTGGCAGTGGACACAACAAGAAAAAATAAAGAAACCAAAAGTGCTTTTAACCCATCACCATGAAGACCATAGCGGAAATGCAGCTTATTTGCAAAAAGAAGGTTGGGAAATATGGTCTGGTTCGAAAACAAAAAGAATTCTTGCTCAGCCTACGGCGATTAAATTTTATCAACACATGGTCTGGGGAAAATATCATCCTTGTTCGACAAAAGTTTTATCAAAAAACATTTTGATTGGAAATTTTGAAGCAAAAATCATTCCTGTTCCAGGTCACTGCCTTGACCAAATAGCTTTTTATTTACCCGAAAGAGGCTGGCTTTTTTCCGCCGATGCTTTTGTTCACGAAAAGGTTAAGTACTTTCGAGGCGACGAAGATTTTAAACAGAGCCTAGATACCTTAGAGAAACTTTGCCAGCTCGACTTCGACGTTCTTCTTTGTGCCCATGGTCCTCGGTGGAAAAACGGAAAAAAATCGCTAGAGAAAAAATTAAATTGGTTCCGCGAAATAGAAGAAAGAACTCAAGAGTTACACCATAAAGGACTTTCTCTCGGAGAGATCACGCAGAAAATTTTTCCCCGTTCTTCTCGTTTTCTTAGCTACTTCACAGGAGGAGATATCTCTTCAAAAAACATCATCAACTCCATTCTCTATGGATCTAAAGAGCGTCCGCAAATAGAAAAAATTTTACGCTCTGAAGAATGCTGAAATAAGAAATTAGGCTTTTGGATTTATGGTCGCGTAGCGACTAAGGCGTAGCCAGGGCATTTATGCCTTACTTTTAGACACAAGATTTTGAAATTGTACTTTTAACCTTTCTTGGTTTAGTGTATTTCTTTATTACGCATGCAAAGATTATTTTTAGGCTCGTTCGTGACCCAGGGTACCGTTCGCCTTTGGCTCACTATACCCTGGGCTACTGATATATAACACCTTTGGTGTATGGAAATTCGTGGCCATGTTATTACCAAGATCCAATTTTCTATTTGCTCGTCTTCTCTTGAATCCAACTGCTTACAGTGGGTAAAAAATCTGCAGTAAAAGCTTTTTCTAAAGTAGGGTATTCTTCGGGACTGCCTGTGATGGCATCTTGGAATAGATGGTTTGCTTTGGGAAAAACTTTAATCGTGCAGTCGATATTTTCATTTTGTTCTAGAGTTTTTTCTAAATTTTGCTTGTTTAGCTCAGGGAGGACTTGCAAATCAAGCTCTCCAAAAAGAGCGAGAAGAGGGCATTTTATTTTCGCTAAAGTCATTGCGGGATCATAAGTAATAAAGTGCTTAAACCATTCACTTTGAGCCGCTTGAAGACGAGCCTGCAATAAACGATCAATATGCTGCTGAGGATTGGGGATAGATTTTTTCTGAGCTTCAGGAAGTTTCGAGAGCTCAACTTCAAGTTGCATTCTAATTTTAACTGCAACTTCGTTCCAACCTTCTCCGGTACGAACAGCCTGAAACACTTCTTCTTGAAGAGACTGATAGAAGCTCATTTCTTCTTCGGACAAATTTTGTTGTTCCCACAAAGCTCTAGCTTGTGTGCTAATAATACGATCTCCTCGAACAGCGGTCCCTGCCATCATAATAACAAAGGATACATCAGGTGACTGCGTAGCAACCAAAGGAGCCACGATACCACCTTCACTATGGCCAAAAAGTCCGATTTTTTCTAAGTCAATATCCTTGCGTTTTTTCAAAAAAGCAATAATCTCTTTAACATCATTCGTAAAATCGAGAATACTTGCCCCTCTTAATGTTCCGGTAGATTCTCCTATTCCGCGATCATCTGTTCTTAAAACGGCAATACCTTGAGAGCCTAAATAATGAGCTATGGTGGCAAAGACAGAAAAGCCGAAAACATTTTCATCGCGGTTTTGAGGACCACTTCCTGTAATCATAATAACAACAGGAGGAGAAGCTACTTTTTTGGGAAGAGTAAGGGTACCTGCTAAAACGACCTCAGGAGCAACCGGAATAGAGACTTCTTCCTCTAAATAGGGAAGAGCAGCACGTTTTTTTGCTTCTGCTTCCAAATCCACTTTTTCAAGAGAGAAAACTCCCTTAAACCCAGCTTGGGTAAAATCACCCGAAATTTGATTTTCCTGTCTTTTCCCATTGAAAGTGGCCGATCCATTAGGAGAGCTTAGTTCTAAAAAAATTTCGGGATGAATATAATGGGCCTGACTAAGAGGGACAGCTTTAACTCCTTGCGGTGGAATATCAATAGTCGCTTTGGGCATAGCCTCTTTCTGGAGAAAGGTGATAATGATTTCCATCTCTCCTCCCCCTACTTTGAGAGTTCCTTTCCATTTCCCCTCAAGACTTTCCCAGTCTTCTTGAGCGAGATTAAACGGCAAAAATAAAACGAAAGAAAAGAGCAAAAATAAAACTTTGCGAAACATAAAAAATACCTCATTGTTTTGGTGCTTAGATTTCTATGGAGGGCAAACAAAAATCCATCCGTAATTCTATTTAGAGTACTTAAAACTGTCTGGAGAAATCTCTGGAGTGACATTATAATAAAAGCACTTGATATAGAAAGAAAAATTTAATGCAAGTATCGTCCTATATTCTTTATGAAAGGAAAGTGATAATGAGGAAAGTTATTTTTATTTTGTTTTTTTGGAGCAGCTTGGCCATTTCCGCCCAAGAGCTAAAGTTAATTGAAAATAGAAGGCATCTTATTTCTCACAAGCTAGAAGGAAATTGGAAAATTCATACACCCATCACCCAGCATTTAAGAAATCTGGAAGATTTCCATATAAAAGAAATCTCCTTTCGCAAAGACCCGAATATTCTAAAAAATCTCCCTCCCGACTTTGTCGAAGACCTAGGTCGATTTCCCTTATACTTGGCCGGCCATTTGAGTGTACAGATCGTCAAAGAAGGAAAAGAGTCTAAGCACGATCTGGAATTTGTTATTGCAGAATATAGCGGACACCCTTGGCTTTTGTATCTACAGAAAGAAGAGGGCAAGTATGTCGATATAGAAAGCAACTATATCTACATTGTTTCGGCAGAAGATCCGAAGAATGACTTGCTTTTTATTGGCGGGGACAATGTGAGAGAGGCTTTTACGGCTTTGGAGAGAGAGAAGTAGGGTGCGTCACCAAGGAACGGTTAGACTATGAAAAAGGACGTTTTCTTAAGTTCCATACACTGAAAGTGTTATACAACCTAGCCTGATCATCGAAAACCTATCTAATAAACATGTTCTGGGGAGGGTAAGGCTTATCTGAAACCGTTAAAGAAAAAGATCATCGAAAGCCTTATTTTATATAGACTTACGAATTAGTTTGACACATATGAGACGAAGTCCAGACTTCGTCCCAGGCTGGGTTGTTACGCTCTTTCAGAGCTTAATCCCGTAGCTATAAGACATAGCTAGTAAACATCTTAAATAGAAAACCTACCCTTGCCACTTACAAAAAATGCTACTTCCTTCGCAAAAAAAAGCAGAGCCCTGCGAGAGAAAGAAAAACAATGCTGTTCAGTTCTGGCACAGTAGAAACAGTAGCTTCATTAAAAATAGTGCTAATTTCTGTACTACTAAGAGCTCGATTATAAACGGCCGCGTCGTCCACTAATCCCTCAAATTTAGCCCCACCAGCAGTAGAATCTGTAAAAGACCCCAGCAAAAAATTGATGTTGGAAGCATAGTTGCCTTGGGTGTTATCGGTGGTTGATCCTTGCTCTACTCCGTCTATATAAAAACGGATACGATCTGTCGAGGTGTCTCTAACTCCAGCAATATGGTGAAGGTTTCCATCGGCTAAATGGACAGAGCCTATTAGCTGAGAGACAGCGCCTGCGGTATCGCGCATGAAAAAGCGTAGGACTGTGTCTTGGCCAGACTTAATCAAGTCGAGTAGGTAAACGCCATTTTGACCAGAAAAAGTCTGCTTTCCCATAATCCTCTGTTCTGACAAACTGTCACTTGTTTGAAACCATGTGCTCAAAGTAAAAGAGTCGTTCAGTCCAAAGTTTAAACTACTGGAATTGGAAACACTAATGAAGTCATCTGTGCCATCAAAATTAAAGGCAGAGCCAAAAATTCCCGGAACACTCTGTGTTCCCGTCATTGTCCCATTATTACCATTCCCTGATTGATCCAGCGCCACATTTCCAGCAGCGTCCCCCGACCAATGAGCAGCCAGTCCGTTTGTGACAGATAGAGCCCAAAGAGAAGATCCTAAAGAGACTAAGCAAAAACAAATGAATGAAATAAGAAAAGGCATATTGAAACCTTTCGGGTAAAAATTTTGCATTATCTCTGCATATTCTGATTATTTCTTTTAGAGTACCTTAAAAAATAAGACTTTGTCAACAAAGAAGCAATATTTTTTAAAATATTCATATATTTTAATTTGAAACTATCTCACTTCAAAGAAAGGATATATTTTTTCCACTCTTTGGTCATCAATTCCCAGTTAACTTCCGAAAAGCTATCTTCTAAGGCTTTTTTATTATCTTTTCCCCGGTACATCGCATCAAAATACTTTTTCAAGTTTGGAAGATACTTGCCTCTCACTCCGTGAGCAAAAAAGTGCATAAGCGACCATCCTTGAGGGTAGCAAACATCCGCTTTTTCATAGTACTGAGCTTTTGTATAAAGCATAAGTTCCTTAAGAGGAACGTAGGTATTGGATTGGATACTATACTGGACAACAGGCAAACGACCTGGGTTAACTTGGCCCGCCAAAAAGCGGCCTCCCTTTATTTCGCTAGGCCCAAAATAGTCTGCCATTCCTTCATTGAAAGTAACGGGAACACCTGACATAAAGGTATCTAAAAATTGATGAAATCCTTCGTGAAAAAGAGTGTCAATCGTTTCTTTGCGATCATAGTTATCAAATAAGACCAGCTCTTTCAGGTGGGGAGAATAGAAGCCCGCTGTGGAATGGCTAAACTCATCGCGGGTAATGTAAGTGTATTCCAAAAATTGAAGTTGTGATTCAAAGATTAGGACTCGTGCCTTGTCGATACTTCGTAACTTTGGAACGGGAAACCTCTGACTATAGGAAGTAAAAGCCCGCTGAATCAATCCGGCCATTTGCTTGGTAAACTTATTGGAGATATTGCTCATCACAGTGTAGTTTTTTGTCTCTACTACGTACCTGTTTTCCCACTCGGGCCCGTTCTTGTTTACAAGCATAGCTTTATGAAATTTTTCCACTTCGCGGTTTTTCGGGTCTATTTTCTGAGCTTTTTCCAAAGTAACTAGGCTATTGTCTAGATCTCTCTTTAAATAGTAGGCTTTTGCCAGAAAAAGATAACTGTCCATGTTTTCAGGATCTGCGGCAATCGCTTTATTCAGAGAATCGACTGAAGAGTCATACTCCCTTTGAAACATATAAATAGCAGCTTGCAACTGATATGCTTCAATATATTTTTTATCCAAACTAATAACTCGACTTATATCGAGTAAGGCTTTATCCAGATTATTTTTAGAAAAATAACATTCCGCTCTATTATAAAAAGCATGGGGAAATGTATCGTCCTCTTTGATCGCCTTGGTAAAAAAACGAATGGCTTCATCAAAACGACCTCTTAAGTAGTAGAGAAGGCCCGTTTGGTATGCAAAAAGAGCTTCCACTGAAAGGTTTAACTGATCGATTTCGGCTTTACGAAATTCAGTAGATTTTTCTCTTTCCACCTTGTCTCGTTCCGTTTCTCCCAAGATACGCCAATAGCTTCGAATATCATTTTTCATACGCCGGATAGAAAAATCATTAACATAACCAGTTATAACGACATCATCAAAACAAACATGAGACTCCTCAGAGCCAAATCCGACAAGCCAATTTTGAAATTTGCTGTCGTAATCCTTGTCCTTAAATTTTAGAACTCTTCGATTATTAATGTACAAGGTCACCTGTTGACCTTGTACATTTACCTTAATACGAGCCTTTTGGGTAGTTTTAAGAATAGGGTTATTTTTTTCTTTGACCCACTCTTGTCCTTCTTTCGTATCAAGACGAATAGTATGAAATAGATCGTCACTCCCTTGGTAAAGCTTAACATTCAGACCAAAAGTATATCCCAGAGCCTGGTTTTCTAAATTAATTAGGTAAATATAGATATTTTCGGTATAGGGCTCTTCTATCCAGGCCGTACATTCGACCGTAATATTTCGCCCTCCATAAGGAATGGAGGTGGTCGCGATTTTGATTTCTCTTTGTGCTTCAACATCTAAAGCACCATTTTTGACTTTAACTAAAGATTCTTTAGCTTTTTCTTCGTATTCTTCCCAAGGCAAGAGGACATTAGACCAGGCGTTTAAATCTTGCCGCAGGTCTTTTTCTTTGAATTGATATATGCTCTTATAACGGAATTTACCTAGTTTCTTGTGCTTTCCAAAAATTTCTTTATCACTAACTTCAAAACGCCCTAAGTATCGATCGCTAGTTTTTTTATCCGTGTGAATTTTTTCTTCGTTTTGAGCAACAATTTTTGTTTTAGGGTAGCGAGAAAGAAGTTCCGAAAAAGTAGCGCTGGATTCTTCCCAGTCTTTTGCTTCAAAAAATTCACTTCCTTTTTCCCAGAGGACTACAGCCTTTTCTTCGGGAGTTTTTGGGATTTCTTTTGTTTTGGGAGGGGATGAGCTTGTCTGCTCATTTTCTTTGCTTTGTAGTTCTTCGTTGCTCGAAAGAGTTTCTTTTTCTGAAAGAGCTTCTTTGCTCAAAAAAACATCTTCTGTCTCATTAGATATTTCCACTTCTTCGAGCACTTCTTGTGGCTTGCTTTTTTCTCCTGTAAGAAATTTTTCCTCTTTAGGAGGATATTTCTTAAGCTTCGCTTTTTCTTCCAAATCAGCTAAGAAATTTTCTTCAGCCGGAGAATCTTCGGAGATAAAGATGCTCTCTTCTTCCTCTTTTTCTCTTTTTTCTTCTTTTTTCTCTGCTAACTGTTCGGTTTTTTCTGGAACGAAAGACTTGTTTTCTGTGAATTTTTCTTTTTGAGTGCGAGAAGAAGATTTTTTCCTCTGCTCAGGTGAAACTTTCTCTGAGCCAGGAAAAACAAAAATGTACAAGAAGGCTACGTTCACAAGAACTAAGACCGTAACTAATATAACCGGTAGTTTCTGCCAAAAAGGCTTTTTCTCCATCCGCAACCTTTGAGTGCGGGACATTCTCGTGTTTTTTTCTAACCTTTGGGTTTGCCCCATTCCCTGAGGTTTTGCTATTCTCTGAGTTGTGTTAAGTCGCCTGGTCGTTCCTCCTCTGTCCACACTATTGATTCTTTGAGTTTGACTCAGCCGCCGGGTATTGGATAATCTTCGACCTGTCGATGTTCTGCTTCCTCCCAAATCTCCTCTAGACAATCTCTGTGTATTTCCCAGTTTTCTTTGAGATGGTTTTTGTGTATTACTCAATTTTTTTTCTGAAGTTTCTGTGCTCCTCTGTTTTTTAGCCTCTTTTTGAACCAGATCACCACAGTTAGGGCATATTGGCTCTTCCCCTTGAGAAATGGAAAAAGCTAAACTGCACTTAGTGCAAGAAAAAGATCCACTTGCCATTTTCTCACCTCATTAATAAAAAGATAGTAGTATCTCAATAAATTATACTAAATGTGAGATTAGCTAACAATAACTTTGTTCCAAAGTTTATTTTGACTTTACTTCAAAAGAGTGCTAGTTTACATTCCCATGAGTTTCGAAAAACGACCTGTTGTTTCTTTTCAAGTTAGGATATTTATGAAAAATATAACAAAGGCTTTGTTCTTTGTTTTTTGGCTGTTTTTACTGGGCTGCCAAACGATCAAATACCATGCTGAACCAACTCCTTTGATCACCTTGGAAAAGCAGCAATCTAAGCCAGAAAACTTTTCTCATAGTTTTGATGTGGACTTTTATTGGTTTGGGGCTAGTCCAAAAGTGGCCAAAGTAAATTTAACTCAGATTGCCCAACAATATGGAGCTCCTCATGGACTAAGCAATCTTCGAATCCGAGAAGAACAAACTTTTTGGAATTTTATCTGTGGTTTTTTTACCCTAGGGATCTACACTCCTCGTGGAGTTGAGATTTATGGAGTTAAGGTGGAAAAGGAAAGTTTTTTTGGATGGGGGGGGTTTTAATGAAAAGATTAAGGATTGTATTCCCTCTGCTCTGTTGGGCTCTCATTTCCATTTTTTGCACAGGCTGCCAAGTATTGGAATTTAAAGAAGAAAATCGGCAGGGAAAATTAGAGTTTTCCAACATCAAAGGTATCGATGGTAAGTATTTCAATGAATACAGCACAGCATGGTATATTATTGACTTAGGTCCTGTTCATGGGGGAACAATAGGCCACACAATCCGTGACGTAACTCGCCCTCAAACGCACAAGGCAGGACTCACCGTTACGACCGAGTTTCACTGGATAGATGTTATTTCACGATCTTTACAGGGGCTAACAATTGGCGTTCCCATTGTGGGAACAAGAACTATTGAAGTGCAAGGTAATGAAGAACTTTAATCAGTGCAATTAGTTTTGTGGTATTGCTAAAATAGGACAGGAGGCTCGGTGCAAAACTCGCTCTATGGTGCTTCCGACTAAGGCGTCAGCAATGCTATCGTGACCTTGAGTTCCCATCACAATTAAATGAGGAAGCCAATGATCAGCTATGGCGAGAATGCTATCGACAACCTTGCCTTCCTCTGCTACTTCCTCCCACCTCCAAGCTTCTTCCTTAGGTAAACTGAGTAAGGGCCTGTCTTCTTTTTTCCCTACGTAAAGTAGTCGGACATGCGCTTTTTTGCATTGGCAAGAGCGTAAAAAAGCAGCCGTTGCATCTACAGTTACTTGAGGATCAGGAGTGTGGTAGACGGGAACAAGAATTCGGTGAAGAGTGAGCTTACCATCATCGACAGAAACAAATCCAGGAGCCCCTTCTGGTATAAAGAGCGTTGGTTTACCGGATTGACGAGCGGTGGACTCCGCAATGCTCGGATGCAAAATCCGAGAAGTCCAAGTTCGGCAGTGAGTAGCAATAACAACCAAATCGGGCTTTTTGCTTTCCGTTAGAAGTAAGATGGCCTGCAAAGGCTCTTTTTCCGAAATCCGAATTTTCTCTACTTCCATTCCCAGTTGAAAAAGCTTCTCCAAAGAAGCCTGAGGAGGAAGAATCTGCCAACGGCAGAGGAACTCCCGCACTTTAGGAAAATCGGAAAGAGTAGAGTATTTTCCAGGGGCATCGGCATGGAGAATAAAAAAAGACCCTTTTTGGATGAGAGCTATCTTCAAAGCATGAGCAAAAGCTCGTTCGCTTGTTGGTGTAAAATCAGTAGGGTGCAGAATACAAGAAAAAGTATTTTCAGAATTTTCTTTTTTCATCGGACTCTTTCCCTTCGGATATATTTTCGACTATTATTAGCTATTTTAGCAGACACCCTTCTGGGCGTCTGCATACTTTATTGCGAGCCTATCGTGGTCGAGCGAAGTTCAGGACGCCGAACTTGTCCTCCTAGATGGGCCGCCCAAATAAAGACAAAACAGAGAATAAAGGTTAAAAGAAGAATAACACGGCGGTGCCAAGAAGAAGGTTTCTCTCCCTGCCAAAACTCAAACATAGCAGCTAAAACTGCTACCCCTAGAACCATCATTCCAGCAAAAGCGGCTTGTCCTACAGTCGCATGCACTTCAGCCTCTGCTTCACTAAAATTGGGAGCGGCACTTTCTTCTAAAAAATGATAGGCTGCTGGCCCTGAGTAATAGGCAACTACACAAGAGACTGTGCAAAACAAGAGTAAACTATAACTTAGTTTAAACAAAAATTCGTCTTTTTTCCAGTGGGCTGCGAGAAGAAGGATAAAAACTCCCATGCATCCAATCACAGGAAGATGAACCATCATGACATGTAAATGGACAGGATTCATAAACGACCTCTCAAGGTTTTCCTGTTTTAATTGCTTCTGCCGGATCTATTCCTTGGTCAACTTTACTGTAGTCCAGTTCGCTACCATGAATGCTATGAGGGATGGTGTAAACAGCGGTCATAACAACAGCGGCGATAAAAACGACTATGCGACCAGGGCCTTCTTTTTTCTTTGGCTTAAAACCAATGGCCGAAGCAGCAATCAACCAAGAAATCCACATAACGAGCATTTTGTTATCTGTCCAGTCTCCTCCCCAAGGGAAACCTGTCCAGTATTCTCCAAAAGCATATTTTTGGACGATTGGGCCCAGAGTCATTCCCCCAATGGTCATAGCAATCAGAGAGATCCATACGTAAAGTCTCATACTGTCGGGAGCAAATGCTGCTCCTAAACCCGCTCGCATCCCGATGAGAATAGAGAAAAACATCATGATAATATGAGGCCACAAGATATAAGGAGGCACATTATCTTTAAAGCGAATCACAATATTATCTTTTCCCTCTTCAGGTATACGGTAACTTTTTCCTTCGGGAGTTTTTAGAGTAACGAAGTATTCCAGTTTACCTGCGGCAGGCTGCTTGGGTAAATAGCCTGCTAGTTGTTGTTTCCCTTCGGTATTTTCTATCTTCATGGAAACGTTTTTAAACTCATCCTTAGTTTTATAGCGTTTGTAATGAACTTCCGCTTGATATTCCTCGCTGGGAGCAGGAAGAGCAACACGGGCATCTTCACTTGACCATTCGCTACGAACAAGTTTATATTTTTGAGAATTATTGTTGTCATCCGCGTAAGTACCACGGAGTGGATAGGTTGGCCCTGTAGTTCTTTGGTAAACAATGGCGGCACCCATAATAAGAATGGCAAGAACCCATAAAGTGGTTTTGCGGAGTAGAGAAGATCGAGAAAGATCAGAAGAAGGTGCTTCAGTAGCGTTTGCAGACATAAAAAAAGTCTCCTTGGTAAATCAAAATTCTTTTACTATAGGCTGTTTTCATCGATAGAAAATTTTTGCGTATCATAGCCGAGCTCAATGATTTTCGCAACATAATTTTCCTGGTTAGCTTCGCTTCATTGTTTTGGCCAAAGCTCTCATCTTTGACTTCAAGTTCCTTGATGGAACTCCAATTTTTAGATTATAGAGTTTAAAGAGAGATAAGACATCTGGGATCGATCACTTTCGGCTCACTTTACTCTGCTTTGGGCTACTCATGATAGCACTTTCGGTTTATAAAACTTAGCGGATTATTCTTTTTCATACAATACGCTTCTATTTTATATATCTTAACTCGCCAACCAGGCAAACCCTTAGATTGAGAAAAATAAGACTATGTAGTATTAATCTTGTTTTAAGATATATGGTTTTTTTAAAAATAAATAAAAATAATGCAATTGTAGACAAACTCTGATAAAATAAAATTTATCGCTATCATGGAATGCTCTATCCAGAAATAATTCGGACTACTCTTACACTCATATATAGCTTATAGCTTACTACAAATAGACTATAGCATTCCTTAATTAAAATAGAAAATACTAATGGAAATTGTGAGGAATTTACTTATGTTTACAAAACAAAAAAAAGCCTTTACTTTGATTGAGTTAATCGTTGTTATCGCAATTTTGGCTATTCTAGCTGTCGCTTTGATCCCTTTGATTAATAATTTTATCGAAAAATCAAGAATCTCTCAGATTATGACAACAGCAGCTACTTTAGAAACAGCAGCTGTGGCTTTTAATGCCGATGTGGCAAGTTTTCCACAGGATGAAGAAGTTGCTTTTGATGGAAGTGAACTCGTTGTGGATAATGGAAAAGCCAACTGGGATGGCCCCTATCTTAATAGAAACACTGAAGGCGTTTCTCCTTGGGGAAGTGAGATGATTTTAACGAGCCAGGATATGTTTGTCGGAAGTGATTTCAAAGAGGAGTATGTACTGATAGTGTTTGACGACAAAACAGCAAACATTCCCACTAACTCAATGCAAGAGATAGATAGAAAAACCGATGGAAGCGTGAATCAAAAGTCAGGCAAAGTACAGTTTTTTGAAGATGACTCCCTACTTGTCGCCATCATCACAGATGCTTTTACCATTGATGAAAAAGGCTTATTGCAAGCTAAAGAAGCAGTTCAAGCAGTTCAAGCTGAATCACTTCAAAAATCAAGATAACAAGTTTTTAAGAAAACAGATAGTTTTTAGAAAAGTGTCCAGAGGAAAATCTTCCTCTGGATACTTTTTCTTCTTTTCTTAAAAATCTCAAATCCTATTAGCTAATTCAATTCCCTCCGCTATAGCCAATTTAGCATCCAGCTCTTGTGCTCGGTGGGCTCCTCCAATCAAATGAACTTGAGGAACCTTGTCCTTAAGCCCTTCCTGAAGCTCTCTCAAAGGCTCTTGCCCAGCACAAATAACTACAGTATCCACTTCTAAAGTTTGAGCTTGATTTTTAACTTCAATATGAAGACCTTGCTCGTCGAATTTTTTATAGTGAACCCCTGAAATCATTTTGACTTGCTTGTTTTTTAATACAGAGCGGTGTATCCAGCCAGTTGTTTTTCCTAAACCTTTTCCCACTTTACTTTCTCTTCTCTGGAGCAAATAAATCTCTCGTTGTATGGAGGGCTTTTCGGCAACAACTCCCGTCACTCCCGACCGTGCTTTTATCTCCATGTCAATTCCCCATTCCCGGCAAAATTTTTCTCGGTCTAAGCTGCTGGCAGTGTCATTTTTGTCTTGGGTAAGATACTCGGCCACATCAAAGCCAATTCCTCCTGCACCTACAATCGCCACCTTTTTTCCGACAGGGGCTTGCGATTTAAGAACATCCAGATAAGAAAGAACTTTGGGGGAATCGCTTCCCTTAATTTTAATAGAGCGAGGAATTACTCCTGTTGCCAATACTATTTCATCAAATTTCTCCGCTTCAAGTTCACTCGCTTCGACTCTTTTTCCCAGTTTTACCTCCACTTGATTTGCTTCTAATTGCTTTTCGTAATAACGTAGAGTTTCTGCAAACTCTTCTTTGCCTGGAATTTTCTTGGCTAGGTTAAATTGCCCCCCAATTTTTTTTTCTGCCTCATAAAGAGTGATTTCATGGCCTCGCTGGGCCGCTTCGCAAGCAAAAGATAAACCGGCAGGTCCTGCTCCAACAACCGCTATTTTTTTCTTTTTTTGCAAAGGACGACGAGGAATTTCTGTTTCGTGACAGGCACGAGGGTTGACCAGACAAGAGGCTATTTTACGACTAAAAATATGATCTAAGCAAGCTTGGTTACAAGCAATGCAGGTGTTAATCAACTCACTTTTTCCTTGGGCAGCCTTGTTGACAAAATCAGGATCAGCGAGAAGAGGACGGGCCATCGAAACCATATCGGCTTCCCCCTCGGCCAATATTTTCTCAGCTACTTCTGGAGTGTTAATCCGGTTAGTGGTAATTAAAGGAAGAGAAACCTCTCCTTTTAGTTTTTTTGTGACCCAGGTAAAAGCTGCTCGCGGCACCATTGTTGCAATGGTTGGGATACGCGCTTCATGCCAGCCAATTCCCGTGTTAATGATAGTGGCTCCTGCTTCTTCTATTTTTTTGGCTAAAAGAACGATCTCTTCCCAGCTACTTCCTTTTTCTACTAAGTCCAGCATTGACAAACGATAGATAATAATAAACTCTGGACCTACTTTTTCTCGAGTCTGTCGAACAATCTCAAGGGGAAAACGGATTCTGTTTTCGTAATCTCCTCCCCACTCATCTTGGCGATGATTGGTTCTCTGAGCAATGAATTGGTTAATCAAATACCCTTCAGATCCCATAACTTCCACTCCGTCATAGCCTGCTTTCTGGGCAAGATGAGCACAACGAACAAAGTCGGCAATTGTTTTACGAACGCCTCTAGAGCTTAAAGCCCACGGCTTAAAAGGACTAATTGGGGACTTAAGAGGAGAGGGAGCTACCGCAAACGGATGATAAGCGTAACGTCCCGAGTGTAGGATTTGCAGAGCTATTTTCCCATCTTCTTTGTGGACGGCATCCGTGATCATACGATGTTTTTTCACTTGCCGAGAAGAGCTAAGTTGACAAGAGAAAGGAGCCACTCTTCCTGCGAGGTTAGGAGCAACTCCTCCCGTTACAATTAAGCCCACTCCTCCTCGTGCTCGATGAGCATAGTAGGTTGCCATTCTTGAAAAGCCATTTTTGGCCTCTTCTAAGCCTGTGTGCATAGATCCCATAAGAACACGGTTTTTTAAACTAGTAAAACCTAAGTCGAGTGGGGATAGTAGATTTTTGTATGGACTACTCATGAAATTTCTCCTCCATATAAGCGAAACATAAATCAATAGTAGCTTTGATTCCTTTTTTGTGGGTTCTTTCCATGGCATGAGAAGCCGCTACTCCTGGCCCGATTAGGGCAACGGAAAAATCATGCCCAGCCCGAAGAGCCGTCGAACCATCCGATCCATAGTGGTGATAAATGGCTAAGCGAAAAGGGATATCATGTTTTTCTGCCAAAAAGACAAGGTCGCGACGAAAATCATAGTCGTAAGGGCCCGTAGAATCCTTAGCACAAATAGAGCAACAAGTTTCTTTTCCTTCGCAATTGTCTCCGATTACGCCCATATCAATAACTAACATTTCTTCGATTCCATCAGAAAAACCCGAGGCCGCTCCATGCCCGACTTCTTCGTAATTACTAAAGAATAATTCTACAGGATAACTCTTTTTATTTTCTTTGAGGCGACGAGCGATTTCACAAAGAGCATAACAACCTGCTTTGTTATCCAAAAAACGAGATTTTATATATCCGCTGGGTAACTCTTGATAACGGGGATCAAAGCAAACGATATCACCTACCCGTATTCCCAAACTCATGACGTCTTTCTTGCTTTCGACCTCTTCGTCCAAACGAATATGCATATTCTTGAGATGTCTCTCGGTTTTTTGAACATCTCTGTTCGTGTGGATAGAAGGGTTATTCAGCAAAAAAGTTCCGCTATAGCTTTTTCCTTCCAGAGTATAAACTGTAACATACTCCCCTTCAAAGTTACAACTGGGCCACCCTCCTAAAGCAGAAACTTCCAAGGTTCCATCTCCTTTTGTTTGAGAAACAATTGCTCCGAGGGTATCAAAATGAGCGGCGATGACCAATTTAGGATTCTCTCCTAGAGCGACTCGGATCGCTTTTTTATTGGTATAAATAGGATTATAACCATAAGAAGAAAGAAGTTCGTAAATGTATTTCCCGGCTTCCCCCGTATAACCTGAAGGGGAGTCAATGCCAATAAGTTCTTCTAAAGTTTGGTAAGAGTTCATATCAAAAGGTGCCTTTGGCTAAATGTTTCTTTAACAGGGAAATTTTTTCGTTTTTTTTATTTTTTTCGTTTTTTTATTGATAAATAACCCCGGTTTTCTTACGCTGAGACAAATTTTTATAGGACACGCCCCCAAATAGAAAATTTCATATTCTGTTAGAGACATGCCCTATAGTATGAAACTATGCTTCTTAGATGATAAAAAAGGTGAAGTAACTTTACTACCCAAAGGGAAAGGGAAAACCATGGCTAGCTATGTTGTTATGGCTATACCTGTATTTTTTTTACTCATCGGTATTGAGCTGATTGCCATGAGATTAGAGCGTAAAGAAGTTTATCGATTCAATGACTCCATCAATGATCTTAGCTGCGGCATGACCGAGCAGATCATGGGTCTTTTTGTCGCGGTATTTCTGTATGCAGGCTACTCATACACCTACCTAAATTATGCTTTTTTTAAAATTCCAACAGATTCCATTTTGGTTTGGACAATTCTTTTTCTCGGGGTGGACTTTTGTTATTACTGTTTCCATCGATGCAGCCATTCTATGAACATAGGTTGGGCCAGTCACATCGTTCATCATCAAAGCGAGGAGTATAATCTTTCTGTTGCTCTACGTCAAGGAGCCTTTCAAAAGTTCATTTCTTGGTTTTTTTATCTCCCTCTCGCCCTTATTGGCTTTGATCCTCGGATGATATTAACTATAGCATCGATAAATACCCTTTATCAATTTTGGATCCATACCCGCTTAATCGGAAAACTCGGTCCGCTGGAATGGTTTTTAAACACCCCCTCTCATCACCGAGTTCACCATGGTCGAGACGATAAATATCTCGACAAAAATTTTGCCGGTGTCTTTATTATTTGGGATCGTTTTTTTGGTACGTTCCAAGAAGAGGAAGAAGAGCCCATATTTGGCATCACTCGTCCTCTCAATAGTTGGAATCCTGTTTGGGCTAATTTCCACCAGTGGGTGGCTTTGTGTCGTAATGCTTACCATACTCCTAAGTGGATTGATAAAATAAAAATTTGGTTTATGCCTCCGAGTTGGCGTCCCGAAGGTCTTCCGCCTGACCCTCCCCCTATTCTGGATAGAAACAACTATGAGAAGTACGACCCTCAAATCTCGACTGGTTTGAGCTTGTATATCTTTGCTCAGTTTTTAGTCATTTTTGGATCAACCTTGTTTCTTCTTTACTATAAAAAATCGATGGCATTTGAAGTTTCTTTTTTTCTCTCCACTTTCATTATTTTCTCTCTCTTCAACATTGGAGCACTTTTCGATAAAAAGAAATGGGCTTGGTTTTTAGAGAATATTCGCCTCTTGGTTTGTGTTGGTCTTATTTTGATGTTTTTCCCCGCAAAAAGCATTCTTCTTTACTCGGCTTGTTTAGCTATGGCTACTTGTTGTATATGGCTAAGAAAATACCGAATGGAGTTTGCCCACTCGTAAGTTTGCCCACTCGTAAGATGGATAGTTTGTTTAAATGGAGTATTTATGCCCACTGCTTTAATTACTGGCTCAACTGGCTTAATAGGAGCTGAAGCTGTTCGTTTTTTTGGCCGAAAAGGACATAAAGTCGTTGGAATCGACAACGATATGAGACAATTCTTTTTTGGCCCTGAAGCCTCTACTCGTTGGAGCTTAGAAAAATTAAAGGAAGAAGTAAAAGAATATCACCACCGAGATATAGATATACGAGATGAAAGCAGCTTAGAAAGAGTTTTTCAGGACTACCAATCCGAAATTGATGTTATCATTCATACAGCAGCTCAACCTTCTCACGATTGGGCAGCAAAAGAACCTAAGATTGACTTTACAGTAAATGCCAATGGAACTCTCAACCTCTTAGAACAAATGCGTAAATTTTGCCCAAAAGCTTGTTTTATTTTTACCTCTACAAACAAAGTTTACGGGGACACTCCGAACTTTCTTCCTCTCATAGAAAAAGAAACTAGGTGGGAAATTGATGAGGCACACCCTTACTTTGCTCATGGAATCGATGAAAAGATGTCCATAGATCATTCTATGCACTCCCTTTTCGGGGTTTCCAAAACAGCCGCTGACTTGCTAGTTCAAGAGTATGGACGTTATTTTGGCCTAAACACGGCTTGCTTTCGAGGAGGCTGCTTAACGGGCCCCAACCACTCAGGAGCGCCGTTGCATGGTTTTTTAGCTTATCTCATGAAATGCGCTCTAACTCATACTCCATATACAGTACATGGCTACAAAGGTAAGCAAGTTCGAGACAATATTCATGCTTTTGATTTGGTCAATATGTTTTGGCATTTTTATCAAAAACCTCGCAGTGGTGTTGTTTATAATGCTGGAGGAAGTCGCCACAGCAATTGTTCGATGAAAGAAGCTATTGAACTATGCGAAAGTATCAGTGGAAACAAAATGAAGTATGAGTACTCTTCTCAAAACCGCCAAGGAGATCATATTTGGTGGATCAGTGATGTCCGAAAATTCCAAGAAGACTACCCAGAATGGAAATTTACTTATGATCTTCCCCGCATTGTCGAAGAGATTTATGGCGGACTTAAGCAGCGAGCCTTGCCCTAGGAAAACGAAAAAGACTTTGTAATTTGTTAAGCTAACTGTTACTATAAAGAGCTAAACAAACACCTATCATTTTTAAACGAGAAAACTTAAGTATATGAAAACAGTGGTCGTTTTAGGAGCTGGAATGGTTGTCGCTCCTATGGCAAAATATCTTCTTGAGTCATCTGATATTAAGGTGATTTTTTTAGATAAAGATATCGAAAAAGCAAAAAGAATAACCGCACCCTATCCTCATGCGCAAGTGCATAAGGTCGATATTAGTGATAATGACACAGTAGCAAACTTTGTGGCTGTATCTGACGTAGTCGTCAGCTTACTTCCCTATACTTTCCATCCTAGAGTAGCAAAAATTTGCTTAGCTCATGGAAAATCGATGGTAACAACGTCCTATGTAAGTCCAGAAATGCAAGATTTACATGAAGAAGCGATCGAAAAAGGCATTCTTTTATTAAATGAAATGGGTTTAGACCCCGGACTGGACCACATATCCGCGATGAATATCATTGATCGAGCCAAAGAAACCGGAGGAAAAATAGAAAAGTTTTCTTCTTTTTGCGGAGGGCTTCCTGCGCCTGAAGCCAACAACAATCCTTGGGGCTACAAGTTTTCTTGGAATCCATTGGGAGTTTTGCTGGCCGGTGAAAACGGAGCTCATTACCTTAATGAAGGAAAAGAAATTGAGATATCAGGAGAAGATCTTTTTTCTCATCATTGGCCTTTGTCCGTAGACAATTTATCGTTAGAAGCCTATCCTAACCGAGATTCTTTTCCTTACCGAGATCTCTATGGAATAGAGGAAAGCTCTACTGTTTTACGAGGAACTTTACGCTACCCTGGTTGGTGCCAAACAATGCAGGGAGTAAAAAAACTAGGTTTAACCTCAAAGAATCCCCTAGAGTCCCTTTCTGGTCAAAGCTACGAAACAATTATGCGAAGAATTTTACAGGTAAGTGACGAAAAAAATTTACAAGAAGAGATTCGATCTCGATTAGATCCTTCTCGGCAAGAAATTGTTTTATCCAGGTTGGAGTGGCTAGATATCTTTTCTCAAGATATCTTTACTGAAAATGCCTCTTGTCCCATTGAGTTTTTCTCTCATGTTCTTTTAGGTAAAATGCAATACCAAAGCAATGAGCGTGACATGATTGTTCTGCAACACGAATTCCAAGTGCAATATCCTGAATCAAAATATCATATTACTTCAACTCTCAAGCACTTTGGAAATCCTGGCGGAGATTCCGCTATGGCGCAAACCGTTTCGATCCCGGCAGCAATTGCTGTCAAATTGATTCTGGAGGGAAAAATTTCCTTAACCGGAGTTTGTCGTCCTCTTCATAAAGAGATATATCATCCAGTTTTAAAAGAGATTGAAAAATTTGGTATTGTTTTTATTGAAACAGAAGAAGAAATTAAAAGGGCAATGTAGGTACTGGGTTGAAAAAAGGCAACCAGTAAAGAATTTTTTTTTCGAAAAAGAAACTCTTTGCAAATCTATTCTTATGAATAAATTAACTTCTATTTTATTGGTTTTATTTGTCGCCGTTAGCGTTGTTGCTCAAGATACGGAAAGCTTGAAAAAACGACACGAGGAAATTTTACAAGACCAAGGTGACATTAACTTTATGACCGGAGTTCACTACTTTGGTGCTTCTGACAATGTGCCCGTTTCCATTTTTGCAACAGACACCGAAAAATGTATTTATGGAAAGCTAGAGGGAAGCGAATTCTACCGAACTATTTCTGCTTCGGAAAAAGCGACTAGCTTAACTCTATTTTTTAGCGACCGCATCATCAAAGATGGGGTAGTTAAAAGAGCTGACTATGAAATTTGCTTTCAAACCGGAGAACGTCTTCACGGTTACCATGTTATCGTTGATGAAGATCGCTCTGATCTTGTTGCAAGTAGAGCTAACTGGATGAAGTTGATTGGTTGTGTTCTTAAACATGCTCCTCAACTTTACAACCAAGTAAAAACTTGCATCAAAAGCAAAAAATTCATGCAGTGCCTAAAAATCGTTGGTCCTGGTATCAAGGTTTACCAATGCATGAAAGGCCAAGGCGTTGATGCCGCTATCGCTACTGTTGATAGCAGCAGCAATTCTGAAGTATCTACTCAGCAAGTGATTTACCGCACCATCGCTTTTTCTTGGAGCTGGGGCTACAGCACGGGCTTTAGAGCTAACCCTATTTATAAGGAAATGCCGAACCAAATCGTTGGTTTTGATTCCGTTAAAATAAATAGTGCTTCAAACGCTTGGGGAGTTCGAGTAGGAGCAACTCCAAGTGGCAATAACATTGCCAAAATATGGCTAGAGAAAGCTTCTTATATGGCTTACCCTCGCTTTTGGTCTTCCAGAGTCTCTGGTTCCATTCGCTGCGTTATGCAAAAGTAATAAGCCTCAAGAAAAAAAAGTAAGCTTACTTTAGCCAGTAAGCTTACTTTTTTAACAACTTCATTTTTTCCTTCATTAAGACCTAGCTCTAGCAACTAAATCAAATTATTAAAGTATTCACATACTCATTTTCTTGAGCTAGAAAATCTAATTCTTGGGTTGTTGAAAGGCAACCAGTGAAGGACTTCTTCTTCTTTTTCTTCTTGAAAAAAGTACTTCACAAATCTATTCCTATGAGTAAATGGATTTCCATTTTTTTGATTTTACTTGTTACAGCGAATGTTGGTGCTCAAGACATGGAAAGCTTGAAAGACCGACATGAAGAGCTGTTGCAAGATCAAGGTGATATTAACTTTCTAACTGGAGCACACTACTTTGGAGTATCAGATAATGTGCCCGTGTCTGTTTTTGTAACGGAAACCGAAAAATGCATTTACGGGCAGGCTGAGGGAAATGAGTTCTATCGAACAATTTCTGCTTCTAAAAAAGCAACCAGCTTAACCTTATTTTTTTCTGACCGGATTATAGAAAATGGAGTGGTAAAAAAAGCGGAATATGAAATCTGCTTTCAGACGGGTGAACGTCTTCATGGCTACCACGTTATCGTTGATGAAGATAACTCTGACCTTGTTGCTGATAGAGCTAACTGGATGAAGCTAGTTGGTTGTGTTCTTAAACACGCACCTCAGCTTTACAAGCAAGTAAAAACATGTCTCAAAAGCAAAAACTTTATGCAGTGCTTAAAAATAGTTGGCCCAGGAATTAAGGTTTATCAATGTATGAAAGGCAAAGGAGTGGATGCTATAACAACACTCGAACCTGCCATCGCAACTTTCAAACCTGCGACAACACTTGAGACAAATTCAGAGGCATCTACTTTACAACTTAGCTACCAGACTATCACTTTTCACTGGCACTGGAATTACGATACAGGACTAAGAGCGGATTCCATCTATAAAGAAATGCCAAATCAAATCCTTGGCTTTGATAATATTCGAGTCATTCTCCAAGAAAACGCCTGGGGGCTTAAAATAGAAACCTCCACTGTGGGAAGTAATGTCGCAAAAATTTCTTTATCAAAAGTTTCTTTTGCTCTTGTTCCTCGTTTTTGGGGTTCCAATATTACAGGTACAGTTCGTTGCATTATGCAAAAATAAAAGTACCTTACTTATAGTCTAGATGCGCTTTTAAAGCAATGTTTTCTCTTCGGATAAAACATTGCTTTAACCTCTCAAGTTCCTTCCCACCTTTTCTACCTAAAAACATAATTTTCTGGAAGAAAAACCCAAAAATTTTCGTTTAGGTAGAGATTACTCAACAACTTTGCTTCACTATCAGGAAGTCTCTATGCTTCGTTGTGCCAGATGTCAAAAACAAATCAATGGATCTTATGTTAATGCTTTAAGAAAAACTTGGCATCGAGAATGCTTTCGTTGCGAAGGGTGTGGACGTAATATAAAAGAAAGCTCATTTTCTCAAAAAGACGGAAAAGTCTATCACCGAGAATGCTACCAAAAGATGTTTTCTCCCCGTTGTGCCAAGTGTGAGCGAGTAATTATTGGCGCATACACAAATGCCTTAGGCAAAAACTGGCACCCTGAACATTTCACTTGTACTGTTTGCCATACTCCCTTGGGGAAAAGCTTCTGCGAAAATAAAGGCAAGGCATACTGCGAAAAAGACTATAAAAAACTCTTTGCCCTTCGTTGTTCTATCTGTCAAAAAACTCTTCCTGATAAGTTTATTGTTAATGCCTGGGGAGAACGTTTTTGTCCCCAACACAAGAAAGAGCATAAAGAGTGCTTCAGTTGTGGTCGTTTAATTTGTATGCCTCTAACCAAAGGAGGAGTCCGCTATCCAGATGGTTACAGCATCTGTCAAATTTGCAACAGTAAAGCAATTATTGATCCTAAGCGTGGCCTTCAAGTTCTCCGCCAAGTTCAAAGCACTCTAATAAGCGCTGGACTTCCTTTAAGAAGGCAAGAGATTTCCTTACGCCTATCAAGTCTTAAAGAGCTGAAAAAAATATCCAAGAGTTACAGCGATCAACCTGCTGGAATGATCCGAACCCAAACAAAAGAAGTGGCTGGGAAAATCATTCAACGAGAAATCCAAGAAATTTTAGTTCTCATAGGACTACCTCTCACTCATTTTTCTGCCGTTATGGCCCATGAAATAGGCCATGCTCATCTCTTCATTCATGGATTCCCCCCCCTTTCCCCCATAATAGAAGAAGGCTTTGCTGAACTCTGCGCCTACCTTTGGTTGCGTAAAACCAACACCAAAATAGCCCGCTACCATATCTCTTGCATGGAAAAGAACTCTCACCATATCTATGGAAAAGGCTTTCAATTAGCGCTAGCTTCTTCCCGGAAAAATACTCTCAGAGAGATGCTTTTACACTTACGTAAAACGCAGCAGTTCCCTTAGATTATTCTGATGAAGGAGAAGAAAAAATAAAAAAACTCAGGGATGGCTAAACACATCCCTGAGTTTCAAGAAGAAAGAAAGATCTTGAAGATTACTTTTTCAAGATGACGTAGCGGACTCTTCCTTTTGTTAGAACTTTGAAGAGGAATGCTTCTTTATCCTTGTCTTCACTCATTTCTTTTTTTATATCATCCAAGCCTTGGATAGGCTTATGGTTAATAGCAAGAATAATGTCACCCTCTTGGAGTAGAGCTTGGGCGGCAAGACTTTCTGGTTTTATAGAAGATATGACAACGCCCAAATCACGATCGATATTGTATTTTTCTGCCAGTTGAGGAGTTAACTCTTGCAGGTTCAAACCCCATTCATTAAAGGTTTCCTCTTCATTAGTATTCGTAGACAATCTCCCCCAGGCAGCTTGAGATAGATCACCAATTTGGACATAAAACGTTTGATATTTTCCATCTCGAAAAACAACTATAGCAGTTTTAACTCCTACACTTGTTCCTGCAACTAGGTTTCGCAAGGTGTTTACACTATCAACCGGTTTACCATTGAAGGAAACAATAATATCTCCAGAGCGAAGACCAGCTTTATAAGCAGGACCTTCTTTTGATAAATCTTCGACCAAGGCACCTTGGTTTTTAGGGAAATTAAATGCTTCTGCTAACTCAGGAGAAACTTCTCGAATCTGAACACCTAGCCATCCTCGTTGAACAGTTCCTGTATCAATTAACTGCTGCATAATCTTATTAGCCATGTTAACCGGGATAGAAAAACCTATTCCTTGGTAACCTCCGCTTTTACTTAAAATGGCAGTGTTAACTCCAACGATCTCTCCCCGAAGATTAATTAATGGTCCTCCTGAATTACCTGGATTTATGGCGGCATCTGTTTGAATAAAATCTTCATAGTCAACAATGCCGACATTAGCTCGTCCCTTAGCACTAATAATCCCGGAGGTTACTGTTTGAGACAAGCCAAAAGGATTCCCAATAGCTAAAACCCACTCTCCCACTTTCAGTTGGTCAGAGTCTCCCAAAGAAACGTAAGGAAAATCAGATCCCTCTATTTTAAGAACAGCCAGATCTGTTTTGGGGTCCGTTCCAATAACTTTCCCCTTAAATGTTCTTTTGTCTTTTAAGGTGACTGTGATTTCACTAGCTTCCTGAACAACATGGTTATTACTTAAAATATAGCCACCGGCACTGACAATAACTCCCGATCCCATTCCTTCTTGTTTATATTTTTTTTGCGGAGAATCTTTTTTCCGCAAATGAGGAGATCTACGCTCAAAAGGACTATGGGGGAAAAAATCACGGAAAAAATCATCAAAAATATCTGGGTGTCCTATCGAAGGAGCTTGGATTTCTTTTGTTACTTGAATATGCACAACTGCAGGTGTAACACGCTCAGCGATATCAACAAAAGTATTGGACAGAGTCAGATAAGGATTTGTTTTAGAGCTAACATTATCTGCCTCTACCGTTTTATCTATTGCAAATACGAGGGAGAAAATAACTAAAAGTAAAAATCCATAAAAGGGTACTTTTTGTCCATGCATTCTTTTATCTCCTAATAGAAATAGGTTTATAAAATTGTGAATAAAGCAAGGTCGCTAGAAAAAACTAGCGCAAAAGAAGAATTTTGATACTCTCAAAATTTGATCCGTATAATAAATCTCAAAGCAAGAGATATACCAAAAACACTTTTTATTTAAAAAATAACTTATCTTGTTTTAGGTAATTGACTTATAGAATATTGTTTTTTTGTTCTGACTATTTTTCTTCCTAATTTAGTTTGTCAATTTGACAAACTATTCTTAAAAAATAATTCATTTAGCTCAATATAACTGTGCCACTTTTCCGGGACATCCTCCTCCTCAAAAATAGCTCCCACAGGGCAAACTGGTTCACAAGCAGAGCAGCAGATACATTCTTCTGGATTAATAAATAACTGAGTGGTGGGCAAGCTTTGAGCGCGTTGCTCTGGAGAAAGTTCTTTTATTTTGGCCGTAGGTGTTGGGCCAACAATGCAGTCCACCGGACAAATATCTACACAAGCAGTATCACATGTTCCAAGACAAGGTTCTGTTATAACGTAGACCATTATTTTTTCCTTTCGAATTTGTTTTCTAAAATTTTTCTAAGTACTATGTTTGCTGAAAGATATGATTACGTCAGGTTATCGAATACGTAGGAAACCCCGATAACCTGACGTAATGATGTATAACTTATTTCAACAGTAATTTCTTTCTCTAAGCATCTATCATGCCAAAGTACTCATCTCTTTTATTCACAAGGATTTCCAATAAAAAGCTATCTTTTTCACCAAAAATAAAGTACAGTAAAATACTGATATATCATTGTGGTACTGGTATATCAGTACATTTTCCACATCAAGATAGGTTAAAAAGATGGATCAAATCTTAGTTTTTCTCGGCGAGTTAACAGAATCTCTTAGTACCGCTCATACTAGAGTCGGTATTTCCCGAGCAGCCGCCTGTGTTTTAGAAAAACATATTGCTATTTTGGGGTTTGAGTTAGCTTGGGAAAATGAGTTCGTTTTGGTGGAAGGAAAGAAGGTTTCTCAGCAAAAACGGGATGAATCAAAAAGTATCGTCTGGAGAAAAAATGAGTCTTTTATTTGCGAAGTAAATTTTTTGGATAAATGCGAAGAAAAACGCATTGCTCAGAGAATGAAAGCCCACTACATAATCGTCTTATCTTGGCAGGGAGACAAAAAAGGCGGAGGAGTTTTTTATTTAAAGAAAATTCCTCTATGGCTAGAGCCAGAACTGCTAAAGCACATAGCCAAACTCTTTTCTCTCGTTCAAGGGAATTGCTATTTAGTGGAAAAGGTCGCAAAACTTTCGCAAAGTGCTCATCATTCTAAACGTGAGCTAGAAAGCCAACTCAAAGTAAACAAAGTTCCTTTGCCCATGACGTCCAAAAGTTCTGTTATGAATCAGGTAATAGAAAAGGCGAAGCTAGTTGCCTCTCACAATACAACTGTTCTCATTCTGGGAGAATCAGGAACAGGTAAAGAGGTTTTTGCCACCTATATTCACAATCTCTCGCGGCGTTCTCACAAATCGTTCATTGCAATCAACTGCGGAGCAATACCCGATTCATTATTGGAAAGCGAACTATTCGGTCATGAGAAAGCTGCTTTCACGGGAGCCCAAAATCGGCATACGGGTTATTTAGAAAGAGCTCATGGAGGAACTCTTTTTTTGGATGAAGTGGCTGAGTTACCTTTATTAGCTCAGGTCAAGCTACTAAGGTTCTTACAGGAAGGGACATTCTTAAGGGTGGGGGGAGAGGACGTTATTTCATCTAACGTCCGTATTATTACCGCGACAAACCGCTCTCTCTTGGGTATGATAAATAAGGGAGATTTTCGAGAAGACCTCTATTATCGTCTCCATGTTTTTCCCATTGTTTTACCACCGCTAAGAGAGAGAAAAGAAGATTTACCTCCTCTCGTTAGCGAGTTAATGGTGCAAATTTCTCAACGAATGGAAATATCTCTTCCTCAAATAAACCCTCAAACAATGGAGCGGCTACTCAAGTACTCTTGGCCCGGAAATATTCGCGAACTAGCCAATGTTTTAGAAACAGCGATCATTTTAAGAAAAGATAATCGCATTTGCTTACTCGAAAACTTTGGCAAAGAAATTTCTCCTGTCGCCAAGATTGAAACCTTGGACGAAGCGATAAAAACATGCATAGAGCAGGGGCTTTTTCAGAGCAAAGGTAAAATTTACGGTGCCGATGGAGCGGCTCATTATTTAAAAATGAAACCAGGTACTTTGCAAAGTAAAATGAAAAAACTAGGCATTGACCATCGAAAATTTCGCTAAAAAAGGAAAAAAAATGACAAATTACGTTTACATAGCAACAAGCCTTGATGGATTCATTGCGACAAGTGATGGAGGAATCGAGTGGCTAGAGGAAATTCCCAATCCAGAAAAAAGCGATTATGGATATGCTCAGTTTATCTCAAATATTGATGCCATAGTGATGGGACGCAATAGTTTTGAAAAAGTATTAACTTTTGGCCCTTGGCAATACAAAAAGCCTGTTTTTGTTCTTAGCAATAGTTTACGGAATGTACCAGAGGATATCAGAGACAAAGTAAAAATTATTAGGGGAGAAATAATAGACTTGGTGAGTGATTTAAACCAGAAGGGTTACATTAATTTGTACATCGACGGTGGTGTCACAGTGCAGAGTTTTCTGAAACAAGATCTCATTGATGAGATGATTATCACAAAAATCCCCATACTTTTGGGAAATGGCTTTCCTCTTTTTGATCAGTTAAAGAAAAGTTTAAAGTTTAGCCACAAATCAACAGAAGTTTACAGTAATGCTCTTGTCAAAAGTCATTATGTGAGAGAGAGATAATTCGTGCAGTTCACATATCAATTCCACTCTCTGCGTGACGAATGCTCTGAGCTATAATCTGAGGATAGGTTTTCCATTTATCTTTACTGACTTTGATCACTCGATAGCCTACCGGCGCAGGATTTTCTTGATACTGGAATGTTCCTGAGTTAATCCCGTAAATTAGATTTATGCCCTGATATTTAATCTCGCTTGTATTATTATGGTCATGCCCGCAAAAGAAAGCCTCGACGTTTCCTTCCTTTTTACACAATTCAAATTGACCGGACTGGAGGTGGGAAACACAAGGCGCTTCTAGATTTTCTCCTATTCTTTCTTTTATTTCATTATGAGCATATAGATACTCTTGGCAAGGGATATGTTGAAAAACAAAGGTGCGCAAACTCTTGTCGTTGTTTTCTTGCATCCATTTCAACTGAGAATCATCGACTCCATCGTATTTAGGATGGTCAGGATGATAAGGCAATAGATAACCCCCTGTGTCAAAAAAAAAGCATTGAAGGCTAAACCTCTTTGCTTCTAAGACTACTCGAAAGTTACTGGCCCCCTTAATCTTTTCAGATCCCATATCGACTAAGCTATGCTGGGCATTTCGCATAAGGGCTAAGAGTTCTTGGTGTCGATCCCGCTCGTCATCATCATGATTACCAAGCACGGCAGACCAGGGGACGGCAAAACTATCTACAAGATCAATGACCTCCTGCATAGATTTTTCTTTGGAGGAGCACCATTGAGAATAAATAAGGTCTCCCGTAATAACGACATAGTCGGGCTTTTCGTTTGTGTAGGCTGTTGCGACAACGTCTCTTATCTTGGCTTGGTTATTTTCACCAGAGTCCCAGTGGAAATCGGTGAACTGTACGATAGTCAATACATCTTTTTTTATGGTATGTTGCATATCAGTGGAGTGTTATAAAAGAGAAAAAGAAATTTTGGTTTTCTAGAAGCTATTCGTTTACTAGTAACCAGCCCAATATCCCAAAGTCTACCAAAGCAAATGTACAAAGCTTCCAGTTATTCAAAGAGCACCTAAACTCGGTTAAGTCAGGATGGGTTACTCTGTAATAGATCAAATACCCTATAGTCGGAACCAAAGCAGCGATCAAGAGAATTTTGATTGCTTTTCTTACTTTTTCTTTGTCCATTTTTTCCCTTTTTATAAAGAAGCCTTTTTTCATACAAACCTCCTTATTGCATAAAAAAAGCCCATCAAAAGCAGAAATATTTCTGTAATGATGGACTTTTTCATAATGGAGGCGGCGGGAGTCGAACCCGCGTCCTGTGACAGCCTGTTAACAGCTTCTACGCTTGTAGTTTATGATTTTTTTGTATTTCGGATTGCTATCGGTTCATAAACAAACCTCAAGGTCTCCTAACCTTCTTTTATTTCGCCGAGTTTCCTTCCGGTATGAAACAGGGCTATCTTACTGATTTTGCATTCGTCACACCGCGTAAGAGAAAGTGCTAGAATGTGGGTGCGTATTAAGCAGCCATACGTACAGGCATATTGTTGCCAATTAAAAATTTTTTTCCAGGGTTTTACGAGGCCATCTGGAACCTCGAAGCGCCACTATTACCATAACATGTCCAGTCGATACCAATGTCGCCCCCGATATTCGGGAGTTCTAAGGAAGATCTCCTAGAGTTTTTATATCCTAGCGAATTTTTCTGCTTGGATCAATGAAAAACTGACTTCTTTTAAGAAAAATTCTTTATTTCTCGGCGAGCGTCTTTTTCTCTTAAGCTTTGTCGTTTATCAGACTGACTCTTTCCTTTGGCTAAACCAATTTCCATTTTTGCCCAACCACGATGAAAATAGATTTTTAAGGGAATGAGCGTATGTCCCTTTACAATCAGTTTGTTGCGTATACGGACAATCTCTCTGCGATGTAGGAGAAGTCTTCTTTTTCGTATAGGATCGTGGTTACTGTAGCCTCCTTTTTCATAAGTAGATATATTCATTTTATGAAGAAATATCTCCCTATCATTGAACAACTTACAGTAAGCGTCCACCATACTCACTTTACCTTGTCGAATCGATTTAATTTCCGTGCCAGTCAGCTCCAGGCCAACCTCGATTCGTTCCAAAATAGTATAGTTGAAAAAAGCCTTCTTGTTTTTAATAGAGCTAGGGCCGGGGGTGGGCTTTTTTGCTTTGCTCATCAGGTCCTCTATTTTCTAAGACTAGGATAATTCCTAGCATTGAAACATACCTAAGTACCACGCTCTTTCATACGAGCAATGTCTTTAACATTGCCTAAGGCGGCATTTCGTAAACTTTTGAGATAATCTTCGTTGAACTCATCGTCATCCGGGTCAATTTTTCGAGCAATATCTTGGACATCCTTGTAGTCTTTTTGGATATCCAGAGCCGCTTGCATGGTATGTTTTTCCATCATTTTTACTAAATCAGTTAAAAGCCTAGTCTCTAGTTCCATAAGACTTTTACTGGAATGAAGTTTGAGACGTTCAATCTCTCTGTCAGATTTTACGTCCAAAAGACGAATAACATATTCCTGGGCTTTTTTGCTCACTTCCATCCGATATTTTTTCTTACTTTTCCAGGGAATGTCTTTTTCCCCTTTTTGAATTTGCTTGGAAAGCGAATCGAAAAAATCTCTCTCGGTGAGACTTAAATCTTTACCGACATACTGAATAGAAAGGTTATCCATTTTAAACCCCCTTGGTAAGGGTGTCTTCATTCAGCTTATTTTTTGTACTTCCTTAAAGTAATAGTAAGGAAACTATCTTGAACTCAGTATTGTTAAGTCGCAAAAAAAAGCTGAATGAGAACACCCTTACAATTTAAATTTACATTTAAAACAAAAAAAAATCCTAAACTCTTTTCTACGATCCTACATTCAGCAGCGAAAAAATCGTTTTTTTGATTTAATATAGGCAAAATTAAGCGTTTTTTAGGGAACCCAGAACTCAGAATCCAGAATCCAGAATTCAGTAGAAAAATAGAAAAAAAAGACATTCCTATGGGATTTTTGGATTTCCCACTGGATTCTCCTAAGAAACTTCAATATCTATGGGAGTTGTACCAGGATAAAATCGTAACTCGATTCGTAATCTTAATCGTAAATCTTAATCGTAATCTTTTCTTTTTTTTCGATTACGATTAAGATTTACGATTACGAACCGACTCACGAGCTACGAAAAGCTCAAAGTTTTTTCCATTTTTTACCCCGAAGCGAAGCTGGGGTTCGATTCTGACTACTGGATTTTGGATTCCATTTTACTTAACTTACAGCCCGATTAAAAAAAAGAAAAAACGTATCTTTTTCACTGCTGAAAGTGGGTAAGATTACATCGTTTTTCCAATTTTTGGATTTTACAGGTAAGGGTGTGTCCTCCTTCAGCTAATCTCGTTATACAATTACAACTATGAATTAGAGTTACCTCTCTAATTCATTAAAACATTGCAAAAAAAGCTGAAGGAGGACACACCCTTACATACGGTACTTTTTTTGGATTTTTTGATAAAGACCGTTTAAGAGCTTTTCCCGAAATTTAATTTGTTCTAAGCTCAAACGAGATTGAATTAAAAGTTCTTTTTGTTCTTGTAATAACTGTTCAATTTCTTCTTTGTTCTCTTTTTGTTTTTCAATTTTCTTAATTTCCGCATTTTCTTGGTAGGTCATAAGTTTGTTAAGATTAATTTCAAGTAGCTCAACCAAACGCTTTTCACTCACACCTGTCTCTATAAGATTACGAAAATAGCTTAAAGTTGTTGGATTATTTCCTAAAAGAGCGACATAGTTGCCTAAAATTTCGTAGTTTCGCTGCCTCTGATGAGCCGATTTTTTACCACGATACCACTTATAAATATAATAAGGCCAAAAAAGTAAAACTAAAATACCCTTTAGCATACGCAAAGAAAAAAAAGGAGTTGCTGCCACTGCTACTGCTGCTGTGAAAACTAGAATGTATTCCAAGTTTGTCATGACATTTCTCCACCCTAAATCTTTTTCTTCACTCCGACCATAGTAATATCATCAAACTGTTCGGTGTCTCCAACAAAATCACAAATCTCTTTAAATATGTTATTGAGAATTTTATCGATGGGTAGCTGCGCATATTGTGCTGTCAATTTAACCAAGCGGTCTAAAGTAAACATATTTCCTTTATCGTCCAGAGATTCCGTTGCTCCGTCAGTAAAGAGAACTATCACATCATCTTTTTCTAAAACGAGCTTTTTTTCTTTCAAGTGAGGGCAAACAATATTATGCTTTAAACCTAAAACAACTCCACCCGCCTTAAACACAGTACATTTTTTTTGCCGTGCTCTGTAATGAATGATATGTTCATGGCCAGCCGAAGTAAAAAGAAAATTTTTATTTTTAGAGTCCCAGAGCATTAGTAGAAGGCTCATAAATCGACCTGTTCCCCAAATGTCTTTTTCAAGAAGACGGGCTACTTGATCCAAAATTTCTCTCGGTGAAGTATAAAAAGGAGTCAAAGCTCGAATAAAGGAACGTACTTCACTCATAATAAGCCCTGCCGCAACCCCTTTACCCGCGACATCACCAATGCTTACATAAATATCATCGGTTACCTGGTCAGGAGGAATTTCTCGGAAGAGAAAATCGTAGTAATCTCCTCCAATTTCTTTGGCACTTTGCATAAGACCATAAAGATCTATGTCGACACTTTGGGGAATTGTTTTTGGAAGTAAACTTTCCTGGATATTCTTTCCGATTTTAAGTTCTTGCTCACGTACTCGCTGTTCTTCTCTTTCTTCTTGAATGCTTATATCTTCAAAAGCATAGGCCGCTTGGATAGCAAATAATTCCAAAATTTCGGTATCTCGGTCATCGGAAGCCAGCTCATCAATGAATAGAATTCCCAGAGGAACTTCTCCGACCGAAAGAGGAACTAAGCAACCAGAGTCCCAACTAGCGGGCGTATCCAGTATACGGAGGAACTCTTTTTTGTCTTCGTCGTTTTTAGCTTCAAATTTACCACATCCTCCCATAAACTCCATTCGACTATTTATACGCATAGCCAGGAAAGCGTGTTGGCTTTCCATAATGTCAGAGGCCTCTTTGGTCACATTATCACAGAGTTCTTGGTAGGTTTGAGTTCGGAAAAGCTTAGGGGTTACAACTAGTAATCGTTGAACAAGTTCTTTACTATTTTTAATGTGGGCAATATTAAGTGCTTGCTCCGAACGTAAATTCCAAGATACCACCAAATTACAAGCCGTTTGTAAAAGCTCTTTTTCGGTGAAGGGTTTTTTAATGTAGAGCCATTCATCTTGAGATTTAAAAATTTCTCGGATACCATCGACCCCTTGCCCACTCATATCAGTGACTACGGCACAGAGAAGAGAAGGAAATATCCGCTTTACCTCTCGTATACACTCTATTCCACTAACTTCTCCTTCTATTCCAATGTCAAAAAAGCCCACTGCAAGCTCTCGGCCATCGCTTTTAGCCTCTAAAGCCATACGAGTAGCGGCTTTCCCTGATAAAACGGGGAATATAGTATAGTCTGAGTCTTTTGCCTTTACTCGCGAATATTTTTGGGTAATATCGGCAACTTTACTAGAGAAGTTCGTCAATACCTTTTGGTAAAGTTTAAGACTCTCTTCCTCGGCATCTACGCAAAGGATGTTGAAGTTCCATAGATGTTTATCGGCCAAGGGAAGTCTCCTTGCTGGATTTTAGGGTGCACTTGTAAAAAATATGTGTAGAGCGTATCATAAATACTAGCATAGATTTTGGCTCGCGTCAATGAGATCTATGAGGAGATTTCAACGACACGAGCAATTTTTTAAGGTATAAGCGATAAAAATTAGCTACGAAAATATCCTTTTTCGGTAATCCTTGCGATATCGGCTTCATCTGTCCAACGAATTTCACCTGTTTCCATATCAACTATTTGCAAAGTGATGTTGAAGGAGTTTACATCTACTCGATCCGTTTTTTGACGAATATTGGAAATAGTTCCCCGTAAAATCAACTTAGCTCCCGAAAGTTTTCCAATTTGAGGAATTTTTGTTGGGTCATAGAGGTCACTAGTGGTCATCCGAAGTTGTTTTAAAATATCATCAAGAGCTTGGTCGTCAATAAAAATAGCAGTACCGTTATTGATAATTTGAGTTCGAATTTTTTCCATAATCAGGCGTGTATTAATATGTTCGTCTGTGTTGTTACGTAAGTTTTTCGCAAGAACCCAACGAGCCTCAGGATACCTTTCTCGCAAAGGACGAGATTGAGAAATAGAAGAAGCCATCTTATTACTAACTCTCTTTAAGTCACTGGCTGACCAGTCAGAGCCTGTTATGGTATCTACATCAGTGGCTGTCCGAATTGTTCTACCACAACCGAGAGTGAATAAAAAGACAAGTATAAAAGCTAATTTCCATCGGAGTTTCATGAATATCTCCCTGTTTTTGCATTTGCTATAAAAAAAAACCAGAGTAGAGATAGATTTTAAAAATCTGAACATTCCCAAAAGATAACAAACAATAACTATCCCCACCAAACACATGGTGAATATACAAATTAGAAAAAGAGATAGCAAGCATTTTCTAGGGAGGAAAGGAAAGAGCTCTTCCTAGAAAAAATGTCTTGCAAAAATTTCTCTGGCACATAGAATGTCTAATAAAAGTCAGCTTGGGGTCCCCATAAAACACAAAAGAAAAATACCTTTTCTACCTAAATTATGCTTCATAATCATAGTGAAGGCCCAAAAATGTTAGTAATTAAATTTTTGAAGATTAAGTGGCTTAGAAAAGTTAAGTAGCTTAATCTTCTTGTTACTTAGGAGATAGTTCATTGAAATTTACTCTATATTTAATGCTTTTCACATTTTGTTTTACGATTGTTGGATGCGGAACTAGTAAAGATCTTGATACGGGTGATTTAGAAGTAAAAGAGCAAAATCCCCGAGATTTTCCTCGCCCTGGCGAAGGAAACTACGAGGAAAACTATAATGGCGACTACAATAATTCAAGTAGTAGCTCCCATGATGGTGGCTACAGCGATGCCCAAATTTACCCAAGTCCCAAGCGTTATCCTATGATTATGGCTATCGATTTCAAAAAGCCTGAAGTTGCCGAAAAAGAAGTACTTTTTTCGACGATTCACGAAGGTTTAAATGATTATTTCACTATTTACGATGTCGAAGGAAACTCTCGTCAAATTCTCATGGAAACAGGTTTTAGCTCTATAGATATTCCCGAAGATGTTCTTTTTAGTAAGTTTCACCAAGCCGACTTTTGCGTTTATCTCTGGTCGAATGTGGAAGAAACAGTTGACCATTCTCTGGGAACAGGAATTTCTTTTTTCCGTCCCACTATTGGATGTCGAATTGTTGACACTCTAACAGGCGAAGAGCGAGCTAACTTTGTCGAATATGATAAGCTAGGCCAACAAGGAGCAAGTGCTGCCGAAAACCGTCGTAGAGGAATTCGTAAAGTAGCCCAAAAAATTATTAGCAAGATTCAGCAAAATCTTGATAAATTAATCGTTAAGTTACGGAAAAATACCTACTACATCAAAGGAACTTTAGCTAACGATAGCGACCGAGAAAAACTTAGAGCTATTTTAGGTCGCCTGGAGTCAAAAAGAGAGCTAAGAATGAAGTCTGTCAATGCCGACAGTGCTATTTTTGAATATGTGGTCACTTCCCACGGTACAAACGAATCTTCTTTAGCCGAAATAATTAAAGGGGAAGCGGATTACCGAGGATTGCGCTTGAATATGAGAACAGCTCGTCATCTCATCAATATCACCTTAGAAAAAGAGAGCTTTGATTACTAGTATGAGCGTGCGGTGTGCCCCTTGTGGGTACCCGTAAACGTCTAAAATATTGCCTTTACAATGATTTCTTCCAACTAAAATAAAGAAAAAAGAGACATGAATAAGTTTTCCTACCTAAATAACTCTGGCGGTGCCTTCATAGAAGAGCTATACCTAAAATACCAACAGGACCCTGCATCAGTCGACTCTTCTTGGAGAAAATTCTTTGAAGGATATGACCTAGGGAGTCAAAACGAAGCTGTAGTTGTCCCTTCTAATGACAAAGAAGTTGCGGTAATGAAATTGATCGACTCCTACCGAGCACGTGGGCATCTAATCGCAGAAACTAATCCTATTTTAAAACGACGTGTTCATAAAGCCGATTTAGAGTTAGCTTACTTTGGTTTAAGTGAAGCAGACTTGGAGACAGAGTTTGAAGTAGGCCACGAAATTCACATAGGCCGTAGTACCTTACGAAATATTTTAGCTCATCTGAGAAAGACATACTGTTGCTCGGTTGGAGCCGAATACCGATACATTCCTGAGCCCGAAATTCGCAACTGGATTAATCGCGAAATGGAGCCCAATGCAAATGATCCTAGGCTTTCTCGGGAAGAAAAACTTGGCATTCTGAAAAAATTAGCCCAAAGTACAGGTTTTGAAAATTTTTTACAGAAGAAATATGGCACTCAAAAACGTTTTTCTCTAGAGGGGGGCGAATCATTTATTCCTGGTTTACACACCATCGTTCAAGAAGGAGCTAAGCTCGGGATAAAAGAGTTTGTTATGGGAATGGCTCACCGAGGTCGTCTCAATGTTCTCGTTACAATTTTTGAGAAAAGCTACCACAATATTTTCTCTGAGTTCGATGGGGTTATCCTACCGGATGATGTCAGTGGTGACGGAGATGTAAAGTACCACAAAGGACACTCTGTTGATATTAAAAGCGAAGACGGTCATCCTGTACATTTGAGTTTAGTGGCCAACCCTTCCCACTTGGAAGCAGTCAACCCTTTAGTTCATGGAAGTGTTCGAGCCAAAGGAGAAATGCTCTATGGGAATGACTTCAAAAAAATCATTCCCATTATTATCCATGGTGATGCTGCTATCTCTGGACAAGGAGTAAACTACGAAGTAGCTAATATGTCCAAGCTGGAAGGTTATTCGACCGGAGGAGCCATTCATCTTGTTATCAACAATCAAGTAGGCTTTACCGCAGGTTTTCGAGAAACCCGCTCTAGTCTGTATTGCACTGACATTGCTAAGATTAACAACTCTCCTGTTTTCCATGTTATGGGAGATGATCCTGAAGCAGTGGTTCATGTTTGTAAGTTAGCTATTTTGATAAGACAAAAGTTTGCCATTGATGTTTACATTGATGTTGTCTGCTACCGCCGCTATGGACATAACGAAGGAGATGAACCTCGTTTTACTCAGCCTTTAATGTATAAGAGAATTGCTGATCATCCTTCTGTTTTGGAAATCTATATCAAAAAAATGCTTGCTGAAGGTGTCATTACCGCAGAAGAAGCCGATCGCGTTGTCGAAGATTTTGATAAAATGCTCCAAGAAGAATTAAAAAGTGCTCGCGAAAAACCCAAAGTAGATGTTAGTTTTCTAAAACGACAATGGAAAGGTTTACGCCAAAGCAAGGATGAAGATTTTTATCAATCGCCCGAAACAGGGACATCTCAAGATTCATTAGATAAAATTGCTCAAGCGCTTTGCCGATCTCCTGAGAATTTCTCCGTTTTTCCCAAAATGGAAAAAATTACCCAAAAAAGATGGCAAAACTACTCCGAAAACAAGATTGTCGATTGGGCTATGGCTGAACTTTTGGCTTATGGCTCTTTAATGCTAGAGAACATACCTGTGAGAGTTTCTGGACAAGATAGCCGACGTGGTACTTTTGGGCATCGCCACGCTGTTTTTGTTGATTTTGAAAATGAAAATATTCATATTCCTTTGAATCATATAGAGGAAAACCAAGCTAGTTTGCAAATATACAACTCTCATCTTTCTGAATACGGAGTTCTCGGATTTGAGTATGGATATTCTTTGGCTCTCCCCTCTACTTTAGTCATTTGGGAAGCTCAATTTGGAGACTTTGTCAACGGTGCTCAGATTATTCTAGATCAATTTATCTCTTCCTCCGAGTCCAAATGGCAGCGAATGAGTGGAATTGTTCTTCTCTTGCCCCATGGCTATGAAGGACAAGGCCCAGAACATTCCAGTGCTCGGATAACAAGGTTTATCGGTCTTTGCGCCGAAAACAACATGTATTTAATCAATGCGACAACGCCGGCTAATTTTTACCATGCTCTTAGGCGACAGATTAAGTCTGTCTTCCGAAAACCTTTGGTCGTTATGTCTCCCAAAAGTCTCCTTCGCCATCCTTTAATGTATTCTCCGATAGAAGATTTTACAAAGGGGCGTTTTTTGGAAATTCTTGATGAGACACAACTAGAGACCAAGTCGGTTAAGCGCTTACTTCTATGCTCAGGAAAAGTCTACTACGAGCTTTTAGAAATGAGAGAAAAAGAAGAAATAAAAGACATAGCAATTGTCCGTATAGAGCAGTTTTATCCCATTCCCAAGGCTCAGGATGAAGAACTTCTGAAAAAATACGCCAAAGTTAAAAGTGTCGCTTGGGTCCAAGAAGAAGCTATTAATATGGGAGCTTGGGATTTTATTCGCAAGCGATTTGAAAAATTCCCTAACTTAGAAGTTGTTGCGCGCCGAGAAAGTGCTAGCCCTGCAACTGGTTCTATGCAAAGACACCTGCAAGAGCAAGAAGGTTTGTTAAAAAGAGCGCTTACTCTCTAGAGATGAGGAATTTGACCGTAGTTTTAGTCTGTTGTTCAAAACATATGCTCGGCTATTTATAAGCGAAATTAGGGATTAAAATAAAGGAAACAAAAAAATGGAAAAAGTAGATATCGTTGTTCCGGCCGCAGGAGAGTCGGTTAAGGATGCAGATATCGCACGTTGGCGCAAAAAAAGTGGCGATATTGTAAAAATGGATGAGGTTATTGTTGAGTTAGAAACAGAAAAAGCTTCCCAGGAAGTCCGTGCTCAAATTACAGGACGACTGACGATTAATGTCACAGAAGGAACCGTTAATGTCGGTGACATTATCGGAACTCTTGAAGAAGTCTCTTCGGAAGAGTTAGAAAAACAAAAAAGTAGTGCTAACACTACAGAAACTCCAGAAAAAAGCACAAGTACTTCGTACGCTAGTAGTCACCCGGCTCCTTCTGCCCAAAAATTAATGGCAGAAAGTCAAGTAAACCCTCAGGACGTAGTAGGAACAGGAAAAGATGGACGCATTACGAAAGGAGATGTTCTTTCGCACTTAGAGACAAAGACCTCTTCTAGTTCTTCAGAAACCTCTTCTCCGCAGCCTGAGTTGAGTAAAGCTCCTTTTTCTGGAAAAAACGAGAAAAGCGAAGAAAACGAAAGAACTGTCCGACGAGAAGCCATGACACGTCTACGCCGAACAATAGCAGGACGATTAGTCAACGCTCAAAAAACAGCGGCTATCCTAACAACTTTTAATGAAGTGGATGTTTCTGCTGTAAAAGCCATTCGTCAACAGTACAAAGAAGAGTTCAAGGAAAAGCACGAAGTTGGTTTAGGCTTTATGTCTTTTTTTACCAGAGCTGCAGCCCAAGCTCTCATGGAGTTTCCCGCCGTAAATGCACAAGTTGAAGGAAACGATATTATCTATCATGACTATGTTGATATTGGAATAGCTGTCTCTACTCCTAAAGGCTTAGTTGTCCCTGTTGTTCGTGATGCTCATAAAATGAGCTTTGCTCAAGTCGAAAAAGAAATTCTTCAGCTAGCACAAAAAGGACGAACGGGAAAACTGACGATGGATGAGTTGACGGGGGGGACATTCTCTATTACCAATGGAGGAGTTTTTGGCTCGATGCTTTCCACTCCTATTTTGAACCATCCCCAAAGCGCCATTTTGGGAATGCATAATATTGTCGAAAGACCCATCGCAATCGAAGGGGAAGTTGTCATTCGTCCCATTATGTACGTCGCTTTGAGCTACGATCATCGTATTATTGATGGCTCCGAATCCGTTCGTTTTCTTTGTCGGGTTAAACAACTCGTGGAAGAACCCACTAGGTTGATGCTAAACATATAAAGGAGTTTCGATGAGCAATACATTTGATCTTATTATTGTGGGAGGGGGGCCAGGAGGCTACGTTGCCGCTATCCGAGCTGCCCAGCTGGGGAAAAAAGTGGCCTTAGTAGAAAAAAATAGTTCTTTGGGAGGAACTTGCCTTAACGTCGGTTGCATTCCTTCAAAAGCACTTTTAGATTCCTCTGAGCTCTATCATTTGGCCCAAAAAAAGTTTTCTGTTCATGGAATTGAACTCGAAAATCTCAAAGTCAATTTACCTAAAATGATGGAGCGAAAAAATCAAGTGGTTGAGAATACTGTGAAAGGTATCGACTACTTGATGAAAAAGAACAAAATAGAGCGATTCACTGCAATAGGCTCTATGGTAGATCCTCATACTGTCAAGTGCCAAGGCGAAGACAAAGAAACTCTTCTCCAAGGAAAGCACATTATTTTGGCCACCGGTTCAGAGCCAACCCCTCTTCCCTTTGCCCCTTTTGATGGTAAACGAATCATCTCTTCGACCGAAGCTCTTTGCCTACCAAAAGTACCCGAAAATTTATTGGTTGTCGGAGGTGGTGTTATTGGCTTAGAGCTAGGCTCCGTTTACGCGCGTTTAGGAACCAAGGTTACTGTAATTGAGTTTTTGGATTCGATTATTCCGACTATGGATCGAGAACTCGGAAAAGCTCTCCAAAAGAGTCTGAAAAAAATTGGCTTTACCTTCCATCTAAGCACTAAAGTCACTTCTATTGAAGGAAAAGACAACTTTGTTCAAATCACTGCCGAGAATAAAGCAGGAGAAAAACTCTCCTTTTCTGGCGACTATGCTCTTGTCTCTATTGGACGACGGCCTTACACCAAAAGTCTTAACTTAGAAGCGGTGGGAGTAAATTTAGATAAACAAGGTAGAATTGTTGTTAATGAACATTTGCAAACATCTCAGCCTCATATCTATGCTATCGGAGATGTTGTGACCGGGCCGATGCTTGCACACAAGGCAGAAGAAGAAGGAGTCTCTGTTGCGGAGAGAATTGCCGGAAAAAAACCTCACCTCAACTATAATACTATCCCTGGAGTTGTCTACACTTGGCCAGAAGTTGCCTCTGTAGGTAAAACAGAAGAAGAATTAAAAGATGCTGGGATTTCTTATAAGACGGGTAACTTTCCTTTCAAAGCAAGTGGACGAGCAAGAGCAGCTGAAGATACAGATGGATTTATTAAGGTACTTGCCGATAGTAAAACCGACGAAATTTTGGGAGTCCATATGATTGGTCCGCGTTGTGCAGATTTAATCACAGAAGCTGTTGTTGCGATGGAGTACCGGGCTTCTGCGGAAGATATAGGGATGATAGTACACCCTCACCCTACTTTTTCGGAGTCTTTCAAGGAGGCCGCTCTCATGGCTACAGGAAACAGGGCTTTACATCTTTAATTACATCTTTAATTTTTTGATTTTGCAAAAAATGCGGACTCAAAATATCTTCCAAATCGGGAAAAGACCCCCACGCATGGGATGGCTGCATTTGTCATAAATGTGGGCTCTCGATCATTTCAAAATCGGGAGAAGATCCCCACCAGTGGTTTGGGAAGAAATGTTTGAAATGTGATTTAGAAAAGGTTCGGTGAGGGGTTTTGTAGTAAGAGCTGTCTATCTGAAACCGCTTTTGGAAAAGATGATCGAAAACCGTTCTAAGTACCATGTTCGCTGGAGGGCGAGGCTCCTGCCGAGCAGGGGTTGTGCTTGGTTCCTGATGGTACTAAGGCACATTCACAGGATCATAGGTTTCATATTGAGAAAACGTTTTTATATCGCGGGTGCTCCTGCCGCGCCGGGGTTGTGCCAAGATAAAAATATCAAGAGCCAAGCACATCCCCTGTTCGGCAGGAGCCTCACCCTCCAGCGAACATGGTACTTAGAACGGTTTTAGACTGGCATCAAAACTTAATCCCTAAACCGGATTAGCCAACACCGCAATCGATTTCAATTGGGCTTCCAGAGCCTGGATTTTTTCCTCATATTCGGCAATTTTATTTTGAATGTGAAGGAAAATCTCTTCGTCGATGCTCAAAGAAGACTTTTTTTCCAAACCTTCTTCTGAGCGAGGAACTTTAGGTAAAAGAGAATCCCAAAGTTGATTCCAATGATGAAACTGCTCTTGTACTTGTTCTTTGAATTGGAGTTCCAATTCTTGGATTTTTTTTTCATATTCGGCTAGATGAGCTTGAATTTGATGCATAAGCTCTTCGCCATTTTTGGAAGAAGATGTTGCCTTTTCTTCCTCGTTATTTTTAGGACTAGCTAGAAGAGTATTCCATTGCTCTTGCCAACGTTGAAACTGCTGAGACATATTGTCCTTGAATTTACTAAAGTAGCCCATACTAGTCCCTAAGTGACTGCGTAGAGATTCTTGAAACCCTTCTCCTCGGCGAATAATTTGGTGTAAAAGATCAGAAGGCAAGAGATTTTGAGGCTGCTTATTTAATTCCAGAACAATTTGCAGCAAAACTTCTTGGGTGATGTCCTCTTGGCTGTCATTATCAATGACAGCCACCTTATCTCCTTCTTGAATGAGCTGCGTTATCTTTTCTAAAGATGTGTAGCTCTTACTTTCCACGTCGTAAAGTCGTCGATTTTTGTATTTTTTGATGATGACAGATTTCGACAAACTCCTTCCTCCTTATCTTTCTGATATAACCCCGTCGTCGATTTAGGAAGCACCCATAAAAAATTATCTTCCTTAAGTTCCACCATTATAAGCATTTTTTGATCCAGTTCCAATTTCTTTTTTTTTTTGCTGCATTGCAGCAGAAAAAATTTGACAAAATTGCTTCTATGTTGTATGCTGCAGTGCAGCAATCTTGAATATCGATTCGCAGCATAATAAAATATTCCGCATTAGGAGAATCTACTATGAACAAAAAAAACAAGAGCACAAACCAATTCTATTCCTTTGATTCCATTTTCTCTTCTCACAAAAATATCCCCAGTGCCATGACTTTAAAGCCCCGTGAGAAAAAAGAAAGTCTTTTTCAAAATTCGCAGTTTTCTTGGGGAATGGTGTTGACTGCACCTCTTATCTATTCTTTAATTATTCCTGCTTTGATCATGGATTTGTTCGTTTCTGTCTACCAGGCTTTTTGTTTTCCTGTTTATAAATTGGAAAAGGTGAATAGGAGAGACTATATTGTTATCGATCGATACAAACTCTCCTACATCGATTCTTTAGAGAAGTTGAACTGCGCTTACTGTGGATATTTTAATGGATTGATTGCTTATGTCTGCGAAGTTTCTGCCAGAACAGAAGCTTATTGGTGCCCGATTAAGCACGAAACTTCTCCTCGTGGACGACATGAGCATTATGAAAAATTTGCCGACTTCGGAGATGAAGCCGGTTATATCGAAAAAACGGAATGCTGTGAATTTAAAGTGGTTTAAAGAAGAATCACTGCCCCAATTGGCTTAGAGCTTTATCAATAGCCTCTCGCAAAGGATTGTTATCGAATTTGCGCGCTTGGTGCAGAGCATCAATGACTTTTGCTTGGTGATCTCCAATTTTTCCTAAAGATCGGGCTGCAATGGTTCGTACTATTATTCTTTTGTCTTGGATTAGAAGATGAATAAGATCATCCACGGCAAGCTTCGCTTTTTCCTTGATATGACCTAAAGATTTAGCAGCTGAGTAGCGAACGTGCCATCTTTTATCTTTTAAAGCTTTACGTAAAGCGTTCACTACTCGGCTATCTCCTAAGAAAGAAAGAGCTTTTGCTGCCATATAACGAACTTCCAGCGCAGGGTCTTGAAGCAAATTAATCAAAACTTTGCGCACTTTTTTGGAGTCTTGTCTTTTGTGAGCAAAAGAACGGGCAGCACTATAGCGAATGTAAGGAGTTTTATCTTCGGTGGCCTCAAGAAGGGTAGGAAGAAAAGTTTCTTCATAGCCCTTGATTATTCCCAAAACATAAATAACATTTCCTCTAACTTTTTCATCAGGATGAGTTGTGTATTTGAGAAGAATAGGAACCGCACTTAGACCTATTTTCCCCATCGCTTCAATGGACCCTACTCGAATGAGAACATAAGGATGTTCAATATTTTTTTCTAAATATTCTAGAGCACTAGATGCTTCTGGGCCAATTTCTCCCAGAGAACCAATGGCCGCTAGTTTCACTTTCATTGGTTCCCCTTCTTTTTTTATCAGATTAAGCAAATAAGGAACCAACTCCTTTCCTTTTTCCTTCCATCTTCCCACTCCATATGCTGCGGAAGCTCTTACTCTTTTGTTAGAATCTTCCAGAGATTTTTTGTACAAAGGAAAGGCTAAGCTGGGATTATCTTGGCAAATTTGCCCAACAGCTTTCAAAATAGAGGTTTTTGTTTTTCGACTTCCCTTTGTGAATGCTTGCTCTAAGTGAGGTAAGGCGAGAAGAGAAGCCGAGCCTCTTTTTCCCAGAGAAGAGATAGCCGTTTGAACAATATCATTATGAGAGCTTTTAATCAAAGGAATCAAAGCTTCTGTTATGCCCGAAGTCTCGAATTTACTTCGACTTAAAGTTTTGATAGCATTTTCTCTAACCTTTATTTGCTCGTCTTTGAGGCCTTTTAAAGTAACCTCCATAACTCTTTCATTGTAATGGCCTAATTTCTGTAAAGAGCTAAAAGCAGATTGCCTGACCATATCATCCGTATCAGAAGCAGCTTGGCATAAAACATCTACAACCGCAGGAGTAACTTTTTCTATATTTCCTAAAGCTAGAACGCTGTACCACCGAACTCTCCACTCTTCGTCAAAAACAGCTTTCAAGAGAGCAGGAAGAGCAGATTCTGCCAGAGGCCCAATCTCTCCTAGTTTTTCTGACGCATTCCATCGGATCTTCCAGTCTTCATTTTCCAATTGAGAAATTAATTTAGGGACTTCGTCTCGAGTATTTTTTGGTAGATATAGACTTCCGACGGCGAGTAGCCCTAAAGCTAAAAAAAGTAAACCGCCTAAGAAGTATCGAGACTTTGGAATCATTTTTTTCCTCCGAAAAAAAAGGTCAGCTAAAAGCTAATTTTAAAGACAGATTTTAAGAAACCTCATCTTATCAAAAATTCACTCTAACGTAGAATCAGAAAAAAATACTTTATAGAGTGCAAGAAAATAGTTATTATAAAGTTTTCAAAATAGAATTCGAGAAAAATAACAAAGTGAGCAAGTCGTGAGCACAAGTAAAAGCATTTTGTCCCCAAAGCAAATTATAGAAAATTGCCAAAAGGGGCTAGTGATCAAAAATCAAGAAATCAATGAGCTTACCTGGAAACAAGAAAACATCACCTATCCAATACAGTTTAAAGATTGTAAGATTAAAAAGCTTCGTTTTATCAACTGTACTTTTTCTGAAAAAATCTCTTTCCGAAATACGATCTTCCTCGAAAAAATAGATATTTCAACAAGTGAAGCTCCCAGCTCTTTTCAAGGAGATGTCAACTTTTCTTCTTGTTCCTTCGAAGGGGAAGTCATTGCTCGATCGGCTTCTTTTCTTCAAGGTGCTCATTGGAAAAATTGTTCTTTTTTGGCAAAGGCTAATTTTTCAAAAAGTTCTTTTCAAAAAAGCACTTCTTTTGAAAAAAGCAAATTTTGTTCCTCTTCTCGCTTTGAGGAATGCTTCTTTGCTCAAAGTGGATATTTTGAAGGTGTTCATTTTCAGGGGAAAGTTAATTTTAAAAAATCTTGTTTTTCTCAAGGAGCCCAATTTCGCGAAGTCCGTTTTGAAGAAGACGCTTCTTTCGAGAACTCTCGTTTAGGACTTTCTCGTTTTGAAGATATGGTTGCTCTGAAAAAAGCAAACTTCAAAGTCGTGAACTTTAGTGACCGTGTTTACTTTCATAGAGCAGAGTTTCACCAAACTGTTAGTTTTCGAGGAAGTGAGATGCAAAGTCGAGCCTACTTTTGTCATCTAAAATGCAAAGGAGATGCCGATTTTTGTGGAGTAGAAGTTCTCTCATCTTTTTCCCTGGAGTTTTGTGAGTTTAGAGGAAAAACAAAATTAGAGCAAATTATTATACACCAAGATGCTTTTCTACGAGGATCTAATTTTTATGAAGAAGTTTCTTTCCAAGATTCCATCTTTAAAATGCGTTTAGATCTTTCCTCTGTTCAATTCCATAAGGAAGTTGTTTTATATGGGGCTCGTCCCAATGGCTTAGTTATTGATTTGGAACAGATTAAAGGTAAAATATTTTCAGAAAACCGACACGAGTATGTCAAAGCAAAAGAAGTTTATTTACTTCTACGGCGTACCTTTGAAGTGCAGGGCAATCATGAAGCAACAGATTGGGCCTACTATCATTTTAGAAGAGCAGAGAGACTTTGCCAACCCCCATCTTTACTGCGAAGTTTCGATTGGCTTTTTTTTGACTTAGGATGTGGCTATGGTACAAAACCTTTTAATGTAACAATTTTAGCTGCCATGATAATTTCTTTATTTTCTTTAGGTTATTGGTCTTTTTCTGATCAATTTATTATTGAAGAGGCCTTGAGAAATCAAGGACAGAAAGGAATGACCATAGCTCAGGCTTTTTATATCAGTGCAATGACTTTTAGTACTTTGGGCACAGAAAACATTGCCCCTCACTTTGACGGTTGGTTGAAATATTTGCTTGTAATAGAATCTTTTGCTGGTTTATTTTTGATGACAGTATTTGTTGGAACCTACACACGGAAAATGGTAAAGTAGAGAAAGATGGATTTGGAAATTTTTTTGTGGATAGTTCCCTGAGAAATAAACTATTTCTAAGCGTCTTAGAATGAAAAATAGGATAGTCAAAAAACAAATATCCCTGTATTTCTGGAAAACACTTTCACATTACTTGGAAGAAAGGGTTTGTCGATGAACAAACACATTTTTTTTCTCAGCTTTATGCTGATTTTTGGATTTTTAGCCGGAGCATTTGGACAAGAAAAATCAATTCCTGAAGAACAAGCAATTGCCACTCAAAATGACAATATTGGTTCTTTCATTTGGGCTTGGGAAGTCCCTAAAGATGATCATGAAAAATACCCTATAACCGAACATTACTTCTGGAATCCTGTACAAGAAGCATTTGCTGCTGGTTTTGGCTACTCTAATTCTCGTTCACGGCGAAATGAAGATGGAAATAGCATTTCATACGGCGTAAGTATGCGTCCCTTTGCTTATCGTTTTGATGAGGACACTACTCTTACGATGGGACTTATTGTGGCAGGAAGCAATCAGTTTAGTACCTCCCCTGAGTTAGATGCTGCTACTCCTGCGGATTCTAATACAGAAACACGCAACTATAGTATTTCTGCAAGTTTTTTCTTTTCTGCTCCTAGCCTAGGAATGCAAGCTACTCTCGATTTAGGCTATTACTTTGCAAGAATCTATAACGAAGCTGATGATCTTAACCAAACTGGAGCCGTCAGCCGTTTTTATCAAAGAGAACGGGGAATGGTCGGATTCCTCCAGGTTAACCTTCTAAAAGACAGTCTTTACCTTTATGGTTTAGATTTAGCAATCTCTTGGTCACTTCCTTTTGATCGTAGTAAAGTTGATGTTGATATCCAAGACGCTATTTTAACTGGCGGCCAGAGAGTGGAAATAGATGACGCTGGTGATATTCGCACAGGTTCTTTTTCGAGTATTCTTTATGCTCGTGCCTTTGCCGTTGAGGTATTTCATAATTACCGCATCACTCTAGAACCTGCCTTCGGGTTTAGCTATTTTGCCAATGACCATGGTCATGGACTTTTGACAGGTCTTCGTCTGAATGTCTTTGATAGTTTTGGGGTAAGTGTTTTTCAAGACTGGCAGTTTAACAACGATGTTTCTGATAAATTTATTGTCAATGTTGAATTAGGCTTTCGTTTTGGACGACGTTTTGGAAACGTCAGTCGCAGCGTTTTTAACGCACTCTAAGCGAATAGCATAAAATCCTTATCACAGAATGCACTCTAAGGCGGTGCCCATGTTGAATCATGGGGCACCGCCTTAGGCATTTTAGGTACTGAGAAAAATAAGTATTTTTTCGTAGGGATTCCCCTAGCACCTAAGTGTGGCACCTTACAAATAGAGCAAAAAATGTCTCAAAAATCATTTCGTTCTCCGCAAAAAAAATCTTCTTGGTCTAAAAAGAAAAAGAAGGCTGAAAAAAAAATCCAACATGCTTGGTCGAAGTTGAAAGCTAAATGGCAAAAATGGAAAAAAGAGACTTTTCATCAGAAAAACATAGCTAAGTGGAAGAGTATGTTCTCTTTTCCTAAGAAAAATCCAGCGCGTTCTTCTCGCGATGGAAAGATTATTGTCATATCATCTGCTCACAAGAAACCAGGGGGAAAAGCGCCTTCTCTTAAGAAAAGGCCCCCCTCTTCCAAAGTCTCTTCTCCCAATCCCCAAGAACTCTCTATCAACTTTTATGACTATACACTCTTTATTCAAGAAGTATGTACCCTCATTATTGCAATGGGTGGATTTATTTTTTATGAAACGTATAATGATAATCGTTTTTTTGCTGGTAATGCTTTTCTTGCCTCGTTTGCAGCTATTGCCCTCTATGTCAAAGCTCATTTTTACGTAGAGCGGTCCAAGTTGATCCTAAAAATAAGGGCAAAAGAGTCTTTCATTCGCCAAATAAATCTAAATGTTTTCTTGCACGAAACGACGACCATACTTCTTGCTCTGACGGTGGTTCCCTACTTAGTGCCCGTTTTCAAAAGTGCCTTTGTTTTCGAAAAGTTTACTTACCCCTCTCCTGATTGGCTTTTTACTGCTTTGGTTTTGACGATACTTCTGAAGCTTGCTCTATACACTAAAATCGTCTATCTGAAAGTCACCCAAAAGCCTCAGGTTAAGTTTCATCCGGAACGAGTAAGTGAGGTAGTAAAAGACGCCCCTTGGGGCCGAATAATCCAAACAGTCTGCACTCTTCTTATCGGTTTTATGATAGGCTCATACATGTACAAAGCCGGTTCTTTTTTCGTCTATGCGGAAGAACATCCTCAACATTATTCTCCCTATGTTTTCGAGAAAAAAACCGCCCTAATTGGACCTATCTTTGGTAAAGACCGTTATATCCGTGAAGAGTACAAATATCAAACTTATGAACAAATTATGAGCGACCCAGTAGCTCAACCTTACCTAAAAAAATATGAAATATTGATGATAATTTGTCTTCTTCTCAAAATAATTCCTTTATTCAACATATTTATCAAAAATCCTTGGATTTCTCGTTATCTTTCTGTGTCATATCCTCATACAAAAGGTCTTATCGCAAAAGAAATTTCGACCTTACTTCTGGGCTTTGCCATAGGAGCTCTAACTTTACCCGTTTTTCGTAATGCTTATTGGTACCGTCGCTCTGTCTATCCTCCTTATGGAGTCGAGTTTTTTATTATGACCACTTTCTTGAGGGGATTTGTAGGGATTATGTACAGCCAAATGGCTCACTATGTGCAAAACTTAGCTCCCAGTAAGCACTCTTAAAGAATTAAACAGTTTATAGATAAGAAAAATAATAAAAAAAGATGATCATTTCACAAAAAACACAAGAAGCCAAGCAAGAAGTTCAAAACTTTATTGAGCGCCATTTACTCTCAAAGAAAGAAGTCTCCTTTCAAGAGAAATGGAGGAAGTGTGGAGAATTTGGCATACTTTCTCTCCCTTTTCCAAAGGAGTATGGTGGTCTAGAGAGCAGTTTGGAAGAACTTGCCGTAACTATAGAAGCCTTAGGAGAGTTTTACCCTGATCGGGGGTTTACTTTCTCTCTTTGTGCTCATTTGTTTGCTTGTAGTATACCTCTTTGGAAATTTGGCGATGAAAACCAAAAAGAACAGTTTCTTCGTCCTATGATATCAGGGAAAATGATTGCGGCTAATGCTATGACAGAGCCTGATACAGGTTCCGATGCTTTTAGCTTGCAAACCACAGCCAAAAAGATATCAGGAGGATATGTGCTCAACGGAAGTAAAACATACTCAAGTAATGCTCCCCTTGCAGACACCATTATCTGCTATGCAAAAACTTCCCCTAATTTAGGTTACTTTGGCATCACTGCTTTTGCTCTTCCTTCTAACTTAGAAGGTTTAAAAGTGGGTAACGAATTTACTAAGACAGGTTTAAAGTCATCTCCTATGGCCCCCGTTTACTTTGACGACTGCTTTGTCTCAGAGGAATATCGTATCGGGCGAGAAGGCAATGGGGCTCGAATATTCGAAGTCTCCATGAGTTGGGAAAGAACTTTTTTATTTGCTCTTTATGTGGGTATGATGGGAAAACAACTCCAGAAATGCTTAAAGCAAACCCAAGAAAGAACCCAGTTTGGCAAAAAAATTGTAGAGTACCAAGCAATATCTCATCGTTTAGTGGATATGAAAATTCGCTGGGAAACATCGCGCCTCCTTCTTTACCAAGCAGTCGATTCCTTGGCCAAAGATGCTCCTTCTCACACTTTAGACAGTTGTATAGCCAAAATTTATATTTCCGAAATGGCCATTCTTTCTAGTTTAGATGCCGTTCAAATACATGGGGGGCAGGGAGTGGTTTCAGAGGGAGGTATCGATTCAATGTTATACGATGCTCTTCCTTCTCGCATTTTTTCCGGAACCAATGAAATTATGAGAGAAAAAATTATTCAAGAACTTTTAAACTCTCGTATATAGCAGATGATTACCATGAAAGAAAAAAGAAAAAAAATCTTAATCGTAGACGACGAATTTCTCATCAGAAAAAATCTTGTTGAGATCCTTGAATACGAAAATTACGAAGTAGTCGAAGCTAAAAATGGTTGGGAATGTATTGAAAAAGCCAAAGATCTTCATCCTGACTTAATCCTTTGCGACATCATTATGCCTGGATTAGATGGAGAAAAAACCTTTGTTAAACTTAAAGAAGACAGTGTGACAGCTTTGATTCCATTTATTTTCCTGACCGTAAAATCCAAATACTATGAACTTCGACATGGTATGAATTTAGGAGCGGATGACTACATTATAAAGCCTTTTACTATACATAGTGTTGTCAATACCGTAAAATCTCAGCTAGAAAAACAAGAAAGAATTGTCGGTCATTATGCCAAAAAAACACAAAGAATCACTCATCAACGTCTAAAAAATTTGCTTGTCTCCAGTCCTGCTGTTATATATAGTTATCAGCCAGATAAAAACTATGACCTGAACTTTGTTAGTGACAATATTGTTAACCTGATAGGCTACACTTCTGAGAATTTTTTTGAGACCCCTGATCTTTGGTATGATAATCTTCACCCTCAAGATAAAGAAGAAGTATTTCATAGCCTAGCCAATTTCTTTGAAAATGGATATGGAGTTTACGAGTACCGCTTTAAACATAAGGATGGCAACTATCGCTGGATTTACGACGAACGAAAGCTTATTTTAGATCCCCTGGGAGACCCCCTAGAGATCGTTGGTGCTTGCTTAGAAATAACCAAAACTAAGCAAGTTCAAAATCAGCTCCAAGGGTACACCGAAGAAATGAAAGCGATAACTAGAGCTATGGCTCATCACCTAAAGGAGCCTCTACGAAAAATTTCAGTCTTCTCTTCTCGGCTAGAGAAGGACGTTCTGGATAAAATGCCAGAGAAAGCAAGAGATGATTTTCAACGTCTTTTAAATTCAACGGATCGTTTGCAAGAGTTAGGTGATGACCTTCTAACAGTATGTGATGTCCTTGTTTTTCAAGATAACTACAAAACGACAGATATGAATAAAGTCGTAGCTAAGGCCATTGATGAACTCCAAGAAAAAATCCAAGCGACAAAGGCTCAAATAGAAGTAGGGCCTCTTCCTATTATAGAGGGAGATTCTCGTAGACTAAGACAATTAATCCGAGGACTGCTAAGTAACTCACTAAAATTTCAAGAAAAAGACAAGATACCGAAAATTAAAATTAGCTCTCAAGAGACAGAAAGTGGTTTTGTCAATATCAAGGTCGAGGACAATGGGATTGGTTTCGAAGAACAGTATTTAAATAAAATATTTAAAGCATTCGAAAGGCTTCATCATCCTGGAAAATATAGGGGAACGGGAATAGGCCTGACTATATGTAAACATGTTGTCCAAAAGCATAGGGGAGAGATCAAAGTTATTAGTAAACCTGGCCAAGGAACATGTTTTTGTATAACTCTACCAAAAAAGCAGTTGAAAGATATTAGTATTTGTTAGGAGAAACATTATTGAAATTCCTGGCTATAAAATCATTGAAGGACAAGGTAAGTACCAAAGTTACAGCGTTTACCAAGGTGTCTCACAGCAAGAAAACAAAATCTGCTTAATCTATGTTTTAAGAAGTTCAAGTGAAGAACCTTTAGGACTAGTTCTACTCCGCAAAACGTACGAGCAGCTAAACAAACTAGATTGTCCATATATTGAAAAAGTGCGAGAAATCCAGGCTTTTCCGGGAGGAATAGCTTTGGTTTTTGAAAAGAGAAACTACCTTACCCTGCGAGAATTCATAAAAGAAGGTTTTTCGCGCTCTGGAAATTTCCTGGGGCAGGAAAATTTTCTAAAACTAGCTATTGCTTTAAGTGAAGCTCTTGTACAAGCCCATTCAAAAGGAATTTTTCACCAAAGTATTCATCCCGAAAATATTATTATAGATCGGGAAAATAAAAATCCCAAGTTGATTAACTTTGGGACTTGGCCCTTAATTTCTAAGAATGATTTCGGGAGTAATTTTCAGTATATTTCTCCCGAACAAACAGGACGGATCAACCGAGCTTTTGACTACCGATCCGATTTTTATTCTTTAGGCATGGTTTTTTATGAAATTTTAGCGGGTCATTCCGCCTTTTCTTCTTCCAGTATAATGGAGCTTATCCATAGTCATATAGCTAAAGATCCCATTGCCCCATCTGAATTAGACTCTTATGTTCCCTTATCTTTTTCTGATATTGTTATGAAGATGATTTCAAAAGCAACGGAGAATCGGTACCAAAGTGCTTACGGATTAAAAAAAGATATGGAGGAGTGTTTAAGAAACAAAGGAGAAATTTCAGAAAGCTTTGTTCCAGGGCGCTTCGATAGTTCTGATAAACTCTTTATTCCTGAAAAAATCTATGGCCGAGGAAAAGAACTAAAAATCTTACAAAATGCTTTTTATAAGGTGACAAAAAAAAGTAGAGAAGTTGTTTTTGTCTCAGCTCCTTCTGGGGCAGGAAAGTCATCTCTCATTTACGAGCTTCAGCCTGATATTTCCCGACACCAAGGATACTTCATTTCGGGGAAGTACCAAAAAAGAAATAAGCCTTATAGTGCCATTATTTATGCTTTTAAGGATCTCTTTCGGCAAATATTAATCGAAAATGAGGAAGAAACCTCCAAATGGAAGGAAAAGCTAGAAATCGCTTTAGGACATGGTAGATCTCTAATATCGCAGGTCCTACCGGAAATAAATTTGATCATGGGTGAACCTCCTGTAGAGGTTTCTTCTTCTTTGGAAAAAGGACAAAAAAGACTAGTCCTGGCATTTCATCAACTGGTGAAAATATTTTGTGAGCAAGAACGACCCCTGGTTCTTTTTTTAGATGATTTACAATGGATTGACCTGGCCAGTTTGTACTTACTAAAGTCACTTATGACTTCTTCTGACCTAAACTACTTCATGATCATCGGAACGTACCGAGACAGTGAAATTCAGCCGACAGACTCCTTGGCTCTCGCTCTAGAGGAGTTCAAAGAAGATAGTAATATAAACCTTACCTTGATTTCCCTCCCCTCCTTGAACCGAGATCACATTACTCAACTTTTGGCCGATACTTTTCAGAAGAAAATTGAAGACGCAAAAGAACCTAAAGAGCTCCGGGAGCTGGAAGAACTAAAGGAATTAGCTAATGTTATTTACCTCAAAACAAATGGAAATCCTTTTTTCTTAAAGCAACTCTTCCAAGTCTATGGTCACAAGTTTTTGCACTATAGCCGCAGCACAGGTTGGGAATGGGATCTTGAAAAAATCTCTGATTTAGAAGGTAGCTATGATATTGTAGAGTTGATGGTAGGAAAAATTACTAGTTTGCCTAAGGCATCTCAGAAAATCCTTACCCTAGCTTCTATTCTAGAAACCATATTTTCTATCAAAACTCTCTCTCTAGTTTATGACGCTAGTATAGAAGACACTTTCGAACAGCTGTCACCTCTATTGGAAAAAAATCTCGTTTTGGATTTGCGAGATGGAAACTATCGTATTCTCCATGATCGAGTGCGCCAAACATCGTATAAGCTAATTACTGAAAAAGAGAAAAAAAAGATCCATTTCCAAGCCGGAAAAAAAATGTGGAAAAATTTTTCTGATAAAGAGCAGGAAGAGCAAATTCTCAACCTCGTCTACCATCTTAACTATGGAATCGATTTTGTTACAGAAGCTGAAGAAAAGCAAAAACTCGCCAAACTAAATCTGCTGGCGGCTAAAAAATCAAAAACCACTGCTGCTTATGATTATGCCTTTACCTGTTTAAACACAGCCTTAAATTTAATTGAAGAAGACAACACTCTCTTTTTGCAAATACAAATGGAAATAGCAGAATGCCATTTTGCTTCGGGAAACTTGGACAAGGCTTTGGAAGCCTTTAACTCTATTCTTAAAGATTCTCCTTTTCGTGAAGATAAACTAAAGGCATACAACGCCAAAATGGCTCTTTATACCGCAAAGGGAGACCGAGAAAAAGCTGTTCAAACAGGTATCGAAGGACTACGTTTCTTTGGCGTAAATGTTCCTATATCCCCTAGCTTATTCAACATTATGCGAGAGATTTTGCAGGTTAAATGGAATTTGCGGGGGATAGAGATCTCTGAGTTAGAAAAATTACCCACTGTTAAAGACGAGAAAATCAAAGCAAGAATTAGTCTTTTAGCTAACCTAGCCCCCCCTGCTCACTTTATCAACAAAGAACTTCAGGTTTTAGTGAGCTTAAAAATGCTCAACTTTTTTCTTCGCTATGGTAATACAGAAGACTCTCCTTTTGCTTATGCTTTCTACGGGATTATGCAAGTTGCAATGGGAAATATAGAAAAAGGCTATGAGTTTGGTAAGTTAGGTTTAAACTTAACAAAAAAACATTATAACCCTGTCCTGGAATGTCGCATTAATCTTCACTGTGCTTTTATTAACCAGTGGCAAAAACATCTAATCAGCAGTGTTCCTTATTACAAAAAATCTCTCATTGCTAGTAAGGAAATTTGCGACTTAAACTATGCTGGCTATTGTTATATCAATTTAATGAACAATATGTTAATTAGAGGAGAAAAACTAGGAGAAATAATTTCTCAAATAGAAAAATATCTAGAAGTTCTCCTAAAAACAAACTACCAAGAAAATATCAATAGTGTTTTAACGATACAGCAAATGCTTTTTCAGTTATCAGGGAAAACAGAAGATTTGCAGAAATATTTCAAAAATTCCTTTATTGAAAAACAGCAAGTGAGTCAAATGAAAACTTTGAAGCACAACCATTGTCTTCATGCTTACTATAATGTCAAAATTCAAATTCTTTACTTAATGGATCAGTACGAAGAAGGCTTTGAATTTGTCCAGATTTCTGACAAGGAAATCAAAAATATTTTTGCAGGACAGATGAATTTGTGTGAGCATTTTTTCTATTACTGCTTAATAGCACTTGCTCTTATTATTGAAAAACAAAAAAAAGGTATCCCCTTTAAAAAAATAGAGAAATATCACAAACAAATTTATACTTGGTCCAATACCTGCGAAGCTAACTTTGGGCATAAAGCTTTTCTCATTCAAGCAGAAATTGCCAACTTGAAGGGAAAAGACCGAGAAGCGATGGATTTTTATGAAAAAGCGATTAAATCAGCCCGAACATATAACTTCATTCAGAATGAGGCGATTGCTTATGAACGAGCGGCCAAATTTTATCTTAGTAGAGGTTTCTTAGATATTGCAAAACCCTATATGATAGGGGCACGGCGTTGTTATTTGAGTTGGGGAGCTAACGAAAAAGCAAAATTGATGGAGAGGAATCTCGAAGAAAAGTACCCTCTATTTTTTCCCAAAGTACAATCTATATCAGAGCTATCTACATTTGATTTGACTTTTTCTTCTGCGATAGATGTTCAGGCTGTTTTAGAATTTTCTCAAACTCTTTCCCAGGAAATTAATTTAGAGCGCCTGCTCAAAGAAATTATGAAAATTGTTATGAAAAATGCCGGGGCAGAGAAAGTCTTTCTTCTCTTAGATACAAAAGGACAACTTAGCATAGAGGGAGCCATTCATAGCCAAAAAGAAAATGGAGAGCCTTTTCTTCCTTCTATCCCGATCGAAAACAGCAAAGAGCTATCGGTTAAAGTAGTTCGTTATGTACAAAACCTTCAAAAAGAAATTATTATTGATGATGCTGTAAGAAATGTTATGTTTGGAGATGACCCTTATGTCGTAATCAATAAAACTAAATCCATTCTTTGCCTTCCCATTATAAAAGGAGCAAAATTTGTGGGGGTTTTTTACCTCGAAAACAATCTAGTCCCCTATGCCTTTAACGAAAACAGACTTTCTATTTTAAAAATGCTCGCTGTTCAGGCTGCTATTTCAATTGAAAATGCTAAACTATATGAAGATTTACGCCAAGAAAATACAGAACGTAAAAAAGCCGAAAAAGAAAGCCACCGAGGAAAGCAAAAACTAGAGCATGCTATTACCCAGCTCCATTACGCCAATCAAAAAAATATTCGACAAGAAAGACTATTTGCTCTTGGGGAAATGGTAAGTGGTATTGCTCATGATTTTGATAACTCTCTCTCTCCGGTTTTAGGGTTTAGTGATTTGCTTCTCATTCGCCCTGAGTACTTATCTAATAGAGATAAAACCATTGAGTTTTTAGAGATGATCAATATTGCCGCTCGGGATGCTTCTAATATTGTTGCTCGTCTACGTGATTTCTATCGACCCAAAGAGGACAATGAAAATTTTGCTCCCATGGATATCAATAAAGTGGTTCGTCAGGCTATACAATTAGCAGAACCCCGGCGTAAAGTGATAGCTATGTCCGATGAAAATAGTAAAAATATTTGTCTCCAAAAACAAATCGAAGATCTTCCCTTAATTTTAGGTGATGATGGGGAAATCCGAGAGTTACTGATCAACTTGATCTTTAATGCCTTTGATGCCATTAAAGATACAGGAGAAGTAACGATAAGCACTGTAGTAAAAAATATTCGAAGAAAAAAAATTACTTTGCAAGGAGAAGAGGAAGAATCTATAGAGCTTTCTTACGATGAAGTGGACGGGGAAGAGACAGAAAGTAGCTTTGAAGATGAGACCGAAGTTCTGGAGCCTAAGATTCTATTAAAAATTACTGATACGGGCATTGGCATGGATGAAAAAACTCAGAGAAAATGTCTAGAGCCTTTCTTTTCGACAAAAGGAGAAAAGGGAACGGGGATGGGGCTGCCTATGGTTTATGGAACTGTTCAGGGACATGGGGGGAGTATTGAAATCGAGAGTGAAGTGGGAAAGGGAACCAGTTTTCTGATATACTTTCCTATTCCCAAAGAAATTTCTTACATCCCCCAAAAAAGAGAGTTTGGAGAACTCCCTCCTCTCCATATTTTGGTTGCCGAGGACGATGCTCTTACTCGTAGGCTATTGATGGAGTACTTAACTTACTTTAACTGCACTTTTGATATGGCAATTAATGGTAAAGAGGCTCTCCATAAATTTAATCATCATGAGTTTAACATAGTCATAACAGATCGCTCCATGCCCGAAATGAGAGGAGACCAACTTGCTTTTGAAATCAAAAGCATTTCTCCGGAAACCCCTATCATTATGATTACCGCTCTAGGAGAAATCATGAAAATAAAGAACGAAGAGCCTGAGCATATAGATTTTCTAATGAGTAAACCGATTAACAGAGATGAGCTTCAAAAAGCCCTCCATGATGCCTATGCCCTTTCTCAAAAGAACGGAAGGGGCTAGCTTTTTTTACATTTACCTTCGACAAACATAACAATGCGCTCGATACTGAGGAAGTAATCGGGAACATATTCGTGGTCTTCTACTTTTATAGAAAAGGTGCTCTCCAAAAAACGGACTAAGCGAACCATTTCCATAGAATTAAGAATGCCTAGATCAAAAAGAGAAGTGTCTGTGGTTAAGCCTTCTGGTTTGCCACTTAAACATTCACGTACAATATAATCAAAAACTTGTTCTTGGGTTTTCATTTGAGTTCCTTAGTTGAAGACGATCAATTTTTCCATTCTGATTTTTGGGTAGTTGCTCCATATGTCGGAAGCTTTGAGGAATCATATAGCTCGGTAGATATTGGAAACAATATTGCTTTAGTTTGAGATCGGGTATATCTTGTCCTGTGAAAAAGACGACTAATTTGGAAACCTCTTGATGAACCTCTTGAGAAACCTCTTGATATTGAGAAAAAAGAAGAGCTGCACATTCTTCGATACCAGGGTGATTCACCAAAATATTCTCAATCTCTCCCAGTTCTATGCGATAACCATTTAGCTTAACTTGGTTATCAACTCTTCCTCGGAAAACGAGATTCTCATTTTCCCAAGAAACTAAATCTCCTGTCGCATGCCTTCCCTTTGTGTGATTTTCTCTATTTCTCTGGTCTTCGTAATTCCAATAGCCCGGAGTAACACAATCTCCTTGAACAAAAAGCTCTCCCACCTCTCCTTTCTTGAGAGGCTTTCCCTCTTTATTCATAGGAAAAAGGAGGGCATTACTTGTCGCTAATCCAATAGGAACAGGTTCCACTCGCTGAGAGTCCACTTTTTTCTTGACCTCATAAAAAGTACAAACGTTAGTTTCAGTGGGCCCATATAGGTTGTAAAAACGAGTATCGGGCAAAAGCTCACAGAGTACCTTGAGATACTTAGTAGGGAAAACTTCTCCCGCAAAAAGAAGATAGCGCAAAGAGCTCAAGTCATGTTTTTTTATCGCTCCACTTGTTACCATTAGCGTCAGTATGCTAGGGACACAATAGAGTACAGTAATTTTTTTTTCTTCTATCCACTGGCCTAGTTCAAAAGGATTTATCGCCAAGCGTTGGGGGAAAATAATGAGAGTTGCTCCGCTGGAGAGAGACAAATAAATATCAAAAACGGAAAGGTCAAAATGAAAACCAGCAAGATTTAAAACTCTATCTACCTTTCCTATATTCATTTCTTTTTGGGCCCAATCAACAAAAGAAAAAGCATTTTGGTTCGAAATTTGAACTCCTTTAGGAACTCCTGTTGACCCTGAAGTATAAAGGAGAAAAGCTAATTCATTTTCATGAAGAGGAGTTTTTTGGCTCTGAGAATAGGCAACTCTTTGGTAAGAAGGAAAATCTTTTTCATAAGAAAAGTAGTAAACTTCTTCTAAGTAAGGGGTAATAAAACTTTCCGCCACTTCATTTTTTTCTTTGTGGGTGAAAAAAAAGGAAACTTGGCTATTCTCTAGAATATAAGAAACCCGTTGTGAAGGAGAAGAAAAATCTACACAAACATAGGCTCCTTTTGATTTTAACACCGCAAGCATACATATGATATAGTCGATAGACTTATTCATGTAAATGGCTGCTCGTTGTCCAGGGCCAAATCCATTTTCCATGATATTTTCAGCGAGTTGGCTGGAATAAAAATCTAAATCGGTGTAGGAAATTTCTTTCTTTTGAGTTGAGATAGCTATTTTGTGAGGAGATTTACATACCTGTTTTTGAAAATTTGTGATTAGTTTCATAGGAAAAATTATTTAGAAAAAAAATTACCTAGAATGATGGCTATTACTATCATCCTAGGGCGTATCAAGGTTACAAATAATAAGTGAGAAAACAAAGTGAAATTTTGATTTCTCACTTAATAACTCATTAAAGCGTGTTTAGGCACTGGGAAAGAAATAATCTCCCTATTTGCTTGATCTTTTGTTTGCTAACTGCGTTGCTTCTCTGTTACAGAAAAAAACTATGCGCCATCGAAAGCGTCTTGCTAGCAAACAAAATCTGCTGTGCAACTAGAGAGATTATTTCTTTCCCAGCACCTTAGTCTTCTGTTTGAGGAGAAACTTCTTTTTCGACGTCTCCTTTTCCCAAATTCTTTTCTACTATATCGAGATCAAGAGACAAGGCATTTTCCTTTTTTTTACCCAACATTTGCTGGCGTAATTCTTTGATCCGACTGCCAAAAGGAGGACATTCTGTTGCATCGATTTGGACATCGAGAACAATAGTTTCTCCTGATTCACATAAACTTTGGACAAATTCAGGATTAATTTCTCCTGGTTCGGTGATTCTAATTCCTCGGGCTCCTAGAGCTTCAGCTATTTTAACGCAGTCGACTCTTTGGTATCTAGCAACATCTACATCAAGTCCAACGGCCTGATTTCCAAAATCAACTAGACCCCACATAGAATCGTTTAAAACAACGAAGATAACTGGTAAGTTGTTATTCACAGCGGCAGCAACTTCCATTCCATGCATCTTAAAAGCTCCATCTCCAATGATGGCAACGACTGGAGTATCAGGGGAAGCGCATTTACAACCAATTGCTGCGACAGAGAATCCCATAGGAGCGTTACGTGTACTTGCAACATAGGTTTTTGGCTTTTTCAAAGTCAAAAAATGTGTAGCCCATAAGAAAGAGCCTCCAATATCAACAACATAAACGGTATCTTCCGGAAAGCTATTTTCTAAATCATGCATGAGCCGCTGAGGTTTTATGGGAGAAGAATTTGAAAGCATTTTCTCTGGCTCATCAAAACGTAAATGAGTACGTTTGAAGAGGTTTGTTTCTTCCAGTCGTTGGTTAACTTGAGAAAAAGAAATAGTTCTTTCATCAAGAACCTCAAGTAATCTTTCTAAAGTCGATTTAGCATCTCCAATTAGCCCAACATCTCCTGAATAGTAGTGCCCATAGTTGAGAGGATTTGGATCTAACTGAATATGAGCTCCTGTAGGAGTTAGTTTTTTAGAAAAATTATCTGTAGAGGCTTCGTGTAAACCAGCTCCTATGGTAAACAAAACGTCATAAGGATTTTCAAAATACTCCATGGCATGGTTACTTCCGGCCAAACCAAAAACTCCTAAGGATAATGCATGATTTTCTGGAAAAACCCCCTTCGCCTTCATGGTTGTTATAACGGGAATAGATAGTCTTTCTGCTAAGGTACGTATTTGCTCAGAAGCTCCTGATACAATAGAGCCATAGCCAGCAAAAAGAACAGGTCTCTCTGCTCTTGTTAGCCAATCGGCAGCCTTTTGGATTTCTTTTTCATCTGCTCTTTGGGTTGCCGTAGGAAGGTACTTCTCTTGAGGTAAAATATGATAATCCTCAGGAACCTTTTCGTAACCAATATCCATAGGTACACTGATATGGACAGGTCCTTGCTTGAGCATCGCTATTTTAATGGCATTTCTGATGATATAAGGAATTTCGTGAGCACTATGAATCATGGTGCTATAGTGAGTAAACTTTTCATAAAGGCCTACAGTATCAATTCCTTCTGAGCGAGTACTATCTTGGGAAGATTTTCTCGAAAAATTTTTGATCGGATTCATTGCCGTAAGGACTAACATCGGAACGTGATCCAATTTAGCGGTAGCCACGCCAGTAATAGCATTAGTAGCTCCAGGGCCTGTAGTCACACAGCAAACGCCCAATGATCCACTTTGACAAGCATAACCGTGAGCAAGAAAAGCGGCTCCTCCTTCATGGCTAGTATAGACAAAATCAATTTGGGAACTGTTCCAGACAGCTTCCGTTATAGGGTTAAGCGGCCCGCCTGGGATATAGAAAATTTTACTGACATCAATACTTTCCAAATACCTAACAATAAACTCAGCTACATTCATGACTTTCTCCTTGATTTTCCAAAATATTATTCCACTACCATTCCCAAACAATAGAGGCTGTATGTTTTTTTGATCCTTCTGCCCAAATAAAAAGTTTATCTCCCCTTGTAAAATGTTTTTTTTCCAAAGCTTTCATCAGGGTGTAGGTAATCTGCATAGGAGATTTAAAGCTTATCTCATAAAAGTCATTAAGATGGTGTTCTTTATCTGCGATCCACTTTTGAGGAAGTGGTTTTGGCTGACAAAAGGTAATGATCCAGTTGGGGGTAAAAGGTAAATTTTCAAGAGGGGAAAACTCTTTACTCAAGGAATGTTTTCCATAGCGATGAAAAACAAGTCCTCCTCTTTCGCTTTTCGTCAAAAAAAGAGCACTGGCAGCTAACGAAACAGACTCATTTGATCTATTTATCTCACCTCCATAGGTAACAACAATATTACAGTGTTGTTTCGACTCAATATAAGAGTGTGCTTGGACAAAAGTGCTTAATAAGCCTACCTTGTCGATATCCTTCAACTGAAAAGATGCTGCATTTGTTGCTTTTACTTTGTCTTGAATTTGAGTTACATCCCCTAGAACATGGTCACTTTTTGCTCCCATGTGAATGAGTAAATCAATTTCTTTGGAATTTTTACCTCCTTTTTCCAAACAACTCTCTATTGCCCGCACCGTTGTTTCCGTCATAGTCGCTTCTGAAGAGGAATCCTCCTCAAATCCGACAGACAATATTTTACTGGGCATTTTTTTCTCCTACCATTCCCATATTCCTAAAGCCACATGAATTCCACGTCCAGCTGTGACCAATAAAATTTTGTCTCCTGGAGAAAATTTATTTTCATCCATGGCTCGCATCATCGTGTAAGGAATGTTGCTCATGGCACAGTTGGCGATTTCTTTAAAAGTTCCCAAATGCTTTTCTTCGGTAAAACCAAAAAGTTCCCGCCAATCTTTTGCCATTTCTCCAGGTTGATGAGTGATAAGCCACTCGATTTTCTCACCATTCAAGTTAGCCTTATCCATCATCTCTAAAACCATTTTAGATATAACATTACGAGTTATACCATAAAGTTCTTCCATGTACTGAGGACGCAAAAAATGAAATTGGTTAGCCCAGTATTTATCTTTGTGTTCAAGAGGCCAAGCCATAACTCCTTCTTTGACGGGACCAAACTCAAAAATATGCGAGTACTGCCCAAAGGTTTTATGCTCAGAAATCAAAAAACCTCCTGTTTCTCCTTTTGAAAATAACATGGCTACAGCAATATCGCCCGCGGCGCAACCAAAGACGTCTCCCATATTACCTCCTCTAGTGGCCACATTACTCACACAAGAAACTATGATGTTTTCATATGTGCCAGAAGATAAAAAGGCGGCTGCTTGCTGAAAAGCGATGATGGCACCAGCACAGGCAACATCATAGATTTCATGAGCAAAGGCATTGCTTAGGTTCGCCGACTCTAAAATTTCACTAATGTCGCCGGAGAGCTCATCGGGAATATTCGTCAAATGAATTAGCAGATCAATTTTTTCCGCTGGTACATCTGCTTTTTTTAAACAATCTGCGATAGCTTCTGTGGCCATAGAGACAACCGTTTCTTCCGGAGCAGCATAGTAGCGTTCACAAACTCCTTTGCTCGCATGTCTCGTAAATTTGTTTCCCGCAATCTCAAGAAGAGGAGCAAATTTTTCACTCCAAATTTCGTTTGTTACGTGTACTTTCGGTTTATAACCCCCAATAGATATTATTTTTATTCCCATGATGTTTTATCCGTGTCCTCTATTTTTTTTTGAGGAGAATTCCCAAATATCTTTTCCGACAAAGATTGGGAAACTGAAGGGTATTTTCTTTGAGACAACTGTTCTTCTAATTCTCGGTAAGATAAGAACAACTGTAGCTGTTTCTGGTTGAGCTTATGAAGCTCTAACAAGGAAACGCGCTTTTTATTCAGCAAAGAGAATACTTCTTTTTCTTCCTCTTTTTGGATTTCTTTATCGCGATTCAAAAAGGACTCCTTCCTGATTAACTGGAAGCCAAGCTGTTTTACCACCTAAACACTTTTTTTCATCAAAAGTCTTTCTGTTAGTTTAGGACTGATTTCCTGAGACACTTCTCGAAGACGTTTAATCGCGCGGTAGTGCGTTTGCTTTACCGAATCGGCCGAGCGATCTAACAAATTCGCAATTTCTTGGTAAGAATGATCTTGATAGTAACACAGATGAAGAACTAATCGATATTGAGGAGGTAATTTCGCCAACCATTTATCCAATTCTTGCGATTGATTTTTTAAAATTTTTTTCGAGCCAGAATTCTCTTTACAAGAAAAAGCTTTATCCTGAGCAGAAATCTCTTCTAGCGACTCTAAAAAGAAGACAGACTTTTTAATTTTCATCTGATCGAGACAATAATGATAAGTTGCTTTGGTCAAATAAGAGCGTAAGTTCTTAACTTGATTTTGCTGAGTCAAAGTTTTTTCTAAAAACTTGAGCACAGTTTCTTGAACAGCATCTTCTGCCACTGCTCTGTTTCCCAGCATGTTATAAGCAACTTGAAATAAGTACTCGAAGCATTCTTCTATTTTGGTTTGGATCTTACTATTCACGAAATTATCTCCAGGGGATTTTGCAAAATATAATCATATCTGTTTTCAAGAATTTGTTTCTCTATAAGTATAGACATTTTGCGTAACACTTAGGAAATATCGTCAAAACACACATTTAAAACCTCAAGCATTTTTCCTGTAATGAGATATGGCATTTTCTCAAAGAGAGAACAAAAAAATACATACGTAAAAAATCGAATAAAAAATATATTTAACTCTTTGAGCTTCAAGAGTTAAAAGAAATATATTTATTTTTTATATTTTTTTGTTTATCTTGGGAAAATTAAAGAAAGGGGATTTCTAAAGGAAATGTTTTATTGAAAAAAAGAGGGGGTTTTAAGTGGTGTGGAGTAAGAGAGGTGGTGCGGCCATTTTTGAAAAAGATTATCTAAAACTGTTCGAAGCACCATGTTCCCTGGAGGGCGAGGCTCCTGCCGAGCAGGGGTTGTGCTAAGAGGATTTAGAATAAATTGTGGTTTGGATAGGAATAAATAGCATATCGGACATATCAGCCAAAGTTTTCAAAATTAGTGAGAAATTTATGCAAAACAGGTTCTGGAACATAACGAGAAATCACCTTTTGCCAGCCCTGAGGACCAACTAGTCCTTTCACGGTACTGGAACTAATTTCTGCTATTTCGCGAGGAGGGATTAAAAAGACAGTGGTAACTTCATCGTTTAAATCACTATTGATATTGCGCATCCCTCGCTCATATTCATAGTCACCTTCGCTCCGAATTCCCCGGAGAATATAACCAGCTTGAATCGACTTAGCATAATCAACAAGAAACATATTTTCAAAGGTTCCCACGGCGATGTTGGCGAACCCTTGGATTGATTCACGCAACATAGATGCTCTTTCTTCTACAGAGAAAGTGTAGTTTTTATCTGGATTTGTCCCAATAGCAACGACAAAACTATCAAATAACTTTGCCCCTTGCTCAATCATCCAGAGATGCCCATAAGTAATAGGATCAAAACTACCTGCATAAACTCCTTTTTTCATGGGAAAGTTCCTTTGTTGAAATTATTTTTTTGGAAGCCTCAAAAATAGATGGTATCATTCTCATTGTCTATTCCGATTTCTGAAGACATAGTAGAGAATTTTCTTTTTAGAAACAAGAGTTTTATAGAAAAAATGGGGAGTTTTATGCAAACAGTGAATTCTTTTATACGTCCGTTGCTCACGGATCTTTATCAATTAACAATGGCTTACGGATACTGGAAGGCAGATAAGCATCAAGAACCAGCGGTTTTTGATTTGCATTTTCGAAAAAATCCTTTTGCTGGAGAATTTACAGTTTTTGCTGGTTTAGAGGCTGTTTTGCATTTTCTTTCGGATTTCCGATTTTCCGAGGAAGATATTGACTATCTCAAAGAGTCTTCCTTTTTTGGAGAAAAAGCTGACCCTGCTTTTTTTTCCTGGTTATCAGAGTTAGATTGCTCCGAAGTTAAACTCTACGCCATGAAAGAAGGAACCTTAGTTTTTCCTCAGGAGCCTCTTTTGCGAGTAGAGGGCCCTTTAGGGATTACTCAGCTCTTAGAAACAACTTTACTTAACTTAGTAAACTACCCCAGTTTAATGGCAACCAACGCTGCCCGTTTTCGTTTGGCTGCAGGCAAAGAGAAGCTTTTACTCGAATTTGGCTTAAGACGAGCCCAAGGCCCTGATGGAGGAGTTTCTGCTTCTCGCTACTCTTACATTGGGGGCTTTAATGCAACGAGTAATGTTTTAGCAGGTAAACTCTTCAAAATACCAGTTAAGGGAACAACTGCTCACTCTTTTATTAGCTCATTCTCTTCTCTGAGCGACCTCAAAAATAGAAGTATAGTAAATCCGCAAGAAAATGAAGTTCCTTTTGTTGAGCTAGTACAAGATATCCACAAAAAAATGGGATTTTCCACACATGAAGGAGAGCTTGCCTCTTTTATTGCTTATGCTCAATCCTTCCCCCACAATTTTGTGGCTTTAGTTGATACCTACGATACTCTTGGTTCAGGTATCCCCAACTTTATTTCGGTAGCGACGGCTTTAACTCAAGTTGGTTATAGCCCTGTCGGGATTCGTTTAGACTCGGGTGACCTTGCTTATCTTTCAAAAAAATGTCGAAAAATGTTTACGGAAGCGCGAAGTAGTTTGCCCGCTGAATTAAAGCCTTTCCCTCGTATTTTAATTGTGGCCAGCAATGATATTAACGAAGCGACCTTGGTTTCTCTAAATCAGCAAGGGCATGAGATTGACGCTTTCGGAATTGGAACTCATCTTGTGACTTGCCAAGCTCAACCGGCTTTAGGTTGTGTTTATAAGCTGGTTGAACTTAATGGTAAACCACGTTTAAAATTGTCTCAAGAAATCGCCAAGGTTACGATCCCTGGCAAAAAGGAAATCTATCGTCTAAGCGGAATGGAAGGTTATCCCTTGGTCGACTTAATGACCCAAGTAAAAGAGCCGATGATAGAAGTCGGACAAAAAATACTTTGCCGAGATCCTTTTAAAGCAAATAAAAGAGTAAATGTAATCCCCAATAAAATTTGTCGACTTCATCAATGCTATTGGGACGGTAAAAAACATCCTTCTCTCCCTAACATCCATGAAGTTCGCGACTATGTGCTTGAACAGTTAGACACCTTTCGCCCTGACCACTTACGTCAGCTCAATCCCACTCCTTATAAGGTAGCTGTAGACGATAATCTTTTCCAATTTTTCCAAGATTTATGGCTAAAAGAAGCTCCTATCATGGAAATTTCTTAGAACCGTGTCTGTACCCGCTTTCGTCAGTCAAATGAAAGTATTTTTTCTTTTTTTTAATCGAGCTGTAAGTTAAGTAAACTGGAATCCAGAATTCAGTAGTCAGAATCCAGTAGGGAAATCCAAAAACCTCACAGAGATGTCTTTCTTCTGTTTTTTCTACTGAATTCTCCTAACTGACTTCAATATTTTTAGGAGTTATAGCCACGATAAAAATCGTGGCTCGATTCGTAATCTTAATCGTAATCTTAATCGTAATCTTTTCTTATTTTTCGATTACGAGTACGATTACGATTACGAATTACGAACCGAATTACGAGAGGCCCAAAGTCAGTTCTTCATTTTACCCCGAAGCGAAGCCGGGGTTCGATGCTGGATTCTGGATTCTCTAAAAAATGCTTAATTTTGCCGAAATAAAACCCAAGAATACGCTTTTTTCGCTGCCGAATGTAGGCTGCATTAAGTGGAAAATCAAAAAGAAAGTAGCAAGAATGACCGAAGAAATTAGCAAATCATTAGCGCTTACTCCCCACTTTAGGGGAGCTATGTCCCCTTATGTCATTATTCATCATGATAAAAAAGTCATTGAAAAAATCGGGACAAAACTTAGTAAACTGGAAAAAATCGAAAACCACAAATACCGGATGTACCGAGGAAATCTTAACAATCACACCATCACTTTAATTCATACAGGGATGGGAGCAGGTAACACAGCCTTAGTTTGCGACCAAGTTGTCTCGCAAGGAGCTCAATATATTTTTAAGCTAGGCACATTCGGGGCTCTCCAGGAGAATATTCAAATAGGAGACATTTATGTTCCGATGGGAGCTGTTCGGTCCGATGGACTAACCGATGCTTATGCTCCCATGGAATACCCGGCAATTCCTACCCCAGAGATGTTCTTAGCAACTTTCCAAGCCGCTCAAAAAATGAAATTGCCACTTTCCTCGGGAATTGTCCACAGTGTAAATATATATACTCCTTACTATCAAAAGACTTACAACCCTAACAAATACTCTCCTGAAGTTTACCAAGAACTAAATGTTTTTGGAGTAGAAATGGAGTGTTCTTCAACCTTTGTTTGTTCTTATGTGAAAAAAGCTCACTCAATTGCCATTTTGCTGTGCAACCGAGAATGGAACACCCAAAAGAACTTCATAGAGGGGAAAAAAGTAGACTGGGATAAACACAAAAAAGATTCGGGTTTTGAAGCTAAGCTTTCTCAAGCGATAGAGCTTATTTTAGAAACGGTTGCTGAACTGCCTGTAAAAGGATGAGATATGGATATTTTTAGATGGCTATGGAAAAAACGAATGGTGTTTTTGAAAATGTTCATTTGTTTGCCTATTGGAATCATTTTTGAGTACGTTCAAAGAGTTTACTTGGCTAGTGCTCCTATTATTCTTATTCACGAGGGCTGTCATTTTTTAGCAGCTATTTACTTCGGTTATCTAGCACTTCCCTCTCCTGATATTAAGAATGGAGGTGGCTATACCATCTACTTTACCATTGGATCTTCTCTTTTCCACACAGGCCTTTCTTGTCTGGTTATGTTTTTCCTTGTAAAGTTATATGGTATGTATTCGGGCAAAAGATGGAGGCTATTTTTTGCCACTTTAATCATCAGTTATCCTTTTCTTGTTCTGACAAGCTCTTCTCATATTTTTATTATTGAGATGATAGGATTTTATGGCCAAGTAGCTTTAGGCTTCTGGCTACTCTACCTCGCCTTCAACTTTCCCGAAAATGATCCAACCGCCTCTCTATACCTAAGTTTATCTTGGATGTTTTTAGTCTCATCTCTTCATACAGGTTTTGGACAATGGCAAGAAGTCGGAATCAAACAAAAAGACTTTGTCGAAATGGCCAAACTCACGGGGTGGACAGTAGAGGGTCATGGTAAAATTTATCTGTTCTATATTTTACTAGGAATTCCCGTGACCATTTTAGTGGCTTTTTGGAACGATAGGGATTTGGTGAAGAAAAGAAACGATAAAGCTAGAGATAAAAGCATTCGCAAAAAAGAGAAGTTTCTTGAACGGATGCGAAAGCTCAGAGGGGATGAGTAGAGAGTGTCCTCATTCAGCTTTTTTACGATGGGTTGGCACATTAGCGGATGTGACTCTTGATTCTGTTCTTGTTGTGTAAGGTGGTGGGCTGAATGAGGACACGCTCTATCAGTGGGGTGACCACACAAACCTAACGTAATAAAATATTGAGAGACAGATCTACGTTAAGCAGTTTATATATAAGGAGTAGGCGAAAAATGGAAAGAGAAAAACCGGTAAAGCTGTATGCCGAAAATGATGGCTATTACATTTATATCTATGACAAGGCGAACGAAAAGATTGTCGAACCTTTGGTTACACGCGATTGGGATAATGATCCTTTTCATACAGCATCTCCAGAGCAAAAGGAAGAGATTAGAGAGAACGGTTTAATTGTCAGCTTTGAGATGCAACAAGACGATGATATCCATGCTCGTATTTACTGTGGCCCGCCTCTGACGGAGGAGGAGATCAAAAAGATCAAAATTGACTGCTATGGGCAGAGGTATATAAATCTTCCGACGGGGAAAATTTGTATGGGAGAGTGGCCGATGCGAGCGGGGAAAGCCAAAGTCCCTCCGGGAGAGTACACTTTGACTTTATATCATAAAAGAAAAGGGGGGATAACTGTGACTCTAACTCCTTTTGCCGAGCTTCCTATCGAGAAAAGCTATCCTTTTTTGGACTATGGAGGATTGACTTGGGTAGACTAGGTTTTCTTGCCAAGTACTTTTATACACAAGATTTTGAAACGGAAAATTTGGTATTTTAAAATTTAAGGGTTTGTGTGATTGTTATAGATCATTACGTTAGGTTATCGAATACGTTGGAAACCCCGATGTTATCGGGGCCTGACATATGACATCCCTGCGGGATACCGATTGCGTATTAAGGTGGGTTAGTTTTATTCTAAGCAAATATTATTTACGTTGAGTTTTAGTGGTATTAATCGTATCCAGAAATGTTTTATTATCGCGGATTGTTACGCCAGATTTCCCTTGGCAATATCCGCAATTATGCCACTCTAACCTAACATTAATGGCATTTGCTTTGAGTAAAACTGATCTATCTTAATGCTCAATTGGTATCCCGATAGGGATGTAATATGTTAGGCCCCGTTAACATCGGGGTTTCCAACGTATTCGATAACCTGACGTAATCATATTTTGGGTTTTCCTGTAAGGGACGCAAGGCAGTGTTTTCATTCCGCCCACCACGTATGTAACTAAAACTAGAATCAAGAGTTATATTTCTAGTCGTCCAAGAAATAGCCAAAAAGCGGAAGGAAAAGACTGCCTATTCTTTGATAATAGCGACGACAGAAAGAGATTTCTCAACATTGCGCACGAGGACATCTACTTCCAAGGATAGTTGTTCTTGCATTTTGGGGGTAACTTCGGCGAAAGAATCACTCATTTTAGTGCAAATCGATTGGAAGAACTTTTTTCTTGTTTCTTCGATTTTATCATTGCTTACGATCATTTTGAGAACCCAGGCAGGGATATTGAATTCTTCTACTTCGATGTTGGCGATGGTAACAAAGCTAGCGACTGCTCCGAGAATGAAACCGATGATCCATCCGATGGGACCAGAAATGAGGAGGGCGGTTCCGGCACCTCCCATAATTGATCCGGCGATGATTCCAAAAAAACCGGTTAACCCTAGGCTAAGGAAACTGAAAAAGTCTTCTAATATGTGATCCACTCCGCTTTCCGCGGGGACATCTTTCTCGAAGGAAACGGGCATGTCAAGGTATTCGATGTGTTCGACTTCGTTTTCATGGAGCCAAATTTCGATCCGGCGGTTGATTTTGTTGCGGACTTCTTGGTCGAGTAGACCGATGTAGTGGTCGATGGTTTGTTTGGCTTCGTTGGTAAAATAAGAGTCGGCCAAGTTTTTTGTTTTTTCTTTGAGGGCTTTGACACTTCCGCCGTTTTGTTTCCATTCCACGAGGGCAGGTTGAACTTGGGCTTGGAAAAAATCTTGGGTAAATTTATGCCCGACTTTCTCAATGAAGTTTTCATAGACTCCGAGAATTTCTCCCCACAACTTGTCTTTTAGAACTTCCTTGTTTTGACGGAGTTGAGCAGCTATTGTTTCTGTTCTATGATCAATAAAAACACGAATTCCCAAGCCTCTACTAATCGTCGCCTCAGGATCGTTCGAGCGAAAAACATCGGCCCCAGGGAAAATATCTTGGACAATCTCTTTCATAAAAGGCCAACGGGCTCCTCCTCCTGTCAGAATAACTATCGCAACATCTCCTTCTAGCTGAGGGGAGAGAATTTCACTGCGGATTTTCTCGAGTAGATCGATAGTTTCTCCTTTTTCAGCGGCTTGGATCATCGGATCATCAAGAACTTGTAACCTTTTTTGCAATTGAGAACTCATTTTGTAATGGCGTGCCTTCTCGTAAAATTCTTCCAAGGAAATGCCTTTGAAAATTCCATAGTCGTAGTCTGCTCCCATTGTAATGCGACTACGGAAGCGAGAGAGATTTCCCCGGTCCCAGCTTTGAGAAAATTTTTCTTTCAAATGGCGAAAGGTAAAATGAGTGAGAGGCTCTAAGTTGCCATCTTCTTTGATTTCATTCAGTAAATCAGGATTGTCTTGCTTTTCTAAAAACCACTGAAAAAAAAGGTCATCGAACAATCTTCCTCCGAGTAAAGGATTCCCCCAGGTGTCTTTTACTTTTCCATTTTGCAGATAGGCAACATCGAGAGTTCCTCCTCCAAAGTCAACAACAACAACTCCTTGGTGGGCTTTTTCTAAAGTGATTTTTTGTCGATCAAAGAAAAGGTGGTAAAAGAGAGCTCCTTGGGGCTCAGGAACTAAAATAGTATTGGGAAGTCCGACCGCAGCAAAAGCTTGGCGCGTTTTTTCCTCTTGTCCGTGCAAATTTTTTGCTGGTATCCCCACCACGATTTCTCGTTTGGCACTCAAATCAAAGTAGTCTAATCCCTCTTTGCGAAAGTACTCTCTGATACATTGAAAAAAAGCAACTGTGTGTTCATAAGCTTGGGAACTATGAGCAATATCGGGCTTAAATCCACTGAAGAAAGCGTACTCATCTCGTTCATCTTCTAATAGATCCATCCAAAAATCGACAGCATCTTGTCCAAAGTAAAGAGGCTCTAGAGTATCTTCTTTTTTTTGATATAAAACACAGGTCGGAACAGTACTTTGGTCTCCTTGAAATTTAATATCTGCACAAATAGGTTTGATATCTCCTGATATTTCTGAGAAGTAAGAATTTGATGTTCCAAAATCAATACCTAAAGCTCTCTTTTCCATTTTAATCCCTAACTTTCTTTACTTTTCCTGGAGAAACCAAGTTGCCTTTGTAAGTCCAAGCGGGATAAATCACCATAATGGGATCTCCCTCTTCCACTCGCCCCAAGTTATTAAAGTTTTTTTCCATTTCTTTTTTGTAAGCACTTCCTTTTTCACAATACTGAGGCTCTAAACCAAGTTCTCGGAAGTCTTCCATCATCGTAATACAAGCATCCAAAGCTCTCTCTTCTGAACCTTCTCTTATTTTATCGCAGTAGTAAACTTCAGAAAAACCATCCTGGCATTTTTGGACAAAGTGAGAGAGTATCTCCAAGTCTTCTGAGGAGATGTTTTCTTTTGACCGCATTTGCTCGCGCGCTAAAAAACAAAAAATATGGGTAGAGGCAAGATATAAGTTTTGTAAATACTTTTGGGCTAAGTCTTTTATAGAGTATTTCCATTCTTCTATTGGGCCACTTTCAATCTCAGATATCTTCAAAAAAAACTTCAAATACTTACCCCAGGAAGGATCTTTCTCCACCATTGCCCGAAAAGAAAGCAAAAAATAAACACTCCAAGGAGTAGCGATCAAAGCACCCAATGGAGCAAGATCAATTTGCTTGCCCAAAACAATTCCCAAAAAACAAGCCAAGCCAGAGAAAACAGCGGCCATTTGAGGATTCAGAGAAACCGTTTTGGGGCTTTCTTCTATTTTCATTGGCAAGGATATTTGCCAATCATAAGTTAGCCGTTTGAATTCTCGGATTAACGAGGCTCCTGAGCTTTCTTCCCAAAGTCCTATTTTTTCGAGCTTTTCCTGAATAGCTGAACTAAAATTTTCTTCGACCACTCTTTTCAAACCCTCTTCCAAGTATTGTTGGAAAAACTCTTTCTTTTCCTTTTGAGGAGCGGTACTTTCAAAAAAAGATATATTTTTTTGCCAAAGTTCTTGAATCGTTTGCCCCACCCACCCTTCGATTATTTTTTCGACATCTTCGTTGAGAAGAGGGAGTATTTTTTCTTTTTCCCATTGATGTGCTTTCATCTAATATTGCTCTTTCTTTTTTTGCTATTTCTCTTGCTAAGCCTGAAAATAGAGAACTTATTATGACATTTGGCTTTCATTGTGCAATAAGAATTATAAGCCTTGATACTTCTTATCAAAAATCTTTTTTTGTACAGAAGGAAAAATTTTTGCTATGCTAGAAAAACTTATTATAGAAGACTAAGAGTCTCTAAAGATTTTTGATTTACATTGGACTTTCTCAGAGGGGAAATACTGGTGGAGCTTCCACAAAAAATAGGTAATTACTTATTGCTAGAAGTACTTGGCCGAGGGGGGATGGGAGAGGTATACAAAGCTACCGATTTACGTCTACAACGAACTTGTGCCTTGAAGATCATTCGTTCAAACGAAACCGATCAAAAAGTTCTTCGTCGGTTCATCAAAGAAGCCCGCGCTATCGGAGCACTTAGTCATCCTAATATTGTTATGATTTATGAAATTGAGACAAGCCCTCAGTACTTTTTTTCAATGGAGTATGTCCCTGGAAAGACCTTGAGTGACTTTGTCAAAAAGAAAGAGTTGACTTGGAAATCTAAACTGCAAATTTTTGTCCAAATATGCCAAGCAATAGAGTACGCCCATTCTCAAAACATCATTCACCGAGATATTAAGCCCGACAATGTTATGGTCAGCGAAGAAGGTATCCCCAAAGTAATGGATTTTGGTATTGCCAAGCATTTAGACCAAGAACAACAACTAACACAGACTGGCGAACTTGTGGGGACACCAAAATACATAGCTCCTGAGCTCGCAGATGGTGAGAAATCCAGTAAGAAAAGCGATATATATTCACTCGGAGTAGTCCTCTATCAACTTCTCCTCGGACGAGTTCCTTTTGACGGGGACACAGTCATGGAAATCTTTTATCAAATTATCCAAAATGATCCTGTTCCTCCCTCTCATCTTTATCCCTCTCTTCCCAAAGAACTAGATATAATCAGTCTAAAGGCTCTCGAAAAAAAACCTGAAAATCGCTACACCTCGGTTTCTTTTTTGCGCAAAGAAGTTGAGCGTGTTTTGGAAAATAAACCTATCCGAACAAAGCCCCCGAGCACTGTCGTTAAGTTAAAGAAATGGTGCCAACGAAATGTTTTAGCGACTAGCGTGATTTTTATTTTGCTCGTTTTAGCAGGAACGTTTACCCTTGTGAGTCAAAAAATAAATCGAGAGAACAAGAATCTCCTAAAGCGAGAAAAAAAACTCAGCCAAGATAATGAAACATTAGTCGAGCGGGAAGAAAAATTAAGCGAAGACAACTCTCAACTAAAAAACAAAGAAAACGAACTCAAGAATGAGATTGCCCAGCTTTTTATCCGAGAAGCAGAAAGTAAAATTAATGTCCGCAATTATGTAGAAGCCTCTAATGCCTTGGAAAAAGCTATAAAAAACATTAATTCTGCCCAGAAGGACGAAGCTTATATCGACTTTCTGGGCAGATACTCCATGGAGCCTTGCCTGCCCAAAAGCAAAGCTGTTCTTTCTTTTCCCTTGGGACAAAGTAATAAGGTTTCCTCGGAAGGCAAATATTTTGCGAGTATCCATTCTTCTCATCTATATCTTTGGAACATAAAAGACTTAGTTGTTGGACAAAGAAGAGAAGGCAAAATAGAAGAAGCCATTAGTATACCTGGCCAATATAGTGCACTATATTTTTCTCCTGATGAAAATTTACTTGCTCTCGTTAGTTATAACGCCATCGATTTATGGAATCTTTCGAAAAGGAAAAGAGTAAGTAGCTTTACTATGGAAGGGGAGGTCAAAGGAATCGAAATATCTAACAATAATTCCCTTATGATGATTGTGCACGAAAAAAAAATGCCTCCTGTAGCAACCCGCACGGCTCTTTGGAGTTTAGGGGAAAAACCCCTGCTCTTAATGGAGGAATTTAGCAATGACTCAAATTCGCGCGTGAGTTTTAGTGAAGACTCTACTCTAGCTTTTGTTATGACAGAAAAAACCATTTTTATTTGGGATATCAAACAAAGAAAAATCTTAGGACAGCACAACCAAATACTTTCTCGTTATAAAATCATCAAATGTGGTCGGGGGAAAACTTTGTTTTTGGGAGATGAATATGGGAATATTCAGACCTATGAAGTGATAAAAGATAGGCTAGAAGCAAAAAATTATGTTACCGCTCATAAAAACAACATTACTCATCTGGTTTTCCAAAAAAATTCTCGTTTCTGCGCAAGTGCAAGCATTGACAAAAAAGTTCATATTTGGGATATGGTAAGGCTACAGAAATACTCGACCATACCATCGAACAACCTTGTTGATATGCATATTTCGGCCAGCAAGTTAGGAATTTTATCAAAAGAAAATCAAGCCTTAAAATATGAGCTATGGCAACTAGAGCCTCTTTTTCATAAACAACTGAATCTTCCTTTTCTTCAAAAAAAATTATTTAAACTTCTCATTACCAAAGCAAGTCAGACTTCTAACATTAATATTTTTCCTTACAGCCCCGTGATTATTAGTTCTCGGAAAAATTTTGTTGCTGTGCATTACTGGCATTACATTCTCCTTTGGAAAAATGACAAGTTCTGGGAAGAAATTGATACTCACACCTTTTCTGAAATTGTAGAAGTGCTTATCAGCAAAGACGAGAAATGGCTAGCGACTCGTTTTCGGAATAATTCTATTCATGTGAGAAACCTATCTAATCTAAATGAACATTACTCCGTAAAAATGAATGCCGACACTAAGTCATTTGCCTTTGACTCCCAGAGCCACTTTCTTATCTGTGGCTCCAATGCCGATCTTTTGATCTGGGATTTTCAAAACAACTCTCTTTTACCACTGGGAACCACTTCTAGTGGGGTTCGTTCCTTAGCCTTTAGCCCCGATAACCATTGGCTTGCAATAGGGAAAGTTGATGGCTTAGAAGTGTGGCAAGTTCACGGGGGAAATATCCTTCCTCTAGGGCCAAAAAACATCTTGAAGGAAGGGGCTTTGGTAAAGAGCATTGCTTGGTTTCAAAATAGCCTCAAGCTATTTTCGGGAGATGATAAGGGAAAAATAAACTTGTACCAGTGGAGAAAACCCACTTGGGAAGAGCAGGCTTTTGAAGAAAAAAAAGAAAACTTCTTTTTTTCTCCGATCGAAAAACTGAGTCTTTCTCCCGATGAAAAGAATCTCGCTATATTCAGTAATAACCAAGTGCTTTTGCAAAATTTAGAGCACGGTTTTCTTACTCATCTTCTTCCCGGGCAATTTATAGGTGACTCAGCTAGTCTAGATAGAGATTGGAAGTCCCTCGCCTTTTCTACTCTCAATGGAAGCGTTGTCTTTTATCAATGGCCTGATGAGTAAAATGCAAACGTAGGAAAACCTTGTTTAGTAGAATACAAGTGGACAAAAAAATTGAATTGGCCCGAAAATGGTCTTTCTCTAGTCTCAAAGAAAAAGAAAGTCAAATCGATGTTCCATGAAGAAGATTTAGTCAAGATCGCTCACACTTCTATACCCTTTGGTAAATACCGAGGACGTGTTTTAATCGACCTACCAGAAGAATACCTTGTTTGGTTTGCTCAGAAAGGCTTTCCTAAAAATGAGCTGGGCCGACTTCTCGATTTAACTTTGAATATCAAAGGAGAAGGATTGGCTTACTTGATTTATCCATTGAAAAAAGAAAAATACCGAGAATAGATATAAGGAAAAAATTTATGAGCCACCGATTTTTTATTATCCTCTGCCTTTGGGCTCTTTTGCCCCATGTTTATGGCGAAAATGTTAAAATCATTGAGCAAACGTTTTTTCCTCCCGGAAAAAATGTTCAGCCCTATCAGTATGTCTCCTTTGAGGTCCCCCCTAAAACAACTTCTTTAAAAGTAGAGTACTCTTACGATAAAAACGAAAATACCATTGATATTGGTATTTTTGACACTCGTGGAATTGGGAAAGAGGGATTTCGTGGTTGGAGCGGAGGAAAGAGATCTGAGTTTATGATCTCTCAAAGCCAAGCCACCCCAGGGTATCTTCCAGGCCCTCTTTACCAAGGCGAATGGCAAGTAATTTTAGGCCTATATAAAATTGCCTCTCAAGGAGCCAAAGTAAGATTAAAAATCACCTTTAACCAAATATCTCCCAAAATAGATTCCTCATTTTCTCCCTGGGACCCTCGCCTTGTTCTCCAAGATAAAGCAGGATGGTACAAGGGAGACCTTCATATGCACAGCGAGCATAGTGATGGCAAGCAAAGTATTTCTGAGCTCGTCAAAATGGCCGAAGCTAAGGGCTTAGATTTTCTAGGCTTTACTGAGCATAACACAAGCAGTCATCACTTAGAGATCCCCAAACATGTTAACGATAAAGTTCTCTTAATAATGGGAGAAGAAGTCACCACAACAAAGGGACATGCCAACGTTTGGGGTTTGCCCCAAGGCCACTGGGTTGATTTTCGAATGGATCGTCTTTTTGATATCAACGATACCATCCGCGAAGTGCACCAAGTCGGTGCACTTTTCTGCATCAACCATCCCTTTGCTTTTTGTAGTGGATGCCCTTGGGAATTTGAGAATGCACAAAATTATGATTGTATGGAAGTGTGGAATGGTTTTTGGGACCCGACGGATTATCTAGCTGTTGACATGTGGGCTTCTTTTCTGCGCAAAGGTAAAAAAACTGTTATTGTCGGCTGCAGTGACTCCCATGAGCCCAGTTTTCCTATCGGAGATCCGACAACTCATGTCTATGCAAATAATCTTTCTCAAAAATCTATCCTAGAAGGAATTCGTCAGGGAAATGTCTATATTACAGCTAATCCCCTAGGCCCAACTCTCGATTTTCAAGCCCACGTTGCCTCTAAAAAACCTGTTCGTATGGGCGATACTTTAGAGCTAAGACAAAAAACGAAAGTTAATTTCACCATCCGCTATCAAGGAAAAGGAGAGGGAAAAGTTCGTGTCTTGGGTAAAGAAGGCGAGGTTTTTAGCAAACCAGCTTCCGCCATGAATTCGACAGAGATTTTTTCTCTACTTGTAGAGCAAGATAGTTTTTTTTATTTGGAAGTGGCTGACGGATTTTTCATGTACGCCTTGAGTAATCCAATTTATGTAGAACTTAAATAAGGATTGCACAATAGTTTTTGCCCAGATTTAAGAGTTGTCTCAAGAGTGATTTTTTGCTAAATTATCTTCCTTCAATGTGGTAAACACATAACTTTTTTTGAGGTCAGTCTTCCTTTTTGAATAAGGAGTATTCTATGTATCGACTATGGTTCCTATGTTTTTTTCTTAGCTCATTTTTATGGGCTCAGGACATTCTTATCCAGGTAAATCCAGTGGCAGAGCATAATTTTGCCGAAGAACCCCTAAAAGCTGGTGAAATTCATTTTTCCGTCACTCCTCTTCATGTAAGCAAAAACGAACGCAGTGAGTTAGGGAAGAATTGGTACGTCGCTAGTGCCCAAGAAAGATCTTTGCTCTCTAGCTGGGATTTAGCTCATCAACTTGTTCGCGAAAATTCTATCGTCGAGTATGCAGAGCCTAATAGACCCTTTATGAACGAGCATTACCAAAAGCTTTCTCGTGCTTTGTCTGAACAAGATCGCTCTCGCTATGATGATAACTGGGGCTATCCTAATCCTGACGTTTTTGCTTGGCACCTGAAGGATAGTCATTCTCAATTAGGCAAAGCTCGTCAGGAATCGACTCACAAAGGGGGAAAGAGAATTCGAGTGGCTCATTTTGACACAGGCTACTCTCCTATCAATATAACAACTCCTGAAAATGTCCGCCAAGATTTGGAAAAAAACTTCGTTGCCGGAGAAAAAGAAAACTCTGCTATTGATCCTGGTAAAAAAGGATTTTTAGAGCAACCTGGTCATGGAACTTCCACTTTGAGCATTTTAGCAGGAGGTTTAATCGACCTTCCTCAGAAAAAATTCAAGGGTTACTTAGGAGGAGCTCCTGAGGTCGAAATTATTCCTATGCGTCTGTCCAATACTGTTATTTTATTACAAGTGGATGTTTTTGCCAAAGCTCTTTTCCATGCCATTGAAACGGACTGTGATGTCGTAGCTATGTCTATGGGAGGAGTTGCTTCTAAACTATGGGCAGAAGCGATTAATCAAGCTTATGAAAAAGGTATTACAGTCGTTACTGCTGCGGGAAACAATGTTTTACGTGCTCCCACTCATTATTTGATTTACCCAGCCAAATTCAAAAGAGTCGTTGCCGTTTGTGGAGTGAACTACGACCACAAGCCCTATTTCAAAGAAGATTCTTGGTTTATACCTATGCAAGGGAATTGGGGACCAGAGCCTCTCATGAAATCAGCCATTGCTGCCTACACTCCCAACATGACTTCCGCTCGTTTTTCCAAGCCTAATGAAGTCGGAAGCTCAGGAGGAGGTACCTCTTCGGCAACTCCTCAAGTTGCTGCGGCTGCGGCACTATGGTTGCAAAAATATAAGGACTTCCCCTTTGATCAGCCTTGGCAACGAGTAAACGCTGTCCGTCATGCTCTTTTTTCTGCTGCTAATAAAGATTTCCCCAATAGTAAAAAATACTTTGGGAACGGAGTTCTTCGAGCATCAGATGCCCTAAAAGTAGAGCCCAAAATTGACACTACTCCTATTGCCCAAGATAAAGTATCTTCTCCCTATCTTTCTGTTCTATTTGGTTGGGAGACTCTCTCAAGTACGCTCAACCAAGAGATGATTGAGATGGAGCTTTTACGATTGGAGCAAGGAAATCCTGAGCTATGCGAAGCTTTAGAAAAACTAGCAGGGAAAAATTCTTTAAGTAAAGCAGAGAAAAAGAAAATTCGAATGATTCTAGAAAGAATCCCCGAAGTTTCCCAGACCTTTATGCAAGCCTTTTCTAAGTAGATATCTCTTTGCATTAAGGTGCCTTAACTTACCTAACATCCTGCTTTACTCGCAAGTAAAGCAGGATGTTTACATATCTAAAGATCTTTAAACACAACTTCCTCATGCGAAAACCTCCTCCCAAAATTTTGCAGCTACTTTAACAAATACCACAATTCCATCCATAGACAACAATAGATAACAAACTCAGAAGGAGATAATAACTTTGGCGAATGCATTACCAGAAGAGCAAGGACTAAAAGGTCTTGCTAAAAGTTGGAGAAAAACCCATCGGCAAATGCTTATGGAGTGGTACTCTGATCAAAGAGCCAAAGTTTGGCGATGGATGCAGTTGGGAATTGTCGTGATAGGAGTTTTTGCAGGGATCTTATTTTTGCACAATGTTTCGGGAGAGCCGATTCTTTCCTCTATTGCCGAGACTCGGTTTATTTTCATCTATCTTTTCTGTTGTTTGCTTCTTTTCCAAATGTCTTTTTTGGCTCATCCGATCAAGTGGTATTCTGAATCTCGCTGGTATCTCTACCGCTTGCTTATATTTTTTTTAATCTGGTGTTTTGCCTGCATAGTCGAGCTTTTTTTAATGGATGCTCCTCAAGTACGAGTGGTTTTCCTGGTAGTATTTTTTCTCGGCATCTTGTTTGAAATTAAATTTAAACAAGATGAGGTCAATGAAAAATCTAAAAGTCTTCAGAATAAAGGGTACTCTCAATATGCTAGTAGTTTAAATGGTCTCGGTTTACTCTATTACTGTATGGGAGAGTATCAGGCGGCCGAACCGATCTATTTGGAAGCGAAAGGCTTCATCGAGCGCTCTCTTGGAAAAACTCACCCAGACTATTCGTCTAATATCCAAGAGCTGACAGAGCTTTATAAGTCGATGGGGAAATACTCTAATGCTGAAAGACTTTACAACGAAGCTCGCCAAATTGCTCTAAAGGAAAAGGGAAAAGAAGATCCCGACTATGCCATTCTCACAAATAGTTTAGCCGACCTCTATAAAACCACGGGCAAATCAGAGAAAGCAGAAGAGCTCTATCTAGAGGTCAAAGAAATCCAAGAAGGCTTAGGAGAGGGAATCCTTTATGCCGCTAGCCTCAACAGCTTAGCTAGCTTATATAGCGATACTCAGAGATATTCGGCAGCCGAGGAGTTTTATTTAGAAGCTCTTAGTACACAAGAAAAAACTTTAGGAAAAGAACATCCTGACTATGCCGTGAGTATCCATAAGTTAGGCCAACTCTACCATATAATGGGTAAATACAAGCAAGTAGAGAACTATTATCTATTATGCCAAGAAATTCGAGAAAAAATTCTGGGACAAGAGCATCCGGACTATGCCCTTATCCTCAGTGATATTGCTCGCTTTTACCAAACGATTGGACGATACGAGAATGCGAAAAACTTGTATGAGAAAGCTCAACATATCATTGAGGAAACTTTGACAACCGATCATCCGGCTTATACCGCGACGCTCAATGGTTTGGCCACCTTAGGTCGAATTTTTGGTCACTACGGTAAAGCCCAAGAGCTCTATCTAGAGGTCAAAGAAATCCATGACAAAGTTTTAGGAAAGGACTCTCCTGAATATGCCATTGCCCTACGTGGTTTAGCCAATATTCATTTAGTTTTGGGGGAGTACGCTAAAGCGGAGCCTTTATTCTTAGAAGCTTTGGGAAACAGAGAGAGAGTCCTAGGAAAAAAGCACCCGGAATATTTAATCAGCTTAATCGATACGGCAAAACTATATCTAAAAACAGGAGAAGAGAGTAAAGCAGAACTTCTTTTCTTAGATGCCAAAGAGACAATCGAAGAAATTCTTGATGCCACTCACCCGATCTATGGAAAAGCGATCATGGGTTTAGCCGAGATACACCGACGTCGCCAAGAATTTATCCTAGCGGAAGAGTTGTATCTAGAAGGAGAAGATATTCTTTCAGCTAAGCTTGGGCAAGAACACTACCAGTACGCTCAACTTTTAAACTCACTAGGAATACTTTGCCAAGACAGGAATGAGTATTCTAAAGCAAAAGCCCTTCATGAAGAGGCTCAAAGGCTACTAAGAGAAACTCTGGGCAAAGGCCATCCTGAATACGGCCTCACTCTTTTTCACCTGGCCAAAATCAACGAACAAGAAGAAAATTTTAGGGAAGCCGAAGCTCTCTACCAAGAGGTAATTTTGCTTCGAGAAGAACTTTTCGGGCCTCAGCACCTCTTCACTCAGAAAACATTAAAAGAGTTAGCTTCTATGCAGGAAAATCAAAACCATTTCCCGGCCGCTTTAGCCATTTACCAAAAATTAAAAGAGATTTTGCGGGAAACCACTGGTACAGAAGATGCCGCTTACCTAAGCATACTGGAGCAAGAAGCGAGGGTATATAAAAAACTGGGAGAAGAAGAGAAAGCTTACACCCTCTGCGAAGAAATTGGGGAAAGTTCCCAGCGAGTATTTGGGAAAGAGCACCCTAAATATGCTTATTTTCAAACCCGATTAGCATTTTTTCTGGCTAAAAAAGGAGAAAAGAATAAGGCTCTGGAGACTCTCTTGTCGATTGCCCATATCTACCCAAAAGAAATCTTCCGTCTGGCCATGACTCAGAAAAACTCAGACTTAATTCACTACCGAAAAGAAAGTCTCCTCCAGCTATCAGCCATCATTAGTCTATTTCGGGAAGAAAACCCGAAAAACGAAGCCGCTTCTCGAAAGATATTTTCCTTAGTTTTAGAGTACAAGTCTCTTTTCCGCAAAATCTTTGCTCCTTTTCAGGAAGAAAAGAGACTATCTTCTTTTCCTCATCTCAAAAAAAACTTTAGTAACCTGAAAAACGTCTATGAAGAGCTTACGGATTTGAATCTCCGCGGTCCTCAAGAAATGGATAGAGAAACCTACCAACAGCGACTGGAAGATTTAAAGCAACACCAAGAGTTTTTAGAAACTGAGTTAAGCAGCCAAGTTTTTTCTTTAGAACGAGAGGAATGGGTTGGACAAACTACTCCTAAGGATATTGCAAGTCGTCTTCCAAAGGCTTCTGTTTTAGTGGAGTACTTTCAATTCACAAGTTGGAATTTTGAACGAGAAGAATATGGTTCTCAATATTACTTAGCCTGGGTTATTCCCGCTCAAAAAAAAGATCAAAAGAAAGATCTTTGCCTGTGGTTTGATCTAGGAGAAAGTCAAAAAATAGATTTGTCCTTTAATAAATACCAAGAAAGTAAAGGCAAAGAAAAAGGAACAGAGCTCTACGAACGACTAATTTCTCCTCTCCAAGAAAAGATTTCCTCGAAGCACCTCATTCTTTGCCCCGATGGTTCTCTTCACCTCATTCCCTTTGCCGCCCTTTTCTCTCCTAAAGAAAAGTTCTTAATCGAAGAGAACAAGCTCTCTTATCTCTCCTCAGCCAAAGATTTGCTTTACTTTGCTTCTGAAAAAAGGCCTTACAAGCAAAAACCCCTTGTCGCGGCCTCTTCCAGTTTAGCAGGATCAGGAGAAGAAGCAGTCATTGTCGGCAGCATGCTCTTTGCTTCCCATCTTCTCAATCAAAGCAGTATCAGTAAAGAAAAGCTCCTTGCTTACAACTCTCCTGCCTTCATCCATCTAATCAGTTCCTCTGTAATCGAAAAATACAAAAGAGAAGGCCTTGGACAAAGCAGTTTGCTTCTCCAAGAAGAAGAGTCCATCAATACCTCTGAAATTTCTCAAATGCAACTCCAAGGCACAGAATTTGTCTTTCTATCAACCTACTTCCCCGATATTCTCGAAAGACCCCAACTCTTTCCCGAAATTTACCAATCCTTCTTAGTCGCAGGAACCGAGCAAGTCCTCCTAAACTCTGGGCAACCCGAAGACAACAGCTCTCTTATGGAAATGATCAGCGAATTTTACCGAAAAATTCTCCGTGGCAAAAAGAAAATCCTCGCTCTCCAAGAAATCCAAAGAGAATTTTTGGAAAAACTTCGCCAAGAAGGGCAAGAGCCCCCTTGTGATTTTTGGGGCAAACTCATTTGTGTGGGAAATCCGCATCTGTAACAGGCTTCCCACACATAGGAATAAAAAAAAGCTAAAGGATAGAGGAAATAAAGGGGAAAAACACGCATTTAAATTTGCATGTTTTTAAGGTGTAGTGAAAAGAGTGCAGCTTAAAGTTGAAGAAAGAAAAGAATTTCACGCAAAGGCGCAAAGACGCCAAGGAGAAAAAGAATCCAGGCAAGAGATAAATTCGGAGAATTTTATCAACAGAAAGATTTTTTAGATTTTCCTTTGCTTTTCTTTGCGCCTTTGCGTGAAATTTAGATTAAATGCGTGTTTTTTCGCTCTCGTGTAAAGAGGTGTAAAGCCTACCTATTAAGAAGGCATGCCGTTAAAAAGATCCCTTCGCTTCGGGTAAGATAATCTTCCAGTACTTACTCCCATCTGTTTTCTCTTTTTCTTCTAAAGACCGATCTCCGACCTTAAATCCTTGGAGCAATGATTGGATATCGTGTAAAACACGGATGTCTTCATGGTGAGAGTGGCAGATGAAAGATGATTCGGCAACAGAGGCATCGATGGTATCAATTCCAGGAATAATAACGTAAGGGCCTTTTTGTAAATCAACATCCCCCACCCGAGGATATTTTTGGAGTTTTTTTGCAGTATACAAAGCCCAGTCATTACTGGAAGCGTAAATAGTAACTTTTTGAGCAGAAACTTGAATCATTTCAGCCAGTCGTTGCTGAAAGCGTCCAGCATCAAGGTCGGGAGCAACCATTACAATGTGTCCAAATTTGCGAGTAGGGAGTTTCCGACGGATTCTTTCACCTTGAACTTCACGAAGAGCTTCGGTCATGACTAAATTGCCCATACTATGAGCAATTACATGAATTTTTTGAACAGGAGTTTTTTCTTCTAAATCTATGAAAAGTTTTTGTAGACGAGAACCACACCACAAAGCCGTGTTTTTGTCAGCCATATAATGGATGACACTTCCTTGAGATGGCCAACTGTAGACGATGATAGGGCCATCGAATTGCAAACTGCTTTTGATTTGAGCAGCGCTATACATCGCATAGTCAAAAGGAACGTTAAAGCCATGAATAAAAACTAAAGCTTCTTTGCTTTTACTCTTGTCTATGCTCTTCAATAGTTTACGGTAGAAATACTTATCTTTTCTAAAAATGATAGGGATTATTTCAGGATTTGAGATTGTGCTCACCCCTAAGGTACTTTCTTTCTTAGAGGATCGCTCGATTGTGAAATTGTAGCCCTCTTGTTCACGGTCAGTGACAAAAAAAACCTCGGTGTGATCAGGTTTTGTGGGATGAAGGGGAGTAGAGGATTTTATGATCGGCTGAAAGAGCTTTTGATAACCTGTATAAATAAGTTGCGTGGAATTAACAGTATTATTAAGAGTATTCGTGTTAGGGGCTTTTTCTGGGGGAGCAGAAGAGTTTTTTTCTTCTTTTGTGTTATCCTCTTGTGCTAGATAGGTTTTTTTTCCTTCATCCCATTCTTCTGGCCAGAGAAGGTCGTTTTCGGCAAGGGCCTCTTCTTCTTTTTTATTCTCCAAAGGCGCAGTTTGCTCTTTAAGGATCTGGAGACTATTGTTAGGAGATAGAATTCGTTCAGCGACTTTTACTAAAAGGGCGGGAACTTTGCGAGGAGGAGTGGATTCAATAAAAGTGTGGCTAATTTTTTCGAGGTGTCCATCAATTTTTGTTAGGTAATTTGAGAGCATGCCTTGAGAAGCATCGACATTACTATGTAGATTCTTTAATCCTTCTTCGAGTCCTTTTACTTGACCTTCTATTTTAGTTAAGCTTATCTTGATTTGTTCTTGGCTTGCTCTAAACTCTTCTGATAGATCCATTTGCATCTGCTGTATTTGTTTTTCTAAAAATTGGAAATTTTCTTGGAGGTTGTTGTTGAGAGCAAAGAAATGTTGATCAAGGGCTTGGAGAATTTCTTTTTGTTGTTGTTCTAGAAATTTTTGGGTTTGTAAGCTAAGCTCTTGGAGATCGTCCAGAGTTTCGATAATGAGTAGGTAACGAGCGGCTTTTCCTTGGTAAACTTGGAAAAGGATTTTTTTTATTCTCTCGATGCGGGTATCGCTGAGACATTTTTGGATTCTCTCAGTAGGATCGTCAATGGCTTTGTATTCATAACGCACGGCAAGAATTTGTTGGAATAGTTCACCTATACGATCATCTATTTGCTGGGCGGTTTTTAAGCTATCTAAGAGAGCTTTTTCTTCTTCAATCGCTTTTTCGATAGCAAGTTCAAAGGCTCTTTCTCGGTAAGCGGACTTCTCTGGGTAGAGACTTAAAAAACTTTCAAAAGCAGAGACTGTATTTTCGGAAATAACGTCTTGGAAGAGAACTTTTTTGACATGCTCCTTTGCAACAAGGGCATGCTCCGTTTGAGGATATTTGCGAATGAATTGATTGTATTGAGTGACATCGTCCATCTGGCGGCAGAGCTTAAAGTTTTCATGTACGGCCAAGCGGGCGAGCATTCGGTCGGGATATTTCTGGACAAAATCATCGTACTCGTGGACGACTCGAAGAATATTTGCTTTGCGATTGTTATTGCTATTTGCTTTGTTGTTTTTCTCCTGGACCGCGTCTCGGAATTTATTGCAGTACTCCAAGCGAAAGCGAAAGATTATTTCCAACAAATCTGATTCCGGAAAGCGGGTGATGAATTCATCTAGGTTTTCTTTCGATATGTAGTGTAACTGAGAATCCCGGAAAACATTTTTCTTTTCCAGAAAACGTTGGGCAAAATCTGTTTTCACAAAAGGAGCGCTAAAATCGTACTTGTGTAAAATCTCTTGAGACGAATTTTGAATAAGGATGGGAAATTGAAGAGATTTTTCGGTAAAACGATTCCCTACAACAAAAGAGAAAGAAAAACGGACTTTACTTCGGCCAGGTATGTCTAAACTCTCTGGTTGAGGAGCAACGATGAGCAATATGTCCTGGGGAAGTTGCGGAGCTATTTTTAGACTTTGTAAATTTTGAGAGGAATCATTGGTGATTTCTCCCAAAACTCGGATTGTCTCAAAAGTATTAATAACTTGATCACTGTTTCCGTAAGAAAAGTTACTCTCGTTGTCCTGATATTTAACCTCGGTAAAGCTGATTTTAGGACGTTCTTGAGAGGGATAGCTCACTTTTGTGATGTAAGCGCAATCTTCTCCCTCGGTTCCCCAAGGATCTTTGACGTAAACCCAACGAAAAGTATGTTTTCCGGCTTCAATTTTGTAAGTCTCAGGATAAGGTAAAGGCATTACTCCTGAAAAACGTCCTCGTCTTTTACCATCAATGTAAAAAAGTAATCCGTCTTTGTAGGATTGGGAAGAAACTTGATATTCAAAGGTGAAGTCACCTGTTTTGGTCGTGGTAGTGAACTCAATCCAAGTTTTTTCTTGATCAGCAATTTTACCCGAAACAAGAACGCCTTCTCGCCATTGCCAAGATTGACTTCCTCCCGTTTTCCATAGGCTTTTTTGCAACGGGTTATGGGTAAAGTCTTCTATCGTAATTTGGGCTTGAATAGAACTTATAAACAACATGGAAAAAAAGAATAAAAATAATCGCATACGCTATCCCCTCTAAAAAATTCATAAAATCTAGGACGTATCCTAAAGCATACAAGATAGATTATGATATATTTTTTCCAAAACGAAAAGTTTTTTATGAAAACTTTTCTTACTTGATGTTTTTTACAACGCGCAGTCCTACAAATTGCGAACGATAACTTTCTCTTAAGCGATCTCGGAAAGCGCAACGACAGCCATCGGGCAGAAAATTCCAGCTTCCTCCTCGGCAAACGCGATAAGTCGCTTCTTTTGGGCCTTTTGGCTCACTAACTTCATTGGTCGGATATTCCCCAAAGTAGTCTTGGCACCACTCCCAAACATTGCCGTGCATGTCGTAAAGTCCAAAGGCATTGGGCTTCTTTTCTCCTACTCTTTGGGTGCCATGCCAACCTCCAAAATGGGCATAATCAACGAGCATTTCTTCGTCATTTCCAAAACAAAACTTGCCTGTACTACCTGCCCGACAGGCATACTCCCATTGAGCTTCAGTAGGAAGGGTTAGTCCTGTTTTTTGGCAAAAATCTTGGGCATCTGTCCAGGAAACATTTTCTACGGGAGCCATATTGTTTTGGTAGCGCGAAGGTTGTTTTCCCATGATCTTTTCCCAAACTACTTGGGGTACTTCGTATTTAGATATAAGAAAAGGTTGCAAATTTACTTTGTGAATGGGCGATTCGTTGGCTTTCCCAATATTGCTACCGCGCATGTAAGATCCACCAGGAACGAGGATAAACTCAAGACCAGTTTGTTCATGTTTGTATTCTTTTACAGTATATTTTTGATTCTGGCAAGTGTAGGTTTCTGTTCTTAAGTAAACAAATTTACTACTGCCTTGGTTGATTGACGAAGTGGGAATATTCGGTTTTTTTTGTAGCTCGGCAATTTTTTGGCGAGCTACAAAGCACATTTTTTCATCGTCTTGGGTATAAGGATTGTCTTCTCGAAAAACTTGGAGAAATTTTTCCCAGTATTTGACTTTTTTGATGGAAGAAACGGAGGTTTTATCGTAACGAATAACCTTTTGATAGCCGTTTTTCATTTGAGCTAGTTTTTTATACCAGCGAAGTTTATCCTCTTTTTCGTTAGCAGATAGTATTTTTGGAAGACGAAGTTGAAAGACAAAGTCACCTTTATTCAAAAGACTGCTCTTGAGTTTTCCGATTTGAGGATTCTGAGCTCCCTGCGATTGGCGAGAGATAGTTTTTTCTAAGTAGGCTCCCAGTTCACTAGCGGTTAGATAACTATCATTGTTTTGATCCCCTCTTCCTTGCAACGCCTTAATAAAGGCATCTGTAAAGAGGTTCTCCGATGATCTTCGTTCGAGTTCTTGGCCAGCAATGATGAATTGTCGGGTAGGAAGCCCTGTGCCGTAAGAAATTCTCTCCGTGATAGAGTTTTTTTCAGCGCTTGTGTCAAAAATAGATCCAGAAAAGCAACTATCAAAAATAAATAAGGCATGGTCTGACTTAATTTGCTTGGCGTATATATCAAATAATTCCATCGCAATTGCTTTTTCAAGAAATCCTACCAAGTGGGCTTTAGGATTGGGGGCATCTATTGGAACTATGTAACCGATTCCTTGTGAGCCATCTTCGTATTCGCTTTTGTAAGTATAGCCATGTCCAGCAAAATAGATGAGAATTCGGTTGTCTGGTTGGCTGCCGAATTTTTTAATAAAAACTGCTATTTTTTGTCTGAGCTCATTAGCAGGAGCATTCATTACAGAAAATACTTGGAAACCATTTTCGACTAAAGCTGTTTTTACTTTTTTTACTTCTTCTCCAACAGCCGGTAATTCTCCCCAACCTTTGGTATACTTGCTCATTCCAATGACTAAAGCGTAGCTCTTTTTGTAAACCAGTATTTGAATACCTTGGTCATTGTTGATTTTGATTTCGGAAGTCTGAGCTAGTGCAAAGCTACAAAAAAAAAGGAAAAACCAAGCAATTCTCATTGTTGTGCTCCTGGAAATCTAATTAAGCGCTATCTAGTTATTTTTAAGGCTACTTACACCTATAATTATAGCAAACATTTATCCTTTCGGAAATAATTATCTTAAGAGGTAGTAGAAAATTTAAGATAACTTGGGCGTGTCACCATTTAAACTTTACTCATTCTCTAGCCCTTACAAAATCTAGGGGCGTTGCTCCTCGATTACAGAAAAAGACTATGCGCACTCGTCGCGTCTTCCTATATTTTATAAGGACTTAGATACTAAGTAAAACTTAAATAATGACACGCCCTTGTTCATTTCTTACATATATAAAAATTAGGGAAACAAACAAAGAAAAAACAGGAAATGCACAGGGGATTTCGTTTTATCTGTTGAAAAATGGCTGCACTTGATGGATAATAGAAAAGATTCTTGAAAAAGAAAGTTTCTGTTATATATATGCACTTAATTATAAATAACAGGATCTTACTCAATAAAAAAATAGGAAAATAGTATGTTAGAGCCAGAAAAACCTGAATCTCAAAATAAAAATATAGATTTAAGCAACTCGGAGAACTCAGAAATTAATAAACCTAGCGAGAATAAATCAGAAAAACCTGAATCTCAAAACGAAAATATAGAAGATAGTATCCCTGAAAGCTCGGGGGAAAACGAAGCGAGTGAATATGATGTTCCTCTTTTAGCTGATATTTCTCACACTACGATAGACGCTTTTCTTCGTTTAGAGTCATCAGGGGTAGAGTTGGCTTCCAACACAGAGAAAGAAGAGCCTCAATACGGATCTCAGTTAGAAGAAAAACCTAAAGGGCGCTACCATATTATCCGAGAATTAGCCCGAGGGGGGATGGGAAAAATTGTTCTCTGGCGAGACAATAATATTCATCGTTTGGTTGCCACAAAAATGATGCTTCCAGAAGGGCAGCAATCTCCTCTTTTTTCTCAACGCTTTTTTGAAGAGGGACAAATTACAGGGCAACTTGAGCATCCGAACATTGTTCCTATTCATGAGATGGGACTAGATGAAAACGGTCACCTCTACTTCACAATGAAATATGTTGATGGAAAATCACTACAAGAGCTTTTCGAATATGTTAATCAAGAAGAAGAGACAGAGGCTAGGTGGGATTTAAAAAAATGGTCTTTGAGTAAAAAGCTTCAGATTTTTCTTTGTATTTGCTATGCGATGAAATATGCTCACTCTAAGGGAGTTATTCATCGAGATATTAAACCCGCTAACATCATGGTCGGAAGCTTTGGAGAAGTTATGGTGATGGACTGGGGTTTAGCTAAAGTAATTGGGCAAGGACAAGAAATATTTACAGAAAACTCTACCAGTACTTTGGAATCAAAAGGGGGCTACCAGACGATCACAGGTCGTGTTTCTGGAACTCCTCGCTACATGTCTCCTGAGCAAGCTCAAGGTAAACCTACAGAAGTCGATTATCGCTCAGATATTTACTCTTTGGGCACAATTCTTTATGAGCTGGCTACTGGTCGGCCTACGGTAGAGAAGAAAAAGAGTGTGTTAGCTGTTGTTATGAGCGTGGCAAAGGGAAGAATCAATGAAGTTCCTAAGAAAGGTGCTTTTGGGATGATTCCCAAGGAGCTCGCTGCAATTATAAGGAAGAGTTTGACTCTTGCTAAGGCAGATCGCTATCCCTCCTTGGATGAACTGATTAATGATATTCAAAGTTTTATTGATGGCAAGGAAGTACAAGCTTTTCATTATACTGTCGCTGATAAAGCAGTTCGCCTCTATAACCAACATCGAAAAGAAGTTTGGCTGGTCGCTTCGATTCTTTTGATTTTAATTCCTCTCTTTTTCCTTTGGAATGGTTTTGTGCAACAAGCTGATTGTGAACATCACTTAAACTCTGGAAATGATAGTTTGAAGCAGGCCAATGTTCTTTTAGGAACAATGCAAAAAGATGATACTTCTAAACTAAACTCCTATCAGTCGAAACAAAAAGCAGAGAACGACAAGAAAAAATTCGAGGAGATACGAACAAAAATTTTTGAAGCCATTCAACAGTATCAAGAGGCTTATGACGTTATTGCTAGTTATGAGTACAAAAAAATGCAGGCGTCGGCTTGGTTAAAAGTCTTTGAAGCTGCTTATTTAGTGGGCGACAAAGGTTGGCAAAATAGTGCTCATCGACAAATAGAGATGATGGTATCAGAGGAAGATTTTAAAAAAGATTACTTGAGTATTTTGCAAAGGGAGCGGACTTTTCTTTTGGATAGTAAACCTTCTGGGGCAACCGTCTATTTATTCCGCTTTGAAGAAGATGGAAACTGGTATCGAGAAGTTCCTTTTGCTTACGATCCTGAACTAAATAAGGTAAAATCTCCGACAGGTTTTGATATTGCCAAATTAGAAGAGGTCAAAGATCCTGATTTAGCTTTAGGACAAACTCCTTTGAAGCTGAACTTACAAGAAAATAACTACGTTCTTATCTTAAAGAAAGAAGGTCTCTCCCCTTCACGTCATTTCTTAAGAGTTTGGAAAGAAACTCCCAACGAAAATAAAGTTAACGTTACTTTGCGCCAGCAAAGTGCTCCTTCCGGCTTTGTTTACATTCCGAAAACGAAATATTTATCGGGAGGTGACGCTGTGGGAGCAAATGAAGTAAAATGGAGAGAAGCAGGTAACATTTATATGCAAGAGAAAGAAGTTACTTTTAGTGAGTATACGGCCTTTCTCGAAGACATTGTCAAAAACTCTCATCAATTTGATGTCTTTGCACAAAAACTAGCGCTCCAAGGAAAAAAAATGGGGAAAGATGATAAGCAAGTGAATCATCTCCTTAATCTTTTTCTGGATGGGCCAGATACAAAAAAACCTCTCAGTTTATTAAAAAAAGAACGACAGGACATGGTAAAAGGAAATAGCTTACATAAAAGAAGAGCTCTTAATTTAAAAGAACTTCGAGAGCTGTTAAAGCCTCTTTTTCCGGCGACTTTCCAGTGGCCTCTTTTTGAGTATGGCTATAGTAAAGTTTTTGAATTTGATAAAGACTACCGAAAATCTTTAAATGCAGGGGAAGTGTCAAATGAATTAAGGGCTGACTTTGCAAAGAACGAGCACTCTCTCTCGGCTCATATACTTGTTCAAAAAACAACAGGAGCTTGGGGAATATTTGACAAAGAGAAAAATAGCAAATTTTTGCTCCGCCCTCATAAGGGTAAAGTTCAGGTTTATCATGAAGGGGTTTTTGCCCGTCAAAAATGGGCCGAGAAAAGTAAAGGCTGGAAGAAATGGCCCGTTTTTGGTGTTCGACGATACGCCTGTGAGATCTATACTCTTTGGCGCTCTTCTCAGGACGACAGATTCTACCGTTTGCCTAGCGAATGGGAATGGGAACTGGCTGCTCGAGGCATTGACGGACGAGTTTTTCCTTGGGGACGTATTTTCTGGAAAAAAGCAGCTAAGGTTGTCGGAGGATATGCTGAAATGTCTATCACCAACGAGGAGATGACTCGATCAACTCGTGATGTTAGTCCTTGGGGAGGAATTTATGATCTAGCAGGATCTCTGGGAGAGTGGACGAGTTCGACATATACAGAAACTCCTAACTCCGGGCTTACCTATACAATTAAAGGAAATGTTTGGGGTCTAACTCCTGAAGGCATGAAATGTGCTTTTCGGGTGGGAGAATCGGAGCACTATTTCCATCCTACTCTTGGCTTTCGCTTAGCATTGGATGCTGAAGAAGAGTAGTTAAAGACAACTCTCTGAAAAAGAACTATGAGTCTGGGAGACAAATGAAAGTTTGCCTTCCAGACTCACATCCCGTAATCCTACCGCAAAAAAGAGTTATGAAGCTCTCTCACCCACTAGCGTCAACTAAAGCTGCAAATTATTTTCCTGCTTACTGGATAAAACATACATATTAAAATGTGCCTACCGCAGAGCGGTTACATAATAAAGCCTGGGGTTTCAACCCACGGCTACTACCATTCCCTACAACACACAAATATTACTTTTTTTGATCCGTTGTTTTCTTCGGCGAAGACTTCTCATCAGCAAGAAAAGGAAGTTCTTTGACAAATTGCTCGGCATAGATTTTAGTATAGTTTGGGCCAAGTAAAGCCGTGAGTTCTCTTTTAAATTCACGAAAAGCAAGCTTTTGAATTTGGACTATGCTGTGGGGTGGTTTTCCCATTTGAGTAGCTTGGTACTTTTTGTATTGCTCATAGAGCACTGCTGTACTATTGGAAAGATAAGTACGCCACATAAGTAAATCCGTTGGGCTAATCTGCGGAAAAAAAACTTGAGGGAGATGGGTTCTGTATATGCGAACAAAATTATAAACAATGCGGCCACTTTGAGGGGGACTCGGATTAGATTTCTGGAGAATTCTAGCTTCCAGATATTGAATTAATTTTTTCTTAGAGTATTCAGGGAACTTAAGTTGAAGAGTCTTATAATACTCTTCTGCCAGAGGTATTTTTCCATAAAGATAGCTTGTCCAAATCACTTGATGAAGAAAAGCTTCATAGAGTTCTTTTTGTACTTTCTTTGAACTCTTTTCGAGCAATTTTTCTATATAGGATACTCGATCAAAGTTAGGGAGAAAAGATAGCTGTTGTCGCTCTGGTATTAAATTACCGTATTGGAAAAACTGCATTAGAGAAGCTACCTGTAATATCTCTATATCTTCTTTTAATTTTAAGGAAGACTCTTTTGAAACGTACCTTCCTTGGTCTGACCAGTAAAGAGAATGGGAGGCTGCCAGCCGCCAGTCGACAGGATAATATTGTTTTTCTAATTTTTTCATCCCAAAAGGAGTTAATCGGAAGAGAAGCCAGAGACGTTCTCTCTTCAAGTATCGCCGAAGATTGGTTTTTCCTTGTTGAAGAGCGATTCCCCAGGAAAAAGAAAATGTTTTTTGTTTCTTTATGTACTCTACTAGGTTACTTTCTGAAAAATTTAAAATTTGCTTGAGGTGAATATAGCGCAAAAAATTTCTCAGTTCCAAAGCGGGGTGACTTATTCTAAAAGAAGAGAACGATCTTAAGGACAACTCTCTTTGCTCTAAAAGCCAGTCTGACAGAGAAATACCTTGGGCTTGAGTAAACTGATCAAATGCTTGAATGGCTTTGTCTTTCCAGAGATTTTCTTTACTGACAGGGCTTTGAGAAAGGTCATCTAAGGTATCCATACCATCTAAAATTTGATTCATTTGGCGGAAAAGTTCATTCTGATAAAACAAAAAGAAAGAATCCTCTGAGGGAGTAGCTATCTGTCTAAGATAACGAGAAGCAATTTGTTGGTAGATCAGAGCATTTTGGGGATGCAGTTCTAAAGCATGGTCGCGAAGTATACGGATACTGTTCCAAATCCAGTCCCAGCGAGTTTTAGAATGATTTGTTGATGAAGTTTTTTCGTAGGCCATTTCCCATGAACTATTTACCCAAAACAATACAGCTTCAGTTGTTCGTTTTTGCTTTTGGTAAATGCGATCAATTTGCTGGAGATCTTGAACCATTTCTTCTATTTTTCTGACATCTTCATGATAGTATAAAGATTCTGTGAACAAACGAACTGCTTTTTTCCAGTCGGTAGTTTGGGCATAAGCCTTTCCTGCTTTGCGAATATTCTGAATGTATCCCTTTTTATTGAAAGAAGAACGATCTTGCTGGGCTAATCGTTCGTATTCCTCTGCCGCCTCTTTGAACTGTCCCTTGGCCAAAGCAGCCAAAGCTTTCTCTTCTTTAGTATTCTCTTCTTTAGTATTCTCTTCTTTAGCATTCTCTTTTTTAGTATTCTGAGAAAGAGCTTTCTCCAGAAAATCTTGGGGAGATAAATTGTCTTGCCCCCAAAGGAAAATGGAACAAAGCAAATAAAAAGCTAACAAATATCTGGAAAAATTTTGAGGTATGTGATATCTATTCATAAGTTGTACTCATTTCACAAGAATTTCGCAAATGCTTTATGTGTTGGAGTATCTTTTATATCCATTTTTTGTAGGAAATCAAGGTTTAAACACGGATTTCTAAGAAAATGGAGAAGGTTTTGTCAGAAAGAAAAACAAAGAACAAATAAGAAAGTGGGTTATCAAAAATTTTTGATTTTTTGATAACCTAGCAAAAAGGAACAGAGTACCAATGCTTCCTCCACAAGACTTAAATCCAGAAGAAAAATTTGGTCGCTACCTCATTTGCCAAAAATTGGGCCAAGGAGGAATGGGAACAGTCTACAAAGCTTTTGACACTCACCTAGATCGTTTTGTTGCCCTTAAAGTTCTTAACAGCGATAGCTTAAATCAAGAACATCACTATAAACGCTTCTTACGAGAGGCTAAAGCAACGGCTAAACTTCGCCATCCTCACATTGTCCATATTTTTGATATAGGTAGAGAAAAAGACCAAGTTTTTTTTACTATGGATTTTGTCGAAGGTAATTCTCTCAAAGAGTTTTCTCGAAACCATTCTTTGGGTTTTAAGCAAATCGCTAGGATTGTTGAAACAGTGGCCCAAGCAGTTTTTTATGCTCATAAAGAAGGAGTGATCCATCGAGATCTAAAGCCCGATAATATCATGATCAACAAAGAGGGAGAGGTAAAGGTTATGGATTTTGGCTTAGCCAAGATTCGAGGATCCCAAGAAAAACTCTCCCAAAGTGGTATGATTCTTGGGACTCTACAGTATATGCCTCTAGAGCAAGCAGCAGGTAGTCGTCAAGTGGATGAACGAAGCGACGTTTATGCTTTGGGAGCGATTCTTTATGAACTGATGACAAAAAGACCCCCTTTCTTAGGTTCATCCTCTTTTGAGTTGCTCTACAAAATCCAAAACGAAGAACCTCCTCTTCCTTCTCAAGTTCAAGCTCGAATTCCAAGAAACTTAGAAAAAATTTGCTGGAAAGCTTTGCGCAAGAAAAAATCTCAACGCTACCAAAATGCCTTAGAAATGATGGAAGATTTGGAACGTTTTCGAAATGGCCAAGCGGTTAGAGCTCCTGCCATACAGGCTAGTTTTTTTTTATACAAAGTGCTGGTTGTGTTTTTTTTAGTTGGGCTATCTCTGTTTTTTTTAGTTCTCTCTGGAAAAATAAGTAAAACAAATAAAACAAGTAAAACAAATCCAGAGCTTCCTTTTGATTTATTCTCAGAAAGCATAAACAAGCAAACTCTTGATTTGTGGGGATGTTTAGTTGATCAAAACCATAAAGAGAGGAAAGAGTTTCATCTGAGAGAGATTGTTTTACTCGAGATCGATTGGAGAGGAGAGACAAACTCTTCAGAAGAGCCTATTATTCAAGTAAAAGGGACAAACCTATCTTCTTATGAGAGAAAAATCTCCATAGAAAAGAAAAAACTCCATCTCCCTCTTACTTGGATAACTCAAAAAGCCGGTCTATTTGATCTTACTGTTGAGTTGCATTTGAGGGAAAAAAAAGTTCGGCAGAAGCTTTCTGTCCGAGTAGTAGACAGAGGCTTGAATCAAAAAGGACTCCTTTGGAAATTTAAAGCACAAGGAGCTATTCAATCGGGTTACATTGTCTCAGAAGATCTAGTTTACTTTGGATCAGACGACAACTACTTCTATGCCCTAAATAGAGAAACGGGGCATCTAGTTTGGAAGTTTCGCAGCCAAGGAGCCATTCGTTCTTCTCCCAACTTAAACAAAAGCACTATTTATTTGGGAAGCCATGACGGAAGCTTGTATGCCTTAGATAAAAACAAGGGAACAAAAAAATGGTCTTATTTGACCATGGGGAAAGTAGACTCTTATCCCTGGCTCGAAGATAGCAGCATTTATTTCTCTTCTCACAATGATAGCTTCTATGCTCTTGATATTTATGATGGCAAACAGCAGTGGAAAGCCAAATTTCAAGCTCTCAGAGGAGCTAATCGTCCCATTCTAGAAGGGGACTTTATCTACTTTGGGGCAACTCGTATATTCTATTGCCTTAACAAAAAGACGGGCGCAATTCTTTCGAAAAGAAAAGTAGGTAAAATCATCCGTTCGGCTCCTATTTTGACGGATGATTTTATTTACTTTGGTTGCCATGATGGTTATGTTTATGCTTTGAAGAGAGAGCCCTACAAGCATATTTGGAAAACGGCTTGTTTTGAAAAAAATGAAATGGGAGAGCAAAAAGGCGTTTTTACTCCCGCTTTGATCGATAATGTTCTCTACTGTGGTAGTCTGAGCGGGTCTATCTACTTACTTGATCGCTTCACCGGGAAAGTTCTCGCAAAAATCCCTGCAAAAGATTCCATTTACACTTCTCTCGTCCAAGAAAAAGAACTTCTCTATTTTACTTGTGCCAATAAAACCTTATACGCTTTTAACACCGGTACCAGAAAAATAGAGTGGGAGTTCTCTCTCGAAGGCAATACTACAAAAAAGCCTTTGGTTATAGATAAAACAATTTACTGTGGAACCCAAGAAGGCTATTTCTATGCTATTGAGCGGAATTAAACCCCTCGGTAAAACATAAACCTGAACTGCCAAAGTAAAAATACTTGTAATAGAAAAATGGCCCAGAAAGCGATACGAAAGGAGCCTTTGATTGTTTTGTGGCGGAAAAAAGATTGGCTAAAAAAAGCCATTGGAGTGCCGCCTAAAAAAGTGAAGAGGTGGAGGATTTTTTCAGGCACACGTAGGAGTTTTTTTCCCCCGGCCACTTTTTTGTCGTAGCCATAGAGAAAGAATGTGGCCAGGTTAACTCCTATAAGGTAAGAGATCCCCCAAGGAGCTTTTAGATAGTGGACGGTGGCCCAGATACTGCTGAGGATGACAATTCCTCCTAAGACAAAAAATAGCATATAAGGGGAGGTTCGCTTACGTCCAGGAACAACGTTTTGGGCAACCGGCCCTTTATCAGATTGACCTAGATCAAAAGTGACCGATTGTCCTGGTTCTAAAACCTTTTTTCCTTCGATTTTGCTAATGTGAACAAAGGCATCGTCTCCCGAATACCCTTCCCAACGAATAAAACCAAATCCTTTTTCTGCATCGAATTTTACGACAAAACCCTTCATAGATGTATTCTCCTGAGTAAATTTTAGAAAATTTTTTTTAAGAATAGCAAATTCCTCTTCCAATAGGAAAATTTTTCTGAACTTATTTTCCTTTAATTTGTTTCATAAAGAAAGAATATTTTATGATAAAGGAATAATAATATGTCATATTATAAATACCCTCGAACTGTACACTTGCCTTGGTCTCCAGGAGTCTCAGATGATGACACCTATGGCCTGGATTTTGATAAAATGCAGGGGCAAGAAGTTGTTGTGACAGAGAAGATGGATGGAGAAAATACGACAATGTATTTTGATCATCTTCATGCTCGTTCTCTCGATAGTCGAAATCATCCTTCGCGCAATTGGGTTAAGCAGCTTCATGGGAAAATTGCTCACTTGATTCCGGTTGATTGGAGATTGTGCGGAGAAAATGTCTATGCACAACACTCTATCCACTATAGTGGTTTGGATAGTTACTTTTATCTGTTTTCTATTTGGAACGAAGAGAATTATTGTTTAAGTTGGGCGGAAACGTTAGAATGGGCAGAGTTACTAGATTTAGTGATTCCACGAGTTCTTTACTTGGGGCTTTGGGATGAGAAAGAAATTTCTTCTTTGTCCATGGATACTAAACGATGCGAAGGTTATGTCGTCCGAACTACAGCGGGATTTAATTATGAAGATTTTTCTCAGCATGTTGCCAAATGGGTGAGAGCTGGGCATGTTCAAACCGACCAACACTGGATGCATCAGGAAATTTTGCCCAACGAGTTGTCTTAGGTGAGCCACTTAGCAATTGTTAGGAGAAGATGATTTGAATGAGTTGCTAGAGAAAATTGCCTTGGGGGAAAGACCCTCTCTAAATATTTTTATAAAAGAGTGGGGGGAATTTTTTCCTTTGCTCTTAAAGCTGGTGGAAACAGAGCAAGATCCTCAGTGGCACGCGGAAGGAAATGTTTACAACCACACTTCCATGGTTTTACAAGAGTTGTATAAAATTTTAGAAGAAGAGGCTACTCATTTAAGTGAAGAAAAGAAGCTCGCTTTGATTTTGTCGGCAGTTTTTCACGATATAGCTAAGCCGATCACGACCCAGCATAGAGAAACCAAAGGAGAAATGCGTGTAGTTTCTCCTCGTCATGCTGATAAAGGGCGCTCTTATCTAGCTTATCGGCTTCTCCAACTTGATTTACCATATTCTCTAATGAAAACGGTTCTTGCCTTGGTCGGACATCACCATGATCCCAAGTTTTTGGTTATCAAAGAAAAGCGCTTGCCAGAATGGAAGCGCTTAGCACGGTTAGCAGATTTAGAACTTCTTTACTATTTAGAAAAAGCGGATATCCGAGGAAGAAAAGCGAATGACTTAGAAGAGCAAATGGAATACATCGAACTTTTTCGTCTTTTCGCAGAAGAAAAGGAGCTCTTTACCGAACAAGATCCTTATGAGTCTTGGCGGAAAAAAATCCAAGCAGAGTTAGCCTCTTTTCCCTCAGAGACTCAAAACATGGTGACAGCTTCAGCCATCCAAGAATATGAAAAAGGAAAAATTTATACCCCAGAAGAAGCCATCGCTCGCTCTTATCGCTACCGCGATAAATTTGCTCGCCTAACCTTGCTCTGTGGCTCCAGTGGAGCTGGAAAGACAACTTGGATTGCCCATAATGCATCTAATGAAAATATTATATCTTTAGATGATATTCGCGAAGAAATGACAGGAGAGCGTAGCAACCAATCCAAAAATGGGCAAGTTCTCCAAAAAGTCCAAGAAATGATTAAGCAAAATCTAAGAGAAAAGAACTCTGTCCTCATTGATGCGACTAGTCTTCGGAAAGATTTTCGACAACGCATTCTCCGGCTAGGGTACGATTACCAAGCTCTGGTCACTTTAGTTTGCATTCAACTTTCTCCCTCTGAGCTTTGGCGACGTAACCAAAAACGAAAGAATCCAGTGCCGGAAAAAATTCTTCACAGTCAGCTAAATAGTTTAGAATGGCCTTACCAAGGGGAAGCTCACCGGACAATAGTAGTAGGAGCAAAGGGAGAAAAACTAGCGGACTCTTGGGGCTAGGTGGGCATGGAGTATTTTCTGAGGGGGCAGATGCCTATCAATTGTCTCTCAGAGAGTACTAATAGAAGAGTTGATCTCTCGCAAAGAAAGATATTTTGCGAGAGTGTAGGCCAAGCTATTAGGCAAGAGGTTTTGGTAAATCACCTATAGGAGGAGGACCATCACCATTGCCATCGCCATCCTCACCAAAAGCATCGGTAATGATAACAATATCGATTAATCCTTCATCTACGGATTGAAACTTACCAGAATCTAAAGTAACACTTCCGTCCATTTTTTTGTCAATGTCCCGGATAGATGCATCAGGAACATTAGCCTCATCAGTGTCTTCAAAGGTAAAAATATACTCTATTCTATTTTCATCACCGACACTCATGTTAAGCTTATCTAAGAACATCTCACTTCCCCAAGGAGAAACTCCGTCAGTCGTTCTATTGAGATAGGGGCCATCCCAATTTGCCTTAGATGGATCAACCACAAGTTCTGTTTCACTGAAGGTGTCTCCCTCATCATCGGGAAAAGAAGCGACATCAGCATTAAAAGCAACGGCAGCGGTCTCCAAAGTAGCAGCAGTTGTCATGATAGTAGAAATACGGGATTTTTCAATAAAGTTATTTATCAATGGAATGAGAGCTACAGCAAGAATTGCCAGAATTGCAATAACAACAATAAGCTCAATTAAAGTAAAGGCTTTTTTCTTATTTAAAAGCATAAATTCTCTCCTTAGTTAAGAATATAAAAATATTCTTTTATATAAGTTTATTTTTTATTGATAGCAGGAATCCAGAAGCGTTGAAATATATTGACAAACTGGATTCCACCTTCGCGGGAATGACATAGGGTAGCAGTTAAAACTATTGCATAAAAATTTAACTGAAGACAGGTCTTACTTTTCAGGAGGATTGTTATCTTCCTCATCACTGAAAGCATCTGAAATGATAACAATATCGATTAAGCCTTCATCTACGGATTGAAACTTACCAACTTGTAAACCCTTTACACCACCTCCATCCATTTTATTCTCAATATCGAGTATTGATGCATCAGGAACATTAGCCTCTTCAGTGTCTTCAAAGGTAAAAATATACTCTTCTTTATTTTCATCACCGACATCCATGTTAAGTCTGTCTAGAAACATCTCACTTCCCCAAGGAGAAACTCCGTCAGTCGTTCTGTTGAGATAGGGGCCATCCCAATTTGCCTTAGATGGATCAACCACAAGTTCTGTCTCACTGAAGGTGTCTCCTTCATCATCGGGAAAAGAAGCGACATCAGCATTAAAAGCAACGGCGGCAGTCTCCAAAGTAGCAGCAGTTGTCATGAGAGTAGAGATACGGGATTTTTCAATAAAGTTATTTATCAATGGAATGAGAGCTACAGCAAGAATTGCCAGAATTGCAATAACAACAATAAGCTCAATTAAAGTAAAAGCTTTTTTCTTATTTAAAAGCATAAATTCTCTCCTTAGTTAAGAATATAAGAACAAAATATCCTTTATAGAATTTTTCTTTTTTATTATAGTTATTGCTTTTTTAAATATCAAGGGGAAATTTAATGCGCTTGTGAAAACTGAGTAAACATTTGGTGCTTGTACTTGGCGTAGCCTCTTTTACACTAAAAAATCATGAAAACTATCCACCTAGTCGTCGAATAATTCTTTCTAGTTTAGCATCTAAAGACTGAAAGTGAGCCAGAAGTTTCTCCTCTAGTTGATCGACTTTTTTTTCAATTTTTTCTAGACGATCTACAGAGTTCTTTCTCACGGAAGTAACGACGTTAGGAGCTGACTTTAACTTTAAACCGCTAGCGGGAGTGTGCTCTCGGATCATTGTTTCTGAAACAGGAGGAGCTGCAGCTGCTATGGTACCAACAGTAAACTCTCCCGAGGGAGTGTCGCTTGCTGGACTCGGGTCATAACGAGTGCTGTTACCTGCTACGGAGGGAAGATGGGTATCGATATCCTGGATGACAGCTTGGGCATTTTGATATCTATTTGCTGCGTCAATTGACATTAGCTTAGATAGAATCTCCACGGTTCTAGGAGCTAAGTTAGGGCAGTAGGATTCGATAGAGCGGGGAAGGGCTCCTTGGACTTTTGACATTAAAATTTGCATGGTGGAAGTGCCACTATAAGGAGGTTTTCCTGCTAGAAGTAGGTATAAAATACTACCTAAGCTATACATATCCGCACTAGCTTCGACATTTTTTGCATCGTTGATTTGTTCAGGGGCAATGTAATGGGGAGTTCCAAAAGATTGGCCGGTTATGGTCATTCCATGCTCACCAAGAATCTTTGCGATGCCAAAGTCTGTTAGCTTTACTTTACGCGAGTGGCTATCGATTAAAATATTAGACGGTTTAATGTCTCGGTGGATAATTCTGTTTTCATGAATATATTTTAAGGCATGGGCAATGGCACGAGTGATTTTTAAAGCGTGTTTTTCTTGGACTTGCCGATCAGCAACAATTTTGGCTAAATTATCTCCTTCAATATATTCCATAGCAATATAGAGATTTTTGACCACTTTACCGTACTCTTCTTCTGCTTCATAAACTCCTACATTGAGGATACGGACGATGTTCTCATGATGAAGACGAGACTGAGCACTAACCTCTTGGAGAAAACGTTTGCGAGCCGAGTCTGTCAATTTTCTTAAAACCTTGACCGCGACCTTTTCGTTGTTGCGGGTATCAACCCCCAAAAAAACTTCTCCCATACCTCCGCGAGCGATGCGCTTGATAATATTATAGTTGCCTATTTTTTGCATAATTAGCCCAGAAAAAATTTGCCGATAAACTTAGGAAATGGAGTTCTATCATAGCAAATGCTGTCTGAAAAAACTACCTCGTTCGTTAAAAATCTGCGATTCTTTTTCTAGGTAAGAAAAAAAGCACACCGAAGAAATCACTCGGTGTGTTTTTTGGGCTGCCTTACTTCCGCGCGAGTAATGACCATAACTCCAGTTCGTTCCAAGAACCTTCGTGGATTACTTTTCCTTCTTGGTCAAGAATCAGAAAAAAAGGACTGTGACTTAGATCAACAGCATAGGTAATTTTTCCTTCTATATCGTGGAGAACATGAAAGGGAAGTTCTTGTCCCCTTGCATAGTCTTCTCCGACAAACCAATCTGGGCGGTCTTGAGGGCGTTGTTTTTCCATGGTAATGATGTGCATACCAGCAATAAAATCAGAGAAATATTTTTGGTAGCGAATATACTCTAACATGAATTCGTTGTATGGGCCGTTAGCGCGGTAGGTAGCTAAAAAACAGAGGATAAAAACTTGAGGGTACTTCATCTGGGAAATATTTTGGGAAAGACTCTCTTCTCCTTTGCCTTCACAGAGGGGAAGCTTATAATCTAGAGAAAATGGATTTCCTTGCCATCGGTGTGTTGGGCTATAGTTGTAGCCTAAGGATTTCATTTGCTTCAGAACTCGATCATAAGGATGGTACTGGTAAGACCTTTGTAAAAGAGACACTCCCTGTTCTATTTCTCCTTTTCTTAAATCTTCCTGGGCGTAGTAAAAGTCGATGAGAGCGTGGAAATTCGTTGTCCAGTACTGAGCATAGTATTTTTCGTATTCTTCAATTTTAATCATAGCTAGCTCATGCTTACCTTGCTCGTATAAGGCGGCCGCATATAAAAGCAAAGCAGGGTCAACATAGTAAGATTTTAGCCCGATTAGAGCCAAGATTTTTTGAAGCCAACTGCGGCCCCAATACATTCCTTGGTAACTCGCTTTTTCCAAGAGAGCCCAATTGCCTCGCTCCCAGATAACTACCAAATCATCAGGATTTGCTCTACCATTCTCAAAATCATCTAAAATGGCTTCGTTTGTTCTTTCTAATTCAATACCTAAAGGAATTCCGTTAGTGGTTAACTCCCACTGCTCTCTTTTGTCAGGAAAATAAAACAAGTAGCGGTGTTTTCCCTTCAAAGTAACTAGGTCTACTTTAGAAGCAGGTTTTTTATTGATTTTCTCCAAAAATGCTCCGGGTCTTATTTCTAAATGAGCGGCCACAGAAACAGGAGCGACTTTTTTTACGAGCATACAAGCTTTTAAATCGTGTTTTTTTTCGGAAACTTTCTCATAGGATACGATTTGTTTTTCGATAAATTCTTTCACAAAAACCCCTTTCTTCCCTATTTTAAATATGAATTTTAGAATAGTTTAGCAAATTTCCCTACCACAATGAAGTTTGGATGAAGAATTTTTTCGACCGTTTGGAAAAATTGTTTTTCTCGGATACTTGAAACAACTCTCAACATATTGTATTTTGGCCTTGGTCACTTCTTGGGCCATATATGCCATTCCCGTAAGGAAAAGATCACTGTTATTAAGTTAAGGCGTTGGTTTTTGTTTTTTGCCTTTCTGAGCCTAGGGAATTTCGTGATAAAAGGTACAAATATTATTTTTGGGCCAATTCGTGACCCAGGGCTCGTTCGCCTTTGGCTCACTTCACCCTGGGCTGTGTTGTGTAACACTTTCAGTGTATGGAACTCAAAGAAACGTTTTTTTTATAGAATACGTCAGAAATTTCCTAAGGAAGTAATTGGGTGGCATTGGGGATTGGATTTACCTTAATACGTTCTTGCGATGTAATGTAGGGACAACTACGAGGGCCGTCCGCAAGGACCCTCGTGGTTGTCCGCTACGTTTGATAAAACCTTATTTTCAACAAAACTTAATCTTTCGCTTTTCAATGGCTAGAGAAACGAAATCTCTCTCAGCCCTTTATTTTCTCTATGTTTCTCTTCACTGAAGTGCTTGCGTAAATTGAGAAATATTTTGTAGAATAACTATAGCGGTAATACTGTGTTTGGTTTTATTTTGGGTGTGTAGTTAAGGGGAGTAATGCTATCTGGAGAGGTTACTGGACTAAGTGTTGCAATTGCGCAGCTATCCTTCCATATTGGCACGACACAGCGGCAATTTTTTGCGCAACGCTAGACCGAATAATCCAATTAAAGATAATACGCAAGTAGATGGTTCAGGTACTACTGAATCAGAGTTGAGAGCACCTACTAAGCTAATAGCTGGTGGGGCGTCCGTAATTTGTTCTAGATCCAGAAATATGGAAGATATGGATCCTCCAGAAAGAATGCCATAGTCATCGAGATCAACAAGTCCGACATTTATTTCTCGTCCGTCGCTAGCAAATTCTCCGGTAAAAGATGTGTCCACTTGTAAAGTTATGTTGTTAATTTTAAGCAGGAATGAATCAGCCAAGCCACCCTGTTCAAATATTGCTAAATCATTACCATTACCATTAATGACAAGATTATCTACAAATCCCAACTCTACAAAGGCGTTAGTGCCACCAATGACAAAGGTTGCCGTATCAGTATCGGTTAGAACTTCTGGCAATGTACCTGCATTTGGAACGTCAAAAGCGAATGTAGTTAATGATCCTCCCGAATTAATAACTTCGTCAGCAAAAGCATTGTCTTGGAAGGTAAGTCCACCGACTATTAAGTCGCAGTGGGCCCAAGAGCAAAAAACTAGAACACTGCATAGAAATATTATTTTTCCCATTAGTTTTTTCCTCAACTAAAATAAAAAAAAATGCTAATTTTAGCTATTTCCCAAGACAAGGGAGAATATATAAAACTTGCAGATGTGCCAGATTTTAATGCCTTTTCCTGGCTATCTACAAACGCTTGCTGCGTGTATTCTACATCATTTAATTAATTTTCTCTACTATTATTTCAGCCCCTAAGTTGTTTTTGTTATTACCTTGCGGGATTAATTTTTGAGTAGTGAATAAAGATGGCGTAATTTTTTCTGAGCCAATCTAAATTATTTAACAGAGCATTCATTTTACTTTTAGCAACTCTATAGTATGACCATCCCAGTCTTTAATTATTGCTCGGCGCCCCCATTCGCTATCATAAGGTTCTTTTACAATCTCTATACCAGAAGCGACTAAGTCAGAGATGTACTCATCGACAGTGTCTATTAAAAATCCTATCCGAGTATTAGTTGTTGGGATTTGTCCTTCCAAAAGCGGATAAATTTCGAAAATAAATCCATCCACATTAGAGGTGTAATGTTCAACGCCTCCATTATGAGAATGTTTGGTCATGAGCAAGCCTAACAATCCAGTATACAACGTTGCTGCCCGATCAATGTCTTTTGATCGTATGACTAGCAAATTCAATTGAGGTGGTGGAGCAAACATAATGTTACACTTTCTTTGGCAAGAGAATAAGGAATCTAAGAAAGACGAAAAACCTAGGATCATGACTCAGTTCTCGGCTCATCGTTTTGCTGAAGTTGCCTAGAGGCAAAATAATCGTTCATACTAATTTTTCCATCTCTCTCTAGTAATGCAACTGTATTTTCCCGACACCCACAAATAAAAAAAACGGTGCTTGGGATTTTCTCACAAAATGAAATAAAAAAAACTTTCTTCTCTAGGATAAAGAGAAAATGAAGAACTCATCTTAATCATTTTATGAATAAAAATTCACATAGTGTAATTCCATTTGAGATAGCTTAAACATAAGGAAGTTTTTATGATTAAGTAGAAAACTTCACAAAAGGATCAATAAATATGGAAGAAACAAAGATTCCATCTCAAAAAAATCGCTTTCTAGAAATTTTCATTGTTCTAAGCATTCTCGCGGTTTTTTATTCCGTTTACCTAGCTCCAGAATATATAAATCATGGCTACGGAGCAACTCCAGAGCGTTATGCTTTTGGAGTGGTTAAATCCTTTGCTACCAGTGCAGCCACCTTTGCCGCTAACAGCGATGAACAAATTTACTTCAAAGACGGCACCAGAGATTTTGGGGATTGGTCTGCCCATACTTCTCCCAAAGGAGGATATATATTCACTTATTTTGCCAGTGAAGATTGTCTGAAATATCTTTACTTTGCTATTCCTGCAACGGAGGAAAATGGAGAGTATGCCTTTCTTGTCGATGAATCCAATGAACTCTATAGAGCAAAAGTTAATCAGAGTATTATCGAAAAATTTGTCCAAAAAGATAAAAACTTTGCAAGTGCAGAAGTAGACTGGACAAAAGAGGGAGAAAAACGAATAAAAGACATACCGTTTAACTTATTGCCTTAGATCGATAAAGCACGTTAGAGCTTAACGAGAAGGAGGTAGGTCCAGTGCTCGTATTGCCCAAGGCAACGCTGTTTTTAATTGTTTAAGTTGCACGTGGCGCACCCAGGGAGCGTTTTCTATCTTAGGCTGGCCAGCACGGTAAGCAAAAAATCCGGCAAAATAACGGGGAACTAATTAAGAGGAGTGTCGCGAAGCGAAACGTGAATGGAGTAAGCTAGTTGCTGGAGCGACTAGGGCGGCCTCTAACCTATGATTCATTCAAGCCTGAGTGACTAAATAATATTTGTTTTAGGAATATATTTGTTTCCGACCTTCAGAGCGTAAGCAGCTAGCTTACGGAATGAACCCCCAGTTTTCAAAAGCCCATTACTTTCCAGAAAGCCCCTTCCTCTGCAATTAAGTCTGCTCTACAATTAAGTAGAAGCAGAATTTAAGCTATAACTTCAAATTTTTCTCACAAAATGAAAGAAATGCTCAGAGAGCTTTCTTCGTTAAATATTTTCCTTTTTTGAAGTTTTTTTGAAATATTGAAAAAATTTTTGATACACTAGAAAAGACTAGATATTTTCTCTTCACTATTTTTAGACTGGAGCTTGTCAAAATGAGACTAATATTACTTTTATCTACTGTCATTTTGTTTTGTTTTACAATACAAAGTTTTGCTACAATTATCGAGTCTTCTAGTATTGAGGATGATCAAACTTGGAGCGTTGGTACCACAAATATATCTTTTGTGGATGCCGGATCTGGAATAACTACTCCTACTGATGGTGGTAAAGCTTTTCATTTTAATAGCGGTTTTAGTACCACGACTACGGGTACAAATAGTATTGTTTTTAACAGTATCCTTGAAGTAGGTGAATACCAAGCCACAATTGATGTGGGCAATCAAAATAACGCACCATTTGCAGATATTGGTCATTTAGGAATTACTGCTGCAGGTAGTTTACTTGACATTGAAACCTTTAACACGCCTACCCCTAGCTTAGGAACTATAGAAATCTGGACATTTACTTATTTGATTGATGCTCAAAATCCATTGTTGGGTCAGAGTATTGGATTCGAAATTTTTGTCCCTTTTACCAGCGGATCTAAAAACGTGACATTTGATAACCTCGCCATTAATTTTGAAGCTTCTATTCCGGAAATGAGCACTTGTTTATATTTATTATTAAGCATTTGTGTGATGGGGCGTTTTAAGAATAACTTTGGAAAATAATTTTCAATAGGGCAAAACGTCAAAATCCTCCGATAAGTATTTTGGCGGCAAAGTAAGGTATCTCTTCATAGTAGACCAATCCTGGTGCAAAACGATTGACATTCCCTTACTAGCCTATTACCACTCGAAACCCAACCGCCTCATCACAAGTATTGATAACCACCCACAGCGATAAGCAGGCTGACAAAGCTGAGCATCACTATCCCAACTGCCAGCACAAACGACCTTACCATTTAACTCTACTCGACCCAGCATGACTACAGTTTGATAAAACATTGACTGTATTCTGATAATGTGGATAATAAAAGAAGGATGCGCATTTGCCTGAAAAATATTGGCGACAATATAGCCTTTTTAAATTTTTTCTTACGAAATATTTGAAAAAGTCTTATTTTGTTGCCAATTTAAGCCTTTTTTGATTAAGCTTATGTGTTTATGTTATTGTACAATATATACAGCATGTTGATCTTTAGCTTTGCTTTTGGATAGTAATTGCAAGAAAGAGTGGATGTTATGGATAATATTCCTATAAGCGAAATAGCAAAAAACTTTGAAAAAAAAGGCTTTTATATGAGCCGAGACGGCAAAGCAAAAGAACGAGGAGAGAAATATGCCAATAAAAAACTATGCTTTGTCGCCACGGATATAGAGTTTTTGGCTAATCTACTGTTTCGACTATCTAACCACGAAGAATGCTACGGCGTTAAGTACTCTCACCTGGAGAGAGAAGGCATGTACTTAGGCCGATGTTTCATGGCAAAGGAAGAGATTATCGGCAAGCTGTGGCGAAAATATAAGAATCATCCTAAATTAATGTGTAGCGTTCAAGACGATGATTTTACGATGAAGTTTAGACAAAAAAGATAATCCTAAAGAGGAGTTCGAGAGCATATCCGACTTCTTTTTTAACGCTCTGATAAAAGGAATATCCTAATGACCGATCTTTATTTAGGTGCTCTAATTAACTTTGTTATTACGATTGTACTTTTTTATCTCGCGCGATCTTTCCTCAAAAATAAAACTTCTCGTCATCAAATAATTTGGGTATCAGGAGCGTTTGTTGTTTTTTTAGCCTACCTCTATTTTCTTCATCATAGCGTTCTTTGGGCCCAGCTTTTTCCTTTTTCCAATATATTAGTCTTGGGTAATGCCATCCCTCCTCTCCTTTTTTTGTTTTGTGGCTTTGTCTATGAGCAAATGCCTCCCCGTAGGCGGTATTTTTATCTTTTACTCTTTTTTGGATTCTCTGTTTATAGCTCTCTCATTTTTTTCCTGAATCCCTCCTCTAGCCTTTTTGACTATGATAAAGAAGGCGTTCAACTCCAGTCCACCCCTGTTAATTGTGCTCCTGCCTCTGCCGCGACTCTTTTACAGTATTATGGTATCGAAAGTAAAGAGCAAGAAATGATCAATCTTTGTTTAACTAGCACCAAGGGAACTCCTCTTTATGGCATATACCGCGGGCTTAGTTTAAAGACAAAGCAAACGCCTTGGAAAACAGAAATTTTTTCTGTCGATCTTCCTACTCTGAAAAAATTTGTTGAAGAGGGGCCTTGCTTAATTGTTGTTGGTTTAAAAGCTTCGACGAAAATAGATCCTGATTTTGAGAAAAAATGGGGATGGATTCCAGGGACAACTCATATCGTGGTTGTTTTTAAATTTTTAGATGATGATAAGATAGAAGTAGGAGACCCGGCCATCGGGCGAGAAAACTGGGATCTAAGAGCCTTAGATATTCTTTGGGCAGGAGAGGGGTTACGCTTGGTGAAATAGGACGGACTTTTTAGAGAAAGAATCCGTCCTATTTGAGTGAGAAAATTACTTTTTGAGAAAACGTCTGCCACCAAGAGCAAAGATACCTAGAAAAAGAAGAGCAAGAGAGCTTGGTTCTGGTACAGTCGCTTCTAGGCCGACAATATCATCGAAAGCGTGTCCACCCAAGTTTCCGGTGACTTCAACACGGACAATATTATTAATGCCCGTATTTAGATCCCATTGAACGCTAGATCCTTCTCCTGCCCCTGGGGTACTGGAGTTGATTGTCTGGCTTGCCAAAACGTTGTTCGAAGCATCAAAAGCAGTAAAGGTAGCATTTTCGGTGGTTTCAATGTCAATGATACTTCCTAGACTTTGGGCAACGGGACTTAGGTAATTGATGGTTAGGCTATTACTATTTGCCATAAGCATAAAAGTACTTAGATTAACAAAGTTAGATGTATTATTACAAGTAGGGCCACAAAAAGCGATTGTCCCTGAAGTGCCCCCTTTGATAATCAAAATAGGGTCTGCTCCTGTACCCGAAAAAGTTACGCCGTGAGAAGCCGCAAATTGATTGTTAATAGCAATACTTCCACCAGAAGTAGTTGGATTGAAACCAGGAGCAGAGCCTGCTTCAAAGGTTACGACAGGCAGCGCACTAAGTGAAATACTGATGATGACGAGGATAGATAGTGTTATCCCCACTCGCGATATGAATGAACTCATGGCAGTTCTCCTTTTGAAAAAGAAAAATTCAAAAACTCTATTGTCTAGAAACTATTATACAAAGAAAAAAGGGGAAAAGAAAGATGGAAAAAATCTTACAAGAGTTAATCGAAAAAAAACTTCTTTCGGCAGAGAACCTAGATGGTTGCAGACCTAGAGAAGATGAAAGTATGCTGGAAGCTCTTTTGCGTTTAAAATTTTTGGACGAAGAGCAATATTTGATTTACCTGTCTGAAAAAACAAATCTACCTTACCGAGATTGGCAAAATGAGAAAATCCATTGGTCTTCTCCCATTGATAGGGAGCTCATTGTGAAGTATCAGTTTTTGCCTTTAGAAGAAACGGAAGAAAAAATTACCATTGGAATTAGCCGAGTGGAAGATCTTTTGATCTGGGATGATTTACGTTTTGTTTTAGGCAAAGAGATTGAGTTGATTTTAATTTCTCCTCTTGCCTTAAAGTTAGTCCTACGTTCTTTAGAATTTTTGTCTTCACTTCCAGAAGAAAAATCTCAAAAAGAAGAACCCTTAGATTTTTTGGATAGTTTCACGGAGGAAGAAGATTCTTGGGAAGAAGAGGATGTTTCTCCTGTGATTCGACTAGCAGAGAAAATCTTGCAAAAGGGCGAGGAACTCAATGCCTCTGATTTCTTTTTACGTCCTGGAGAAAAAGAAATACAATTTTACGCACGCCTCTGGGGAAAGTGGGTAAAACAAGACTCTCCGGTGATTCCTTACTTGCTACACAAACCCTTGTCCACACGCCTAAAGATACTCGCTCAAATGGATATTGCAGAGCGAAGACTACCCCAAGTAGGCTCTCTAAGGCGAGGTGATCCTTCCTTTTCGGTTATTATGCGAACTTTACCGACCCTAAACGGGGAAGAAATTTACCTGCACTACCCCATTGCTTCTCGAAAAAACTTCTCTCAAGAGAGTACCTTGATGCCTCCGCTTATTCAGAGTCAACTCAAAGCCTTTGCCAAAGAACCGGGGGGAATGCTCATTATGACAGGAAACCAAGGAGAGCAGAAGAAAAGAATCTTGTATGGGTGGGCTCAGGAAGCTTTCTCTCCAGAACAAAGAGTTGTTGCTATTGACGAGTACTTTCCTCAAGACTATCCCTTTGCTAGCTTGCTTCATGTCAATACTGCTATTGGGCTTTCTTACGAAAGACTTTTGCGTAATGTTTTACCGACCAATCCTGATCTTATTATTTTGGGAGATATTCGCTCTATTGAAGCAGCAGAGATAGCGCTAAGAGCTTCCCGAGAAGGGATAAAGGTTATTGCTAGCTTGTTTTCAGGCGATATTACTCGAACTTTTTTCCGTTTTTTGGATATGGGAATAGAGCCTTATGTTGTAATGGCTGCCCTGAAAGGAGTTTGTCGAACTTTTTCTTTGCGGATACTTTGCTCTGAATGTAAGGAGGCGACGGGAGATTTGGACTATCCATTTCGAGAGAAAGGCTGTTCTCATTGCTATCACACAGGATACCAAGGAGAAAAAAGCATTTACCAAACCTTCTTTTGCGATTCTTCTTTCTACGCTTTATTCCGTTCTTACCCTGAGAGCAAGAAAATAGAAAAATATGTAAAGGAGAAAGCCACTCTTTCTTTAGGAGAGCAGGCTCGGAAGATGGCTCAAGAAGGTCTGGTTAGTTACTCAGAAACCCTTCCCTTGGAAGAGTTTTAGAATTTACTTAAGTTTTTTTACTACGGTTTCAAGTACCTTAGGGTTTTTCCAATAGCTATGGCGTTTTACTAGTTTGGTAACGTTGATGTTCTCTACGTTTTCCACAACAACAGGACTTCCTAAGTCTGCTCCCACTAAACCCATGGCGTTTTTCTTAGCGCGGTCTATTTGTGCAAGGAGTTCTGTATCAAATTGACTAAATTGATTAAGAGGAGCAGAGCTCACTTCTCGGCGAGAGTCTAAGTTTTGCATATACTCGATTTTTTCGGCAGGAGCAAGTTGATTCCACTCTTGGTAGCCATTTAGCTGAGAAAGGTCGTCTCGCCCCATTGCCCAGTAATATAAAGCATAGAGATACTTTAAAACAAAATCATTGGAAGCATAGAAAACTGTATTTTCTTGAGGCAGTAGATTTGTTTTGTTGAACTCGTTAAAGTAAACGTCTTGGTGAACACCAGGAGCAAAATTAAAACAATGTCCCCAGTTAACATAGCGAGATTCATTGCTTTTGAGAGCCCCTAAAGTGACTCTGTTTCCTAGGCTACTGCTCATTATGTGAATTTTTCCCCCATTTTTGCCATACCAGGAATTAACCTGAGAAATCACATGAGTTAGATAGCGAGAAGCAGTATTGGCATATTTCATTCCTTTGCCAAAATCTAGGAGTAGATCACAAGGCCAACTAAACCCTACAAAGTTTAAGTTCCCCAATTGTGGTTGGAGAATTTTTTGAACTTCTTGGTAAGTAGATTGGGCGCTTTCAAAAGTATGATGGAAGCCATGAACCATTATGATTGTATCTGCTTGAGGATCAAAAGACTTTTGTAAAGTGCCTAGATTCATTTCTGTAGGAGAATCTAGAAATGTATTTTGCGCCTTATCACAGCGCAGCATAATTAAAGAACCAGACTCTTGCGCAGATAAGAAACAAGAGCTAAGAAAAAGAGCCAGAACAAGAAATAGTGTTGTTCTCATTGTGTAACCTCCCTAAGGGAATTATCCCTTTTATCCAATTTTAATAACAAGAACTGTTAGTGTTCTTTTTTTGTATTACCCGTAAGGGCATGTTCTCATTCAGCACATCGTACGAATTAACAATACTGAGTTCAAGGTAGTCCCTTACTATCGCTAAAAAAAATACAAAAAATAGGCTGAATGAGGACAGGCCCTAATTATAGCAAAAAAAAATAAAAAGGGAAGGATACAGGAGGTTTTCTTGTTTTTTCTATGTTGATTCTTGGTGCTACTTCGTTGACGAATGGCCTCGTTTGTTGTATCATGACGGGAAAAGTAACATTCTGGGAAAAAAATATGAGTACAAAAATCTTGCTACCTTTCCTTTTGATTGCCAATATTGTTTTGAGCTGTTTTATTGTGCAATCATTGACTCTGCTCGAAAAAGAGCCGATTCTTCCTCCAGAGATGGAGAAAGAGTTAGAAAATCACTTACGAAAAATTACTGCTTTACAGGCTAAAAAGCTCTCTTCTATTATGGCTCGTACTAAATCTGTTGTCGAAGCTTCGGCAACTTTCTCTAAACTTTCTTGGCAAAATCCTCATATTCCGCTTCCGGAATCTTACTACCACAACGATGAGGTTAGCAAGAAAACTCCTCAAAAAACCCAAGAAAACAAAACCTACAACTGTTTGATTTCTAAGGAAAATTCGTGTTTTAAAATTGCTCCCTCCGCTTTTTTAGAAAACTATCGTAAAGACTATTTGCGGGTTCGCAAAGAAGTAGAAAAGCCTTTTGATCATCTTGATTTAGATATGAAGGAAGCTATTTTAGATACTGCAAAAATGGATATCATTTGGAAAGAACTCTACGAGCAATACCCTGAGCATAAATGGTTGTACATGGGCTATGAAAAAGGCTTTCATCGTTCTTTTCCTTGGCATCGCTACCAAGCTCGGACTTACGATCCTCGGGTTCGTTCTTGGTATGTCGGGGCGGTGAGCGGAGGTAAAGACGTTGTCTTGGTCATTGATACCAGCGGCTCGATGAAGGGAGTGCCCCTGAGGAACACAAAAACTGCCATGGAAGATGTTCTCAAAACTCTAGGTCCTCAAGATCGTCTAACCATAATTCATTTTTCTTCGACTGTGAAGGTTTTTCAGCCTAATTTAGAAATTGCGACGGAAGCTTTTGTTAAAAAATGCGTCCGCTATATCGATAGCTTGGAAGCTAAGGGAGGAACTAATATCAATGATTCCATTTCTCAAGCTCTTGATATATTAAAAAATCAGGGAAATAGTAGCCGAACTCCTGTTGTTATATTTATGACAGACGGAGAGGCCACCGCAGGAGAAAAGAATCGAGAAGCTATTCAGAAGAATATTTTGGCAAAGAATGATTTTGGGGTTCGTATTTTTGTTTTTGGATTGGGCACCCAGTTGGATTTCCAACTTTTAGAAAACATCGCTCGACAGAACAAAGGTGCCGATGTTTACGTCCAAGATTCACAAGATTTAATCGATGCGATGAAACGATACTATCAATTCTTTAAAATTGGAAAATCAGTGGTTTGGTCTTGGCCTTACGTCGATGCTAATGGATTAGGCATGGTAATGGCGGCATCTAAAGCAGTTACTGTGGAAGGGAAGTTTATTGGAGTGGTTTCGGCAGATGTTTCCTTAGTAGAGCTTATTGGAAAATTGAAAACTTTCAAAACTTCTCCTAACAGCTACAATTTCATTTTTGACTCAGGCGGAGTGACAGCACTTCATCCCAGCTTTTTGAACCAAGCGCCTGGTGATTGGCAAGAAGATAGCATGAGAGTATCTATCGAAGACTTAGAAACAAACGCTTCTGAGTTTATTGCTCTGAAAGATAAAGTTATTCGTGGTTTACCCGCTATTGGGATTGTTCCTTATGGGGAAGAAAAGAAGATAGTTGTGATGCAACCTATTGCTCAGTCGTCCCTCTTTTTTGCCTCTGTTGTTCCGGTCAAGGATCTCACCGGGCAACCGAAAAAAGGTTCAGAGCAACTAAGTTTGCTTTGGCCGGTTATGATTGCTTCGGGAATGGGTTTTCTCATTACGGCTTTAGGAGCTTGGCGATTAAACCTCTTTTTATCATCAGCAACTAAAGAGTCCAAAAAAACAGGAGGAATTAGTCTATGAAATTTTTCGGAAAAAGGCTGATTCTTTTGCTCATCTTAGCTTCCTTAGCAATTACCACGGTTTCTCTTTTTTGTTTATGGTCTTGGCAAAAGAAAAACCTTCTTCTTTTGGAAAAAGACTATCAGGAGCAAATGGAAAAAAATCTGCACGAGCAAGCTCTAGAACACGCTTCTTCCATTGATATTTTTTTACATAAAATAGAGTCTGTCGTCAAAACAACCGGGGCTTTTGCCAAGAAACAGGCTTTGTCTCCGTCCTCATCCTCTCGAAAGAATTTTTTTCACGATCCGGAGTTTCGCCCCGCTCCTGATAATTTAGAGTATAGTTCAAAACATAGGCAGCATGTGGCTTTTTACCATTCGGCTTTTAAAGTGGCTCCTGAAGGGTATCACGATACTAAAGAGTACTTAGAAGCTCCTGATGCTCTCTCTTATGGTGACTGGTCAGAGGAAGTAGAAAAAACTATTCAGTGGAGTAAAGACTTAGATCTGATTTTTGCCCCTATGTATGCAACAATGCCGGAAACACTTTGGGTTTATATGGGGTTTGAAAGTGGAGTTCATCGAACTTATCCTTACCACGGACCTCTCGAAAAAGAATACGATCCACGCAAGCGTCCTTGGCACTTAGTAGCCCAAGACTCTCCTGCGCAAGAAGTTGTTTTTACCACCCCTTTTATTGATGCGACAACGGGTAAAGTAATTATTTCTGCTGTCTATAAAATTGAAAACGAAGGAAGACGAATAGGAGTGGTCGGTGTTGATATTTTACTCGAAAAAATCCAAGATGAAGTTTTAGCCATTGATGCAGGAGATGCGGGGCGAGCCTTTTTAATCAACGAAGAAAATTTTGTTATTGCACATCCTGAACACACTCTTCCTAACGCTATTTGGCAAGAAACAGACCTTCAGGTTTCTATCCAAAAATACGAGACCGAGGACAACAGTTTTAGGGAGCTTCTAAAAAAGAGTGTAAACCATAAAGGGGTTCAAGGGAAAGTATATTATTCAAACAAAGAAAAGCTAGTTTCCTTTGTTCCTTTGGCCTATGGGGGAATTACTCTAGGGCTTGTCACAAACTATCCTCATGTCAAATTGCAAGCAAGGGTTCCTTTTTTGAGGCTTCGCAATATTATTTTGGTAGGAATTCTCGCTGCTATTATGGCGGTGGTTGTTTTTCTGGTTTTTCCTTGGCACCAAGAAAATCAGCAAAACTTAGATAAAAAAAGGTTAGTTCTATGAGCGAACTAAATTTACCCGAACTTCCTGAAGATTACGAATATGTAGAGCAAATTGGTTCGGGAAGTCAGGGCATAGTTTGGAAAATTCTTAACAAAAATATTGGGACAGAAGGACGTTTTGAAGTTGTTAAGATTTTAGAACCTCTCTCCAATCAAAGTGAAGAACTTGCCGAAAAAAGATTTTGCCGAGAATTTCAAACAGCTTTGGATCATCCCAATATTGTGCGGATTTATTCCGCGAATCCCGTTCAGTATTTTTTTATTATGGAGCACTTGCCCCGAGGAAATTTTCACGACTTTATCTATCATCCACAGACACCTCTTGCCAGTATGTTAGAAGGACTTAAGCAAATAGGAGAAGGTCTTTATTTTGCCCACAACCAAGGCCTTGTCCACCGAGATCTTAAGCCCGAAAACATTCTTTTTTCTCACAACATGGTGCCTAAGATAACTGATTTTGGAGTGGCTAAGTGGTGTGGGCAGCAACAGCAAAGAATTACCCAAACCTGTTTTAGTCCAGGGACTCCTCTTTATATGTCACCAGAGCAATGGACAGATCCTGAAAAAGTAGATCACCGATCTGACATTTGGGCCTTAGGGGTAATTCTCTATCAGATTCTTAATCGACGTCCGCCTTTTCTCTGTGATGAGGTCAACGCTTTGATGTATGCCACCTTGCACAAAAAAATACCTTCTTTGAATAAAGATATCTGGGCCGGAAAAGATGGTCACCTTGCTAGACTATGTGCTCCTTTGTGCCGTAAAGCCTTGGAGAAAAATCCTAACAATCGTTACCAAAGTGCAAGGGATTTTTCTCATGACATCGAAAGTATTTTACCCAGTAATCTCAGTAACTCTGAGCAAGTCTTTCTGGGCCCGGATAGTTTTAATGACGAAACCATCGTGGATCGTAGTCTTCGAGGAAAATCTGGACAAAACCGCTATGGACTAATCTTGGTGTTCCTGGCTCTTTTTTTCTTAGCTCTATCCTCAGCTCTATTTCTTTCCCAAAAAGAAAAGGCTTTTGACATTCCAGACCCTTATGAACCAAATAATACCTCTCAAGAAGCCTACCTAATTTCAGAAGGGAGCTACTCCGGTTTTTTAGGAAAAAAAGAAGAGGATTGGTTTAAAGTTCTTCTTTCAGGGCCCACAACTATAGATCTTCGCTTGAAAGCTTCTTTTTCTAAAGGAGATTTAGATCTTAGTCTCTACGATGAGCATATGAAGTTACTGGCAGAATCAAATACCTCGAGAGATGAAGAGTTAATCCAGCGGCAAGTCGAGAAAACAGATTTTGTCTATGTTCTTATTTCCAGTTATAAAGGGGGTAATAACAACTATGACTTGAAAGTAAAACTTGTTGCTCAAGAACAAGGAAAACTAAAATCTAAAGAAGCCATTGATGATCGTTATGAGCCCAACAACGAGCAAGGAGAAGCTCGCTTAATGCAAGAGCTTAGCTGGGATGGATCATTAAGGCTGGGGGATGAGGATTGGTTTAAGATTTATCTTTACCGAGATGCCAAAGTTTCTTTAGAAGTTCGAAGTTTAGATACCTTACCTCTCCATCTAGAGCTCCACGACGCTGCAAAAGGAAAGCTCAAAGTAGGCAAGGTCAAAGAAAACAAAAGCTCTGTTGAAGTTGTTGCAAAGAGAGGCACAATCCTTTACATACGAATTAACGGAGCGACAAAAAAGAAAATAGACTACAACGTGGTAATCGAAATGAAAACCCAAACTACCCACCAAAAAAATAGCTACGAACCAAACAACGATTTTTCCTTGGCTCAGCCTCTCAAACTACCTAAAGTAGTAAGTTATCTCGGAAAAAAAGACGAAGATTGGTTTATTCTTCATCTTTCCCCGAAAGCGAATAAAAAAGTGCAAATGAAGATGCGTTGCTCCTCCGAAGGAATTCATCTGGAAGTCTATGATTCAGAGAACAAAATTCTAGGAGAGAGTAAAAAGCAGACTCTGCAGATTAAAACTTCTTTGGAACAGGTACATGTTCGTATTTTGGGAGCTAGCCCAGAGATAGAAGGATGGTATTCTTTGCAGTACCGGGAAGTAGCGGAGTAGGAATTTGATGTGTTTTTTGTGGAGCAGTGGGGGCGTAGCCAGGGGGTTTTAATTTATCTAAAACGACCCTAAATACCGTGCGAGGATGGAGGGCGAGGCTCCTGCCGAGTGGAGGGCAAGGCTCCTGCCGCGCCGGGGTTGTGCCAAGATTACAATATCAGGAACCAAGCACAACCCCTGCTCGGCAGGAGCCTCGCCCTCCAGGGAACATGGTGCTGAGAAAGGTTCTCGATGATCTTTTTCTTTAACGGTTTCAGATAAGCCTCGCCCTCCAGGGAACATTGTGCTACGCGACCATAAAAAGAAATTTCTTATTTCAACAGCAGTGCTGCCGAAAATCAAATTACTTAACCACATGCACTCGAAGAGAAGGATCACCTAGCCATAGATACATCTTTAGATTAGACATAGCGTAAGAGGAAGATCCGTATTTTTTGATCAACTGGGCATTGGCGTAATTAGAAATATCTCCCACTGAGCTAATGCTTTGGTTGAAAGCTGCTTGGAAAAGTTCTTTGCAGAAATCATGGTTTGGAGTGGTGTAAGAAGGACGCGTTGCTCCCAGAAAAGCACTGGCTCCGTGTTTTTGGTGCATAGCGGCTTCCGCGAAGGTTTCACTTGCTCCGTCGATTCGGCTGTTCCAGCAGGCAATGCTAAAGAAGACTGGGTAGTTTGAGTTGGTCAAGGTGGATAGGTTTAAGCTAGTGAAGTTACTTCCGTTCCAGTGAGACCAATTTGTCGCTTGTCCGTGCCCTCGGTAGGTGACAATACCGCGACCTTGTCGAATATCGCCTTCTATGACAGCGTTTTTGCTGCTCGACTCTACTCCGTGGCGAATAGAAAAGAGAACTTTGTTTTTGTAGTTCGCTTTGCGCACTTCTTCTATACAGCCATGATATTTTTGAGGAGCTCGTTCTTTGTGAGAAACGAGAAGAGCTTTTACTGCCCAATCTTTTCCATTGCTTTTATGACCTTCGTAAGCTCTCATTTTATCAAGATAAGTTTTGACTTGAGCTTCATTTTTAGCACAAATTCGGCCTACGGCAATATCTGCATACATATCATCACCAGAAATACAGCTATACCAGTAATCACTAGGATTGTTACTCCAATTATAGACAGGAATAGTATCCGCGTCGCCCACTAAAAGAAGGTAAGAAAGTCCACTACTTTGATATTCTTTGCTAACAAAGTCTTTGATTTTTTGAGTAGTAGTTCCTACTTCTGAAAGAGAAACAACTTTGACATCGTAGCCATTACTTTCTTTCCACTCGGAGATAGAAGCAGCGGCTAAACTAAGAGAGTTATCGACAATCATAAGATACTTAGGTTTTTCGCGACTAGTTTTTTGTGCTTCGTAGTTTAAAAGAGTAGATTGGTACATGTTTTCAAAAGCACTAAGGTGATTTACTTTAGTAAAATTGGCTTGCCGAGATTTTTCATAGCGAATGGTAAACTGAATCTCTTGAGCAATGGTAGCAACACCGCTGGAGGGTTGCACTTGGATAGGAGCAAAACGAAAAGCTAGAACTTTTTCATTGCGCCAGATAGCAACTTTTTCCAAAGTGATTCTTTGCTTAGGAAAAATCTCATTGCTTTGGTAGTGAGTAGAGTCAACAGTCCATTCTTTTTCGGCCTCATCATCAGTGGTAGGTTTTTGGAAAGGAGAGGCTTGAATCCCTAAAATTTCCGTACTTTGCAGCACTTGAATACCAGATACTTCTGCTGTGGCTGTGTTAGAGGGAATAGAAATTAAACCGGAAATAATAGGAAGAGCACTTTTTCCTATGGTTTCTGTTGTTGCCGCTTGAGGAAGACTTAGGGCACTGAAACCCTTTAGTGATTCTTGGTAGAACCCAGGGACTTTGATTAGAATAGTAGTTTGGTCATTGTCTGAGCTAACAACTTTAATAACAGGAGCGTTACCTTCTGATGCGCTGCGATCTAAAGAAACCCATTCTTGAGCAAAAATAGGAGAGAATGCAAGGCTGAAAAATAAAAGAAGAAAGAAGAGCTTATTCATTTTGACCTCTTAAAGAAAAACTAAAAAAACTAAAAAAACTCTGAAAATAAGTGAAAAATCTACTACCGAAAATAATCTTAGAACTTATATTATATAAATATCATTCGAAATTGCAATTGAGTAGGCAGATAAAAAAATTTGGAGAAAGCTATGAGCAAACATTATTTAGAGTACAGCGAAGAAGTTTCTTTGGCTCAGGAAAAAAAAATCCCTATTGTAGCCCTTGAGTCTACTATTTTAAGCCATGGTTTACCTTACCCAGAGAACTGGGAAACAGGACAAGCTTTGGAAAGTATTTTACGAGAAAAAGGGGTGGTTCCGGCAACAATTGCCATCGCCGATGGAAAAATCAAGGTGGGTCTAAGCTCAAAAGAAATGAAGGATTTTTGCCAAGATAAAAATATCCTTAAGGTGAGTCGGCGTGATCTTCCTTGCGTTGTTGCTTTAGGTAAGAAAGGAGCGACCACTGTTTCTGCAACAATGATTTGCGCTGCTATGGCAAATATTCGAGTTTTTGTGACAGGAGGCATTGGAGGGGTGCACCGAGGAGCAGAAAAAACTATGGATGTTTCGGCGGACTTAGCGGAATTAGCCAAGACTCCTGTTGCTGTAATTTGTTCGGGGGCTAAATCTATCTTGGATTTGGAAAAAACTTTGGAATATTTAGAAACCCAAGGAGTTAATGTTTTGGGATATAAAACCGATGATTTTCCGGCCTTTTATTCTCGTGAGAGCGGGCGGCAAGTGGATTACAAAGTAGAGACTCCCCAAGAAATTGCTGCTATTATGCAAACAAAATGGAATTTGGGGTTGGAGGGAGGTATTGTTATTGCGAATCCTATTCCACTCTCTCATGCTTTAGATGATAAAGAAATGGAAGGATGTATTGAAAAAGCGATTGAGGAGGCCCAAACTCATAGTGTGACAGGAAAAGCGATCACTCCTTTTCTTTTGAGTAGGCTCCAAGATTTCACCAAAGGTCGTAGTATTAGCGCAAACATTGCCTTGGTGAAAAACAATACGGCTTTAGGGGCAGAAGTAGCTCTAGCCTATCATAAAGCAGTGAATTTTGTTTGATCGCTAATGACATACTACATACGACTTAAAACATAAAGGATCATGCTCAGAAGGACAGTTAGTAGAGTAACCGCTGCCCAAGGGAAAGGTTTTTCTTCCTCTAAAGAATACTTTTCTAGCTGAGGTTCTTCTTCTTTTTCTTCTTTTCTGTCGATTTTGTCTTCGGCCGTTTGGAAGGTATTGGTGTCAGCATCTAAGCTGGATATAGCCTTAGGGTCTCTCTTTGGGTCAGGTGGGATTGTATTACTCGATTGAGTTTCTTGCCAGGCTTTTTCTAGTGCTTCTCGAAAAGAGCGGGCATTGGGGTACCTTTTTTCCTGACTTTTTCGTAAAGCGGTCATGCATACTTCTTCAATGCGTTGGTCCAACGCGCTGACAATTTGGGAAGGAGAAGTGATTTGCTGAAAAACAATTTTACTCATAACCGTTCTTTCGCTCTCGTCTTCGTTGCTCTGACTGGTCAGCATCTCATAAAAAACGACAGCAAGGGAGTAAAGGTCACTGCTTTGGTCGGTAAGACCCGTCACAATTTGTTCAGGTGACATGTAGTGGAGAGTTCCTAGGATTAGGCCAGGCTTAGTGATGCTTGTTTCATTGCTCATCACAGGTTTAGCTAAACCAAAGTCTACTAACCAAGGTTTTCCTTCCTCATCAATGATAATGTTTTCGGGCTTAATGTCTCTATGGATAATTTCATTGGAGTGGAGAACCTCGAGGACTTGAGTTAACTGAATAACGGTTTGAATAGTTTGGTCTATGGTGAGTTTTTTTTCTTTGATGATATCATTGAGTGATCTTCCCGAAAAATACTCCATGGTATAGTAGAGAAAATCGTCTCGCTTTTTAACTTCATAGATTTCAGGGATAGGAAGGTCGCGAGAATTTCTTTTCATAGAAGCCAGAACTTGAGTTTCTCGGCGAAAACGAGCGATGGTTTCTTCGGAAAAATCATTTCCTCCCACGTTGAGTAATTTTAAGGCTTCCATTCGTTGGAGTAGCTTGTTTTTCACTTGAAAAACTTTACCAGATCCGCCCTTCCCTAAAAGCTTAATAAACTCGTAGTCTTCTTCTAGACGGGAGATTAAATCTTTTTCTTTCATTTCCCTTTTCCTTCACCCTGGGAGTTAACCAATTAGCTGGCTTAACATTTTAATAGAGTGTTTCTCTTGTTGTAATAACTAGTGCCAGACCTTGATTGATTTGAATACTAGCTTCTTTTTCAACAATAAAATTACTTATTCCGCGAGAACTTCCCCACCTTAGGGAATCATCTTTTAAATTCCATCTTAATCCCGTTGTTTTAATCCCTTGTACATTCGAAAGAGGGATAAGTGAAATAAACTCTTCTTTTGCCTTTAAATCCTCTTTTGCCTTTAAATAGAGAGTTTTTTTACTTGTCAGTAAGTCAATTTTATGCCAAGGATTAATAAGAGAAGCTTCTCTTTTTTCTTCATGAGCACGCACCAACAAATAAACATTAGCTAAGGTATGATCTAAACGTGTACCGATCCCCCCTAAAATATATATTTTAGAAGAACCTTTTGCTATGGCCAATTCGAGAGCAATTTCGGTATCTGATTTATCTTTATCCCGGGAGTAGCGATGAATTTCAAATGTATGAGAAGAAAGTCTAGAAACATATTCTGGAGATAGCGAATCCATATCTCCGACCAAGCTATGAGGACAAATATTTAGACGACAAAGAACATCATAACCTGAATCTGCTGCAATAATATAGCTAGCATTTTCTAGAAAGGATCGGTAGTACTCATCTTCTGCTGTTTGGGTTCCTCCCGTCATGATAGCGATGTAGTTGGAAGTATCCATAAAATCAGCTCGGCTCTGTAGTTAAATCTTAATCAAAGGTCTCAAGTATTTGAAAATTTATTATAATCTATTATAACAAAAGGAAGATATTAATGGTAGGAAAAAGCGGGAAAGAGAAAAAAGATGTTGTTTCATTGTTCACAAGAGTTCTCCTAAAAATCTTATATTGAATAAACAAGGCTTTTAAGGTATAATGTAGGTGTATGAATATCCAGAAAAAACAAAGTTCAAAGATCGATCTCTCTAACCCTTTTCTCAATATTTTATGTCTGTAAAAAAATACGCTGTTTTGACATGCCCCAAGAGCCATATATCTTTTCTTTTAGATAGAAAAAAAAACACTATCATCGGGCGTTTTCCAGGATGCCATATCATTGTAAATAATGATGAAATTGCGGAGAAGCATGTTTTACTGCGTTGCTCTTTGGAGCAATGGGAACTAATTTTACTGGAAAAAGAAAGCGTTCAAGTGAATCATGAGTGGATTGAACTAGAGACAACAGTTCATCCTATATTTCATGGGGATGTAATTTCTATTGGACAAACTGACTTTGTCTTTCATAGCTTAATGGAAGATTCTAGCAGCTACACTGTGGCTACGCCTGAAAAGGAACGATTAAATTCATCTGAGCCCTCGATTCATTGGGAAGTTCGTCCAGAGGTATCGGCAAAATCTGCGACAGAAACTTTTCGTATTGTAAAACCTTCCCCCAATCCAAAAGGGCTACCTTCTCGGCCTGTTATTGTTCTCGTTCTTTTCTTAACTACATCTTTAACTTGTTTACTGACGATGGGGAAGCTAGAGAAATATCGTAGTTATTTTAATGCGGTCGAAGAAAAAAAAAATCTATCTAAAAAAAATCCAATTTTTCTTTCTAATTCCCCTTTTTATAAACCTGGGGAGGCTACTTGGGTTCGCTTAAATGGCTTTTCTTTGCTCAAAGTTCCCGCTATATCCAGTTCTTTTGCAAAACACCAAGAGGAAATTTTTCGTAAATTTGAAGAGGGAGAGTACGAACAAGCAGAGGCACTATATGCCCAGTGTATTTATCAAAAAATGGAAGAAGAGTTTAATAGTTTTGAGAATATATTAAAATACAATGGATGGCTATTTCGTTGGTTGGCTATGTTAGAAAACGCTCATGAAAAACCTCAGGAGCTGGTTGTCTTAGAGAGTGAGCATAAGTTGGTCAGCGAACAAGTACAGCGGTATATTAAAAATCCCCAAAGCAAAAAACACTACCAAGAACTATTAGACAAGATTCAGTCAAAAATTTTGCAACTCCAAGAGAGGAAGTGATTCACCATGTTTATGAGATACATGTGGATACTGTTATCCCTGGTTTTTTTTAGCTTACCGAGTGGTTACAGCAATGATTTTTTTATGGTAACTTCTAAATCAGAAGAAGCAGAAGATCTTTTGAAGTCGGCTGATCAATACGCTCAAAAGAAAGACTGGGAAAGAGCGGTTGGGGAATATCACAAAATTATGGAGGAGCATCCCGATAAGTTGATAGAGCAGGGGAATGGTCTTTACGTGAATGCTTATCGAGTAGTCCTTTCTAAGCTAAATAATCTGCCCAAAGAAGGAAAAGAAATCTATCAAAAAATGATGGAGATAAAGGTTCTTCGGTTGACGGAAGAGACTGGGCAGAACCTGGAGAAACTTGCGCAACAATATATCTTTAGTCCTCTAGGGGAGAAGGCTCTTGTTGAGTTAATAGACAAGTACTTGAATGAAGAAAATTATGAGAGAGTCTTGCTTTTAATTCATAACTATTTGCGCTATGATTTAGGAAATACCGAACTTCAGGGAGGAATGCTCGCTCGTTTAGGTTTGTGCTATTTTGCCATGGGAGATCAGAGAAATTTAGAAAGTCTTGTCCGTTCGCCAAAAGTTAAAAAAATTCAAAAGAAAATCACCTTAGGTGGGAAGAAAGTCTCTCTCAGTACCTACCTTAAAACTTATTTGCAGAAAATCGATGAAAGAGCCAGTGCTTTGGAAGCTAAGTCTAGTTGGCCTATGGTAGGGAAAGAAGTTACTCGAAGTTACTCCTTAAGAGAGTCTTTTCCCATTTTTGAAAAAAACTGGTCTAGCAATATCCAAAGGGCAAAACGTAAAAGAAAAATACCCAGGCATTTTTTTAATGAACAACCGCGCATGGAAGAAGGCCCGAGCACCTTTTATCCTACTATTGCAGATAACACAGTCTTTATAAATAACGGGCAAGGAGTATATGCTTACGATCTTCTTAGTCGAAAAGAAAAATGGCATTTTCGAGGTTTAATTGCCGAGCTTAAAAGCGAAGAACATAAGCAACTCATTCACTCTACTATGTACCACGGCGGTGCTGTTTATGCTAACGTTGAGGGGCCTACTCCCAACCAAAGAGAAGAACGTTGGCAAGTATACAAGATCCAAACCGTTCTTGCCGAACGAGGATTAGTTAAACTAGATGCTCGAACAGGGCAAGTTCTGTGGTATGTAGGCAATGATGTGAAAGATGAAGAGGCATTTGAAAACAAAGCTTGTTTTGTAAGTCCTCCTACGATTTGGGGAGACCAGCTCTATGTAGGAGCCAATGATTTAACAGGTATATTTAATAGTTATGTGGTTTCACTTGACCCTGATACAGGGAAGATAAACTGGAAAACTTTAATTGGCTCAGCTCAACAAGAGCAGAATCTGTTTGGAAGACAAGTTCGTGAGGTTGTCGGAGCTGAAATTACCTTGGGGAATGGACAAATTTATTACTCAAGTAACCTAGGTGCTTTTACTTGTGTTAACCCTGTTCATGGACAAATGGAATGGCTTTACGTTTACAATAGAATTTCTGTTGCCACCCCTAATAGCCCTATTTTTTCAACTCCTTATCGAGATACGGGATGGTTTAACTGCCCATCGGTTCTCTATGGTGGCAATATCTATTTTGCTCCTGTTGATTCAAACTACCTTTACTGTTTAGATGCTCATACCGGAAAACTTCAATGGAAGATTTCTCGAGGGAGAAATCGTTACTTGCTCGGGGTTTCTCACGGAAAAGTTATGGTGGGGTACTCTCAAATCGAGTTCTTTGATGCAAAAACAGGGAAAAAAATTAACACTCCTGTCGGGCGTAGTATCGGAGGAACTATTAGAGGGCTAGGATGCTTTGTCGGGAATTACTACTATTGTCCCATAGGCTCAAGCATCCAATGCTTCGACTTAGAGAAGCTCCGGCTAGCACAGACGATGCCTTTACGAGGAGCTTATCCTCAAGCTGGACATCTGGCTATTTCTGATTCTATTGCGGTAATGGCTTCCAATCGTTATTTGAGCGTTTACTACCAACTATTTACTTTGGAGAAGGCCTATCAGCAACAAATTAGTGTTAACCCTAATAATGTAGTTCCTTATTTGAAGTTAGCGAATTTGTATTCTCAGAAAAAACATCTATGGGAAAAATCACAAGGGTTTTATTTAAAAGTAATCGAGCTAAGTGAGAAAAAAGGAAATGTGCACGATCAATCTTACATAGACGAAGCGAAGGGTGGTCTTCTCCAAGTTTATCAAAAATTGGCAGAACAAGCAGAGCTAAGAGGTAAAGTTGAACAAGCGGCTAAATACTATGAAAAGGCACTTCCTTTAGCAGAGGGGGAATCTTCTCTTTCAATTAAAATACTTTTTAGACTCTATGAAACTTTTCAACGTTTAGGTAAATCCTCCAAAGTAGAAGAGATGCTAAAGCTTCTTGAATACAAATATGGAGAAGAATACTATTCTCCACCAGGCTCAGAGAGGAAAATCCCCTTAACTTTCTATGTTCGTATTCTCTTAGCGGATTATTATCGTATTCAAGGAGATGCCTTGTCTGCGGTCGAAAATTATCAAAGCATTATTTTAGAGTATCCGCGCGCTGTGTACCTTGGGAAAAATGGACTACAAATTGGTTATGAAAGAATAGAGCATCTTTTGTCTCGTTATGGACGAGAAGTCTATAGTTCATACGAAAAACAAGCACAACGGATGTACGATTTACGTCGTCCTAGTAGCTATGGAGATTTAGCTACTATATCAGAGAGATATCCCAACAGCACACTAGTTAATAAGATTATCTTAGAATTGGCAGAACTTCTTCTTCTTCAAGAGAAAGCGGAAAAAGCAGTGGAACATCTGCGAGCTTACATTCGTCTTTATAATCCTAAACAAAATAGTCAGGAAAAGGATAAAAAAAATCTTGTTCAAGCCCACTACTGGCTTCTTCTTTCTTATGAAAAACTAGATACTTTACACGCTGCTCGCTCTATTCTAGAGCAAATGTCTAGTCTCTATAATGATCAGTGGATTTCTACACAAGAAGGCACTCAAGTCCTTGTTCAAGAATTTGTTAAAGCTAAGCTAAAAGAAGAGCGCTATAAAAAAGTGCGCTACGTTCTCCAGAAAACATTGAATTTATGGTCGGGCAATGAGCCCAAGAAAAACTTTCGTTTGTCCTCCCAAAAGTTTTTACATATCCTCCCTGTTTCTGGAAATGTCTTACCTCGGTACGAAAACTTAGCTTTTTTATCTTTAGATAATACCGTTTTTTGCTACGAAGGAAAAAGTGCTACCCTCAAGTGGAAAACGGAAGTCACGGATGTTGCACGAGGGATCGGGTTTATTGATAAAAACTTAATTCTCTGGGATACCAAGCATATCTTTTCGATAAATCCTAAAAATGGCAAAGTTCGCTGGCGTGTTCAAGTGAGAAATCGGTTTGCCGATTTACAATTAGGTTCCAATGCGATAGGGGTTGTCCGTTACGAAAACGCAGGAGAATCAACTATTGAGATCCGAGAGCCAGAATCAGGGAAAGTTCGCTGGTCGTCTTCTATAGAGAGTCGAGAAGTTGCTGAAATTATCATGGGAGAGAAAGCCATAGTGGCTTATACAGGTGTCTCTCCTGCCCGTTTGGTGGTTTACGACTTAGACAATGGGCGTTTTCTCTTTAACTACCAAGGAAAACTTCGCCATGAGTTGAGCCGAACGTACTTCAACCCTTTGATTCTTCCAGGAGGCTACCTGTGTTTTGCTTTAGAAAATCGTTGGGTGGAGTGTTATCGACTACCTTCTATGGAAAAACTATGGAGTTACGATGCTAAGAAACTAGGCGCGTACAGTATGTGGGGGAATGAGTATTACGTTTGTTTTCTCTATCAGGATAGGAATTTGATTTCTCTGGATTTGTTATCAGGAGGTATTAAGTGGAAATGGTCCATCCCCCCCTATAGTCGTATTCACCATGCGATACCTGGTTGGGATACTTTTCACTTTGTCGAAGGAAAAAGAGACCGAACCCAAGAATTTAACCTATGGTCTTTATCAGCAAAAGATGGTATGCTGAAGTGGAAAACAGTGCTTACACCAGAAAACAACCAGAGTAATATAAAATTAGATAGTAGTAAAAAATACATTCTGAGCATGAACAACGTTTGGCGTGATGCTTGGAAAGCCAGCTTGAGTATTTTTGATCGCGAAAACGGTAAACTGCTAAAGTTTCATGAAGTCAAAAAAGGAGATAGAGGGAGACTTCCGGCTGACATGCAAATAGTGGCAGAAGACCTTTGGATTGTAAAAGATAATCAAATTTGGATCATGGGCAAGTAGAAACGGAAAAGTGCTATGCATAAAAAAAGTATCTTTCTCATCATAATCTTCTGTTTCGTTACAAGCGGAGTTTGGGGAGAAAAACCTTCTAATAGTGAACTGACGGATCAAGCGATCAAGGCTATCAACGGAGGTCTCGCCTATTTAGCCAAGGAACAAGACGAAAAAACAGGAGCTTGGATTTCTAATGTAGGCTACAAGCTGAATGAAACATATCGAGTAACCAACCCTGGGAAACCCCATGTGGGAGTGACATCTTTAGCTTGCTTAGCTTTTTTAGCGAGTGGTCATCTTCCCAAGCAGGGCAAGTATGGAGAAAATGTCCGACGTGGTCTTAACTTTATTCTCTCCGCCGTCCAGCCACAAACAGGTTATATCACTAAACATGGAACGAGAATGTATAGCCATGCTTTTGCCACTCTTTTTTTGGCTGAAATATATGGTATGACTGGAGATATCCTCGTTCGGGATAAATTGGAGAAAGCAGTAGGACTTATTATGGAATGCCAAAACTCTCAAGGAGGATGGCGTTATGAACCCATAGCAATGGATGCCGATATGTCGGTAACGGTTTGTCAAGTTCAGGCACTTAGGGCTGCTCGTAACGTTGGTATCCGAGTTCCTCGCAAACACATAGAGCGGGCTATTTACTATATCCAAAGAAGTGCAAGCACTAGCGGTGGTTTCAAGTACCAAGCTCTTCCTTCTGAACTCTCGCGTGTCACTTTTTCTACAACAGCCGCTGGTGTAGCTGCTTTATATGGTACAGGAGTTTATGACGATAGTTTAATTGAGAAATCTTTAGATTATCTTTTACATCCCCCATTTGATGATCCTCATCCTGATCCCCACCACTACTTCTTTTTTTATGGACACTACTATGCCGTTCAGGCTATGTATATGGCCGGTGGACGGTATTGGGATAGATGGTTCCCCTACATTCGCGATGAACTTATTCGAACTCAAAATACCGATGGAAGTTGGTATTCTAATGTGGGTCGGGTTAACCCCACTGCGATTGCCACTATTATTATGGGACTTCCTTATCAATATTTACCTATTTTACAAAAATAAAAAAACAAACAAAATAACAAACAACTTGACTATTCTTTCGTATCGTATAAAACAACTTAGGGAAATCAAAAAAAACTGGTATCCCCCCAAAAAAGTTGTTAAGATACAAAAATACAAAAACACGAATATTTAAAGGTAGCAAAAATTTTCGGAGGGTTCCCGAAAGACTTTGATGCCATCAATCTTTAGTTCCTGATTTTTTGAAAAGGAGTATGATCTTTATGAATTCATATAATCATGCTGTACCTGTTTCTCATTCCGATGTTAATGAGCGAGCTCTTTTTATCCAAAAGACTTACATGAATTTGGCCGGAGCCATTTTAGCTTTCATTGCTGTGGAAGCTATTCTTTTGAAAATGCCTTTTGCCCAAAGTATGGCTCAGCGAATGATGGAGTCTTGGCTACTTGTTTTGATTGGCTTTATGGCTGTGTCTTGGATTGCTGAAAGCTGGGCTTTAAAAGGAGGCGCTAGTCTTCAAAAACAGTATATTGGATTAGGTATATACATTGTTGCTCAAGCAATCATTTTTATGCCTATCCTTTACATCGCAGCTCATTACTCTGCTCCTGATGTCATTCCCGCTGCGGCGATTACTACTTTTGCTCTTTTTGGAGGGCTGACTTTTGTTGCTCTCACCTCCAAGCGTGATTTCTCCTTTTTGGGAGGAATTCTTAAAATTGCAAGTTTAGTTGCTATGTGTATGATTTTTGCCCACTTGCTTTTTGGTATTAGTCTTGGTGGGACTATCTTTGCAGGAGCTATGGTCATTTTCTGTGCAGGTTGTATTTTGTATGACACTTCCAGAATCATGCACCACTACCGCACAGATCAATACGTTTCTGCGGCTTTAAGTCTTTTTGCTTCAGTTGCTTTAATGTTCTGGTACATTCTGCAGCTCTTCATGTCTAGCAGTGATTAATCTTTAATGATTAATATTTAGCATGAAAGTTTACTTTTTTAAGTACTAAGTAATCAGATTTTGTCTTTAGGCGATGCTCGTAATAGAAATTATTCATGAGCATCGCCTTAATTTTAGGAATTTTTGAGTATGGTTTCGATTGTCCCTTTTTGCGCCTTTCGCCCTCGTGCTGACTTAGCAGAGGAAGTTTCTTCTGTCCCTTATGATGTAGTTGATTCAGAAGAAGCTCGACAAATGGTCGAAGGTAATCCTTATAGTTTTCTTCATGTTGTTAAACCGGAAGTGGATTTAGATCCTGAAGTGAATATCTATGACCCTAGTGTTTATGCTAAAGGGGCTGAAAATTTGGCCCGTATGGTAAAAGAGGGGACATTACTTCGAGAAGCAACACCTTCTTTTTACGTCTACCGTCTGAAAATGGGAGAGCATAGTCAAATTGGCTTAGTAGCAGGAGCTTCCGTTGATGACTACGAAAACGATGCCATTAAAAAGCACGAACATACTCGGGAAGATAAAGAAATTGATCGCACCAAACACATCGATGCTCTTAATGCTAATACCGGCCCGGTCTTCCTTACTTATTACCAAGAAGATACTATTGACGAAATAATTGATCAAGTGGTGAAAAATGTCCCGGTTTATGATTTTTGTGCCGATAAGGTTCAACACACTCTGTGGGTTGTTTCTGAAGAAGTGGTGGTTCAAAAACTGCAAAATTCTTTTGCCCAAATAAAATCTCTTTATGTGGCAGACGGACATCATCGATCTGCTTCGGCAACTCGGGTACGTAAAGAGCGGCAAGACGCGAACCCTCTGCACACGGGAGAGGAACCATATAACTACTTTCTAACAGTAATTTTCCCTCACAATCAAATGCATATTCTCGCTTACAACCGTGCTGTTCTAGACCTCAACGGCTTAAGTAAAGAAGAGTTTTTAGCAAAAGTTTCCGAAAAATTTACTATTGAGGAAATGACTACTCCTGAACCCAGCGAAAAACATTCTTTTGGTATGTACTTGGAAGGAAAGTGGTGTCAACTTCGTGCTAAGCCCGAAATTATTAAAAAAAATGATCCTGTTTGTGGCTTAGATGTCTACATTTTGCAGGAATATCTTTTAGCCCCAATATTGGGAATTGGAAACCCCCGCAAAGATAATCGAATAAAATTTGTCGGAGGAATTCGAGGGTCGAGATATTTAGAAAAACAAGTAGATGAAAAAAAGGCGGCTGTTTCCTTCTCTCTCTACCCAGTCCAAATCGAATCATTGATGGCAATTGCAGATGCTGGAGAAGTTATGCCTCCTAAATCAACCTGGTTTGAGCCTAAGCTTCGCTCGGGCCTAGTAGTTCGATCCTTGGTTTCTTGAGGTAAATAAAACACGGTGAAAGAATCTTGGAATGCCATAGCGCTTCATCCTTCTTTTCCTGAGGGAAAATTGGGTTGTCAAATCAAATTGGAAGAAGGCAAGCTTTTGGGAAGCTTTGCCCAAGGAGAGTCTTTTTCTTTAGACTTGGAGGATTTATCTGTTTCTTTAGAGGGAGAAACGAGTAATCTTTTGTACTTGAGATCCCTTTCCCAAGAAGACTTTCCCACTCTTACAGTGAGAGATCGCTCTATTTTACAAACTCTCAAAAACTCAGGAGTTAATAATCTGCATGATAGCTCCATCTCTACTAAAAAACCCTGGAGTTGGAAAACTTGGTCTACTTGGGGATTAACTTTTTTTAGTATATTTCTTTGTGGTCTAATCGCTTGCTATTATCTTTATGGAACGGATTTTGCTATTCGCAATGTTGAGTGGCAAACAGATGTAAAAATAGGGGACGAACTCCTCCGTAATCCTCCGATCAAAAGCCTACCTTTTTGGAAACATAAAAGAAACGAGAATTCTCTTATAAGAGAGAGTCTTGCTCTTATCCTTCAGCGCTTAAGAGAAGGAGAAGTTCAAAGTAATTATGACTTTTCTCTGGAGATTATCAGTAAAAAAGAAGCTTTAGTCACGACTCTTCCTAATGGAAAAATCTTTATTACCGATGGTCTTCTCCAAAAACTAAAAAACTCCCAGGAACTTTCTGCATTGCTTGCCCATGAAATGAGCCACGTTTTAAGACGTCACATTCTGAAGACCCTTATGCAAAAAGCGGATCATAGTGTAACTATCCAAGCAATTTTGGGCAACTCGGCGGCTCTCCAAGAACATCTTCTCGAAAAAAGTAAAGAAAGTAAAGGGTTGAAGTATAGTAGAGACATGGAATACGAAGCCGACTACTATGCTTTTCTCATGCTTTACAATGCTGGAATTCCTCCCCAAAGCTTAATCAATTTTTTTCAGCGTTGGAATAAAGAGTACTCAGAACAAGTTTACGAACATTTTGCTGTCTACCCTATTAGCTCAGCTAGAATTCAAAACCTAGAGAAATTTATCAACACAACCTCCCATTTTCAAGCTAAACCCCTTGATGTAAATTGGGATGAAGTCTTGAATGCTTTGAATGCAGAAGAGTAGCTTTCCTAAAACAAGCCTAAATTAAAAAATTTTAGAAAAAAATTTGACATCATTTTATCTCCGCGACAATATTCAAATGGAGTTGATTTTTTCCTAGGTTTTCCCTATAATATTTCTTTTCAGATTTTTCTAGGGCGCAAGTCTACGCCCTAATATCAGGGAGGTTATTATGAGAATAAATACAATCGCTTTACTTATGCTAGGAATACTGAGTGGGAGTGGCGTATTAGCTGAGTTACCCGTACTTCACTTTAATGGAAAAGTGATAGCAGAAGAAGAAGTTCAGCAAGAGCTTTGCGGAGCTTACGGGGGATATGTTTCTTACCAAGAAGATGAATCTCTACCCAGCGAAATGCTAAACCTTTATAGCAAAGAAAACGATTTTTCACTTTGTCTTTACCACGATGAGAGAAGTGTCCAAGAAGCCCCTTTTTCTTTAAACAATTCTCGTTTGCTTGAGACTTTGCTTTTCCAAGGTTACTGGATTAAAGCCTATGGTTGGGTTTTAGGGGAAGAGAATAAGCCTTTGCGAGGTCTTCTCTATACTTTGGTCGGATATAATCATTACAAGCAAGTTTTCCATGCTAGAGTCAATGGACAAGAAGTGGAGCTTTCTTACAAAGATGCAAAGGCTAATTTGCGTTTTGCTAGTTTAGTCGGAGGAAAAGATGCTCATCGCTGGCATTTTACCCAAGTTGAGAATGATTTTTTTACGAATGCTCATCTTGTTCATGCGAATGGTTTAGAACAGGCTTTGAGTAAAGTATCTGCAAAAAAGGGAGTATCTCTCCGTGAGCTATCAGAAACCCAATGGATGCTCAATGTCCTACCTGAAAAAGTAGATCATCGTAATGAAAAACGAATTCAAATTCCTTTTCGGATGGAAATCAAAAAGAAAAAGCTGAAATCTAGTGGATGTGGTGGCTTTATTTGGTGGCCTGTAGGGGCTAAAACATGGCACACCTTCCGTTGGGATGAAGAAAAGTATGGAACTTTCCTTTACTTTGACCCGACCAAACCAGTGGATTACCCAGATGGAAAATCTAGAAATTACGTTCATAACAAACATTGGAGCTGCCATCCTTGCGGAAAATCTACCATGGTTCCCGGAGTATGGATCCGTCATAAATATGACGGCAATCTTTTAGAGGTTCGTATTGTCAAAAGGTCTACTTGCAATATAGGAACCGCTCATTGGGACGAATACGGAAATGCCACTGGGGTTGTCACGGGAATTATCAATTGCTGGGTTTTGACCCGCTAGTTTTTTTCTCTTTGTAGCATAGTTTTAAAGCCAAGCTTTAAAACTATGCTACAAAGAGAAAAAAACCCTCTATTTACTATCCCAAATTTTCAAGGTCTGGTCTTTACTACCGGAAGCAATTTGACGGCCATTGGGGCTAACAGCCAAAGCCCGAATCCAACCGGCGTGTTTTTCCAAAGACAAAAGAGCTCGGTTAACCACGCGAACTCCACTTTCCTTTTTCCCCTTAGCTTCTGTATCCCAAATTTTGATACTTTTATCACGTCCAGCCGAAACAATTCTTTTCCCTCCTGATAAAAAGTAACATTGGTAGACAATATCAAGATGTCCTTGAAAAACCGCGATGAGTTTTTTACTTTCCAGATCCCACATTTTAATCATGCTATCATCTCCTGTGGCAATGATTCTTTTCCCCTCGGGACTAAAGTCACAACCAAGAAGATCCAGGTGATCTGGTCCATAGTCACGGTTTTTTAAGACCATAATAGGAAGACGAGGTTCATTTGGAAGATTAGAAGGAGAAGAAGGTAGACGAGCATCCCATATTTTTACATTATTCTCTCCTTCTGAAACTCCTGCGATCATTTTCCCGTCAGGACTAAAAACAAGCTTACGAATATTAGGACGAAAACCTTGAAAGGCGAGGAGAGCTTTTCTTTTTCCTTTTTCGTTGTTTTTTTCTCGGGCATCCCAGATATAAAAAACATCTTTGTTTCCTGAGCCTGCAACAAGGTTTCCATCGGGACTATAAACGCAAGTGTAAGCATAGGAAAAATTTCCTAAATCAAGAGAGAATAGAGGCTTTTGTTTTGTTTTTTCAAATACGGCAATGGAAGGAGGAGTTTTTACTGCTAAAACAAACTTTTGCCCATCAGGACTCAAGCTACAACTGCGGACGAAAGCGCTAGATGTATATGGCTGAGAAGAAATTAACTGATAGCTTCGGCTATCCCAGAGTTCCACTTTTGGAGAGTCGCGGCGAAGAGATGCAATCGTTTTTCCATCTGGACTAAAAGTGGTATAGATGATCTCCTTTCCTTGGTCGGGAGAAGAAAAAGGTTTAGGAGGTGTTTTTACATCCCACAGTTTAATTTTAGTATCGGCGCTGGCTGATACTATAACGCGATTTTGATCGACAAAAGTACATGCTTTTACCCCAGCTAAATGTCCACTGAATTTTTTCAAGATGCGTGCACTTTGAGTTTCCCACAAAATGACTAAGTTATCATCACTCCCTGAAACAATCTGTTTGCCATCAGAAGAAAAACAAGAACTTGAAACGGCATCACTGTGCCCTAGATATACTTTTTCTTTACTCCCGTCTTGAGAATTCCAGAGAATTAATGTTTTATCATCACTTCCCGAAAGAATATATTTCCCATCAGGGCTATAGGAGCAACTATTCACCATAGAGCGATGACCTGTTAATTCAGCTTCCGGATTTTGTCTAGAAATATCCCAAACTTGAATTCTAAAATCTCCCCCGCCTGTGATAATTTTTTTGCCATCAGGAGAAAAATCACAACAGAGAACATCATTTTCTAAAGCCTTTTTATTATCTGCTACTGTCACTTGAACTTTTGCGTGAGCATTCCACTCTTGTATAATACGGCGTTTTTGAATATCCCACAATACAAGAGTACTTCCTTGCTCTGAGGGAGATTGGTCAGCTCCTCGGTAGCCGCATAAAACTTTTTTTCCATCGGGACTAAAAACGCAATGAGTGCCCATGTTAGAGTGAGAAAGTGTGCAAATCTTTTCTTGGCTTTGTAGGTTCCAGATCGTAAGTTCTCCATCGTCTTTTAGAGCAGCAAGTTTTTTGCTATCAGGAGAGAAAGCGCAGCAGTAGTCTCTGTCACTTCCTTTTGCATCAGTAGTAGAAGAGCTAAGAACCACTTTCGTTCCTGAGAATTGATCCCAAAGGTGTATATTTTTTGACAAGATAGTTGTCGCGGCAAGATAGCGTCCATCAGGGCTAGAGACACAAGTCCCCATGTCCTCGTTACAAGACAAAGTTTGAAAGTTATCATCAAGTAAGTGATTAAGCCATTTCCATTCCCACCCTCGTTTTTCTTCCGGGCAGTAGTCATGGTAAAGAAGGTCGGTCGCCTTGCGTATTTTTTTTTCCTGGCAGTACCTTTGGGCGAGAGTGAGGTTCATAGAGTAAAGAACTTCCTGGGCTAAATCCCTTTCTTCGATGGCTTCTTTTTGGGCTTTTTGGGCCTTTTCTTTCTCTTTTTGGGCTTTCTCTTTCTCTTGCTCGACAATTTCATTCGCTTTTTCTAGAGCCGAGTTTTTTCCTGCTAAAGTTTGGTTTGCTCTCATCTGAAGAATGATAATGGTGGCAACACTGAGAACCACTAGGAAAAAAGAAAGTAGAGAAACAAAGACAGCCGTTTTATTGCGCATACCCCATTTTTGGAGAATGGTCCACCTGGTGGATTGTTTTGCCGAGATAGGCCGATTTTCGATAAAATTTTCTAAATCTTTAGCTAAAGCTTGTGCATCTTTATAACGAGCAGAGGGTTTTTTTTCTAAGCACTTTAAACAAATAGCCTCTAAGTCAATCGGAATGTCAGGTTTTAACATACGCGGAGCAATGGGGTCTTTTTGAGAAAGTTGGGCCAAGATGTGAAAATGAGAGTCGCCTTCAAAGGGAGGGCGACCAGTTAATAGATCATATAGGCTTGCTCCGAGAGAGTAGATGTCGCTAGCTCCTTTGACATCTTCTTGGTTGGCTTGCTCTGGAGACATATAAGCAGGAGTTCCTAAGAAATCGCCGTCTTTGGAGAGCTTATGATTTTTATGGATCATCTTAGCCAAACCAAAATCCATGATTTTAGGAGTTTTTTGTCCTATCATCATAATGTTGGAAGGTTTTATATCTCTGTGAACGATACCATTTTTATGGGCAAGGCTTAGGGCATCAGCACACTGCATAATAATTTTTGCCGCTTTGCGAGGGGTAACTAATCGTTGTCTGCTCAAAGCGGCAAGAGTGTCTCCTTCAATATACTCCATAGTAAAGTAGGGCTTGGGGGTTTCGCCAACATCATAGACCGCAATAATGTTAGGATGCTGGAGTTGGGCGGTTGCTCGTGCTTCGAGAATAAATCTTTTGAGTTGTCGAGGAGAGATTCCTTGCCCACCTAGAATTAGCTTCAAAGCGACAGTTCTTTCTAGCTTTGTATCGTAAGCTTTATAAACACAGCCCATTCCTCCTCTACCTAGTTCGCTGAGTATTTGATAATGACCAAATTGATATTGCTGCTCGGTAGATTTTTCTTGAGACATAAATTTCATTTTCCTTTACGGCTTTTAATTATATCGAACTAGAGGAGGGGTTGTCGGTTATAATATGGATGACGAGTTTTGCCAACCCACTTTTCTAAAGAGGTTTTTTTATGAGTATTGATTATCGAGTTATTGGCCATCCTGGTCGAGATAACGCCCTTTTTCTTAAAATTATTTCAGGTCATGCTGTTGACCACCTGCTTTTTGATTGTGGCAGTTGTATTGATGAACTAAGCTCTTCCGAGATTACTTCGATTGATCATCTTTTCTTATCGCATTTGCATTTGGATCATATTGCTGGCTTTGATACTTTTATGCGACATAACTACAATCGCGGAAAAGACGTTCATGTTTGGGGGCCTCAGCATGTGGCTGGGCAAATTCACTGCCGTTTTTTAGGGACGACATGGAATCTAGTCGGGGAAGAATCCCTCACGTGCTGGCAGTTAAATGAAATATTGCCTCAAAGATTGGATAAATATATTCTTTATTCTCAGGAGTCGTTTCTGAACCGTCATTTTGTCGCTTCCCCTTCCTTTGACAGAACGATTGACAGAACGATTTTTTCTAATAGTAAATTCCAAGTTTCCGCTTTTTTGATGAACCACCAAATTCCCAGTGTGGCTTATGTTGTCGAAGAGTGCTCCCGGCAAAATATTGATATGAAAGTTCTTAAAGAATCAGGTTGGAACCCTGGAGCTTGGTTACAAAAAGTGAAAGACAGCACTTCCTCAGGAACAGAAAAAATCTCCTTAGGAGAAAAAACCTACTCTCTCGAAGAACTTCGGAAAACACTTCTTACAACTACCCGAGGGCAAAAAATTGCCTATCTAAGTGATTTTCTTCTCGATAAAAACGCGGAAGAAACTCTCATTTCAGCAGTAAAAAATGCGGATATCCTAGTTTGCGAAAGCCAATATAAACAAGAAGATCTTGAGTTAGCCAGGAAAAACTACCATATGACGGCTAAACAAGTGGCCCACCTGGCTCAAAAGGCGAACGTGAAGAAGTTAATCCTCTTTCATGTTTCTCAGCGCTATCCTCACCTTGAGTACGGGAAAATTTTAGAGGAAGCGCAAGAAATTTTTCCGGCGACCAGTTTTCCTGATAACTGGGAATTTATTTGAAGCGAGGCGATCTTTTTTGATCTTTTTCATTCGGAAATAAGAGGCTTAGGGATCTCAGGAGAGGGATTTTGTTCTCGGTAGAGTTCATAACCTCTTCGCCATTTTTCTTGGATATCGGAAGGGAAATTTTCTAACCTTTTTTCATAGATATCACGGTAATAGAGCATTTCCTTTTCCAGATAAAGAGATGCCTCTCTTTTGTACAACTGCACGAACATATCGTATGTGTTGTATTCTTTATTGCTTACATCTTCTTTGTATTGAACTAAATCATCTTCAATATCGGCTAAAATCTCTAAAGGCCAGATTAGCTCAAAGAGTTCTTCTTCATAAGGTATTTTTAGATACTTGACTAAAATTCGATGTAAAAAACGAAGATCTGAAGTACGCAGTTCTGAGGCTTTTCGAACAAGACTAGCAGAGATAGAAGAGGAACTTAGTAGTTTATTTTCTATAGCGATATATTCTCCTAAAGCATCTAGTTCCCTTTCTATCTCTTCATCGTGTAAGTCTAACTCTAAGAGCAATTTAGTGATCAAGCTTCTGTTGACACTCCACGGATCTTTTTCTCTATGTCCCTCCTCTAAAAGCAAATCTGTTTGGTATATCATCGCTTCGCTAAAGCTTAAAATAGGATAGTAATCAAAGAAATCTTCCATGGATAGATCGTAAATGGGGAAGTAAAAGAGAACAAAATCTTTTAATAAACGTGCAGATTTTTGGAGCCCACGAAAAGAAATCAAAGGCTTTTTAGAAATACTTAACACAAGTTATCCTTTTTTCAGAGGAATAAAAAAACAAACACGAACGATAAGTAAATAACATACTTTATAAGTATTTATCAGAAAAATCAAATCTGAAAGAGTGTAAATATGATTTTATAAAAAAGTTTGGGGAAATTTTTTTTTCGGGAAAAAGGAAAGTATAGTCGAATAAGAACAGCATTTTTGTTATAATCACATCCTTTCTATAAAAATCGAAAGTACTTTTTGTTTGGGGCATAGGCACTTAGAAAAATAATTATTTCGGTGCCTTGATAAAGTAAATAAGCTTATGGGCTTATACATCATCATTTTTTTAGTAGGTTAAAAAACTTATGGCTCGTGGTAGTGATATAGATTTTGCAAAATTGGGACTCATTTTTAACTTCACCAAAAAGGAAGATATTTATGCCGCGATTCGTGAAGTAGCCCTTTTGAAAGAGTTAGGAATAAATAAACGCCTTGCCCATGTCATGTACGAAAGGCGCTTTTTAACTGTTGAACAGATACAGTCTATTCTCTGGGTCTTACTCAAAGTGGGGCGTATTCGTCGTTTCCCTGCTCGAATTGTTTATGAGTTTTCCCAAGAAGAAGATAAAAAATTTCTTGCTCAAGTAAAGACACCTTTTAATGAAATTTTAGCACAAGTTGATTTAAATCTGAGTAAATCGGGCGCAAAGAAAGAAGAGAAGAAACAGTTTCCCCTCGAAGCCCTTATTTTCTGTCAAGATATTCAGAAAAAACTCAAGCAAAAAAACTTTGACCGATCATTACTTTCTATTTTGAGTGCACGGGGTTACTTAACAGAAGAATACCGAAATCTTATACCTGATATACAAGAGAAAAAAACAATTATATCTTCTCCCAAGCATGTCAAGGAAGAGGGCTTTGGTGATCGTTGTGAAGTTTTCTTATTTAACGCTTTACTTACGATAAAAGGGATTGATGTTAGCTCAGAGAAGAAAAGCGAAGCTTTTTCTCTTTGGGAAAAGATTCATGGGAAAATGGATATTCGGTACGGAGAAGTTCTTTACTATCTAGGTTGTTCTAACAAAAATGATCTTAATCAAGTAGGAATAGTTCTGCGAGAACTGACTGGCATTAATCAAACTCCTCGCTTAGAATTTTTAGATCAAAAAGCCAGCTCTTATGCTTTAAAACATGAAAAGTACAAAGAAAATTATCCTGAAATATTTACTTTGGCAGAAGAATTGTCCAATATGGGGTTTCAGAAGCTAGGAGTAGGTAACGTTCTTCTCCATCAAGAGCTCTTAGACACAGAAGAGTTCAAACAAGAAAAGCAAGCTGATACTAGAGCGAACATTACTCAGAAAGAGTTTCAGGAAGCAACCCAGTTTCTTCGTAAATCTGAAAAAAGAAAATTGGTTCGTTCTTTTATCCCCTTTTCTTTTCGAGACTTAGAAAAAGAATTTGAGAAGCTTTATTTAGAAGAGCGACTGGCAGCCCGTAAATATCGACCTAAACATGCGGGAAGTATTGTCGAGGAGTGGGCGCAAACGGAGATACTTTCTTTTAAAGAAATGGAGTCTACCGAATCCACCCCTCTTCCTCGTGACGCTAAACCACACCATCGAGTCCAGGTCAAATCCCCCCTCCTTAAACCAGAAGATGCTGGGGGAGAAGGAACAGATTATATACATCTTCCTTTGGAAGGTGCAGAAGAAATTATTTCTGAACCAACAGAATATATTTCGATTGAAGGAGCTGGATCCGAAAAATTAAAATTTTTAAGCGAGCGAGTAGAAGATACAATGATTGAGCGAGGCTCGGTCAAACTACTCTTGTGGACAACCTTTGTCATGGCAATGGGTATTTCCATTGTGATGCCTAATCTAAAAATACTTCTGGGAAATACTGATAAACTGCCTATTTACAGTGGCCTTAGCATTTTTATTATGTGCGTACCTGGAATACTCCTGAGCTCTTACTTTGGCAAAATGGCCGACCGAGGAAAAGTTCATGTTTTGATTTCGGTAGGCCTATTTATTCATGGCATAGGAACTTGGCTTCTTGTTTATGGGCTAGACATATATACGCATCTTCTCATACGAGTTTTCCAAGCCGTGGGTTTAACGGCAATTAGTATAGGCTTAGAGTTTTGTATTGGACGTTGGTTCGGAGTTGCCGAACGGGGTCGTATGCTCGGCCTGTTTGCTGTTTTTGGAGGACTGGGGTCAACTTGTGGCTATCTTCTTTGCCCTATTTTTGAAGGTTTAGAAAGCACGTTTTCTTTTATTGAACCTGATAAAGTGGGATTTACTTTAGCTTCTTTTTTATCTATGGTACTTTGTTTGGTTACTATTTTTTATGCACATGGTGCAAAAGTTTCTGCCGTGATAGATGAAGATGCTGAAGAAGAAGAGTTTGACTGGGAAAATAGTCCTATTCCCAAAATTCCTTTATTTGCAGTTGCTCTTTATGGGATAGTTGAAATGGGGCTTCTGGTTGTTTTCTTACCTACGTTCAATCAGAAAATTAGTAATTTGCCTGTAACAGAAGATACGTTGGTTTTGTGGCTAGGGTTAGGGTCCTTAGTCAGTGGTTATGTTTTTGGACGTTTGAGTGATAAGATAGGTCCTTTACCTATTCTTCGGGTGCTAACGTTTTTAGCGATTGTTAGCTTGTTCCTCGTTCCTCATAACATGACCAATATCTCAACCATTCAGTTAATTTTCTTTTTTATAGGAATATCTATTGGAGCCATTCACCCTTTGGGATTCTCCTGGGTTTTAGAAGTAATGGACGACGAACGTCATTTTGGGGCAGCCGCAGGAGCTTTTACGCTATTTTTGAATTTAGGGGCAATGTTTGGGTGTATTTTTTGTGGGGTGGCCTTCTATTTCTTAGACTTAAGCTACTTCTTTTTGCTCCTTACTCTAATCTTTATTGCTTATTTTTACTTTTTGCTCTTGGTTCCTCTTAATGCTAATAATGATGATGCTATGGTGGGAGGACTTTTGAGATTTTTAAACACTTCGGGAAGTGATCATCTATGAAGAATGTTAATAGTCAGAAATTGAGTAGGAAGACGTTAACTTGTTATGCTTTTGCGGGAATGGGTAGTAATGCCGTAATCGCTTTTATCTCTCTTTGTCTCGTTTTTTTTTACACGGAAGTTGCAAAGCTCAGTTATATTTATGTAGGATATGCTCTTGCGATTGCTATGCTTGCGGATGCTCTGAGCGACCCGATTATGGGTTATATTTCGGATAATCTTAATTGGAAGGGAGTTCGTCTAAGGAAACCTTTTCTTGTTATTGGGGCAATTCCTTCGGCCATTGCTCTTTTTTTGGTCTTTAGTCCTCCTCAAACTTCTCAATGGAATATGTTTATTTATCTGACAATAAACATGATTGCCTTGAGAACTTTTCTGACTATTTTTTTAACTCCGTATTTTGCTATGTCTCCAGAGTTATCAGAGGACTACGACGAACGGATACGTATCTCTGCTTATCGCAAATTTATGGAAAATTTAGGGGATGCCTCGGGGATTATTATTCCAGGAATCATTGTTAGTTTAGCTCCACTGGTTATTATGAGCTATACATTTGATGAAGCTAGTCTCTATGGACTAGCAGCAGCAACGATTGGTTTGCTTCTGATCCTGACCTCTTTTATTACCTACATTGGTACAGAACAGCCTAAAAATACTTGGAATCAAGCAGAGTATGGTTTTTTTGAGGGCATAACCGGAGTTTTTCAAAATAAAGCATTTTGTCTCATTTTGTTGGCCTTAGTTTTAACTTGTGTTTCTGACCGCATCGTTTATGCTGAGCTAATGTATATTTTCCATCATTATCACGAAAAAAGCTTGGGTGATTTTATTGGAATTATGTTCTTTTATTTGCTGGGAAGCGTTATAGGGGTTCCTGTCTGGAATGCGCTGGCGAATGCCAAAGGAAAAAAATACTGCTACATCGTAACCTTACTTGTTTATCCGGTTACCCTTGTTTTTCTTGTTATAACTCGATGGTCAGATGCTTACCTTTGTCTGTTTTTTGCCATTTCAGGAATGGCGGTCTGTGGAGCTTACATGATGCCTCTCGCTCTTCTCCCCGATATTATTGAGTGGGATGAGTTAAAGACAGGGCAAAGGCGCGAAGGAGCTTACATGGGACTGGTCACCTTCGGGATCAAAATAGGGATGGCTATAAGTTTACTGCTCTTAGCTGGTGTTCTTTACTCGATCGACTACAAAGAAGGTGAGGATACTCGTGTCTTTAGTTTGGTTGAAGAAAAAGCAGTTCAAGATATCGTCCAAGAGGAATTAAACAGTTTAGAGAAAAGGCTGGAGAGAAAACTGGAAGGACGTTTGGATAACATTAGTTTAAAGTGGTCTCTGGAAGATCAACTTCGGCAACAAAAATACGAAGTGACAAAACGTAAAAACAAAGATGAAAAGAATAAAGACGAAAATAGTAATAGTAAAGAGGATGGTAATAAAAAGCCTGATATTGTGGATGTGGCGATTACCAATTTAGATAAAGAAGTTTTAGTCCCTGACCATAAGCTTTATGAAAGCTTAGATGAGGGAGTTTTTCTTCCTGAACTGAAGGGAGAGTTTCTTAAAGCAGATATCAAGTTATCTGACAATCTTACTTTGAAAGTGCAAACAAAATCAGCTAACTGGTTGCTTACCGATCATGATAACAAGCTCAAGTTTTTTCTAAATAGGGAAAAGGGAATTCTTTCTGTTTTACGAGGGCAATCCAAAAAAACAATAGATCTCCTTCGCTTAAACTTTGCTCTTATCCCTATCATCATTTTGTATTTAGGAGCTTTCTTTTTCCGAAAGTTTCCCATTACCAAGGAAAAACATGCTGAAATGTTGGCTGAACTAGATAAAGCGCGTGGACAATAGAGGAAATATATGCAGATAGAAGTTATGACAGTAAGTCCCTTTCAGCAAAATGCTCGTATTTTAATTTGCCCGGAGACAAAAAAAGCGGTCATTGTTGACCCAGGGGACGAAGCTTTGCGTATTATGAACCGAGTAAAAGAATTGGGAGTGGATGTCTTGTACATTTTAGCCACTCATGGCCATATTGATCATATTGGAGCGGCTGCTCAGATTCAAAAAGAATGGGATTTATCCTTTTTTATGCATAAAGCAGATCAATTTCTTTTGGATAGCCTCCCTCTTCAGTGTGTTCAGTTTGGTATTCCTCCTTTGAGCCCTCCTACTGTAACTCGCTACATTGAAATAGGAGAAGTTTTCGAAGTAGGAAATCTCAAAGGCAAAGTTCTTTTTGTACCTGGTCATTCTCCTGGTAGCGTCGGTTTTCTTTTTGGTAACGATCTAATTGGAGGTGATGCTCTTTTTGCCGGAAGTATTGGCCGAACAGATTTACCTGGAGGCTCTTTTACTGTGCTTGAAAGATCTATTCAAGAAGAACTGTATACTCTTCCTGATGAAGTAGTCGTTCACTCTGGTCATGGACCTAACACGACCATTGGACAAGAAAAAGCACATAACCCCTTTGTTAGACCAAAAACTTGACAAGGGAGACTTCGCTCTGGTAAGATTTAAAAAATTAAGAAAATTAGAAAAAAATAGAATTCTCTTGGCGAAAGAAATGAAAGAGAAAAAAGAGAGAAAAGATCCTTCCATTCTTGCTGAAAAAGAGAGGAGCTAGCCATGTCTGATGAACGTCGCAAAGCTTTGAAGAGAAAAGGGCTTCGTTCTAGGGGGAAGTCTGTCGAAAAAAAAGAAAACACAGGAGATTCTTCAGCGACTAATCCTGGAGATTCTTCTCCTTCTAAGAGTCGAAGTAATCGACTTTCTTCTCGAAGGAAAGGAACAGGTAAAACGAGAGAACCGAGCTCTAGTCCCTCACAAAATCCCCGAGAAAGAAAAATACGCCCCGAGACTTCCGGTAATCAAGGCACGGAGAAAAAAAGGGTCGGAGAAAAACGCAGTGCTCGGAATCCGGGAAAAACTCCGAGAAGATCTACAGATAATCCAGGAAGCCAGGCTCCAAAAAAAACAAAAGAGGGCCCCTCTGTGTTGGACAAGGTCATGGATGCGAGAAAGAAGGAAGTCCCCTCTAACTTTAAAGAGAGAGCAGCTAAGGCTATGCGAAAAGTGCCTAGTGAAGAAAAGGGTAAGCATGGACATGGTCGGATAAAGCGTAGTATTCGAGATCGCTCATTTTTACCTTTGTTGATGTTTATTGTCGTTTCAGGGATTCTCTCTGGCACTATTTATTTATATGTTTCTCAGTCTTCCGATAGATTAATTCGAAGTTTAGAGAACTTTGAAATTCCTACTCAGGCCAAAAGTTTTGTCCCAAAAGGAGATCCTTATATAGCGGTTGCCTTAGCAGAAGGTAAAGAGTTTATACCTCCTCTTTTACAGGCATATCCAGAAATGGAGTTAAATCAAAAAGTTGCAGCAATTATCATTATTGGGGAACTGAAGGCAGAAGAAGGAATTGATATACTCAAACAGGCTCTCGTATCAGATAATGAAACTCTAACTGTTTTTGCCGCTCAAGCCGCGGGTAAAATGGGGAGTTTAGCCGCAAATCCTTTAGCCAAAATGCTGGAATCTGCTCCTGTCTCAAAACAACGCTATATCATTAGAGCTTTGGGAGATACTCAAGAAAAGGCGGCTGAAGAAGTCTTGATAGATCTAATAAACTCAGGAGGGGCCGAGGTCAAAGGGTTTGCCTTGGATGCACTCAGTAATTTTATGGGAAGCGAAAGAGTTGTTCTTGCTTTGCAGAAAAACATTCAAGTCCAGGAAGAAGTTTTTGCGGAAAAGGGTTTGTTTCTGTTAGAAGAAGCTCGTAATAAAGGGGCTTTAGATAAGAATGCAGAAAGTCTAATCGCTGCGGTAAAGAAGGATTTCTCTCAAACAAATGATTCCTTAAAAAAAGCACGTCTTCTAAAAATCATGGGAATATCAGGACTTTGCCAAAAAAATCTTAGTGAAAACTATGTGGGGGAGTTTATATCTTTAGCCAGGGGTTCTTTGCAAAGCAAAGATGATCTTTTACTGGCAGCTTCGATTAGAGCATTAGGTTATTTTGAAGATGGTGAATACCGAAATACTTTGTATGGTTTCCTGAACAATAGTTCATCTAACGTCTCTTATAGTGCAGCTTTTGCTCTAAACAAGCTCAACGATTTAGAGATCCCTAAAAAAATCTTAAATAGCACCTTAAATGAGAGTTCTTGGGAACATGTTTTGGGAGCAACTGCCCAGGTGTTAGAGTACTACTACTTATATCTAAACAGAGTAGAGCTAGATGGAGAGGCAAAAGATTTTCTTTTGGGAGCACTGGATAACGCAGAGGGAGAAGCTAAATATAAAATAGCTCAAGCTTTGGTTCGGTACCAAGGGATTGATGAAGTTATTGAGTATATGGAAGATCAGTCCTCTGGTAGCCAGGAAACAATAGCTGGGATTCTCAATAACCATATACAAATATTCCCCACTTATCACATTGTAAAAGTAGAACCTAATCATAAAGGTTGGGAAGCTTGGGGAAAACGCTATCATGAGATAGAGAACTCTTTGAATAGAGCAAAGACTTTGATTCAGCAAGCAAAAGAAAATATCAAAACAAAAGATATAAAAAAAATGCAAGAAGCTGATAAATTCTTAGAGGAAGCTGAAGCCATCTATCTTCAGTTGGCTAAAGAAAAAGGATACACTTTCAAAAAAGGACTCCAAAAAGAAATCAAACTTTTGCTTTATGAAAGCAAAAAGTCGAGAGGATTCAAAGAATCATAATGTCAATTAGAAAATTTTTTTTAAGATACTTTCTTGTGGCACTTGGATACCTTCTTTTCTTTCTAAGTTCCCCTCTTTGGGGACAACAGTCTTTGTCTAAGGGAGCTGTTTACCTGAACCAAGACCAAGCTCTTGAAAAAAAAATTGACCAAGCTCTTAGACAACAAATATCTCAAGATCTTCTTGAAGCTACCGAAAGATACTTGAAAGTACTTCGTAGAAACTCATCTTCCGTTATGAAGTACAGAGTCTTAAAAACTCAGGAAATGGGAGATCTTTTAAAAATTATTCAGTCTTACCAAAAGCAACAGTTTGAATTTCAGAAAAATTCGAAAGAGGGTATTGGCGAACAATTTTATTTAGAAGAAATTTTCCAAAAATTTCCGCCGACTTTGGTTTCTTTAAATGATCTCCAAAATTTATCTCAAAGCTACAAAGACAAAAATTTTTCCTCTCTTTGGGAATATTACGGTGATCGATGGGCGCCAGGCTACTATATTGGAATCAATACATATGTTAGAAAGCTTTTGAGAGATCTTCCTTCCCAAGTTGCGAAGGAAGAAAATATGACGCGAATAAATCATGAAAAGCTTTTTCGCAATGTTTGGAACCAAGGAGAAACAGAAGATCTTGCCGAAAAAACTTTCCGCTACCCACTTTGGAGTAAAAGAAAGCAGGCTTTGAATCTTCTGGGGGAATATCACTTTTTTTCAGGAAACATGGATTTGGCGATAGGTTATTGGCAAGAGCTACTATTCTCTTTAGATGCAGAGAAAAAAAGAGAACGAGCAAGTGTTATTGCTAAATTAGCTTCCGCTATTTATCAAAATGGCGACCTGCTATGGTTTCAGAAATGGCAAAGAAAATATTTGAAAGATAAAACTTTAGTTACTGTGCATAACGAAAAAGTTCCTTTAGGAAAGTTTCTTCAAAAAATCCCTCAGCATTTCGAAGGGCAAAGTAAAATCTTTTCCTGGAATTGCTTTGGAGGAAATACAGGGCGCAATATTACCTTGCCCAGCGATCCTTTACTTCCTCTGCGAAGAACCGGCCAATATCGATTTAAAGGATATCCTTACAATAAAAAAGGAAAGTCTTTCCCTGTTTACTGGAACAATCGAATCTACTTTCAGCTAAGTAATCGTATCATTTGTTTAGAAGCAGAAACAGGAAAGCTCCTTTGGCGTTTATCTTTTCAATCTCCTCAAAATCCAATGAATGTAGAACATTCGTCCTTGATGATTCATCGAGGATGCCTGTATGCTTTTGTTCCTAACCACTTTCGAAAACGAGGTTTTAAAAATGTAGACAAAATCTATGCTATTGATGCCTTGAGAGGGGAGACCATTTGGTCGTGGCCTCACCGAGAGGAATCTTATCCTCGTTCCAGCTTGAGTTTTTCTTTTTCTCCTACGGCAGTAGGGAATCGACTTTATTTAGGAGCTAACTCTATCACCGGAGCGGGAGAAACAACCAGTGAAATTTTATGTTTTGATATCTCGAAAGATAGTGAAAATCTTTCTTCGGTAGAGGAAAAAAAGCTAGTCCGTGTTCCTGATAAAGGGATTTCTGATAAAGGGACTCCTCAGAAAGCTAGTCTAGGAGAGCCAGGGAAACTTCTTTGGAAAAAATATTTATGCTCTTCTATAAACAATCATACTAGTGTTGTCCGCAGCTCTCAACAAACCTCCAAAATATTAGGAGGAGGAACTAGTGCACACTATGGAATGATCTATTTTTGCAGTAACTTTGGTGTTGTTGGAGCGATAGAAGCAAGTACCGGAGAAGTTGTTTGGTTGAATAACTATCAGGAGCACTATACAGAAAAGTACCAATTGAGGAGTAATTCTAAAGAAAGATCTCTCCCTTGGTTGAACTTAGCCCCTGTTGTAAAAAATGGAAAGCTTTATATAACTCCCACAGACGAGGGAAAGATGTATGTTTACAATTGCTTTACCGGAGCTTTACAGAAAGCATATCCTGAAAAAAGGCAAAGCCAAGGACTTGATCGTATATTGGGAGTTGATGAAAACGGAAATGTCTATTTAGCAGGTATGGAACAAGTAATTTCCAAACCAAAAACAAAAGTGATTGCTTTACAGGAAGATGGAAAAAAAGAGATTCTTTGGGAGATTTTTTTACCAGAAGCTGTCACTGGACAAGGGTTTTTAACTCCAAAGTGGATATACTTAGCTTCAGCTGTGAACCTATATCGGATTGATAAAAAAAGCGGAAAATGGAAATCTACTCGCCTAGAAAGAATGGGAATGAATCCTAATAAGTATCCCACAAACTTGTTTAGTTTTCAAAATTTAGAGAAACAATACTTTGTTCTATCAAGCTGGCGAAACGTGAAAATATTTCAATGTCAGTGAAAAAATACTTATCATAGAATCTAATAGCTTAGAACCTACAACTAGGATCTAAAGACTGTTTATGGCAGGAGCAAAAAATGAGTGAAGAAGAAAAGTTTTCTATGTCAAACCCGAAACAAGAAAAGAACGATACGCCTTCTTTTCCTTACACAAGTGAAGAAAAGTTGAGTTCTTCTGAATCTTCTCCCCCCCGTTCAGATTTAGAAGAAAGTCCCACGGGTTTACAACCAGAAACTTCTTCTCCAGAGGAAACAACGGAAGGGATCTATACTTCATCGCACTCTGAAGAAACTAATTCGGTAATATCTACTGAGCCAGAAAAAATTGCTGAGCCAGAAAAAATTGCTGAGCCAGAAAAAGTAGAAGTGCAGGAAGTTCCTCAAGCGAAAGCAGAGGAAGTAGTCGTTGAACCAGAAAAAGTAGAAGTGCAGGAAGTTCCTCAGGCGAAAGCAGAGGAAGTAGTTGCTGAACCAGAAAAAGTAGAAGTAGAAGAAGTTCCTCAGGCGAAAGCAAAGGAAGTAGTTGCTGAACCAGAAAAAGTAGAAGTAGAAGAAGTTCCTCAAGCGAAAGCAGAGGAAGTAGTTGCTGAGCCAGAAAAAGCTGAAGCGGAAGTAGTTACTGCTGTCTCTGAAGAAGCTAAACTAGAAGATAAAGCTATGGCAGAGGATGTTTCTGTAAATTCTGTTGTTGAAAAAGCTGTTCCAAACTCAATGTCCTTATATGCTAAATCAACTGATTTGCCAAATGCAAACGATGAGAATGAAACTAAAGAAGAAAGGACTCTGGCTATGTCAGAAAAGACTTCGGTCAATCTAGATAAATTATCTGACGATGAAGTTATTGCGAAATTGATGCAGGCGCATTCTCGCTTAAAACAAGAAGTGAAAAAAATTATTGTAGGGCAGGAGAGAGTAATCGATGAAGTTTTGATTTCTGTCTTTTCTCGCGGGCACTGTTTATTGATCGGTGTCCCTGGGTTAGCCAAAACTATGCTAATCTCTACTTTAGCAAGGGCCCTCTCTCTGGACTTCTCTCGAATTCAGTTTACTCCTGACTTAATGCCTTCAGATATTACGGGTACAGAGGTTATCCAAGAAGATAAAATGACGGGCCAGAGAGAATTTAAATTTCTCAAAGGTCCTATTTTTGCTAATATCATCCTCGCAGATGAAATTAACCGAACTCCTCCTAAAACCCAAGCTGCTCTACTTGAGTCAATGCAGGAATATCAAGTAACAGCAGGAGGAAAGAAGCACGTTTTACCTCAACCCTTTTTTGTTTTGGCAACCCAAAACCCCATTGAACAAGAAGGAACCTATCCTTTGCCAGAAGCCCAGTTGGATCGCTTTATGTTTAACATTATGGTGGACTACCCAACAGAAGAAGAAGAACTGGAGATAATGAAAAGAACAACGACCGACCAGAAGGTAGAGGTTCAAGATATTTTATCGGGAGAAGAGATTTTACAGTTACAAGATGTTGTTCGGCGTGTTCCGATTGGAGATCATCAAATTCAGTACGCGGTTAATTTTGCTCGTTATACAAGGGTCACAGAGCCTAGTGCACCTGACTTTGTCAAAAATTGGCTTTCTTGGGGAGCTGGTCCGAGAGCAAGTCAGTATCTAATTTTAGGAGCAAAAGCTCGGGCTATCTTAAGTGGCCGTAGCTTTGTTTCTACCGAAGACATTAGAGCGGTAGCCCACCCTGTTTTACGGCACCGCATTATCACTAATTACTCTGCCGCAGCAGAAGGCATTACACCTGACATTATTATTGATAAGCTAATGGATATTATTCCAGATAAAGAGGGAGCCGATGGAAGACTATCTCAAATACTTAAATCCTAAGGTTCTAAATAAGATTACCAACCTGGAGTTAAAAGCCCGTCTAATTGTAGAAGGTTATATTTCTGGACTACATAAAAGTCCTTATCATGGTTTTTCGGTTGAGTTTGCTCAGCATCGCGAGTATGTTCCTGGTGATGATATTCGACATATCGACTGGAAAGTCTACGGAAAATCTAATCGCTATTACATCAAAGAGTATGAAGAAGAGACCAACCTAGTCTCTTACTTTTTACTAGATAGTAGTGCATCTATGCGCTACAGTAATGATGATATGTCGAAGTATGACTATGCTTGCCATATAGTGGCGAGTTTGTCCTACTTGATTCTCCAACAACAGGATGCCGCAGGATTATGCATTTTCGACCAAGAAATTAGAACTCTTCTCCCAGCTTCTTCTAATCCTGCGTATATTGGCGATATTGCTCATCAGATGGCCCAAGTGGATCCAGTTGAAAAAACAAGTATTGATGTTGTTATAAAAGACATTGCTGGCAGATTGAAAAAACGAGGACTCGTTGTTATTGTTTCTGATTTATTTGACGACGTTTCCAAAATTTTAGAAGGTATACGCCACTTACGTCATCGCCGGCATGATGTCATTGTTTTACATATTTTACATCCAGATGAGCTTCATTTTCCTCTACAACGCTTAACAATGTTTGAAGGTTTAGAGGAGATAGATTCTAAGCTTCTCGTTAACCCACGAGCGATTCAAAGTGCCTACCTTAAAGAAATTCAGAATTTTATTTCTGAGCTCAAGAGTGGCTGCATTGCTCATCGAGTGGATTATGTGCAAGTGACAACCGATCAAAATTTGGATGTGGCCCTTTCGGCCTACTTAGCTAACCGAGGAAGTAGAGCCCGGCGCTAGATAATAATCTATCATAATTAAATTTGCTAAGTAAAAAGAAGCAACATTCTCTGAGGTAAACAATGAATTTTTTTATCCAGCCCTGGTTTTTGACTGGACTAACAGCAGCTTCAATCCCCGTAATCATTCACTTAATTTTTCGACGACGTTTCCAACGAGTCGAGTGGGGAGCGATGAAGTTTCTTCTTGCGGCCTACCAAAGCAATAAGACTTCTTTGCTGGTAGAACATATTTTATTACTTATCTTACGTATTCTGATTATCATTTTACTAGTTTTGATTTTTGCTCGTCCTATAGCGGGGGATATTGCTCTTTTTAGCGATTCTCGCTCAACCGAACATTTTATTTTGGTTGTGGACAACTCATACAGCATGGGAGTGCGCGATGGAAATCAATCTCCTTTTGAAAAAGCAAAAAAACAAGCCCGTAATATTATAAAAAATGCCCAAATCAAAGATAGTATAACCATCATCACAATGAACGAAAAACCAAGGGTTTTAACTTCATTTGCTACCATACTTGATACTGGTAAAATCATAGGGCATATTGATGAAATTAAACTATCTCATCAAGCCACCGGGCTTTTTGAGACAATGGATATACTGAAAGAGCAGGCGAGCAAAAAAGAATACTTGAACAAAAAAGTTTTTATTCTTACCGATTGTCAAAAAGGTCCTTGGCTAGGTGCTAGTAAAGACCAGTCTTTTTTAGCAACATTGAAAGAAATTCGAAAGGAAGTTCGTCTTTTTTCTCTTTTTGATGTTGGGGTTACTAGCGATCCGCTAAATTTAGCCGTTTCTGATTTAGAAGCTGATGGGGTTATTGGATTAAATACTTTAGCTCGATTTGTTGCGACAATCCAGAATTTCAGCCCTAAAGAAAGTGGAGAAATGGCTATCCACTTTTATGTTGATGGGAATAAGCAATCTACGGAGTATGTTTCCGTCTTGGGTGGAGAAAGACAACGAGTGGCTTTTTTTTATAACTTTGTTGCCACTGGGCCACATAATGTAATGGTGGAAATTGATGCGGACAGTTTAGCCCAAGATAACAAAAGGTATCTGTCTTTTGATGTTTTACAAAACATTAAAACGCTAGTTTTGGATGGAGATATTCAAGAAGAAGCCTTTGGAAGTGAAACAGACTACATCACGGCTGCGATAGGGGCAACCCCAAAAAGCCTTATCCAAATGGAGGTTATGAGTGTTGCAGATCTCTCTTCAGATATCCAATTTTCTCAGTACAATGTAATTATATTAGCCAATGTTCAAACCTTTGCTGATGAGGAACGCTTTCTTGAGCTAGAAGAGTTTGCTCGTAAGGGAGGAGGGATACTTTTTTTTCTAGGAGAGAAAGTCCCCTACAAGTACTACAATAGTGAATTTTTTAAAGAGGGGTTGGGAGTTTTACCTGCTCCTATTGAGGCAGAGGCGATTGGTAAAGCCTCTGATAAAGAAGACAAAACCGTTTTCACTTTCGATAACATAGACGAAACTCACCCCGTTCTGAAGTATTTTGTTGAAAACAAAACTTTGCTTGAGGACTTTCGAAGGTGTTTGACGTATAAATTTTTTCCTGTTCAAATAGATGCTTTGGACAAAGAAGAGAAAAGAGTGTCTGTTATTGCTCATTACGATGATCCCGGAAAACACCCAGCTATTTTGGAAAAAAACTACGAAAGAGGAAAAGTGGTACTTTTCACAAGTACTGCTGATCGTGCTTGGAATAACTATAACTCTGATCAATTTGGACATGTCTTTTTGATTATGGTTCATGAGTTTATCCAGTACCTAGTTATTCGTCCTATCCACGAAAGTAATATTCGAGTTGGTCTGCCTATTCTGAAAACCTTTGATTTCTATATTCAAGGAGCTGAGATAGCTCAGCCAGGAGAGAGTTTTTCTCCCATCGGTTTGCAGTCAAACAATGGGGCAGCCCCTTTTCGCTTGAAAGAAGATACTTTTGTGTCAGGGATTTACAAACTGAACCTGGATATTCCTTTACAAGTTCGAGAAGAACAGGGCGAAATTGCCAGCGAATATATTTTTGCTGTCAATGTTGATCCTACTGAAGGAGATATCACGCGTGCCACAAAACAAGAGATTCTTAACGCCTTAAAAGATATTAATATCCACTATAGTACTCGACTTCAGAAAAACCAGAGTGGTGGGACAAGTACGTCGGATGTCGAATATTGGAAACCTATTTTGATATTGCTTCTGATTTTAAATGGACTAGAAACTTTTCTGGCGATGTGGTTTGGCCGCTACGATAGATAGATGAGGTAAAAGATGTTTTTTAATTTGTTGGCTCAAAGCGACAATGTTACGCAGACACTGAAATTTGGCACCCAGCTTCCTCTTTGGGCATACTGTTCCATCATTGCATTAATACTCTTATGGGTATATAACTGCTATAAGCGGGAAGCTTCAAGTCGTTCCAGAGTGGCCAAATTTGTCTTAATCTTTATTCGGATGATTATTTTTCTCCTTCTTCTTTTGATTTTAAGTGAACCTATTTGGGAAGAACAGTACAACGAAGTAAAAAAATCGAACTTAATTTTTCTAATAGATTCATCTCAATCGATGAATGCAAAGGATCGTTATGACAATAAGGAAGAGCGAGAAAAGCTAGAAGAAGCCCTCTCTACCTCTGATTTGAAATTAAGTGAAACAAGTCGAATTGAAATTGTTAGTCGTATACTGGAAAAATCACAACGAATTGAAGAACTAGAAAAAGATTGCAAGCTTCATTTTTATAAATTTGATACAGTCCTCAATAAATTGAGTTCTCCCTCTTCTCTTTTAGAAGCTAAGGGATCAAAAACTAATATCTATGATCATGTGGCTAAAGCTATCGATGCCATGCAAGGACGAACGATAGAAGGAATTTTTCTCTTCACTGATGGTCAGCATAATACAGGACGAATGCGCTGGCAAGATGCCGCTTCCTATGCTAAAAAGAAAGCTGACAACGAGATGGCTCCTATTCCGATTTACACTGTGGGAATGGGAAGCCAAGCAAAAAAGAAAGACATTATTTTAACAGGAGTAGAAGCTCCTGAAATCGCTTTGGTTGATGACAAAGTCCCCTTTGAATTTGAAATTAAGCACATTGGCTTCGAAGGAGCAAAGATTCCCGTCTACCTAAAGTGGGGAGAATCTATCTTAGCGGAAGAGGAAGTTACTCTGGGAGCGCAAGGAGAAAAACAGCGTTTTGTTATCAGTCACACTTTCCGGATCGCGGACGATTATAACGTTAGTGTGGTTATTCCCTCTCAGCTCAATGAGTACTCCATTGAGAACAATGTCCGTCATCATAATATTAAAATCATCCAACAAAAGCTCAAAGTTCTTTATCTCGAAGGGCTACCTCGGTGGGAATATCGCTATTTAAAGAATGCTCTTATCCGAGATGACACTATCCTTACCAATACTTGGCTATTTTCTGCAGACGAGAGTTTTCCTCAGGATAAAAGTAAAAAAGCCCCCGAAATCCGAGGTTTTCCTAGCAAAGAAGAACTTTTTAAATACCACTGTGTTATCGTAGGAGATATCAGTCTCGAAGATATAACTCTGCGCGATCAGCGTAACTTGGCGGAGTATGTTAGAGATAATGGAGGGGGAGTAATTTTTATTGCAGGGACCCGCCATAACCCAAAAAATTATTGGGATACGGAAATCTCTCCTCTTTTGCCAGTGATTGTAGAAGGGGATGCCGGGGAAGGTTCTTTTACAGAACCGCGAAGACTTCGAATCACTCCCGAGGGAAAAAGACATCCCATAATGAGACTTTTACCAAACACAGATGAGAATATTCACCTCTGGGAGAACGAAAGAGAAGGAATCGCAAATTTTTATTGGTATTATATCATTGAAAAGGCCAAGCCTGGAGCAACTGTTTTGGCCTTAGAGAAGAACCAACGCACTCCTCTTTTTGTCACTCAGTTCTATGGTAAAGGAAAGACTTTCTTTACTGCTCTTGATTCCAGCTGGCGTTGGCGTAAGTTCTATGGCGATAGGTATTTTTATCGTTTCTGGGGACAAGTTATTCGCCACATTTCCATGGGAATGCTTTTGGGAACAGGGCGTCAGTACTATCTGCGAGTAGATAATCCGCAGTACGTCATTGGCGATATGGTAAATGTTGTTCTCAGAGTGGTCGATAATACAAAACAAAGTCCGGTTGACCAAAAAGAGTGGAAAGTTTTCTATTCTACTCCGAGCAAGAAAACCAAAGAAAAAATCCTCAAAGCAGTCCCTTCTGAACCAGGGACTTATGAAGGCTCTCTTATTGCCACTGAAATTGGAAGCTACAAAATTTGGCTGAAAGCAGAAGGTAAAGAAATTAGTACAATGTTTTATGTGGAAGCCCCTGTTGCTGAGTCAGGTAAAACAGAACTAAATGAAGAACCTTTGAAGAAGTTAGCTCAAGAAACTCAAGGAGCCTACCTCAAACCCTATCAGTTGGAAGAAACCCTGAAAACACTGAACCCAGTTCAGGAAAGAATTCCGATCAAAATCCACCCCAAACCTCTTTTTGATAAAGACTGGGTCGTCTGGCTATTTCTGGCGATCATTGCTCTTTACACGATTGAGTGGATTGTTCGGAAAATGTTCCGTATGCTGTAAGGTTAGATTTTTTGTTTTGGGATTAATTTTGTAGCGTGGTTTAAGAGCCAGCTCTTAAACCACGCTACAAAATTAATCCATACAAAATCCCCCACTCAGCCCTGAAAGGGAGGATACCCTTCTCTACCCCTTACAAAATAAGATTCCCCCTCGCCATAACATCTTATTCGTGAAAGAACCAACCTAAAGTCACCATGAAGGTTATTAATCCACCCATTGTCTCTAAAATATTTTTTTTCAACTATTTTATTATTTCTATTTTTTTAAAAAAAACTAGAAAAGCGATTTTTTTTCGTATATAATAACAATATCAAAACTATTAAATTCAGTTTCATTCACAATGAGGCGAAAAAATGAAACAACTTATGATTGTAATTCTTCTTCTAGTAAGTTCTACTCTTTATAGCCAAACGGTTACAGTAGAATTTTCCGGAGGAAGCCTTTCCGGTGAAGATCTAGCAGGAAACACTTTTTCAAACGCTTCTTACGTTTTGAGATACTTTGTTGATTCTGATAAAATTGCTAGCGACACGGGATTTTTCAAAGATGTGCACTACGAATGGGATATTAAAGGAGTCGGAGTTTTCCGTTCTTCTGATTCCGATGGACTGGTTAAAGTAGGTGGTAATGATCCTCAAAGCCATTACTTTATTGCCGCAGGTAGTGCCACGATTTCCAAAGGTAGTCAAAAGCCTTTTACGGTGGACTACACTTCTAAAGCCTTTTCTTTTTCTCCGATTCTTTTGTCAGAAACAAGCGAAGGTTCTTCTAATTTTACTTCTAATGTAGAAGGCGGAAGGTTGATTTTGACTGAAGTTAGTGCTCCAAAAGTTGTCCGAGCCTTTGAAACTCCTGCTGAAGTGCCAGAGCCAAGTACTCTTATTTTTATAGCTTTGGCAATGTTAGGTATTTTCTTTACCAAACACATTTAGAAAGATATAATTTTCATATCACTGTTCTATCAAAAAAGCCACTCTTTTGATAAAAATCTAAAGAGTGGCTTTTTTTGTTTTATTTTTAAAAAAAATAATATTTACATGTTAAAATCATCAAAAATTCTTAACTGGCATTTACCATTTTTTTTTGTTATTTTATATATATAAGAAAATCGATTAGCCATTCAAAAAAGAATTTTCGTTAGGATACTCCTATGAAATACATATATACTCTATTTTTAGCTCTTATTGTTCCTGTGGTAGCTTTCTCTGCTCCGATAACTTTTACTATTCAAGGAATTGCTCCGACTGCGACTATTGATGGGCAGAGCTTTACCAATATTGATTTCATTTTTAGCTTTACTGCCGATGATGGGCTAACTGACAATAATCCTAGCAATACGGGTGTAGGCCTTTTTAGTATTCCGAATATAGCCTTCTCTCTTAATTTTCCTGGAATTAAAGATATGGGGCTAAGTCTTTCCGAGTCTGTCTTTACCTTAACCCAGACCCAAAACTTGATTAGTTTGGACATCACCAACGGCAATACGGGCTTTAACATCAGCTCTTTTAATCCCGCAAATCCTTTTGCGGACCCAAACGTTTTTGCTTCTGCAAGTGCTCCTTTTACGGGTAACAGTACTAGTTCTGCCTTGGGCCCAGTGGTTACATTTCAAAATGGCACAACCCAAAATATTTCTTTCAACAGCAATGGCCTTTTGATCACAAATGGAGCTCCTGTTAATGCTGTTCCTGAACCTAGTAGCTTTTTGGCTTTGTTGATCGCTTGCTTAGGCTTAGTGTATAATCAGCGAAAAAGAAACTAACCATTTTCTTTCAGTGGTGGGAATATGAAAGAAAAAATTCTCTTTATTTTCATTTTAGTTTTCTTTTCTCAGGTTTTTGCCCAGGAAGAAACTCTCCTCACTTTTTTGCAGTGGAATCAAGAAGGAAGTAAGCTCTACCAAGAGGGAAAATACTCCCAAGCGACCCGCGTCTTTGAAAAAAGTCTAGCTCTTTCCAAAAAACTTTTTGGCCTCCAGCATGTAAGTACTTGGAACATAATGAATAATCTTGCTTTGGGTTACCAGTTGCAAGGTAAACTTAAGTTAGCTCAACCCCTCTATGAAGAAGTTTATCGAGCTTTCCAAAAAAAATGGGGCGAGAAGCACCCAGACACAATCATTTCGATGAGTAATTTGGCTCTTCTCTACCAACAACAAAACAAATCCTCTCAATCTCTCTCCCTTTACCAAAAAGCCCTTTTATTGGGAAAAGAAGTCCAGGGGGCAAAACATCCCAATACTTTGCATACCATCCACAACCTGGCTTTTTTATATCAAAACTTAGGGGAGTATTTGAAAGCTCAAGAACTCTATCTAGAGGCTTTTGAGAACAGAATGGAAGTTTTGGGAAAAAAACATATCGATACCTTAAATACAATGAAGAGCTTAGGGGCATTGTATCGTCTATTGGGGTTATTTGACAAAGCCCAAAAACTAAATGAAGAGGCTTTAGCTCTCTACCAGGAGACACAAGGAAAAAAGCATCCTGAAACATTGCATGCTATGAATAGCTTGGCCGCTCTCTACGAAGCAAAGGGAAATTACAAAAAAGCTTTTTCTCAGTACAAAAAAACTTTGCACTTGAGCAAAAACGTTTTAGGAGAGAAACATCCTGATACCCTTCGTCTTATGAATAATCTTGCTGTAATACAGCAAAAACAAGGTGAATACAAAAAAGCTCTTTATTGGTACCAACAAGTTTTTCCTCTACAGAAAGAAATTCTTTCCCTTCATCATCTGGATACTTTAACTACCTACAACAATATAGCAACTCTTCAAAGACAGCAGGGGAAATATAGGCAAGCTCTTTCTTTGTATCAAAAAAATTTTCTGCTTTGCAAGAAAGTACTTTCGAAAAATCATCCTCTCACTTTGACAGTGTTAAATAACCAAGCTACTCTTTATGAACTTCAGGGGGAATATGAAAAGGCCTTTCCTCTTTACCAAAAACTATTGAAGTTAAGAGAGGAAAAGTTAGGGAGAAAACATCCTGAAACGATAGATTCTTTGTGTAGTGTTGCCTCTATTTATGAGATAAAAGGAGATGTAGAGAAGGCTTTTCATCTTTACCAAGGGATTCTTCTTCTCTATGAAGAGGTTGTGGGAAGAAAGCACCCATTGACTCTAAATTGTTTAAATAATTTAGCCTATCTTTTGGAAACACAGGAATTTTATTCGAAAGCGTTTTCCCTATACCAAGAAGTCTTTCATGGTTACCAAAATATTTTAGGGCAAGATCATCCAACGACTTTGGCAGCAATGAATAATTTAGCGGGAATGTATTTTTATCTAGGAGAACATGAAAAGTCCATTACTCTACACAAAGAGGCCCTTGAATTACAAAGAAAAGTTTTAGGACACAAGCATCCTGAGACGATTACTTCTTTACACAATATTGCTTTTTTGCTTATGTCTTTAGGAAAATACGATAAAGCATTTCCATTAGCACAGGAAGAAATCCGTCAAACCAATATTTTCTTTACTCAGGAGCTTTGGGGCGTAGAAGAGAATGTACGCTTGAACTACTTGAAAAAATTCGAATTAGAAAAAAGAAAAAATGAATACCTTTCCCTTTGCTTTCGATCCTCTTCTCCTGAAGCTCCTTACGAAGCTCTCTACTTGGCCTTGACACAAAAGGGTCTACTTTTGCGAATTTCCTCTCAAATGAGTCAGAATTACCAAGAAAGTCCAGAGGCAAAAACTCTTCTTCACGAGCTATCTCAAAAGAGAAACCTCTACGCTTCTCTTCTTTTTCGCCAGAAAAAAATCTCCTCAGACCCTTACCAACTCTCTGAAGTGAAGAATCAAATGGATCACTTAGAAGCCCGTTTGTCTCAACAAAATGTGTATCCTTTAAAGTCTCTCACTGTGACTCCCAATGATATTTTAAATAAACTCTCTTTAGATGAGACCTTATGTGAATTTTTTATTTACTACCCTTATGACTTCGAAAAAAGAGAAGAACGAGGAAAAAGACTGGCTGTTATCGTTGTAGATAAAAAACAGACTCCTTCGATTCAACTGATGGATTTAGGAGAATTGGCTCCTCTGACTGAATTGATTGAAGCTTACCGCAGAAAGGTGCAAAAAAAAGAGAAAGTTGAAAAACTAGCCCAGAAAATTTATCGTTCTATTTTTTCTCCTTTGCAGATTTTTTTGGAAGAAAAAAATAAGATCTATTTAGTTCCTGATGGCATTTTGCATCAACTTCCTTTTTCTTCCTTAGTAAGAGACGATGGGAAAAGTTTTATAGAAGAAAATTACCTGATCACCCTTGCTTCTAGCCGAGATCTTTGTTTGCCGAAAGCTGAATCTAAGAAAAAAGAGATTGTTATTTTTGCGGCTCCTCATTACGAGTCTAATTCTTTTTTAGAAAAAGAGGGACTTCGCTTTCCTGAGCTTCCTGGAACCTTACGAGAAAGCCGTCGCATTTCTCAATTGGCCAAAAAAGAAAAATATCACTGCTCTGTTTTTACAGGGAAAGAGGCAAATGAAAAAAATCTTACCCAAATTCAAGCTCCTAGTATTTTGCATTTAGCAACTCATGGATTTTCCTTGTTGGGTTCAAAAAAAGCATCGAAAGATTTTTTTTCTCCCACTTCATTTTTCCAATCTTCTTCTCAGGAAAAAATTCGTAACCCTCTTCTCTTTTCTGGTTTGGCTTTGGCCAAGATGGATATTTCTGACTCATCTCATTATGATGGAATTTTAACAGCTCTAGAAGTTCTCAATCTCCATTTAGTAGGAACAGACTTGGTTGTTCTTTCCGCTTGTGACACGGGTTTAGGATTTGTGAAAACAGGAGAAGGAGTTTACGGTTTGCAGCGTGCTTTTCAAGAAGCGGGAGCTCGTTCTGTTTTAGCGACCTTGTGGCTAGTTAGTGACCGAGCTACCCAGCTCTTTATGGAAAAATTTTACAGGTATTATTTAAGAGGAGCTTCCCCGCAAAAGGCCCTCCATCAAACTCAACGGGATTTTTTACATCATGCAAATTATCAGCATCCTTACTATTGGGCTCCTTTTTTTGTGGTGGGAGGAGATGGAGATGATATGTTGCCCTTAAAACTCGCTTCTCCCTCTTTTTCCAAAAAAATTCCTATTTTTCCTGTTTCACTTCTGCTATTTCCTATAATAGTTGCCTTTTACCTAATTTACAAGCAACAACGAGAGAAGAATGCCCAAATCCTTGCTCGGCAAACCAAAAGAGCGAAACGCCAGAAAATCTCTCTTTCCAAAAGTCTAAAAATTAAGAACTAGCTTATTATTTTCGCATTTGAAAACCTTGGTAAAATAATTGACTTTATTTTTGATAAATAATATTATAAAACAAGTTTCTTGAGGTTTCCAAATCTCTATGTTCGAGAGTTTCTTAAAGAAATTTTTTTTGCACATAAAAAAAGAAAGCACAACAGATTTAAAGATGAACTCAAAGGGTGACTACTCAGAAGAACAGAAATGGTTTCTCCATCAATAAGAAAGCAAAGATATGCTATATAACCTAAAGACCGACGGGTTTTCTTGCCACAAACCATATAAAATAGCTTGGTGGGAAAAAATCTTATTGCTAACTATTCCTCCTTTGATGGCCTTTATTGTAAAGCTTCTCTGTTGGAGTTACCGTATTGTTCATGTAGAAGGAAAAAGAGAAGGTGAGTTTAGTGGAAGACCTTCTGTCGTTTACTGCACTTGGCATCAAAGAATGTTTTACCATTTCCACAGTTTTGGACGACTTCATGTTACAATGATGATCTCTGCCAGTAAGGATGGAGAATGGGCAGCTCACATTGCTCATTGGTTGGGTTTTAAAAATGTCCGTGGCTCCTCTCGTAAAGGGCAAATCGATAAAGGAGGAAAACGGGCGATGGAAAAATTAATCGAAAAAGTAAAAGAAGGCGAGTCAGCAGGAATGATGGCTGATGGGCCTCGTGGTCCTGCTCGGGAAATAAAACCAGGAGCTATTCTGATTGCTCAAAAAACAGGTAGAGCCATTTTACCTCAAATGTGGGGGTGTGATCGGGCGTGGGTTTTTCGCTCCTGGGATCGCTACTTAATCCCAAAACCATTTGCCAAAATATCTATTATTCACGGGGACCCCATCTATGTTCCTTCTGAGGCCAATGAAGAAGAGCTAGAGGCGATTCGTAAAGAGGTAAGCGATAAACTGAACAAATACACCGAGCGTTGCGATGAGTATTTTGGTAAGGCATGGCCCTACAGCAGAGAATCAAAAAAAGCAGAAAAGAAAGATTCCAACTCAGAGGAAAACTATGAGAGAAAAGAAAGAAGTGCCTGAAGTAACGACAGAACGACTTGTAATTACGCTACTTTCTCCTGAAAGAGCTAGCCAACCGGCTCTTTATTTTTGTGAGAACAAAGAATTTCATTTTCCTTGGGACCCTCCTCGCCCTAAGGATTTTTATGAAGTTTCTTTTTGGGAAAAGCAACTTTCTAAGAATGTCCAAGAGTTTTATGAAGATAAATCCGCTCGTTTTTTTTTCTCTTTGCAGAAAAAACCAGATGTTATTGTCGGGGTCTGTAACTTCACCGCTTTTCAAAGAGGCCCTTTTCAATGTTGTAATCTCGGTTTTTCTCTCGCTGCGAAAGAAGAGGGCAATGGCTACATGCAAGAAGCTCTCGTTTCCTTAATTGATTATGTTTTTCAAGAACTTAAAATCCACAGAATTCAAGCCAATCACCTACCCCATAATTTGCGAAGTCGAAATCTTTTGCGTCGCATAGGTTTTGTTGTAGAAGGTTACGCTCACGAGTATCTTTTTATTAATGGAGCTTGGGAAGACCATATTTTAACCTCTCTAACCAATCCAGAATCGGCAGATCCTGATTTCTAGATCTTATCCCTAAGGCATAGCGATGTTCAACGAAACAAAAATATCCATTATTATTCCCTGCCTCAATGAAGAGCAAAATATAGCTTCCTTGCTTGATAAAATCAAAAAACAGAAAAATGTCGATATGGAAATTATTGTTGTTGATGGTGGATCTAGCGATTGTACCCGAGAAATTGCAAAGAAAATGGAGGCAAAGGTCATACCATCAGAAAAAGGACGAGCGAAGCAAATGAATGCGGGCCGTAAAGAGGCTGAGCATGAACTTCTTTTGTTTTTACACGCCGATAGTGAATTCTTTTGTTCTCGGTTGCTTGGGGAAGGGTGCAAGGCCCTTGTTAAGGAAGCCCAAGAGAAAAATACTCGAAAGATTGCTGGACATTTCTCTCTACATTTTATTTGCAAAAAATCTAAAAAATCTTTTGGCTACTTTTACTATGAAGAAAAAAGTAAACTCAACCGCACTGATGTTTTTGGAGGAGATCAAGGACTTCTTATTTTTAAAGATTTTTTTGATGAAATAGGAGGATTTGATGAAAAACTGGACTTCTTGGAAGATAAAAAATTAGCCCGAGAAATCTTGGACAAGGGGACTATGATTACTCTTCCTGGCTCTATTGGCACTTCTGCTCGGAGATTTGAAACACAAGGTTTTTATGAACGAACAATTGTCAATATTTTAAGTCTCGCATTTTTATATGCTTCTTATCATTCGTATTTAAAAATCACTCAAAATTTTTATCCAGAGCAAAACAAATCTCAGAAAATGAACCTTCATGCCTTTTTCGTTCTTCTGGAGAAGAATAAACCGTCTCTAATGCAACGAGCTTTTTTTTATTTTCCATTAGGACGTTACACTCGCTGTGAATTTATCTGGCAGATTTTTTTTAATCTGGATGTTAGACTTCGATACTTAGGGAAAACTAACCGAGGACCTTTCCTATTTTTTTATGACAAATTCCTATTTCCACTAACCAATTATGTTTTGTTTGACATCATTACAACTATCTTCATGGTTTTAGCATACCATGGACTTCGATTTTACTACTGGTGTAGTACACGACAAATGCCTAAGTAGTTGTTCAACAAAATCAAGCTTCTTAAACTGTCTTTTCTCTACCCAAAAAGCCTTTTTTAACAAGAATGACTTTAGCTTTTTGTTTATCTTCTAGTGATGAGTTATCTAGCTCTGTCTGAGTTATTTTTGCTCGGGCCATTTTGGCTTCATAGAGATTGGCATATTGTAAATTTGCTCCTTGGAGATTACATCCTTGGAGATTGGCCTCTTCTAAATTGGCGTATTGGAAGTTGGTGTATTGGAGGTTACTCTCGGGAAGTTTAGCTTCTTGGAGATTGGCGTATTGCAGATTGGCTTCCTGCAGATTGGCTCCTTGCAGATCTGCTTCGTGGAGGTTGGTTTCCTGTAAATTAGCTTTGTAGAGGTTGCTTTCCCGGAAATGAGCTTTTTCGGCGTTTGCCTCTTCCAAGTTTGCATTTGATAGATCTGCTTTTTCTAAATTTGCTTCACTTAAGTTTGCTCGAACAAGGTAGGTTTTTAAAAGCTTTGTTTGTTGGAGGTTGCTTTGCTGAAGATCAGCTCCTTGGAGATTGGCTTGAGATAAGGTCGCTTCTGATAAATGTGCTTTTTGAAGATTACAGCCTTGCATATTACTTTCCCACAGATTGGCTCCTTCAAGGTGAGCTTCTCGTAAATCTGCCTGAACTAAGTTACTATTGCTTAAATTAACTTTTTGTAAGTAACTTTTATAGAGGCAAGCTCCTTGAAGATTGGCTCCTTCTAACTGACACCCTTGCAAATTTGTTTCTTGTAGGTTGGATAGTTGTAAGTTAGCTCCTTTCAAGTTACTTCCTTGTAAATGGGCTCCTTGTAAATCTACTTGCCTCAAATCAATCCCAGAAAGATCCGCTTTGCGTAAGTTTGCTCCTCTTAGGTGAAGTTTTTTTAGGCAACGAGGAGAAAACCCTCTGTCTTCAGAAGTGCCAAATAATTTACTCATCGGCTCGGAAAATAGGTAACGCTCAATCCAGTGGTAGGGGCATCCTAAAAGTAAGAGGATTTGTAAACCATTCAATCGTGCAGCTGAAAAGTCTAAAGTGAGATTTTTTTTTCCATTCCAAGAAAGGAATTGAGAGAACATTTTTTCTAGATTATTTCCTAGGTTTATCCCTGTGAGGCGATAAAATATTTGGCCATAGAGCATTTTTTCGTTTTCTAATTTTATCTTATCAGAGATGAGAAAGCAGATTGATGTTCCCCATAGTCTTTCATGGTATTTTTGGGGAATATTTCCTTCTTCTCGAGTGGCGATTTTTAGAATATGCGAGGCGACAAAAAACTCTAAGAAAATTTTATGAGAAAATTGAAAAATTCCTTCTCGGGGAGAAAACAAAAAAGGGCAAGTTTGCAAACATGTTTTTATATTTTGACTAAGATTCTCTTCCGAAAGGCCTCGTAAAGAGAAATTTTCTTTATACAACGAAATTAGCTCAGAGGTTTGTATACTTTGCTTATGAGCAAGAAAAATGTGAAGAGCCATTTTTTCTAAAAATTTTGCTCTTTTTTCTTTTTTGTTCATAAAGGAATCTGACGATGGGTTTATGATCTCTATCCAAATGTGGGTGTAGGTTTTTAGGAGATCATATTCAATGAAGTGTTCCTGCTTTTGAGGGATCAACTTTTCCATAATATCACAGACGAGATGGCAAAAAAATGGCTTTGCTAATAGCTTTTGAAGAGAACGGTTGGTTTGAATGTACTCCCCTAATTTAGATGATTCTAGAGAGTTTCCTGAATACTTTTGCAGAGAGTTTTTCACCTGATCTTCCGTCCAAGATTCCAAGTATATTTCCCGGCCAAAGATTCGCTGAGTGATTTGACTGGATTCTTCTATTTGAGGAGAGGAGGCTTTTTCTCCTGCTAAGATAACTTTGTTTGAGGGATGAAAAAAATAAGCCAGCTCGTTCAAATGGGCCATCTGAATTTGGGGATTATCTGCCTGATACATTTCATCAAGAGCATCAAATAAAAAAATAAGTTTTCCTTGTTTCATAAGGAATTCTATTGTTGCAGAAGAACATTCCAGGTTATTCTCATAAATGAATCTCTCAATAATCCCCACGTAACCCTGTTCAATACTAGGCATTTGACCAGATAAATTGATTAAAATGGGTATTCGGCAAGATTTATCAGAGTTAAATAGTCTTTTTGCTAAGGTGTAGGCATAATGAAGTAGGAGAGTACTTTTTCCCATACCTCTGTCTGCTATTATTGTGACCTTTCGCTCTTTCTTACTTTTTTGAAAATGATCTAAGTGAGCCACTAAAGAAAGGTCAGAAAATGTCTCTCCCGAAATTTTGTAGTGAGAAAGTTGAAAGGTTTCTCCCATACTTTTTTTCTTCTTATTTTCCCCCTCATAAGAAAAAGGAAGTTCTTTGTGATATTTTTGGACAATCGATTTTAAGTAAGGAGCGAAATCTATAGTTTTCATTTTATCTCTTTTGAGCTAGCAAGATGATCCGAAAGCCAGTCTATAAGTGAATCCAGCCATTTTAGGTACCTAGGGGTAAGTCTAACACCTCTAAATGGATAAGCCCTTTTAAGGAAGGAAGTTCCGTTAGGCGATTTTTCCACAGATTTAGTTTTTTGAGAGAGGAGAGCTTTCCTATATGGGGGGCAGAGAGAGAAGCTGGTTTTCACTTACCTCTAGCTCTTGCAGAGATTCGTATATTTTTTCTTGCCGATTTCTCATCTTTTACTCATCATGCTTATGCTGAATGAATTCGAGGCATTGGTCATAACTTAGTTTATCGAAAACCGTTCTAAGCACCATGTTCCCTGGAGGGCGAGGCTCCTGCCGAGCAGGGGATGTGATTGGCTCCTGATATTGTAATCTAGGCACAACCCCGGCGCGGCAGGAGCCTTGCCCTCCAACCTTTCCTTGTATTAAGGGTCGTTTCTGATATGGTATTTAAGAATACCCATTAAGATGATAGGTTTCATATTGAAAAAACGTTTTTATATCGAGTATAGCAAGAGCTAAGCACATCCCCGGCGCGGCAGGAGCTTTGCCCTCCCTCACATTGCTTTATCTGAAACATTGGCCGGAGATTGTGATCAACTCCGTATTCGATGTACCTGTTGATTAAAAGCTCGGACATTTTTAGCTAGATATATTAAATAGTCTTAGAAGAAATTATAGCATTTTTTCTTCAAATACCTAGCTTTTTATGATCTTCGCGAGATGAGAACAGGAAAGGATAGAAAATTAAAAAAACAGGAAAAAATATTAAAGAATTTTAAATTTTTAGGACGTATCTTGGATAGACCTAAGAACTACTTATTTCTTTTCTAAAGCTTGCTGCAGTTTTTCTAAGCCATTTTCGAACATTTTTCCGATCATCGACTCCATCATTAAAGCGAAGTAAGATCCTAGAATAGGCGGGGAAGCATTTCCCTTCATGAGCCAAGTTACTTCCGTTCCTTCTTCTACTTTTTTGTAGCTCATGGAAGAAAAGCATTTATATTGGTCTTGGTCAAAAAAAAGATCGTAGGTAATGCCTTCTTCGATGCTGCATTTTGTGAACACTAAACGGCCATCTCCACTTTCTCCTTTCCAACTTTGAGAAGCTCCTACTCCCGTTGATTTTTCTCCGAGAGTTGTTTTTATTGTCGGATCTTCATCTCGCCAAGGTTCCCATTGACTCCAGTTTTTTAGATCTCCGACCAACTCATGCACTTCTTCAGGAGATGCTTTTATCATTACACTTCTTTGAAATTCATAGTTGCTCGGTAAAATTAACCCCACTAGAACAACAAGAATAAAAAAAGCTAAAATTGTTCCCAGAATGATTTTGTATTTTTTTTTCATAAGAGATTCCTTTTTCCAAAAAATTTTACAAGTTATGTTTAAGACTAAGTCTACGGCTTTTGTACTTTTTTATAGTAGTAGTATGCGCACCAAAGATCAAGACAAAATTTTAGGAGAATTCTAGCAGATGTTCTAGGCAGTCAGAAAAAAGTCACCGACTTCCTAATTTTTAAGCTGTTTAAGAGAGTAAGCCTACTGAAAAAAGCTTGAAAAATATTCTTTGTTTGATTATACTAGATATGCTTTTAGAACCATGATTAAAAAAGATTGGTATCTTGTATTTATTTTTTAATGATATCATCTTTCCAACCTATACATTTCCGTTCTGTTCCTATATTTTTGATTACCTTTCATGCTCTGGAAAAAAACTATGCGATATCAGAAAAGCTTGCTTTTTCTCACCCTATTTATTATTCTCCTGAGTTTCACTTTAGCTGATGAACATACTAAAATTTCAGCCAAAATGATGACTCCTAGAATCCAAAGAGCAATTGAAGATGGACATCAGTTTTTAGCAAAAAAACAAAATCGTGATGGTTCTTTTGGCCCACCAGATAAAAAATTTGCCATTTCCATTACTAGTTTTGCTTGCCTTTCTTTTATGGCAGCAGGAAATCTTCCCCACCGAGGGCGTTATGGAAAAAATGTGGCTTTAGGATTGGACTACATTACAAGTACTGCCAACAAAGGTACTGGTTATATATCAACAGAAGGGGAAGAGTCAAAAATGCATGGGCATGGCTATGCCACTCTTTTCTTAGTAGAAGTTTATGGAATGTCCGCAAATGAAGAAATGAGAGAAAGACTGCGAAGAACTATTGAAAAAGCAGTTGAGTGTATTTTGAATTCGCAAACTGTTGAAGGCGGTTGGGGCTATTATCCGGGGGACTTTCAAGATCATGAAGGTTCCATTACAGTTTGTCAATTGCAAGCATTGCGGGCAGCGCGGAATGTGGGGATTCGAGTTCCGAAAAAACATATCGAAAGAGCAATTTCCTATCTAAAACAATCGGCCAATCCAAATGGAACTTTTAAGTATCGTTTGGGAATGGTAGGAGGCCGAAACAGTTTTCCTCTGACCGCTGCTGGAGTATCGAGTTTAAATGCAATAGGAGAGTATGATGCTCCTGAGGTAAAAAAAGGATTAGAATATATGATGAAGTATATTCCTCCCAGTGATATGTGGATGAATGATCGTTATTATCAAGCATTCTATTACTATGCCCATTTTTATGCTGCTCAAGCTATGTATCAAGCGCCATTAAAGTATTGGCGGCAGTGGTTTCCGGCAATTTCTAAGCAGTTTTTGAAATTACAAAACCGCACTACCGGAGCATGGGGAGACCAAGAGACTCTAGGATATGGAACAACAAACTATGGTCGATCCTACGCCACAGCAATTGCTACTTTAGTGCTACAAATCCCTTACAACTACTTGCCCATATTCCAAAGATAAAAAAAAAGATAAAGATAAAATAGAAAAGATAAAGGGCAAAACAGCAGAATACGAATTTAGGAGACGGATGTGAGCAACGATATTAAGGTAGAGCAAGGGATGCGAGTAGGTAACTACTCTCTTACAGTCAAACTGGGACAAGGAACTTTTAGTGAAACTTGGCTAGCGGAGCATTGCTACTTAGAAAACAAAGAAATATGTTTGAAAATTTTTACAAGCAAAAGATTCTGCAGCAACCTAAGTAAACAAAAATTCTTATCTGTGATAAAATCTCCCGAGCATTTTCCTCATTTAGAAGACTATGACCCTAAATCTATCCCTCCTTACTTAGCACAAGAGTTACTAAATGGACGTAGTGTTCGACAACTCTTACGAGAACGTAAACAACTTCCTATGAATTTTGCTCTAAATATTATTGAAAAAATCATTGATGTTCTTAAAATTATGCACGAAAAAAACATGGCTCACTTAGATCTTCGTCCGGAACATATTTTTTTAGACAAAGAAAATAATATCAAGCTCTTAGACTACAGTTTGGGGAAAGTCACGACCTTAACCATGGCGGGGTATTACAAAGACTATATCAATCAAAAAGTGGCCCTTCCTAAAGCTATCTTGCGTTCATTGATCTATAAGCCTAAACGACAGAGAGCGGGTTTTGAGTTTAATGCTCGGGCAGATATTTTTGCTTTAGGAATCTTACTTTTTGAAATGGTAACAGGAGCTTATCCAAATCGAAAAGCGGCTTTGCCCAGTGATGTAGTTGATACTTTGCCCACTAAAATAGATAATATCTATTTGCAATGTTGTGGACGAGCAGACGAAATATACGAAGATATTAATCAATTAAAGCAATCCATTAGGAATGACAATAGTGAAAAAATGGTTGCGAATATCCCAGGAGTGAGTCCCATTGACAATACTTCAGCTATTGTTGCTGTAGAAAAATTGATGGGGGGTAAAAACTACGTTGATGGAAATAACGTACGTATCCTTTCCAAGGGATTAGATGAAATTACCATTAGCCGACTTCGCTTTATTGCTTTAGACTTTTTAGGTGTTGCATACCTAAGCTCTAGTGCTATTGGGTTTTTGATTAATTTTAACGATCGAGTGCTTAAAATGGGCGGATGTATGGTTATGTTTCATGTTGACACAAAAGTGATGACTATACTGGGGGCTCTCGGATTAGAAAAAGTTGTTGATATTGTTGATAATATGGATGAAGCTAAGGAACATATACGCAATGCTCAGTAAAAAATATTTAGGTGTATTATGAACGAGGACAACTTAACTCCTAAGCCAAATATTTCTGAAAATAGAGAAATCAAGAGTCCCGAAACTAATGCCGATCTGCTAGCAGAGCAAATTCCATTAAGACCAGATATGGATTCTGTTATTGCCCAAAGTGAAGCTGCCTCCGATTTTTCTTGCGACTCTTCAGTTGCCGAAGAAGGTTCTTCTGAAAGTTCTTCTGAAAGTTCTTCTGAAAATAAAGAGGGCTTGGATAAAAAAAAGAGGCCCAGCGACAAGCTAGAACAAACAGAAAAAAATAGGCTGCGTCGAAAAGAGGGAAATCGATTAAAAAACACTCGACGCAATAAGAAAGTTCCTTTCCATTACTATATTATTTTTTATGGAGTTCCCTTTTTTCTCTCTGTCGTAGCTGTCGTATTACTTGTTTGGCGTTACCAAGCAAGTAGTAGTATAGAACAAACTCCGATAAAAAGTTCTCAGCAAAAAGAAGTTGATTTACAGGCTATGATGGACGAAGCGGTTCTTCTCAGTAAAAAACAGGAAAGTATTTTTGTTGAAGCGATGGAGTTTTATAAATACAAAGAGTGGGAAAGCTATCGGAAAAAGCTCTTAGAGTGCCAGGAAATCCTTGTTGAAGCTATTATTCAAGGAGAAAAAACTTGGGCTTTACAAGTTAAAATAATTGGGAAAGAAAAAAGTAAAAGCGCCGATAAAATTGAAAAATTTGCTTTTGAACGCTATGGGGGGCATAAGCAAAGAATTCAGTTGTGGCAACAAAGCCTACGAGATATTGAGAATAGGTTGAAAGAAGTGCTAGGAGAAAAATAACTGCTGGCATATTCTAGGACATGCTAACCAAAAATTCTAAAAAGAAAGTAGCTACTGTGCGAGTAGATCTTCACAACCATACTCCTGCTTACATGCGTAATCCTCGTCAAGGGCAAAAAGACTTAGAAAACCTCTGCTTACAAATTCTTAAAAGTCGAAGTATCGATGCTTTTGCTATCACCAATTATCATGAAATTAAAACGGCTCTTGCTTTAGCTAAAAAATTACCGGGAAAGATTATTGTGGGTTGTGAATACCAAGTTTTTGAACAAGAGGCTTGCACTGTTCACGTGATTGCTCTTGATTTGACCCCTCAGCTCCACAAAAATCTTCTTCATGCTCGTCTTCGTGGAGTCAAGCATTTTACCTCTTTCTTGAAAGAGAAAAAAATTGCCTATTTTCTGGCTCGTATTGCTTGGGGAATGCACCTAGCTAATGAAAAAACAGCTGTTTTACTGGATCAATTTCTTCCTTATTTTGATGCGATTAAAGTTCTTAGTTCGCATCCCAATCAAGAATCTAAGTTTGCTTCTCAAATTTGCTCCTACTACCAACTAGCTCCTGTCGGAGGATCTGACAGTATTATTTGCGAGTACAGCGATAAGGCTTATACGAAAGCAAAAGCAGATAGCCATAGTATTTTTTTGCAAGCCTTACGCCGAAAAGAAGTTTCTGTCGGAAGAACGCAAGAGTTAGCTTTGCAAAAGAAAACACCCCCGATGAACTGGCATCAAAGGTGGGAAGAATTTTGGCCAAATAATTTTCAGTGGCCCGCTCTTCGAGATTCTTTAATCCCTTTTTTTCAGTGGATTCCTCAAGCCAATCATCACTACCATTTGCAAAAAAGAGATAAAAGTGTTTTGCCTATCCAAACCGCCTTTGTCGATTACTTAAAATCTAAAGAAACCCGGCAAGTTTTTCAATCAAACTCTCTTTCATCCGAAGAGAAAAATCTTCTCTGGCAAGAGCGAATATCCAAAATCCATGAGTGCTTTTCTTAGGGCTTTCTTATGCAAAATCGATACGATTTTATTGTTATCGGCGGAGGAATTATTGGGCTCACGGCGGCCTTAGAAGTGCTAAGACGTTTTCCTCAAAAAACACTTCTTTTGCTCGAAAAAGAAGTTGGACTGGCTCGTCATCAGACAGGACGAAATAGCGGAGTCATTCATTCGGGAATATACTACCAGCCTGGATCTCTCAAAGCTCGAAATTGCTTAAAAGGAGCAGATCTATTACGGCAATTTTGTCAAAAATACCAACTCCCCTTGGAAAATACAGGAAAAGTCATCGTAGCAACCCAGCCATCTCAACAAGCCGCTTTGGATACCATCTACAAAAAAGGTTGTGCTAACGGCGTACCTGGCATCGAAAAAATAAACCAAGAACGCTTACACCAAATAGAGCCTCATGTAAAAGGAATCGAAGCCATTTGGGTGCCTAGTGCTGGAATTGTCAGCTATCCTGCGGTTTGTCAACAATTAGCCGAGGAAATCCAAAGCAGAGGAGGAGATATTTTCCTCGGAGAGAAAGTTGTTGGTCTAAAAAAACACCTGGAGCACGTGGTAATTCGTACTTGTGAAAATAACTTTATCGGAAGATATATTTTTAACTGTAGCGGACTTTACGCCGATAAAATATCTCTCCTTGCCGGAAAGAAACCTAAAATTAGGATAGTTCCTTTCCGAGGAGAGTACTATAAGCTTATTCCTGAAAAAGAATACCTCGTAAAAGGACTCATCTATCCTGTTGCCGACCCCAATTTTCCTTTTCTCGGAGTTCACTTTACCCGGATGGTGAATGGAGGAGTTGAAGCCGGTCCAAATGCCGTCCTGGCCCTACGAAGGGAAGGATACAGTAAGACTAGCTTTTCTCTTCACGAGGCCTGGGACACTTTTTCATACTTGGGCTTTTGGAATTTAGCAAAAAAACATTGGCTCAAGGGAACGGAGGAAATGATCCGTTCTTGGAGCAAACGGGCTTTTGTTCGGAGCCTCCAAGAGTTAATCCCCGAAATTCAAGCCCAAGATGTTCTTCCCTTCAAAGCAGGAGTCCGAGCCCAAGCTTTGGAAAGATCGGGAAAATTAGTCGATGATTTTCGGATAGAAACTTCTCCTCGAATGCTTCACGTCATCAATGCTCCTTCTCCTGCCGCAACAGCTTCCTTTGCCATTGCTCAAATGATTGTCGATAAGGCGATTAGTTCCGGTAATTGGTAAGCCAGAGCTCTGGATTTTCTTCCTCTTCAAATTTGTTATAGATTTGGAAAGTGCGGAAGGCAACAAAGCTATGATGAGGATGCTCGGGTTGATTAGGATCAATACTTTTTGTCAGACGATTCTCAGAAGCGAGTTCGTTGTAAAAAAAGGGCTGTCCCTCGGCCGATAAAAAAACAGGATGGAAAGAATCTATTCCCTCCACGGTCTCTTCGGAAGAAAACTCAAAGTACTGGTTTGCTCTTCTCCGAGAAGAGCTATCGTTGGCACTATCTCCATCCAGATAGCGAACAAGAGCCCCATCGACATAGCGGCTTTTTCTTCCTTCCTCAAAAACTCCTTCTCGTCGTCCTTCAAAACCTCCAAGACTGGGTGCGTCATTGTTCTCTATTCCATCAGGAGGAAAAGTTCCTTCATCAGTTTCGTACATCTTGAGGGCACTTTCTAAGTTAGTCATTGTGGTTTGGATGACCGCTTTACGAGCCCTTTTCATGATCTCTCCGATGGCTGGGAGAAGAAAAGAGAAAAGTATAGACGTAATGGAAATAACAATAAGCAGTTCGATTAAAGTGAAAGCATTTTTTTCTTTGGACATAGTTTTTTTCCTGTCTTTTTAGAAATATGAAAAAGAAAATTCACCAACAAGTACCTTTAAATAGAATAAAACACCGTTTTTGTCCCATTTGTGGGCCGATGGGAGAGATTTTTCACATAAGACATTAATACCTTATGGCAGCGTTTTAGAGCTCTGAAAGAGCGAAACAACCTAGCCCAGGGCGTTGCCCCAATGTCATTAAGTTAAGGAATAATCAGTAATAAAAAAGGATAGAAGGCGATTTCTCGTTTCTACGCCTTACAGCATGGCAGTTTGTTTTTCCTAAAACAATTGACGAAGATATATTTCACCAGACGTAACGGACAACCACGAGGGCCTTTGCAGGCGGCCCTCGCAGTTGTCCC
>JAJDCR010000070.1 GCA_029260735.1 Planctomycetota bacterium
CCCCGATGTTATCGGGGCCTGACATATTACATCCCTATCGGGATACCAATTGTGCATTAAGATAGGTTAGTTTTATTCTAAGCAAATGCCATTAATGTTAGGTTTGAGTGGCATAATTGCGGTACATTAGATTTGTTTAAGCGTAGGTAGCGGTACATGATTATCAAACCATCACGTAAATGGTATATCGCCAAGGGAAATCTGACGTAACAATATCCGCAATAATAAAACATTTCTGGATACGATTAATACCACTAAACCCCAATGCAAATAATATTTGCTTAGAATAAAACTAACCCACCTTAATACGCAATTGGTATCCCGGAGGGATGTAATATGACAGGCCCCGATAACATCGGGGTTTCCTACGTATTCGATAACCTAACGTAATGAGGTATAAGGATCACACAAACCCTTAAATTAAAAAATACCAAATTTTTAGTTACAAAATCTTGTGTATAAAAGTAAGGCATAAATGCCTTGGCTACGTGCCTCAGTCGCTACGCGACCATAAATCTAATCGCTCAATACCACCGGTAAAGCCTACAAGTTGTTTTCTATCGCGCAGTTATCACTGTAGGGACAACTACAAAGGCCGCCCGCAGGGCCCTTGTGGTTGTCCGCAACGCCTGCTAAGATTAAGAGGGGCGAAACTAATTAGAAAAGCCTAAGGGCTTTGCCCTATTATTCACCTCGGTATTCGCGAACATCTTTCTTGATCTGATTGAGCTTACTATAGATATTTTGTCCTGGACACGCGGTTGCGCTAAAGTCTTTATGGCCATAAATTTGGTTAGGACTAATGGAGTATCTGTCGCAAAGCCAAGCTAAAACGTGAATGAGGTTTTTATAGGAGTTGGCATGAAGTCTTTCGGTGGTATAGTCACCAATGATGTTAACTCCTACATTATTGGTGTTTGCTCCTCCAGTATGAGCTCCGATCACTGTTTCCGGGCGTCCTTGGTAGATAATGGTTTCACCAGAGCTCGGATAGGTACCGATCAAAAAATGGTAGCCTATATCTGACCAACCGTTGCTATCCATGTGATAGTTTTGAATGCTGCGAACGGTGCTAGCTCCTCGGAAGTTGGTAGCAGTCGGTCGCCAAGTGTGGTGGATCGTGATTCTGTTGGGACGATGAGTGCTGTAACCTTTTTTAGCAGGGCGCGCTCCCCATTGAGAACGAGAAACCACTTTGGGTTTACCAATGGCTCGAGTTTCCTGAGCTAAAAAGACAGGTACGGACTCTAACATTTTTGGATAAATGAAGTTATAGTGAAAGGTTAACTTCTCGACTTTGGGAGAAAGACCTTTGGAGTTAGCTTGTAGGTTAACACGGTAACGATACGAAAGATTTTTAGTAGAGAAATGAATATCATTGTCTTTCTCTACTTTTTGCCACTCTCCCCATTCTCCTAAATCACTTTGCCCCTGTAATTCCACAAGAAAACTTGCTTCTGATGGAATTTCTGCAATCCAAGAAACTGTCATGGCATTAAAAGCAATACGAGTAGAGACAGCGGAAGAAGTCAAAGAACCTTGTGCTTTATTGGACAAGAGACTCAAACCATCTTGGTTTAAGTCTAAATTCTGAGACGAGTCGAGCGAAGAAACCTGTTGAAAAGAAGCCTGATCAATATACTCGATATCTTCTGTAGCCTGTAAAGACAAAAGCCCGACAAACAAAACAAAAATAAACAATAAACTCTTCATACTAACCTCCACAATTAAATGCAACTAAAGGTAAAGAAATTTGCTAACAAAATAGAGACAACATTATATCAAAACAAAGAAAATGAAACAAGATATCAAAGAAATCAGCTCAATCCGTTAAATCAGCGGTTCAGACATTCAACCACCTGCAGGCTAAAACCCTTACTTTTATACACATAATTTTGTAAAATATTGATGCTAGAGATGAGTAGCCTTAAGTAAAGCCGATAGCCTTTGGATTTCCTGTCCCTCCGTGGTAATTTTTGAGAAGAAAAGAATTTCACGCAAAGACGCAAAGATCGCAAAGAAGAAGGGAAAAGTTCCTGTTAATAAAATGAAACTTGTCCCTTCTCCCATTTCTCTTCTTCTTTGCGATCTTTGCGTCTTTGCGTGAAATTCTTTTCTTCTTTCCATTTTCTTTTGCGACCTTCGGGTGAGCAACAAGTCACAAAAATTATGTGTATAAAAGTTAGGGCTAAAACCCCAGCTAATCAAAATAACCCCTGCCAAACAAACCCCCTCCTGTAAATCCGCTAAATCCGTTTAATCAGCGGTTCAGACATTTAACCACAGGCAGACGAAAACCCCAGCTAATAAAATAACCCCTGCCAAACAAACCCCCTCCTGTAAATCCGCTAAATCCGTTTAATCAGCGGTTCAGACATTTAACCACAGGCAGACGAAAACCCCAGCTAATAAAATAACCTCTGCCAAACAAACCCCCTCCTGTAAATCCGCTAAATCCGTTTAATCAGCGGTTCAGACAACTAAAAAGCTGCAGACTAAAATCCCAGCTAATCAAATAACCACCTGCCAAACAGACCCTCCTGCTAATCCGCTCCATCCGTTTAATCTGCGGTCTTGTCTAGTTGCCACATCTTCAACACTCCCTTCTCGTCTCCTACCAAAAGGGTTTTACCATCGGAGCTTAAGCTCATGGCTGTGATGGGATTTTTTCCATGTTCTAGGGTCAATAGTGAATTGGTAATCAAAGGGAGGGGAGGCAGCTCTTTTCCTCTGTATTTTCCTATGGATACGCTTAGAGTCTCTCCTTCTTTTTTGTCGGGAAGAGCGTCCACTTGCCAAATTTTTATGGTTCGTTCATAGGAGGTCGATATAATTCGCTTGCCATCAGGAGTAAAGGTACAGGCTTTGATTCTATTGCTATGGTAACCAAAAACCTTGATCGGTTTCCAGTTTTTCGTTTCTATCAAAACGAGGGCTTTATCATAGCCAAAGACCATTAAGCTTTTGTCGGAGTTAAAGGCTAAAGTGTAGCAACCACTTCCTAGTTCTAATGGAACCTCATATTCTTGAGTTTTTATATTCCAGACTAGAACACCGTGGTCAAAAATTACAACTAGGTCGTTGCCTTTGAAATGACAGTTATAGAGGTCGTAGCCTCCTGTATTTAACGCTTTAGATTGTTCGTTATGTAAAACGAATTTTCCGTCTTTATGGTAGTGGTATTTTCCTAAAAGTTCGGTTCCTTCAATTCCCTTTCGAAAGTTTTTCGGGGAAGGTACTTCCCACAACATTAAACAATCTTCTTCTATCGTGCTTTTTTGGTCAGTGGAGCGCATACTGGAGGAGGCTACGAGGTATTTGCCATCTGAGCTAAAGGAACAGTAACTCAGTTTGCGAAAATTCGCTTTTGTGGTAAAAGAAGCCACTTCTTTTTGGGCAGAGATATCAAAAAGCATTAAATTACTGTTGTGAGCTGCTACAGCTAAATATTTACCATCCGGGCTAAAAGCACACTCTCGGATGTAAAAATTTCCTGTGTTTAAAGAAGAAAAACGTTGTCCTGTTTGGGTATCCCAAAAATCTATTAAGTAATTTCCTTCAGATATCGTGGCAAAAATATTGTTTTTTACAGGATGAAAAACAATGCGAGCGACTTCAAGAAAGCTCTTGGTAAGAATATGAGGATTCGGTCTTTTTTTGACTTTCCAAAGCTTGATCGGGAAGGGCTTTTCAGGGTCACTACTCCCTGTGGCAATAGTTTTTCCGTCGGGGCTGAGAGCGCAAGAGAAAAGAGAGTTATACTTTTTTTCTCCGGGGACGAGGTGAGAAAAAAGTATTTTTTGGCTAGGAATATCCCAGAGAATCAATCGGTTATCTCGTCCTATGGTAACGAGTTCTTGGCCATCAGGAGTGAATTTGCATTTCAAAATAGAGCTTTCATCTCTCCCAAAAGGAATGCTTGTTTGAGTTTTTGTATCCCACAAAAAAACTTTTCCTTCTGAGCCTACAGAAACCAAAATATCATCTTTCAGAGGATGATATTGGCAATGCTTTATTAGAGTATGTTTGGTTTTAAATCCCTGGAGTTTTTTTCCGCTTTCCACTTCCCAGACAAAAATTTGCTCTCCTTCCACAGCAGTGGCTAAGTACTTTCCATTGGGGCTAAAGCTGCAGGAATAGACACTGTGAGGACAAGGGAAGGATTTTATTTTTTGACCGCTTGATCCATCGCGGAGGATTAATAAATCTTTTTCTCTCTGGTCTACTTCGTATCCTAGATTGGGAGGATAGTTTTCTAAGAACCTATCTTCTTCAAATGCTTTCTGGAAACTACAGGCAAGAAATTTTCCGTCGGGACTATAAGCCAAACTAGTTAAATAGTGACGATTGCGAACTTTTTTGAGGTAGCGTTTTTCTTGTAAATCCCACAGAGAAAAATCTGCCGCTCCTCCCAAGGCCAAATATTTTCCGTTAGGGTGAAAGACACAGTTTTCTAAAATAACTTTTTTGTCCCCATACTTGGTTATGGGAATAAAATAGAGAAATTTTTTTTGAGTTAGATCCCACAAAAGAGCTCTTCTCAGCTTATTATTTTCTACGGCAGCTAAAAAACGACCATCAGGGCTAAAAGAGCAATCTGCTAAAGGACCAGGATTTTGTTTTGGGTCTAAGGCAAGGGAATCCTCTTCTCTGTGGAGAAGTGAATTTAGCCAATACCACTCCCAACTAACAATGGGGTCTTTTTCCCAAGCCTTGAGCCGAGAGTAAGTTTCCTGAGCATTATTTCGCCAATAAGAGACCTGAGCTAAAGCCATATCCGCATAGTACCATTTTTGGAGAGCTTTTTTGTGAGCGTATCGCTGTTGCTTTTCAGAGACTTTGAGGGCTTTACTTTGTTCCTCTATTTTATTCATTTGCTCGGCAATTTCTTCTTTTTTCTTGAGAAGCTTTTGGTTCACTGATTTAATTTTGATGTTTTGTTGGAGAGTGACCAGTAAGCCTATCGAAATAAGCAAAAATATAATCGTAAAACTTCCGCTGATGACCTTATTTCTTAATATCCATTTTTTTAGCCGAGTAAAGTTGGTGGCAGGCTTAGCAGAAATAGGCCGACCTTGGAGATAGTTTTCTAAGTCTTGGGCAAGAGGCGAGGAATCACGATAGCGCTTGCGAGGAGATTTTTCTAAACACTTTAGACAGATAGACTCTAAGTCTATTGGTATGTTAGGATTTAGCTGGCGGGGAGCAACCGGATCGCGGGTCAAAATCTGGTGGATGATATTGAAAACCGTTTCCCCTTGGTAAGGAGGAGTTCTTGTCAAAGCTTCGTAGAGAGTTGCCCCGAGAGAGTAAATGTCACTTTGGGCAGTAACCCTTTTGCTATCTGCTTGCTCAGGGGGCATATAAACAGGTGTTCCTAGAAGTTCCCCACTCCGGCTCAAATCACTTTCCCCGACCTTCACTAAACCAAAATCCATGAGGCGAGGCTCTCCTCGCGAGTCTAGCATTATATTAGAAGGCTTTATATCTCGATGAATGATTCCCTGTTTGTGAACTTCAACTAGAGCGAGAGCTACTTTTAGGAGAATTTGGGCAATCTTCTTAGGAGACATTTTGACCGAAGATTTAATCTTTCGAGAAAGAACTTCTCCTTCGATATACTCCATAGCAAAGTAGTTTTTGGGAGACTCACCGACATCGTATACTTTGATAATATTCGGGTGCTCCAACTGAGCCATAGAACGAGCTTCTCGCATAAAACGGGAAATTTGCTTAGAGCCTACTCGTTGCTCTGTTGAAATCACTTTCAGAGCAACTGTTCTTTCTAGTCTGGTATCCCAGGCTTTGTAGACGATTCCCATGCCCCCGCGTCCAATTTCTTCTATAATTTCATAGATTCCAAAGTTCTTGGAAATTTCTTCTTCGAGCAAAAGAGGGCTTTCTAATTTATCATATGGCCTTTCTCTTTCTGGCCAAGAAAGGGAAAATTCCTCCTTCATAGACGCGAGAACCTTTTGGGCTAACTGGAGATCTTCTTTTGTGATTTTGTTGGTTTGTCTCAGCTCTTCTAAGGTGTTTTGACAGAATTCTTTACCTAGGCCTTTCTTTTCTAAGCTTTTCAAAGAAAAAGAACTCTCCCCTTCTTGAAACTCGCGGAGCTTACTTTGAAGAAGTTGCTGACACTCATGTTCACTTAATTGCCCTTTTTCCTGGGCAGCTTTTAAGAGAGAGAATTTAACGTAAAGGAAGCGAATTTTGTCTAAGTCTTGAGAAGAAATATTTTTTATCTCACTCAAGCTAGTTTCAGGATCACTCCCTTCTTTTGTCAGCTCTTCAACTTGAGTCTTCGATAAGTATCCTAGTTTTTCGGCAAAAAAGAAAATCCATTTTTTTCTCTTACCCATCTTTAGGCCTTGTTTTCATTCCGAAGTTTTCTGCAAATAAAGTGAAGAGTGTTGGAACAATGACCAGAGTTAAAACAGTTGATACCAGTAGGCCAAAGATGATGACATAAGCCATTCCTTCCCAGAGAGGCCCTCCCGAAAGAGCCAGAGGAATAAAGCCTCCGACGGTAGTGAAGGTAGTTAAGAGGATCGGGCGCATTCGCAATTGTCCTGAGCTAACAACAGCTGTTCTCAAACCCACTCCTTGGAGAAGAGCATTTTCAATAAACTCAATCAAAACAATGGCATTATTAACCACCACTCCTGCCAGAGAAACAATACCTAGCATGGGCATAAAACCTAGAGGCCAACCAGATATCAACAGACCAAGGAAGGCTCCAATTAAAGCTAGAGGAACTGTAAGAAGAATAATCAAAGGCTTCAGAAAAGAATTAAATTGAATGATGAGAACCAGTATGATCAGAAGTAAGGAAATAGAGAGGGAATGGCTCATATTTGCTTGGCTCTCTTGTGTCTCTTCATATTCCCCTCCAATTTCCAGCTTATACCCTGGAGAAAGGGAAAGCTTATTCATCCGAGAAATGAGGTTTCTCATAACATTATTACTTAAGTATCCATCGGCAACTCTCGCTCGAACTTCAATTGTTCGGATCAAATCACGCCGGGATATCTTGGCCATTTGCCAAGTAGGATAAACTTTCGCCACGGCATTGATCGGAATTTTGCCATTTTTTCCTTCGACATAAAGGCCATCAAGGTATTTCAGACTTTGTCTTTGCTCGGGCTTAACGCGAAGAACAACATCAATCGTATGGCGGCCTTCTCGGTAGGAGGTAAGAGGCATACCCGAAAAATATCCATAGAGAGTTTTTGCCACTTCTAAGTTGTTGACACCCGCGAGATTAGCGGTTTCTTCATCAATATCAACAGACAATTGGTAGGATTTACTTCCCCAGCTATTGTGAACATTTAAGGTTCCTGGTTCTTCGCGCATTTGAGCTTCAATTTTTTTGGCAATGCTATAGAGTTCCTCTACATTGTTGCCTTTTGCTCTTACAACCAAAGGATAGGTGAGAGGAGGCCCCATATCTAAGGTTCTAATCAGGATCTCGGCCCCGCTTACTTCACGAGCAATTCTCTCACTGAATGCTTTGACATAAGCTGCTGTTTTCCATTTGGAAGTTGTGCTTACAACCATTTGGGCATAGTAAGGACGTTGATTTTCTTGGTTGAGAGAGATATAGAAACGAGGGCCTCCTTTGCCTATATAGCTGAGAGTATTTTTTAGACGGTGCTCTCCTTCTTTTTCTCCTTCTCCTTCTTTTTCTTTGCTTTCGGAAAGGAGAATTTCTTCCAAGGTTCGGACCACTTGCGTGGTTTGTTCGATGGAACTTCCGGCCGGAAGATTGACATCTATGACAAATTGATTGCGTATTCCTTTGGGAAAAAAAGCACTTCCGATAATGGGGACTAAAAGAAGACTCCCTAAAAAGACTAGAGTGATAGTGGTAAGAGTAATGCCTTTGTGATCCAAACACCAAGTGATGAATTTGCCATAGTATCCCATGAGGCCTGTCGTGATGACTTTTTGGTTTTCTTCGGCGGAAACAAAAGACCCTTCCTCGGTTTCTTTTAACATAAGTGAACTCATAAAAGGAGTTATTGTCATAGCAACGAAGAAGCTAGTTAAAAGAGTTGCCGAGACAACAATGGGTAAACTACGGATGTACTCTCCTCCTCCTGAGGGAATGAGCAACATCGGTAAGAAAGCAGCTACCGTTGTGAGAGTTGAGGTGAAGACGGGTACAGAAAGCTCCATAGTTCCTTTCCAAGCGGCCTCTTTTCGGCTAAGTCCCATTCGAATATGCCGCAAAATATTGTCGCTTATAACAATAGCATTATCGACGAGCATTCCCAAAGCAATAATCAAAGAGGCAATGGACATCTGCTCTAATTCGACTTTAAAAATAGGCATGAAAACAAAGACCGAAATCATGGTCAAGGGGATTGCTGTCGCCATAATCAGAGAAGCACGCCACCCGATCATGACTAAAGCGACAAGTAAAACAATAACGACCGCTTGCCAGAGATTACTCAGAAAATCGGAAATAGAGCTATTGACTAAGGTAGGGGTATCGCAAATAATTTTAATTTTAAGATCTGGGGGAAGAAGACTTTGGCTAATCAGGGCCAGTTTTTTCCGAACAAGTTCTCCCATTTTCACAATGTTATAGCCTGAGCGCATACTGAAACTAATGACTACGCAAGAGGTTCGGCCTGATTCGGGAGAAAAATATTGGGTGGAAACTAAGGGAGGTTCCTCATAGCGCCGGGAAACAGCTAAATTGATACTCTTGAGATGAACAGGAATGTCGCCGTTAACGCCTATTACAACCGATTGGATTTGAGAAGGAGTAATGAACTCTCCGGAGGGTTTCACCGAAAATTCTTTGTTATTGGTCGAAATGGTTCCCCCTGGGGCAATAATGTTACGGCTATCTAAGATACTCGCGAGTTCTTTGCTCGATATCGATAGCTGTCCCCAGTCCTGGGCGTCGGTTTCTAAATAAATAACTTCCTTTTGCAATCCAAATTTTTCGATTTTTCCGACCATGGGAATTTCTTGGAGAGCATCTTCGATATCTTTGAGCATATCGTCGAGCTCTCTCATACTGTAAGGGCGAGTGATTTTCTTTTCTTTTCCCCAAGGTACTTGATAGACAGCGAAAACCATGGCACTTACGTCGCCAAAGTCGGTGTTCAAGTTGGGGGCTTGGGCTCCTGAGGGAAGGGATGTTTTCACTAAGTCTATCTTAGCGCGAATTTTACTCCAAATGACATCAATCTCTTGGACTTCATCGATGGTCTCAATAACAATACTGGAAACACCTACTCTAGAGTCAGATTTTATCTCCTTTATCTCAGCCACCTCTTTAATGGCTAGCTCAAGAGGACGAGTGATCAGTTGTTCCATTTTTTCGGCAGGGGCTCCCGGCCACAAGGTAAGGAGATTGGCTTGTCTTACCACAATTTCAGGATCTTCCCGGCGGGGCATATTAAAAAAAACCTGAATACCAACAAGCATAAGAACCGCACTGACGGCAATCGTGATGGTACCTCTGTAGACAGCAAACTTAGGCATATTCATCACTTCACCTCTAGCTTCTGTGGATTAATTTCCTCTCCATCTAAGACGTAGTGGGCTCCAAAAACAATCAAGTCTTTTCCCTTCAAGGAAATTTTTTCTTTAGGTTCGATTCTACGCCTATCTTGGAAATGCTCGTGCACAATAACATCAATGCGTTTGGCTTTTTGTTTTTCGTGAATAAAAATATAATGCCCTGTATTATCTTCCTGGATTGTGTCAATGGGAACATAGACTCCTTCCAAATAATTCCCTAGATTGAAAGAAATGGGAACCAAATCTCCCGGATGAATTAACCAGTCGCTGGTCAAAAGAGAGACTTTCATCCCTCCTTCAAGCCCATCAAAATTACTTTTCAAAGTAATCGAACCAGTAATGGACTTTTGAGGATTCAAGATTTCTCTAAAATCTTCTCGAACAAAATTCTTTACTCCACTTCCTAAGTCAAAATAGACTTTTTCTATCGGTAGTTTAAGATCGGTAAGCTTTTCTTTTCCTAAATGAAAGCCCTGCAAAACCCAAGCAAAGTAGCCTTTTTTGTCTTGGCGGATACTGCTAGTACTTACCATCAGAGATGTTTGGTCTTCTATCAAGACTATCGCAAGGTCTGTTCCCGTGCACCTAGGAAAGTAAAGAATTTCATCTCCGCTTTGGACTCCTTGAAACTTTCGAGATAAAAGCATTCCTGCTTTCAATTTACTAGAGGAGACAAAAGAATAAGTTCGACCTTCCCTTTTCACTCTTTGCCCGACAGCCACCTTTTCTTTTTGGAAAATTTTTCTGTTAGGAGTTGTTCCCGATGCCAAATACCAGACAAAGCTCCCCTCCATTGTTTTTTGAATGCAATCTGTCGGAACAACGTGTTTATCTTCTACTTGGTAAATCTTACTCACATCATACTGATCAAGGGTTTTGTTCTTCTGATCAAAAGTTGGTCGGTTGCGAAAGTTACATTCTATTTTGTATGTACGGGTACTTACATCGGCCGAAAGGGCCTTGTTCATTACCCAACCTTGGATCGTTTTTCCCTCTGCTAAATAGGCCTTAACCGGATCACCTATTCTAAGATTACGAGCTGTCTCAGAAGAAACAGCCACCTCAACCAAGATCGGGTCCATCATCGTTAGTTTCAAAACGGGCTCTGAAGGCCCGACAATTGCTCCCTTGGTCGCATAAACTTCAGAGACTACCCCGGGAAAAGGATTTTCTAGGACGCAGCTTTCGACATCTTTTCTGGCCAAAGTCACTTTCGCAGTAGCCACTCCTAGTTGAGCTTTTTTGGAATCAAGAGAAGCTTCCATCTTCGCTAGCTCTGCTCGGGCAGCTTCTAGCTCCTTACTTTGGGAATCTATCGAAGCGATTATTCTCTCATAAGCTGCGTTCATTGACTGTTGTCGAGTCACTGCTTGTTCAATTTCCCTGTCGCTGATGACCCCTTCTTGGTATTGTTGTCGGTCTCGTCGAAGATCTTCATCGGCCGATCTTTTATCGGCGATCGTTTTTTTCTTATCGGCCAACAAAACTTTCTCTACCATAATTTGAGAAGAATCGACCTTGGCCTGTAGACCTCGGATAGTTTCGGGGACAATCTTCGCAATTTCAATTTGTAAAGATTTTAACTCGGCCTGTGCTATATCTAAGTTGGCCTGATAACGCTCCGAGTCGAGAACAGCCAGCTCTTGTCCGCGCATGACAATTTTGCCATCTAAAACATCAGATAAAGGCTCCACTCGAAGCCCCTCGTAAACAATTCTTTCCAAGCGACCATTGATTTCAAAAGCAAGTTCTTCTTCTCTCCAAGGGCTACTGATTCCGGTAATCTGAAGGATCTTCTCTGGGCTAATCAACTCTAATGTAGTTATCTTAACAGGACGAGGGATTTTTGCGGTTTCCTTGCTTGTTTTATTGCATCCTGTGAACAAAAGCAACAAAAGCAAAAAAACACCAAGCCATATACCTTTTAACATTGTTATTCCTTTAAAATTCTATTCGAGGAAAGGAAAAAATGGGGATGATTTCTGGGAGGACTTATTAAAGCAAAAAAAAAAATCTCTGGCAAGGTTCTTCGTATTAAAAGAAGTGCTAAAAGAACTGTTAAAAGAAGCATTAAAAGAAGTGTTAGAGCAAGGAAACAGAGTTCAGCAGAAGGTGCAGGGAGTAGAAAAAAAAATGCCAGAAGAGATTCGAGAACCATGAGTTCTGGATAAATAGAGTGTATTTACTTAGTAAATATTGAGAAATTTGTTTACTTCTAGGCCTAGCTTTTTAGACCTTAAGTAGCCGTAAGATTTATGGTGATTACGTTTTTTCTTTTTGTCTATTCCATGATTGTTTACAACAAACTCATTGCGAATTGGTATGTCTATTACTTTTTGTCCATTGGCGGTAAAGTCGTTTGATAAAAATCTTTCTATAGCAATTGGATCAAGGGGGTCATTAAAGTTAATCCATCTTTTAACTTTGGCTCCAGGAATATTTTCATTTTCTTCGGTAACCCCAAGCTCTTGTTGAACAATGGGGATTCCCAGGGGAGAACCTATCGTTAAGAATAGATCTATTTTTATATTTTTATTTAAAATAGCATCTAGGGCAATAATACTACCCATGCTATGAGCTATTAAACAGACCTCCGCATTTTTTTTAATTTTATCGGTGAGCCTGTCTCTGATGAGTTTTCTATAAGGATCGCCGTTTCCATTTTTTTGTCTAAAATATCTTCTTACGTCTGAAAATAAAAGCTCATATACGTCGTCAATACCTGGGATTTTATTGTCGGGAGGTAGTTTTCTTAAAGCTCTTAGGACGTTTCTTGTTTTTTTTATTTTTCCTAAGAATCGCAAAGTTCTTGTTGTAGACCGCTTTCTTTTTTCTTCTTCTTTTGGTCGGAGCAGAGAAAATCCTTTATGAATGGCTCTTTTTCCCAGAGAATACTTACGAAAATTAGGATCTTTTTCTCCCCTTTCAAATTCTTCATATTCGTCAGTATTTGCCTCAACAATGTCGTGTCCGACAAGATCAGCCCAGTAAACCAAGTCAATGTCAATCTGGTGACCCGTGCTTTCTGATAAATACTTTTCATAGCGCGCTTCGAGTTTGTCTTGCTTAGGCTTTGCCGCTATACCATGGATAACAATTATTTGTTTTTCAGCGTACAGTAAGCTAGAAAGAAACAAAGCAAAGAGAAAAAGAGTGTTTTTTTTCATTGATAATTCCTCTAGGTACAAACTGGCAATAAGGTAGTGACGTTTACTGAGGATTAGGGAAACTTAGTAATAATTTATAATTGTTGGCTCGGTGAGAGTGGAGTCGTCTAGTAATAGCGGAGGATATTATTTAGTTAAGATACAACTGTTTGCTAAATCTAAGATGGGATCCAGAAGCGCTGGAATATCTTGATAACCTGGATTCCCGCCTTCCCTTCGCGGGAATGACAAATAAATAGCGAAAACTATAATTTAAATAAGGTTTCATGTTGGAAAAAACGTTTTTATATCGCGGATGTTTCTGCGCACTGGGGTTGTCCTGTGCTTAGTAATTCATCCGACCAGCAAAACTATTCTCTCTTGAGAATTGAAAACCGAGAGGCTGAGGCTAAAATTCCTGCTATAATCAATGAAAAGAAAGAAGACATCTCGGGAACACCTCTATTAAACTGAAGATTGTCGATGCTGGCATTTCCATTAAATCCGGGAGAAATGGATATTTCATTGAAGACAATACCTGTGAAGCCAATAAAGGCTGTCGAAGAATTATTAAAAGTAGTAAAAGTGTCAAATGTCTCCACTTGAACTCCGTCTAAAAGAGCAACAAAAGTAGAAGTTCCAGCGTTGGTGACAAAGCCAAAAGCGGCTTCCGTTACATTATTAGTAAATAGTATGGAAAAGGGACTTTTGGTGGGACTAAAGTTGGCTAAATGATGTCCACTTTGGCCTGGAAAAGTACCTCCTCCGTTGTTGTCGTAGTTTAGGGCAGGAGAAAAAGTAACTCCCAGAGAAGAATATTCTGTGCTAACTAGGGTATTTTGGGGAAAAACAAATTCATCAAAAGTAATCAGTGTGTCTGCGCTGGACAAACCAAAGCTGTTGACTATGGGGGCTGCTTTAAGATAGTTAACTTCCCCTAGGAAAATCAAGCAGAAGATAATCAAGCCTTTCCCAAGCAAATTCATAAATAGATTCATAACTTTTTCCCCTTTGGCATTAAAACGCTTATTCCAAAAATTACCATAATCAAATTGTCACTGCAATTTAGGCAATAACTAAACAATTATAACATTTTCAAGAATAATTAGCAAATAAATGTTTTCCTATTCTACTTAAGCAGGCTGTTCTTGATTAGATGTGTGCCTTTCGGTTGGGATTTTAGTGATTTTAGTGCGCTAAGAAGGGTTCACTCCACAGAAAATTTTTACTCTTCGCGAAGGTCGGGGCTGTATAATTTCCTTGCAAGAAAGTAAAAAATTTACGTTAATGTATTAGGCGTATATTTCATAAGACTAAGGATACTGAATAAGACTTAGCGGATGTCCCCTGGTAAGTTGTACTAAGGAAGGAATGTGAGAAAACTTTGAATATTATTGGTATAAGTGGCTTAGATAATAGTGTTAATTTTAAAGAAAAATTTTTTCCTTCTCTCTCTCAAAGAGAATATAGAATTTGTCAAGGTTTAGATTCTGCTGCTGCGATTATAACTCAAAATGATATTTTTGCCGCTAGTGAGGAAAGGTTTTCTCGAAAAAAAGGAACCGGTTCCTTTCCTCAAAATGCTATTAGGTATTGCTTAAAAGAATCGGGTTTATTGCTTAATGACATTGACTGTTTTGCTCATAGTTTTGACTATGAATCGTCCAAATCACTTTACTTGGGGACTTTTTTAGAAAAACAGTTTGCCGAGGTGTATTCTGAGGAAGCACAGTTAAATTCTATTAGAAGAGAATTTGAAATTGATGAAGCATGGGAAAAGAAATTTATAAGAGTGCCTCATCATTTGGCTCATGCTGCGAGTTCTTTTTATATGAGTGGTTTTGAAGAGTCATTGATTCTTGTTGTTGATGCCATGGGAGAACAGCATAGTACAACTATAGCCTTGGGTCAGGCTGCAAATATTAAAATTGTCAAACAAGTTTCAACACTTCACTCTCTGGGCATTTTATATAGTGTTTTTACACTATATTTAGGTTTTTCTTTTAATTCAGATGAATATAAAGTTATGGGGCTGGCACCTTACGGAAACAGTCGCCGTTACTTTAATCAAATTATGGATATGGTTCATCTCAAAGATGATGGTTCATATACAATCCCTATCCTTTTTGAAAACTATACAGACAAGCAGAGAGAAACTTACGAGGGAACGATAAACAAACTAATAGAGATTTTTGGTTCTGCAAGAAATCCTGAATGTGAAATAACTCAAAAACATATGGATATTGCTGCCAGTTTGCAATCTGTATTAGAAACGAGTTTAATGCATATTCTTAGAATTTTCAAAGAAGAGTATAGAACCAAAAATCTTTGTATGGCGGGAGGAGTTGCCTTAAATTGTGTTGCTAATGGTTTGATAAAAAGAAGTAGATTATTTAAAAATATATTCATTCAACCTGCTTCTGGGGATGATGGATCTGCTCTTGGTGCGGCTATTTATGTAAAAAAGCTCTATCAACCGGAATCTTCTTTGCCTAAAAAAACTTTCTCTTTGTACGGTCCTCAGTTTAGTAATGATGATATCAAAAAAGTTTTAAACAAGTACGAGGAATGCAGATCGCAGTTTTTCCCCTCTTTTGATGAACTAGTAAAATATGTTGTTGGCTATTTAGACAAAGGATATGTTATTGGATGGTTTCAAGGCAGGATGGAATTTGGGCCTAGAGCATTAGGGAATAGAAGTATCTTAGCTGATCCAAGGGATCCAGAAATGCGAAATAAAGTGAATACCTTGATAAAAAAAAGAGAAAATTTTAGGCCTTTTGCCCCTGCTGTTACTGTGGAAAAAGCTGCCCAGTTTTTTGAAATTGAAAAAGATAAAGAGTTAGACTACCAACATATGATTTTGGTAAGTCAAACCAAGCATGAATATCGAGAATTTTTACCCGCAATTACTCATATTAATGGCTCTGCTCGTGTCCAAACCGTATCAAAAGAGACAAACATTAGGTTTTGGACATTACTAAATGAATTTGGTAAGCAAAGCGATTACCCTGTACTTCTAAATACATCTTTTAATGTTCGCGGACAACCCATTGTCTGTACACCTACAGAAGCCATAGATACATTTCTTTCGGCGAAACTAGATATGCTCGTTATGGGAGATTATGTAATTGTGCGAGGAAATATAGATGGGAAATCTTAAAAAAAACTCTCGGCCTAATTTAAAAAATCAGGAAGAGTATTGGGAAAAAAAATGGAAAGATAAATGGAAAAATAATCTACCCGTTTGTGAAATACCTACAGATTATCCTAGACACCCTGTTCAGCAATTCATTAGGTCTGAGGAATGTATAGAGCTTGGCGAAACTCTCTATTTTAAAACCTGCGAATTTTGTAAAAAAATAGATGAAAATTTATTTACTGTGTTAGCTTCTGTCTTAAAAATATTGATTTTTCGCTACACCAACCAAGAAAATATTATAATCACCTCTCTTTCCTCCGATAGCAAGAAAAACCAAAATCTGTTTACAAATCTTATTCCTCTTCAAACAACTCTATCAAATCATCTCCATTTAGAGCAAGCCATTAAAGATATCTCCCAAACCATAAAAAAATCGAGCGAACATAGAGATTATCCCTTTAGCCAATTAGTCAGAGATGCTGGAAAAAAAGATTTTTCGCGCTCGCCCATTTCTCAAATAATGTTTGTCCTATATGATCAGGCAAATTGTATTTCCGATGAACCAATAACAGAAAATCATTATGATGATATTGAAGATGCCATCATTAAACATGACATAGTCATTTTGATGGATTTGATCGATTTGATCGATCAAAAGGGAAGTACATTACAAATAAAATGTGAATATGATACCAATCTTTTCCAAAAGGAAAGCATCCTTCGATTTTTACATCACTATGCCCAATTACTAAAAAAAATTCTTGAGCAACCAGAAGAACCTCTGGCAAAGTATTCTTTTTTGTTAGAAAGAGAAAAAAAAATCTTATTGTGGGATTGGAATAAAACTCAGCAAAACTATCCTAAAAATCACTGTTTTCATGAACTCTTTGTTCAACAAGCAAAGAAAACACCCCATGCTGTAGCCGTTCTTTATGATGGAAAAACTCTTACTTATCAAGAACTAGATGAAAAAAGCACAATATTAGCAAAGTACTTACAAAAAAAAGGAGTTCATGCCAATCAATTGGTCGCCATCTGTGTGGATCGCTCGCTAGAAATGATCATTGGACTACTGGCCATCCAAAAATCGGGGGGAGCCTATGTCCCTTTAGATCCTAGTTATCCAATAGAACGATTGAGTTATATGCTGAAAGATAGCCAAGCTAAGATTCTTTTGACCCAAGCAAAGATAAAAGAATCCATAGTGCCCATAATTAATTCTCGTAAAAATGCAAAGACCTCAGAAGAAATTCTTCTCATCTCTTTTGATGAGGAGTGGAATGAAATTGAAAAAGTTGCCCAACAGCAAAAACTAAAAAAAGAAGCCCAATCGACGGACTTAGCCTATGTTATCTATACCTCAGGCAGTACAGGACAACCCAAAGGAGTGGAGATTAGCCACCGTTCTTTAGTGAATTTTCTGTGCTCTATGAGAGGCTCTTTAGAAATCCAAGCCAATGATCGCTTTTTGGCAGTGACAACTTACTGTTTTGATATATCCGGCTTAGAGCTGTACCTCCCCTTACTGGTCGGAGCAGAGTGTAGGATTGCCAGTGTCGAAGAACAAAAAGAACCCGCAATGTTATTGGCAAGCATTCAGAAATATAAACCGACCATGATGCAGGCGACGCCGGTAAGGTGGAAATTACTTTTTGAAATAGGCTGGAAGAACGAAGAAAAAGTGCAAATTCTTTGTGGAGGAGAAGCCCTACCTCTCAGTTTACAAAAAGAGTTCCATAACTTAGGTTGCCAAAGTTGGAATTTATTTGGTCCTACGGAAACGACAATCTGGTCCACTCTCCAAAAAATTACAGACGAGTCACCTATCACCATTGGTAAGCCTATTGCCAATACTCAGGTTTATATTGTGGATAGAGAAGAGCAGCTCGCTCCTATTGGAGTTGCCGGTGAACTTTGGATTGCCGGTGATGGTGTTGCCAAAGGCTATTGGAATCGTCCTGAATTAACCAAAGAAAAATTTGCGGGTAATCCTTTTTCTAAGAATTCTCAATCCAGAGTTTATAAGACGGGAGACTTAGCTCGTTGGCTTCCCAATGGAACAATGGAACATTTGGGGCGTATGGATCAACAAGTCAAACTGCACGGATTTCGTATCGAGCTTGGTGAAATCGAAAATGTTCTCCATTCCCATCCCGATGTTAAAGAATCCATTGTTGTATTACAAGAGACCCCCACTCCTTGCCTCATAGTTTACTATATTCCTTCAAGCATTCCACAAGTAGAGATTTCTTTCTCAGAATTACAAATGTTTTTAGAAAACAAATTACCCCAATACATGATCCCCTCATTTTTTTTTCAAATCCAGAAATTTCCTCTTACTCCCAATGGAAAAATTGATCGTCAATGCTTGGCTCAGAAGAAAATGGCTCAGAAGAAAATAGAAGGAACACTTCGACAAGAGTCTCTAGAGCCCTTAATTTCTCTCTCAAAAATGGAAGAAGTTATTCTCAAATTATGGAAAGAGATACTCCCAGGAGAAAGAATTCTAATTCATGATCGTTTTTTCGAAGTTGGGGGGAATTCTATTTTAGCAGCGATCTTGGCCAGTAAAATTGAAGAAAGATTCCCAGTTAAGTTCCTACCAGTTACTTTGTTTAAGCACAATACAGTGCAGAGCATAAGTCAATATATCCTAAAAGGCAGCACTAGCAAACAAGCAAAACCTACTCCCCTCTCGTCAGTGCAAGTCGATGAATCTTTTCCAAGTTCTTTGTATCCCCATTATTATCAGGATAGCTTAGCGATCATTGGTATTTCTTGCCATTTTCCAGGAGCAATGGATCATGGGCAGTTTTGGCAAAATCTCAGAGAAGGAAAGGAGAGTGTTGATTTTTTATCAAAGGAGAAACTAGAAAACTTCTTCTTGCCCCCAGGAATTCTAGATAATCCTAACTATGTTGCCATCCATGCTGGAATTGAAGGAAAAGATTTATTTGATCCTTCTTTTTTTAATATTTCACCAAGCAATGCAAAATTAATGGACCCTCAATTACGCTTGCTATTGCTTCATTCTTGGCAAGCGATAGAAGATGCTGGTTATGTGGCAAGTAAGATTCCCAAGACAGGCGTTTTTATATCGGCGAGTAATTATTTCTACAACTGTCTTTCCTCAAAAGTTTCTCCGACAAATCAAGTAATTCAAAGCTCAGATGAATATGTTGCTTGGCTTTTAGCTCAAGGTGGCACAATTCCCACGATGATCTCTTATCAACTAGGCTTGCAAGGGAAAAGTGTTTTTCTACACTCCAATTGTTCCTCTTCTCTAACGGCCTTCGATTCGGCTTGTCAGAATTTGCAATTAAAGGAGGTCGATTATTCTTTAGTGGGAGCCGCTAGTCTACCTCCTTCGCTAAACTTAGGATATATACATCAGTCGGGAATGAATTTTTCTAGCGATGGTCATTGTAGAGCTTTTGATGCTAATGCTGATGGAATGATTGAAGGAGAAGGGGTGGGAGTCGTTTTGCTTAAGCGAGCAATGGATGCCATCGAAGACAAAGATCACATTTATGCGCTCATCCGTGGCGTGGGAGTCAATAATGATGGTTCGGACAAAGCGGGATTTTATGCTCCGAGTGTGAAAGGACAATCCTCGGTCATTCAATATGTTTTAGAAAAAACCCAAATCCATCCAGAAACTATTGGATATGTGGAAGCGCATGGAACAGGAACAGCTTTAGGAGATCCCATTGAGTTAATGGCTCTATCGGAAGTCTATCAAAAATATACCACTGAAAAACAATTTTGCGCTATTGGATCGTTAAAACCCAATATAGGACATTTAGATACAGTAGCGGGTTTGGCTGGATGTATTAAGGTGGCTTTGAGTTTGTATCATGAAGAACTTCCTCCTTCTATTAACTATACAAGTCCGAATCCTCAAATTGATTTTGAAAACTCTCCCTTTTATGTTATGGAGAAGTTAAAGCCATGGACTGAGCAAAGTCTGCCCAGACGAGCTGCTTTGAGTTCGTTTGGTATGGGAGGAACCAATACCCATGCTATTTTAGAAGAATATAAAACACAAGCAAAAGACAAAATTCAAAGTGCCGTTGCTGAAAATACGGTGCCTTTCTTAATTCCCCTATCTGCCAAAAAAGAGAGTAATCTAAAAGAATATGCTCTAAAATTCACAATATTTTTAGAACCATGGCAAAATCTATCGCCTGAGCAAGATAAAGAACAATTGCAAAGTCTTGCTTATACTTTACAAGTTGGTCGAGAAGCAATGGATGCGAGAGTTATATTTTTAGCCTATACAAGCAAAGAATTTATTCTTCTACTGCAATCCTTTATCAAAGGTAACAAAGAAGATTCCTATTTTAGAGGAAATTATCACTCTCAAGGAGAGAGCTTTAGACTAGAAGAAGACGAAGATGCCCAAGAATTAATTCGGCAATGGATCGAAAAGCAAAAATTTAAGAAATTGGCTAAATTATGGGCTAAGGGAACAAATATAGACTGGGAATTGCTATACCCAAAGAACCATCCTACACGTATGAGCCTTCCGACCTACCCTTTTGCGAAAGAAAGATACTGGATTTCAGAAACGGACAATGATGAGCTTAGATCAAAATCTAAGCCACCGATCATTCATCCACCGTTTGAAGTGTCGTCTCATAATCCCCGTGGTGTAAAATTCCCACTAGAAAAAACAGAAAAAGAGTGGCTATGTTTAAAAGAAAACTGGATAGAAGCTCCTCTACTAGAGGATGTTAATTGGGTTGATTTAATTCTGAAAAAAAAGCTAGCCAAAATTCTAACCATTAGCCATGATCAAGCAAATAACAAGATTATCGAAAGAAGTCTCCATCAATTAAAAGAAATCTGCCCTGAAATTTCAAACTGGCAAGTTCATCATTTGTATTTAGAAAAAGGAATGTCGATAGAAAAGCTATTGAAAAAGGAATATGGAAAGCTTCCTTTTCCCGAGACAATCTTTTACTTTCCTGCACGAGAATCAAACTATGATGATGAGGATGACGATGACATATCTCTAAGCTGGGTACGCCAAGGACTTGAGCTATGTCAATCACTCCTAAAGTATGCCTATAAGTATTCCATAAACACGTACTATTGTTTTTCAACAGATGATGGTGAAAAGAGCCTCTACCAGGAAGGGTTGTCAGGATTATATCGCTGTGCGATGATGGAAAACCATAATCACAGATACCGAATGATTGCGACAAAGTTCAACGATAAAAATGCCGGACATAAATATATTCAGGAATGGTTGCTCGATACCCCCATAGAGGAAAATCCCTCTCGCCGTTTCATGTTGCACCGAGAAGAAGATAAGCGATGGATCAGTGATTTGTCGGAAATATCAAAATGGTCTACTCAAGAGTCCCCTCCTCAATTTAGGAAAGAAGGAACCTATCTCTTAGTCGGAGCACTCGGGGAGGTCGGGCAAGAATTATGTTTTCACTTGGGGCTAAAGTACCAAGCAAAACTAGTGATACTATCACGACGAGCGAGGAACGAAGATACCAATGCGATTCTTTCACGTATAGAATCATCTGGAGCGAAGGTGGTTTACCGATCGGTTGATGTTACTAATTTAAATCAGTTAGAAAAGGTCATCAATAGCGTTAAGGAAGAAGTCAAAAAATTTGATGGCGTTATCCATTTAGCTCGGTCGGTCAACGATAGTTCGATTGTAAATAAATCCTTTCTATCCTTCCAAGAAACCATGGCAGCAAAAGTTCAAGGCACCTTAGCTATTGATAAGGTAACAAAGAAAGAGGCTTTGGATTTTTTTATGATTTATTCCTCTATGGCAGCGTTTGGAGTTCAGGGTTCTCCAGACTATGCTTACTCCACTGCATTTCAAAATGCATTTGTTCGCTATCGAAATAAATGTGTTACTCGAGGAGAGCGTTCAGGAAAAAGTGTATCCCTTTGTTGGGGGCAGTGGGCAATGGATGGAGCAGTTGATCCTGGAAAGATGGTTGCTCGGCAAAAGAAAATGGCCGAGAAGGGCATGGATTTCATTGATTTTCCATCGGCATTGACAATGATGGATCTCGCATTGAAAAGTCAGGACGCGGTATTAGGTTTCATTGCAGTAAAAGATAAGGCAAAAGTAAAGGAAACATACGGGCTTTTAGAAAAAGAACAAAAAAAGAGCAGCTATCCAGAAAAAAAACAAGACAACTTTTTCGATATAACGTCCCTCGCAGTGTCGCAAGTTTTACAAATAGATCTTGCCGAAATAGATCTGCACACTGAGCTTCAATCCATGGGCTTAGATTCTATTGGTGCCATGCAATTATCAACTCGCCTAGAGAAAATCCTGAGTATCAGTATTCCCCCTTATTGGTTTATTGACTATCCAACAATTGAAACCCTTGCCCAAAAAATGAAAGCAGAAAACGGGGGCATTTCTATTTTAGAGAAACGCAGAGTAAATGAGGTAGAAAAACAGTCTCATCAATCAAAGTCTAAACAAGAAGATTTATCAGAGATAGACTCTCTTAGGTTTAATAGCATGGAGCCTATCGCGATCATCGGACTGTCTGGTTTTTTTCCCGGAAGTATGAATATTCAGACATTTTGGGATCATATTAGCAAAGATAAGTCTTTAATCACAGAAATTCCAAAGGATCGGTTTGATTGGAGAGACTACTATGATCCGACAGGTAAGAAAAAAGGATGTATGCGAACCAAATGGGGAGGATTTATTCCCGATATTTCATCCTTTGATCCAGAACTTTTTAGAATTCTTCCTTTAGAAGCGGACGAAATGGATCCCCGTCAAAGACTACTCTTGATGTCAACATGGCAAACCTTAGAGGATGCCGGAATTAACCCCATTTCATTGAAAGAAAGCAATACGGGAGTTTTTGTAGCTTGCGAATCTCATGAGTATTCTCAGCTCATGCAAGAAAAGGGGATTTTTTCAAAAAATCCTTTTAACCATGCCGATAGCATGATTGCAAACCGAATCTCATACCATTTTGATTTTTCAGGGCCTAGTGAATTTGTCAACACAATGTGTTCAGGGTTCGCTGTTGCTTTGCATAGAGCAGTGGTTGCTTTACGTGCGGGCAAAATAGATCGTGCTATTGTCGGAGCGGCAAATATTCTCTTGTCTCCAGAACCCTTCATTCGATTATCTCATGCCGATCAAATAAGCACTCAAAATACTGTTAAATCCTTTGGGAAAAACGGAGATGGCTATATCCGTTCTGAAGGAGTCGGTACAATATTAATAGAACGTCTCAGCGATGCTAAAGCTAGTCGCCGATATTGCTATGCCACGATTAAGCATACGGCTGTTAACTATAATGGCCAAGGCGGAATGTCCATGGCTGCACCCAATAAAAATGCTCATACAAAACTGATCAAAACATGTTACGAGGAAGCTTGTATTGATCCACGGCAAATTGCTTATATCGAGGCTCAAGGGATGGGGCTTGCGGTAGCTGACATTGCGGAGTGGGCAGCCCTAAACCGCGCCTTGCTAGAACTCTACCAAGAGCAAGGCTACGAAGTTACCGCGGGGATTTGTCGAGTGAGTACACTAAAGCCTATGTTAGGGCATATGCATTCGGCCTCCTCTCTAGGAGCTTTACTGAAGATTATTCATAGTTTTCACACGAAAAAAATTCACAAAGTCTTGGGCTTTACGGATGTCAATGAGTATTGCGAAATGGAAAACATGCCTTGCCGCATAGCTGTAGAGACAGAACCTTGGGAAGATACTTCCTATCCTAAACTTGCTGCACTCCACTCTTACGGCTCTGGAGGGAACAATGCTCATGTCCTTTTGGAGGAGACTCCCAAGGCCTTAGAGGTGGAAAAAAAATCTCTTAAGCCTAGGGGTTTTAATCTTAGGCACTGTTGGTTTGAACGAGAAGAGCTAGAGACTAAAATAGCCCATCCATTTTTAAAACGGCAAGTGTTTCGTGATGACAAACATGTTCTAGAGGTCGATTTTTCAGGAGATGAATTCTTTTTGAATCATCATGGAGTACAAAATAAATCCATTTTCCCTGGGATGGGATACATTGAAATGGCTCGTGCTGCCGCAAAGACAATTTTGCATCAGCCTATAGTAGAATTGCAGAGAATCACATGGAAAGCTCCCATGTTTGTTGAGGAGCCTTTATTAGCCTCTATTGAACTTGATCTGAAAAAAGACTACTACGAGTATCGAGTCTATAGCCAGTTGCCCAGTAAAAAGAACCGAGTCGAGCACGCTCAAGGTCAGATTCTTCTTAGCCAAGCTCAGAGCATACCGCAAAAGAGTTGTAATATAAGCGCAAGTTTAAATGCCTTTCAAAAGATAGATTACCAGAAAAAAGAGTTTTATAGCCTCTTAGATCATTTGGGACTCAATTATGGAGAATCCTTCACTTGTGTCGAAGAAATCTATCGATCAGAGAATACGATTTTTTCCAGGATAAAAATAGCAGATAATTATCAAAAGACAATGGATTCGTTTGTTTTGCATCCGGCAATACTAGATAGTGCTTTGCATACTAGTATTTATTTGCAACTGGATAAAGGAGAGTCTCTCACTGCCTTACGGGACACAAAGGAAACAGCTATTCCCTTTTTCATGAAAACGATTTGCCTATACGCACAGCTAGAATCAGAATGCTACGTTCATACTCAAGAATCCCAAGCCAGTAATGAAAAAATCAAAAAAATTGACATAGACCTGTATAGTAAAGATGGCCGTCATTTGGTCGCATTGCGGGAATTTTCGACTAGAGTAATTGCCTTGGATGAGGTAGAAAGTTCAGTTTCAAAGCGTTTACTATTTTGTCCTCTGTGGGAACCTGTTGCCATTGAACAAGGGAAGAAAGATAAAGAAGGAAAGAAAGATATTTTGGCAGTGATTGTTCCAAATAAAGCAACTAAATCGCTGATCGAATCTATGAATGAAAACTACGAGGTTTTTTCCTTAACTGAGATAAAGCCGGAAAAAGAAGGGATAGATTCTTCTAAAATTCAATTCCAGTTTATGGAGATGCTCACTTATTTCCGCAAGAAAATCTTAGAGAAAAAGAAATTTAAAGTACTTGTCTTGATTCCCCCATCATTAAAAGTGAACTTATCCTTTTTTGAAGGCATTGTCAAAACAGTAAATTTAGACTCCCAAAAAATTCAAGGGCGCGTTGTCTATGGTCCTGAGTTTTTCCAAAAATCTGATTGGGAAAAGATTATTCTCTCTGAATGGGTAGATCAGTCAACTTACCCCGTAGTTGATTATTCCATTGATGGCCAGCGACTAGTATGCACATATAAACCAATAGAAGCGAAGAAAACATTTAAAGCCTCTCTAGAGTGGAAAACGGATGGGATATATGTAATTGCTGGGGGATTTGGCGGAATTGGACGAGTGATGGTAGAGAACTTCTCTCGTAAAGAGGGAATAAAAATAGCCATTTTAACTCATTCCTCCCCTAATAAAGAAAGAGAAGAATGGTTAAAATCCATTCGGAGAAACAACAACAAAATAGTCTATAAAATCTTGAATTTGAATAAGCGGGAAGAAGTCATTGCAGGGATAGATCTCCTAAGAGAGGAATGGGGAAGTATCCGAGGAGTCATTAATTGCAGTGGAGTGTTTATTCCAGGAGTTATCTTTACTAAAAAAGAGAAAGAAATAGAGCAAACTTTGGCGATCAAAGTTAATAGTATCCGACATTTAGATGAAGCCACTTTGAATGATCGATTGGATTACTTCGTTAATTTTTCATCTTTAGCTGCTACCCTGGGACACCGAAGGCAGTGGGATTATGCTGCCGCCAATAGTATTCAAGATGCTTATATCGAATACCGAGAAACTTTAGTCAAGGAGGGGAAACGGAAAGGAAAAAGTTTAAGCATTAATTGGCCCAGTTGGAAAGATGGTGGCATGTTCATGGACGACATGACACGAAACATGATGTTCCAAACAGCTGGGATAAGACAAATCAGTAACAAACAAGGGGTAGATACATTTTATGATAGCCTGGGCTTAGATGTTTCCCAAGTAATTGTAGTAACCGGTGATGCAAAAAAAATTAAGGAGAAACTCTTTTCTCCCAATATGCATAGACTCCCTCAATCCCATGCTTCGACTCCCCTAATAATAGAGAATACAGCTCCTAGGCCAAATGTGGAAAAAAGGTCTGCCGCAGAAATAATACGGGAACTATTAGGAAAATACCTTCGAGTACCTTCGGATCAAATACCTATGGATAGTGAATTTAGTGAGTTGGGATTTGATTCGATAATGGTCATTAGTATATCCGATGAACTTCGAGATAACTATGATATCGAGCTTGACCCTATAGTTTTATTTGAATACACCTCACCTGATTCTTTGGTCGAATACTTAGGGCAAGAGTATAGCAGTGTATTTCTTAAATTAGAGCAAACAGACCAAGAAAATTATCCTGATCTAGCACTTACTAAGGCATCTCAAGTCATTTCTTTACCCTCTGAGGAAAATAGAAAAGAGAAAGCGGAGAAAATTGCCATTATTGGACTAGCTGGCCGATATCCCAAAGCAGATAACATCGAATTGTTCTGGCAGAATTTATATGAAGGAAAAGATTGTATAACAGAAATATCTAAAGACCGATGGGACTTAGATGGGTTTTATGAGGAATCGGTGGAGAAAGCAGTTGCCCAAGGGAAGAGTTACGGCAAATACGGTGGTTTTATTGACGATTTATACAAATTTGATCCCTTATTTTTTTCTATTTCTCCGCGCCAAGCAGAAATGATGAGTCCAAAAGTAAGGCTATTTTTGGAGGAATCCTATCATGCGATGGAGGATGCGGGATATACACCTCAGAAATTACATAAAAAATGCCAGGGAAAAATCGGAGTTTTTGCTGGTGTTTCTAAGGTAGGATTTGATTTATATTCAGATACATTCAGTGCAGTAGCCAATCGAGTCTCCTATCATTTTAATTTTTGCGGCCCGAGTATTGTTATTGATACGATGTGCTCTTCCTCATTGGTTGCCATCCACCAGGCATGTGAATCGATCAAACGTGGTGAATGTGACCTTGCCTTGGCGGGAGGAGTCAATGCCTATTTGCACCCCACTCATTTTTTTGGTTTTTCCCAGTTTCGTATGATGGCCCAAGATGGAAAGACTAAAGCCTTTGGAGCAGAAGCCAATGGAATGGTGCCCGGTGAGGGAGCGGGCTGTGTTTTACTAAAGCCTTACGAAAATGCAGTAAAAGATAGAGATACTATCTATGCCAATATCATTGGGAGTGCCACCAATCATGGAGGAAAGACCAATGGCTATAACGTGCCCAATCCTAAACTTCAGGCCGAATTGATTAGGACAGCTCTCCGGCGAGCAAAGATTAGCCCTAGAAGCATTAGCTACGTAGAGGCACATGGGACAGGTACTTCTCTCGGAGATCCTCTTGAAGTGGCAGGGCTAACACGCGCTTTCAAAGAACATTCTCCCGATACAAACTACTGTTACATTGGTTCTGGAAAAACAAATATAGGGCATTCAGAAGCAGGTGCTGGTATAGCAGGATTAACAAAATTAATTTTGCAGATGAATCATCAAAAAATAGTTCCTTCCTTACATTCCCAGATACTCAATCCAAAGATAGATTTCTCCCAAACTCCCTTTATTGTGAATCAGAAATGTATCGACTGGGCTCCCTACGTAGAAGACAGTATCACTTATCCAAGACGGGCAGGAATAAGTTCTTTTGGAGCTGGTGGATCTAATGCGCATTTAATTGTAGAAGAGTATGTTCAAAAGCAGCCCACCCCAGCGAGTATAAGAAAGCCCCGACTCTTTACATTATCCGCAAAAAATGAGGATCGATTGAAGGAATATGCTGGAAAAATCATAAGCTACTTAAACAAGAACAAGAAACTTGACTTAGCCGGGCTCTGCTATACTTTTCAAATAGGGCGAGAAGCTATGCCCGAACGATTAGCCATATACTGCATTGACCAAGAAGGGTTAAGCAAAAGTTTAAGTGCCTTTTTAGAGAAAAAAATAGATCAAAAAAGTTACAGTGGTCGCGTTTTGAAAAACGGAGGAAAAAAGCTCGCTGAAAGCAATGCCAAAAAACGCTATATAGAGGAGCTACTTAAGGATCATGAATATAAAGAACTCGCTGAACTATGGGTTGGTGGTTGTGATATTGACTGGGAAAGTTTGTCTCAGGCTGGTACTGCAGTGCGTTTGTCTGGTCTCCCGGTCTACCCTTTTGCCAAGGAAAAATATAAAATCTCAGAACTAGATGAGAAAAAGAGTAAGTCGTTTCCTCTAAAATCAAGTCCTCTAGAATCAAGTGTTTCTCCAGAAATGATTGCCCGACCGCTCGAACACTTGATAAAAAATAAATCTTGGCGGCTCTTACAAAAATTGCATCAAAAAGCGACTTTAACTAGGGTAACGATAGACTCTAGGCTAATCCAAGAAAAGACCTTGTACAAAATCAAACAATTGTTTGGGCAGGCGATCAAACTTTCTCCTTCGAAGATTGATGAAAAAGAAACTTTAGAAGCTTATGGAATAGATTCTATCATGATCGCTCAGCTCAATATCGAGTTGATGGAAGTGTTTGGGGAAATCTCGGCAACTTTATTCTTTGAGTATCAAAATCTAGAGGAGCTGACAGAGTATTTTACGAAAGAGCATCGGTCAGCTTGTCTAGATTGGACAGAACTTGATAAAGTCAAAAAACAAGCCAGCGAAGAAGAAAAGAAAACTCCTGAACAGACAGAAAATGGGCCCGAGTTACTCGCTCTTAAATTACAGAAGACAAGTTCTCGAAATTCGGATCTTATTTTCTCTGAAAATAGTTCTAGTGGTAGCTCAGAACCTATTGCCATTATTGGAATCAGCGGAATTTACCCCCAAGCAGAAACCTTAGAAGAATATTGGAAAAACTTAAAGTCAGGCAAAAACTGTATCACAGAAATACCAAAGGAGCGTTGGTCTCTAGAAGGTTTTTATCACCCTGATAGAGAAGAGGCGATTGAGCAGGGAAAAAGCTATAGCAAGTGGGGAGGATTTGTCGATTCCTTTGCGGAGTTTGATTCTTTATTTTTCAAGATCTCGCCTAAAGAAGCCATGGATATAGATCCGCAAGAAAGAATGTTCCTGCAAGCTTCTTGGAATGCCCTGGAAGATGCCGGATATACTCGCGATACTCTCAAAGAAAAATACCAACAACGAGTGGGCGTTTTTGCAGGTATAACCAAAACAGGATTTAATCTCTATGGCCCCCAATTGTGGAATCGAGGAGAAGATGTCTTTCCTCACACCTCCTTTGGTTCATTGGCCAATCGCCTCTCTTATTTCCTCAATGTAGAAGGGCCCAGTCTGCCGATTGATACGATGTGCTCTTCTTCTTTAACCGCGATACATGAAGCCTGTGAGCATATTCATCGAGGGGAATGCTCTCTGGCATTAGCAGGAGGAGTCAATCTATACCTTCATCCTTCCAACTATATTATACTATGCCGGCTCAGAATGCTCTCAGAAGAGGGGCAATGCAAAAGTTTTGGAGCGCAGGGAGATGGGTTTGTTCCCGGAGAGGGAGTAGGAGTGGTTTTATTAAAGCCACTAAAGGCTGCCATCAGAGATCAAAATGTAATCCACGCTGTAATTCGAGCAACGAGTGTAAACCATGGAGGAAAAACCAATGGGTATACGGTACCAAATCCTAAAGCCCAAGCAAAGTTGATTCGGAGTACCTTAGACAAAGCAGGGATTGACGCTCGCAATATCAGTTATATCGAAGCTCATGGAACAGGAACAAAATTAGGAGATCCCATTGAAATTACAGGATTAAATCAAGCTTTTGAAAAAGACACCGGGGAATTTAGTTTCTGTCAGATGGGTTCTGTCAAATCAAATATTGGTCATTTGGAAGCGGCTGCGGGAATTGCCGGATTGACAAAAATTATTTTACAGATGAAACACCAACAAATTGTGCCAAGCCTTTACTCCGAGAAACTCAACTCCAATATTTCTTTTGAGAAGACCCCGTTTGTTGTAAATCAAAAATTAATATCCTGGAAACGTCCAAATATAGAAGGAAAAGAAATTCCTCGCATAGCAGGGGTTTCTTCTTTTGGAGCAGGAGGAGCCAACGCTCATATCATCTTAGAAGAATATCCTGTTGCCAATAGAATATCCGTCCCTCTAGAGATAAAACCTCAAAACGAATTGTCTGTAATTCCTCTTTCGGCACGAACGAGAGAACAATTGGAGAACAAAGCCAGTCAGTTATTACAGTTTCTTCGTTCCTCCCGTTTAATCGAGAAAGAAATCGAATTAAAATCTTTGGCTTTCACCTTGCAAGTAGGACGAGAAGCGATGGAAGAACGCCTAGGTTTTCTCGTTATTTCTGCTCTTGAACTAGAAGAAAAATTAGAAGTTTTTCTTGCCGGAAATCAAGAGATAGAAGAATCTTATCAAGGACAGGTCAGACAAAGTAAAGAAACTCTTTCTCTCTTCACCGCAGATGAAGAATTGGCCGAAGCCATTGAAAAATGGATTCAACGCAAAAAGTTTTCCAAACTCCTTGGCTTATGGGTAAAGGGTTTGATCTTTGATTGGAATAAACTCTATGGAGAAGTCAAACCAAAACGTATCAGTTTACCAACCTATCCTTTTGCGAAAGAAAGATACTGGATTAAAGAATTAAACGAGAAAGAGAATAACTCGTGTCCTGCAAAATCAGCATTAGCTCCTTTAATAATTCATCCATTGCTCCATGAAAACACTTCCGATTTATCAGAGCAACGATTTACCTCTAGGCTAACGGGTAAGGAATTTTTCTTGAGGGATCATCAGGTAAAGGGAAAAAAAGTGCTCCCTGCAGTGGCCTATCTAGAAATGGCCCGAGCCGCCGTCGAAAGAGCCTCGGGAGAAATAAAAGAGGGAGCGACAATTCAACTCAAAAATGTAGTTTGGGCCCAACCATTTTTTATAGATGAATCGATCGAGGGTTCTGCTAAAGAAGTGCATATTGGATTACAGAGAGAGCATGGTGGCCCAGTATCTTATGAAGTCTACACCAAAAACAAAAGTGAAGAAGAAATAACCTTACATTGCCGAGGAATAGCAGAATTTAAAACGATAGAAGAATTTCCTCGGGTGGATCTTGAAAAACTTCGGTCAAAAATGGATCAGGGAACCTTGAGGAGAGAAATTTGTTACCAATTCTTCCAAAATATGGGATTAGAGTATGGCTTATCTCACCAAGGAATTACTGAAATTTACCAAGGAAAAAATCAGGTTTTAGCAAAACTATTTCTTCCTCTCAGGGAAACAGAAAATGACTATGTTCTTCACCCCTGCTTGATGGATTGTGCTCTGCAATCTTCCATCGGCTTGATTCTAAACTCTACTTTGTTTCCGGATGAGGAAACATCTTCCCAGCCAAATCTTCCTTTTGCTTTGGAGTCCTTGGAGATTTTACACAAGTGCACTAGCCGGATGTATTCATGGGTACGCTCTTCAGAGAGAAATCATTCCCCAGACAAAACACAAAAATTAGACATTGATTTGTGCGATGAACAAGGGAATGTTTGCGTTAAGATGAGGGGGTTTTCTTCTAGAAAGTTAGAAGAAAAATGGGGATCTTCCCAACAAACAAACCTAAAACAGGAAGAAAAGGAGAGGGGGTTGCAATCTCTAATTCCTGTATGGAATCCCATTTCAGGGGAACTTAAAAATAGGGTTAATATTTCATCACAAGCAAAGATACTATTGATAGGATCAGAGCAAGATAAATTAGCTTGGAATCAATTAGCCTGGGTTCAAAAATTCTATCCAAACGCTGTTGCTATAGAATTACCTTTAAAAGCAAGTCTCGAAGTAATTGAGGAAAAGCTAGAAGATGCCTTACTCGATTCTTGTAACCAACTTCTCTGGATAGACTTAAATGCTTCTCGGAAAGCAAACGCCCAGGGGACAAAAAAATTACCCGAACAAGGAGTATTAGAGGTCTTTCGTATTGTAAAAACTCTTTTAAACTTAGGTTATCTCAATAAAGAGCTTGAGTGGACAATCATCACAAGCCGAACCCAGTTGGTCAAAAAGGGAGAAATTCCCATTCCCACTCAGGCGGGGCTTTTTGGATTCATTGGGAGCTTGGCCAAAGAGTTTCCTCTCTGGAAACTACGTTTGCTCGATATAGAATCTTTAGAGTTGGTTTCCGCTCAAGAATGTCTTTCTCTCCCTTGCGATCCACAAGGCAATGGGTTAGCTCATCGTAGTCAGACATGGTTTCGGCAAGGATTTGCTCGTGTTGAGAAATGGGAAGAAGAAAAGCCTCTCTATCGAACAGAAGGTGTTTATGTTGTCATTGGTGGCGCTGGTGGTATTGGGGAAGCTTGGAGTCGTTTTATGAGCCAGCACTACCAAGCTCAGATCGTTTGGATTGGTCGACGAGAAAAAAACAAATCGATCCAAGACAAAATTAAATCTCTCGGCCTCCTAGGCAAAAAACCGCTTTATATTACGGCAGATGCGACAAAGCAAGATTCTCTAAAAAAGGCCTTTGCAGAGATCAAAAAAACTTATCCCCAAATTCATGGGATTGTTCATTCCGCTTTAGTCCTCAAAGACCAAAGTCTTACAAAAATGGATGAATCCACCTTTAGAGCTAGTCTATCGGCTAAAGTAGATATCAGTGTCAATATAGATCTTGTCTTTGGAAAAGAAGACTTGGATTTTATCTTGTTCTTTTCTTCTATGCAATCTTTTGATAAAGCTCCTGGACAGTCCAACTATGCCGCTGGTTGCACCTTTAAAGATAGCTTTGCTCAAATGCTAAACCATAAGTGGTCGTATCCTGTAAAAATTATGAACTGGGGATACTGGGGTAGTGTAGGACTCGTAGCCGACACATTCTACAAGAAACAAATGGAGAAGAAAGGGATTGCCTCTATTGAGGCTGGGGAGGCGCTGGAGTTACTGGAAACTTTTATGAACTCTCGTTTTTCTCAAGTCGCTTTAATTAAAACTTTAAAACCCCAAGCAGCGCAAACTTTAAACGTAAAAGAAGAGATAACTTTTTACTCTAGCGTTTCCAGCTCGGTACTCCCTCTAGTAGAAAAAACATTGCCTAAGCAAGATTCTTCGAAGCAAATTTCTTCTCTTGAAGGACTAAAAAATCCCGAAATTGATTTCCTATTGGCGGATATTCTTTCTGCTAATCTAGCCTCTTTGGGACTTTTGACAGAGGGAATTTCTAAAATAAAAACTCTTTCTTTAGAAAAACAAGCTGCTCCCTTCTATGAACGCTGGCTCAATACAAGTGTTCACTATCTGCAAAAGAAAAAACTTCTTAGTGAGGATCTCAAGTTTACTGAAAAAATTAGAAAACTTTCCGTTTTATGGGAAGAATGGGAAGAAAAGAAATCTCAGTGGATAAAAAATCCCCATTTTTTCAAAAATCAAAAAGCCTCCATCGTTTTATTAGAGACTTGCCTTAAAGCATTGCCGGAAATTTTGATGGGAAAACAATTGGCGACAGAGGTCATGTTCCCTCATTCTTCTTTTGAACTAGTAGAAGGAGTTTACCAAGGAAACGCGCTCTCTGACTATTTTAATGAAGCGCTTGCAAATACCTTGGTCGAGTGTATTAGAAAAGGAATAGAGACAGATGGAAAAAGAAAACTCCGCATACTGGAAGTGGGAGCAGGTACCGGAGGAACGACCGCAAAACTATTGCCGAGACTCCAAGAGTTTTCTCTATTCATTGAAGAATACTCTTATACGGATCTTTCCTACTCCTTCTTAATGCTTGCCCAAGAAAAATATCAACCCGATTTTCCTGCTTTGAGCACAGCAATATTTGACGTTTCTCAACCCCTAAAAAGACAAACGATTGCGAATAACCATTATGACTTTGTCATTGCGACCAATGTTTTGCATGCAACGCCAAATATTAGAGAAACCTTACGTAATGTAAAAGCTGCTTTAAAAAATGGCGGAATCATCTTACTCAATGAAATGAGCGCGTGGTCATTATTTGCCCACCTTACATTTGGTTTATTGGAAGGATGGTGGCTATACGAAGACTCTTCGCTACGTTTAGGAGGCTCTCCGGGATTATCTCCTAAGAGTTGGAGAGAAGTCTTCGATGAAGAAGGTTTCGAATCTGTTTTTTTTCCTGCGAAAAAAGCCCACAAATTTGGCCAGCAGATTATTGCGGCAAGCAGCAATGGGCTTGTCCAACAAAAAATAGTCGAAAAAGTGCCTTCGCAAACAGATCTAGTATCAAAATTCTCTCCAGAATCAAGTCCTGTGGTTCCTTCTAGGAGAACTCCGGTTAAATATTCATCATCCTTCGGAAATGTAACCGAGCAAATGGTAAAAAATCATGTAAAAGACACGTTGAGAGATTGCATTGCCGGTTCCTTAAAAATGAAGCAAAGCACGATTCAAGAAGACCAAAGTTTCTCCGAATATGGAGTAGACTCCATCATTGCTGTGCAATTGATCCAAAATATTAACAAAAAACTAAAGATCCTTTTACAAACGACTGTCATATTTGATTACAACACCCTAATCGAGTTAGCCGACTTTATTGGGACGGAGCATTATGAAACTATCCAAAACTCTCTCCAAGAGAATGGGCCTACTATTCAACCAAAACCAGCCAAAATGGTAATCAGTAAAACACCTAGCCCGAGAATAAGAAAAAAAGAAAGATTTCTAGAGCAAAACATTCTACAGTCTCTGAAAAACAAGGATTTTGAATCAAGTTATCATAGAGTTATGATTCATGGACCAGGAAAAATTGAGGATCTGACCATAGGCGAATCTTTTCTACCTAAGCTTGAACCTACGGAAGTCTGTGTCTCCATTCGAGCCTTTTCTTTAAATTTTGGAGATTTACTTTGTCTGCAGGGAATGTACCCGACAATGCCTCCCTATCCTTTCACTCCTGGGTTTGAAGCGAGCGGAGTTGTCGTTGGTATAGGGAGAAAAGTCACTAAGGTACAAATGGGTGAATCGGTCATTGTCGCTGCGGGTGAACGTTTGGGGGCTCACTCTACCGCTATGATTTGTGAGCAAGAACAAGTTTTCCCCAAAGACCCTTCTATGTCTTTTGAACAAGCGGCGGCTTTACCAGCGGTCAGCTTGACCATGCTCGATGCCTTTGCTAAAGCAAAGCTACAAAAAGGAGAGTCTATTCTCATCCAAACAGCGGCGGGAGGAACAGGGTTAATTGCCGTCCAGTTAGCAAAATATTATGGTGCTACAATCTATGCTACGGCAGGTTCTTCGGACAAACTGGAGTATTTACAGTCACTGGGTGTTTCTTTTTGCATCAATTATCGGGAGAAAGATTTTGAATCAGAAATCTTTTCTTTAACAAAAGGGCGTGGTGTTGATGTCATCATCAATACTCTCGCTGGTGATGCTTTGCAAAAAGGGATGAATTGTCTGGCTCCAGGAGGAAGATACATTGAGATTGCCATGACCGCTTTGAAGTCAGCAAAATCGATAGATCTTTCTATTTTGGATGACAACCAAAGTTTTTACAGTGTCGATATGAGAAAGCTCGGATTCCAAAATCCTCAAAAACTGGAATACTATCGAAAAGAAACCCAATCTCTTTATCAAAAGGGAGTAATTGCTCCGACAATTTCCCAAACCTTTTCCTTTTACTCTATAAAAGAAGCTTACCAAGCGCTTTCTGATCGCAATAACATAGGTAAAATTATTGTCCAAATTCCCAAGGAACTTCAGCTAAGAGCAAGTGGCCCTAGGCTTAATGCAACAGAACTTAGAGCAAACCCTACCAAGGAAGAAAATTCCATAGCAATCATTGGAATGAGCGGACGTTTTGCCAAGTCAAAATCATTAGAAAAATTTTGGCAAAATCTCCAAGAAGGAAAAAACTTAGTCGAAGAAGTGTCTCGTTGGAAGAGTGTCGACTGTGCGGCCTCAGAAGATCCAAATTATTGTAAAAATTATTGTAGCCAAGGAAGTTTTCTCGAATCTATCGACCTCTTTGATCCCCTTTTCTTTAAGATTTCTCCTCTGGAAGCCACTTATATGGACCCTCAACAGCGATTGTTTTTGGAAGAATCCTTTAAGGCGCTAGAAGATGCCGGTTATGCCACAGATAGCATAAAAGGGAAAAAGTGTGGAGTTTATGTGGGATGCAGTAACTCTGATTACTCCCAACTTTTCTTAGAAGAGTCTCCCCCTCAGGCCTTTTGGGGCAATGCCGGGTCTGTGATTCCAGCAAGGATTGCCTATTACCTTAATCTCCAAGGCCCGGCCATTACTATAGACACGGCTTGCTCTAGTTCCTTAGTCGCCCTCCATATTGCTTGCCAAAGTTTGTGGACAAAAGAAACGGAAATGGCATTAGCGGGAGGAGTGTTTTTGCAGGCGACTCCCGAGTTTTACAAAGTTTCTAATCGCGCAAGTATGCTTTCTCCTCAAGGGAAATGTCATACTTTTGATGCTAGGGCCGATGGTTTTGTTCCCGGAGAAGGGGTCGGGGTAGTTGTTCTAAAGCGTTTAGAAGATGCTCTTGAAGAAAGGGACAATATTCATGGAGTGATTAGAGGCAGTGGCATCAATCAAGATGGTAGCACCAACGGAATCACAGCCCCCAGCGCAAAATCGCAAGAGCAATTAGAGCGATCTGTTTACGATCGATTTAAAATTGATCCTGAAAGCATTCAACTGGTCGAAGCTCATGGAACAGGAACCAAACTAGGTGATCCGATTGAATATGGTGCTCTGACTTGTGCTTTCCGTAAAGATACAGAAAAGAAAGAGTATTGTGCGATTGGATCGGTCAAAACGAACATCGGTCATACAGGCACAGCCGCTGGAATAGCAGGTGTTTTAAAAGTTTTACTTTCTCTTCGCCACCAACAAATTCCTCCCTCTTTGCATTTCGAAAAAGGAAATCCCGCCATTGCTTTTGAATCGAGTCCTTTTTATGTAAACACCCAATTACAAGAGTGGAGAACTCCAGAAAACCAAGCACGAAGAGCAGCCATCAGCTCTTTTGGTTTTAGTGGAACCAATGCTCATATGGTAATCGAAGAAGCTCCTATTATTTCAAAAGTAACTGTTCAATCGCCCGGTTATTTAATCGTACTTTCTGCTCGTACTAGAGAACAACTACAAGAACAAGTAAGTAATCTTCTTTCCTTCTGCAAAAATACACCCAGCTTTGAGATGAATGATTTGAGTTTTACTCTGTTTGTTGGCCGAATGCATCTGAGGCATCGCTTTTCTTGTATTGCTCGTAGCCAAGAAGAATTAATCTGTCTATTAGAAAAGTGGTGCAAAACAGAAACCGTTAGTCAAATTTATGTTTCCCAGATTGAAGAAGGTAAAGCGAGAGAACAAATTTCTTTGAAAAACTATGGGAATCAGTGCATTCAAGAATGCCGAAACACGGCGAATTCTGTTCAATATTTAGAGCATTTGGCAAGCGTTGCAGAGCTTTATGTTCAGGGATATTATTTAGAGTTTAAGGACTTATTTGGGGAAGAGTCTAGAAGAATCTCTCTACCGACCTATCCTTTTGCAAAAGAACGGTATTGGATCAATGAATCCAGTGAGAAAAAGAATGGCGCTCCCCTTTCCAAATCAGGGGTAACGGCTTTAGCAATTCACCCTCTGCTCCATGAAAATACTTCTGATTTATCCGAGCAACGATTCACTTCTAAGTTTACAGGCAAGGAGTTTTTTTTAAGCGATCATCAGGTCGGGGGAAAAAAAGTATTTCCGGGAGTAAGTTACCTAGAAATGGCAAGAATTGCTGTAGAGAAAGCCTCTGGATCAGTGGAAGAAGGAATTTCCGTTCAGCTTAAAAATGTAGTTTGGGTCCAACCACTTTTTCTTAGTCCATCCGTTAATGACTCCGGTAAAGAAGTGCATATTGGATTATTCGGAGAAAATAATGGGCAAATTTCTTATCAAGTCTATACCAAGAATGAAGAAAAAATGCTCATTCATTTCCAGGGTATTGCCGAAATTAAAAAGAAGAAAAAAGCTCCCCGAGTGGATATTGACGAAATTCAGTTTCAAATGAAAGAAGAAGTTTTGCTAGGACAAACTTGTTACCAAGTTTTCCGATCTATAGGGATAGATTATGGCCCAGCTTTTCAAGGAATTGTTGAAATTCATCGAGGGAAAAATCAGGCTTTGGCCAAAATATCTCTTCCTTCTTCTCTTACTAAAACACTAAGTGGCTATATTCTTCATCCTAGTCTAATGGACTGCGCTCTTCAATCTTCCGTTGGGCTAATAAAGAATTTAAATGATGTCAGATTATCTTTACCCTATGCATTGGAAGAACTGGAAATATTTTCTCCTTGTCTAACTAAAATGTGGGCATGGATTAGGTACAGTGACAAAAATCCAAGAAGAGACAAAATAGAAAAATTAGATATTGATTTGTGTGATGAACAGGGAAAGGTTTGCGTTTCTTTAAAAGGATTTACGTCTAGACTAAGACAAGAGAAAAAAAGTAAATTTGGGCGATTACTGCAAAAGTTACTTGCCAAAACGACAATGAGGGCAACTTTGAAAGAAGCTATAAGCTCATCGGTAAGCTTATCCGTAAACTCATCCGCAACTTCATCTGCAGCCTCATCTGCAGCCTCATCTGAGCCAGAGGAAGATTTTTTAGAAAAAATAAAAAGCTACTTAAAAAAGCAACTTTCTTCCATCATTCAATTACCTGTAGAGAAAATAGAATCCGATGCTGCCATGGAAAAGTATGGAATTGATTCGCTTATGGTTCTTAATTTGACCAACGAATTAGAAAAAACATTTGGTTCCTTGTCCAAAACATTATTTTTCGAGTACCAGAGTATCTCAGAGTTAGCAGAATATTTTAGGCAATCAGAGGAAGAGAAGCTGAAAGAATTACTAGTTCCACTAGATAAGAGAGAAACCTTAGATTTTAGCAACGAAATAGTAGAAAATTCCATAAAGGATCATCGGAGAGAACGTTTTACCCTCCGAGAAATAAAAAGAGAAAAATCAGATTTGGATATTGCCATTATTGGCGTTTCAGGAAGATATCCTGGGGCGAGAAACTTGCAAGAGTATTGGCAAAATTTAGAAAGAGGAAAAAATTCTATCACAGAAATTCCCAAAGAGCGATGGGATCATGATTTGTATTATGATCAGGATAAAAATAGGCCCGGAAAAACCTATAGTAAGTGGGGTGGTTTTTTAGAAGGGGTAGATGAGTTTGATCCGTTGTTTTTTCATATATCACCACGAGAAGCAGAAATAATGGACCCTCAAGAACGTTTATTTTTGCAATGTGTTTTTGAAACATTAGAAGATAGTGGATATACACGAAACTCATTCGCTAAGGTGGGAGTTTATGTCGGAGTAATGTACGAGGAATACCAGCTTTATGGTGTTGAAGAAACCATTGCCGGAAGACCTATTGCTCTTTCAGGCAATCCAGCGTCAATCGCCAATAGAGTGTCTTATTATGGCAATTTTAATGGGCCGAGCATGGCTGTAGATACCATGTGCTCCTCTTCGTTAACAACTATCCATTTAGCATGCGAAAGCCTAAAAAATGGAGGATGTCAAGTCGCCATAGCAGGAGGAGTAAATGTATCGATACATCCCAATAAATATCTAATGCTGGGGCAAGGTAAATTTGTCTCCAGCGAGGGGCGCTGCACTAGTTTTGGAAAAGGAGGAGATGGTTACGTTCCCGGAGAGGGCGTTGGGGCGGTATTGCTAAAACCCTTTTTGGTAGCAAAAGAAGACAAGGATCACATTTATGGAGTGATTAAGGGAACAGCAATTAACCATGGTGGAAAAACCAACGGCTACACGGTTCCCAATCCAAACGCTCAAACAAGTGTGATAGTAGAAACATTAGAAAAAGCAGGCATAGATCCACGGAGCATAAGTTACATCGAAGCCCACGGAACAGGAACTTCATTGGGAGATCCGATAGAAATAGCAGGGTTAAGGAAAGCATTTCTAAAACATACAAAAGATAGACAATTCTGCGCGATAGGCTCCGTTAAATCGAACATAGGTCATTGTGAGAGTGCTGCCGGAATAGCAGGAGTGACAAAAGTATTGCTGCAACTACAACATGGCAAACTAGTTCCTTCATTACATTCCGAAACACCCAACGAGAACATAGATTTTAGGAAAACTCCATTTTTTGTCCAGCAAAAAGTAGAGGAGTGGAGAAGACCTGAAATTGAAATAAGAGGCGAGACCAAGAAATATCCCCGAATAGCAGGTGTTTCATCGTTTGGAGCCGGAGGAAGCAATGCTCATGTAATAATAGAAGAATATGTTTCTGAAAATCGAGCGAAAAAAAATATAACAGGGAATAACGCAGCCATAGTAGTCTTGTCGGCAAAGAGTAGGCAACAGTTAGAAGAGCAAGTCCAAAGACTATTGGGTGCCATAAAAAGAGAGAAGTTTTCAGACAGAGATCTCCGTGATATAGCCTACACTCTCCAAGTAGGACGAGAGGCCATGGAAAAACGCTTAGCAGTAGTGGTCAAGTCTATTAAAGAGCTAGAAGAAAAATTACAAAAATTTGGGGAAGGTCACGAGAACATAGACGACTTCTATGAAGGACAGATAAATTCTGATAGAGAAACCTTTATTCAGCTCACTACCGACGAAGATATGACAAAGACTATAGAAGCGTGGATAAGCAAAGGAAAATATACAAAACTTCTCCCTTTGTGGATCAAAGGCTTTGTTTTCGACTGGAATAAACTATATGGGGAAAATAAGCCTTGCCGAATAAGTCTACCAACTTATCCTTTTTTGAAAGAACGCTATTGGATACCCAAATTAGGCGATAAAGAAAAGAGCACAGTTTCCGACAATGAGGAAAAACAAAGGATTTCAGTAAAAAAGAGTTACCTGTCTCTAGACAAAGTAGAAAGTGCATTAAACAACTTAGATTATAGGAAGCTTCATTCACTTGTGGCACTGTACGATAGCAAAAGCGAGCCATACCTGAAAGAATTGAACTTCTCTGGTATCAAAGTCAAGAAAGTGGAATTGAGTAAATCATCGAGCAAAGATCCATTTGATGATTTTGCAAATGTCGATTGTTTGCTTGATCTTGTCGACTTGGGGAAAGCGGACTCATTTCAAAATGAACGCCTTGTTTTGTACCAAAGGTTTATAGAAAAGACCCTACCAAGTAAAGTTTGTCTGATTCATCTTTACAAGGCGGAAGAATTTTCCATTTTAAGTAACTTTACTAAAATACTTCCTTCCGAATACAAAGGTGTTTACGCTAAGACAATTGGATTTGATCAAGTCGAAATGGAAGAAATGGAAGAGATGGAAGAGATGGGAAACTTAGTTTCTGAAGAACTTGAATTTGACTACGCTGCTTCCGAAATCTTTTATTTAAAGGGACAAAGGCAAGTCAGAGCAATAAGGGAGATTTCTTCGCCGACAGAGGATATATTTTTCCCTCCTGAAAATGCGGTTGTTATCAGCGGAGGGTTAGGGGGAATTGGGTTATCATTAGCTAAATCACTAGCCAGGCAAGGGGTTACCAACTTTGCTCTTATGGGCTTGAACAAACTTCCCTCTGAAAAGGAATGGGATAGTGTTTTGTCTGGTGGCAATGAGAAACTAAAGAGGAAGATCGAAGGACTCAAGGAACTGAAAGAGCTCGGAGCCAATATTGAACTGTACATGGGCTCCTTAAAGGATAGCAAAAAGCTAAGTGTTTTCAGAAAAAAGGTTAAGGAAAGATTTAATAAGATAGGAATGATCCTTCATTGTGCTGGAGCAATAGGAGGGGAGAATCCTCCCTTTATCAAAAAAACTCCCGGAGAAATTTCTCGCACTCTAAGCCCAAAGCTAGAGGGTACTAAGGCTCTCTACGCTGCTTTTGAAAAGGATGACTTTGAGCATTTTGTGCTCTTCTCCTCCATTTCATCCGTTGTCCCTAAGCTTGCGGTGGGAATCACAGATTATGCCGTCGCAAATAGTTATTTAAACTATTTTGCCCATTCATCTCTCGATCCGCGAGTAAAAAGCGTGATTTGGCAAAATTGGCTTAGGGGAGGAATGGGGGAGACAGATTCAAGAGCTTATCAGGCCCTTGCTTTAACTAAGATCACTGATAACGTAGGTTATTTAATGCTAAAAAAAGCATTGGGATCAAATCTTCGAGTTTGTCTGCCTCTTGAATTTGAGGAAGACAGATTCAAACTATCGAGTCTTTTAGAGCTTAAAACAAAAGAGATGAAAGCTGTCAAAAGACAAACGGAAGAAAAAGCAGCAGATGGTCATGAAGAAGCTCAAGGTTGGCTTGTCGATATCTTTTCTAGCGAATTAAAGATTGCCAAAGACAAGCTTGATCAAGATGTGCCTTTTGGTGAGCTGGGAGTGGATTCTGTTTTGATTGGGGAGCTTACCAGAAAACTAGAATCGAAGCTCAATGAAACAATAGATCCCAGTATAATTCTCGAAAATCCAACCCTGAGGCAGCTAAGTTCCTCTCTTGGCTTAAGGACGGAAAAATCTAAATCTAAATCTAAATCTAAATTCGAAATTAAGATAGAGAAAAGGACTTCTCGAAACGTGCTTAAACCTAGAAGTTTCTCTCCTCAAAAAGGAAACGATAGCATTGTCAGTAGTAATGAGAAAATAGCAGTAGTAGGAATGGCTTGTCATTTTCCAGGAGCACCTAGTCTAGATACTTATTGGGAAAATCTTAAAAATGGGGTGGACTCAATTATTGAGGTTCCTGCGAGTCGTTGGGATACGAGTAGGTACTACAGTAGCATAGATGAAGAGGGAAAAATCATTTCCAAATGGGGTGGATTTATTGACGGCATAGAATACTTTGATCCAGAGTTTTTTGGAATCTCCCTAGAGGATGCCCCTTATGTTGATCCTTTAGTGAGGCAATTTCTAGAAGTAGGAACCCAATGTTTCCGGCATGCGGGATACGAGAAAAATGACCTTTGGAGTAAAAAAATAGGAGTCTTTGTCGGAGCCCGGGCCGGAAATTTTGCCTGTAAAGTGACTCGTCCTGGAAAAAATACAATTGCGGGAATAGGACAAAACTTTATCGCTTCCATGCTCTCTCACGTTTACAACTGGAAAGGCCCTAATTTAGTCGTAGATACAGCCTGTTCCTCTTCACTGACGAGTGTCCACCTGGCGTGTCAAAGCTTAAGAAGTGGGGAGTCGGAAATGGCAATGGCCGGGGGAGTAGATATCTTACTGGATGAGACTGTCTATCTTACTCTTAGCAAATCTCAAGCTCTTTCTCCAGATGGGAAATGTCATACTTTTGATGAAAAGGCAAATGGCTTTGTTCCAGGAGAAGGGGCCGGAGCTGTCTTTTTAAAACGCTTAAGCGACGCCCAGGCAGAGGGAGATAGAATTTATGGAGTGATTGACTCAAGTGCTCTAAATAATGATGGCAATACTATGGGAGTAACTACTCCTAATCCACTCCAACAAATAGAGGTCATCAAGGAAGCACTTAAAAAGGGGAATATCCAACCTGAAAGCATTGGTTATGTCGAGGCGCATGGAACGGGGACGATGATCGGAGACCCGATGGAAGTGAAGGGATTGACTAAGGCATTTAGAGAGTACACCGATAAATCTAGTTATTGTGCAATTGGCAGTGTGAAGTCAAACTTTGGTCATTTGTTGAGTGCTGCGGGAATCGCTAGCCTTATCAAGAGTATCTTATGCCTTTACCATAAAAAACTTGTTCCGACACTGAATTGTAAAAAACTTAATCCGCGATTTAATTTTGAGGAGTCTCCTTTTTACCTCAATACAAAGTATAGAGATTGGAATGGGTTTGTTCACAGGGCAGGAGTGAGTAGCTTTGGATTTGGGGGAACAAATGTTCATGTGATTGTAAGTGATGACTACAACACACAGGAAATAGAAGGAATAAAGGAAAAAGAACCCCTTCGTCCAGTTCAATTTAATAAACATTTTTGTTGGAGTGAAAATACTTTGAAAGAAATAAGAGTAGAGAACTCCCCTAAAAATAAATTTCGTTTGCTGGATAAAACCGAGGTTCTCATTACTTGGGATAAAGATAATTTAAAGGCAAAAGTAGAAATTCCATTTTATGGAACAGCAAAAGTGGAAGAAAAAGAGAAGCAACTTAAATATTATTTTAAGTTTGGTTCAGAAACTTTAATCCTACGTGATCACAGAGTGCATGGCGTTAAAATTATGCCCGGAGTGACCTTTTTGGACATAGTCGTGCAAGTTCTTAACTCAAGAGGGCTAGGATTAGAACAAATAGAATTTAAAAATATTCTGTTCCATGAGCCCGTGGCGGTTAGAGAAGGGTTTAGTAGTGAAGTTAAACTGGAATTCAAAGAGTGCGGGCTTGGTCTTTACAAAGTTCAGGGGTCTAGCCAAAAAATAGGACTATCGAGTGAGTTTAAACTCAACTTTGAATGTGAAGTTTTGACAGAAGCGAAAAAGTCAGAATTTTACAAGGTAAATATAAGGAATCTCAAAGAAAAATCAACGGTAAAGCATGATATTGATGATATATATGCTGTAGCTCAAAAACTTGAGATCCATCACTATGAGTTTATGAAAGGACGAGGCGATGTCTACGAGGGAGATAACTATCTTCTTGCGGAAATTCATTTAAGCCCTCTTGCCCAAAAGTATCTGAAAGATTTTTACCAACATCCTGTTTATTTAGATTCATCCACTCTTGTTTCTTCCCTCTTCTTAGGTAAGAGTATTGAAAATAAAAAGCCGTGTATTCCTCTCGCCATCGAAAGGTTTAGAGCAAGTGGAGTCCTGGGCGAGAGAATCTATGTTTATCTGCAAAAAAACAATATAGAGAGTAAATCGGATGATCTATTTTATGTAAGCTATCAAATTTTAAATGAAAGGGGAGAAATTTGCTCAGATTTTAAGAGACTTTGTCTCAAGGTCATTAGATCAAAGAAACTCATTGAGAGATTAGTTAAGAGTGATTCCCCAAGCTCTCTCATAAAAGAACAGAAAGAAGCAACGATTAATCCTTGCCTTTCCAGAGAAGTAACACCTGAAAACATCGAAAGTTTGCTTGTTGATCTTTTGGCATCCGCTTCAGATGTCAAAAAAGAGACCATCGACTCCGAATCAAAGTTTTATGACCTAGGTTTTGAGTCTTCCCAAATGCTCAAAGTAGTCTTCGAGTTGGAAGAGGTTTTACAGACAAAACTTTATCCCACGCTTTTGTTTGAATACCAAACACTCTATGAATTGAGTGAGTTTTTATACTCGAACCATAAAAGTGATTTTGAAAATGCCAGCTTCTGGAATGGACAGGGGAAGTCTAAAAAGAAGGCAGAGCAAAGACAAATAACAACTAGGGAAAAAACAGAAGTGGTTAATGATAGAGAGATTATTAGAAACTACTCATTAAGTGAGCTGAATGACAAAGAGAGTGACAAAGAGAGTGACAAAAAAAGCATAAAAGCCAAAGATGCCCCCTTGAAGTCTTTAGAAATTGCTATTATTGGTTTGAGCGGTCGCTATCCTCAATCCAGAAATATCGAAGAATATTGGAAAAACTTACAAGAAGGTAAAGACTGTATCACGGAAGTACCCCAAGAACGTTGGGATTGGCGAGAGTATTTTAGTGAAGATCGGAGTGCAGCGGGTTCTCACTATAGCAAATGGGGAGGATTTATAGAAGGAGTGGATGAATTTGATCCTTTATTTTTTACAATCTCTCCTCGCGAAGCAGAGTACATAGATCCTCAGGAACGTTTGTTTTTAGAGCATGCGTGGATGGCATTGGAAGATGCTGCTTACATTCGCAAAGATCTCCAGAATTTACAAGAAGTGGGCGTTTATGCCGGGGTTATGTCGGGAGAGTATCAACTCTTAGGGGCAGAAGAAAGCTTGAAAGGCAAGCGAATGGGTTTTGCTATAAGCCTAGCAAGTATTGCCAATCGAGTTTCCTATTGTTTAAATCTACAGGGGCCAAGTATAACTCTGGAAACGATGTGCTCTTCTTCTTTGACGGCGATTCATCTTGCTTGCCAAGATTTAAAGCTTGGCCAAACTGATTTAGCTATAGCGGGTGGGGTTAATATCAGTATTCATCCCAATAAATATATAATGCTCAGTGCTGGTCAGTTTATATCTACGAAAGGATATTGCGGAAGTTTCGGAGAAGACGGAGATGGTTACATTCCGGCAGAAGGGGTGGGAGTTGTTCTTTTAAAACGTTTGCCGGATGCGATCAACGACAACGACCATATCTATGGAGTCATTGAAGGTAGTGCCATCAACCATGGAGGAAAAAGCAACGGCTATAGTGTTCCTAATCCAAAAGCACAGCGTCGTGTGATTGAAAAAGCTCTATCCGAATCAAAAATCAATCCGCGTCATATCAGTTATATAGAAGCCCATGGCACAGGCACTAAGTTAGGTGATCCCATCGAAATCTCCGCTCTCTCTCAAGCTTTTGGAGAGTATACGAAGGAGAAGATGTTCTGTCGCATCGGTTCCTCTAAGTCAAATATTGGCCATTGTGAGGGCGCTGCCGGCATTGGTGGATTAACGAAGGTACTCTTACAGATGAAGCACCAAAAAATAGTGCCGTCTCTTCACTCTTCTACTCTAAATCCCAACATTGATTTTGAAAATACTCCTTTTGTTGTTAATCAAAAACTCATTGATTGGAAACGTCCTGTTATAGAGGGGCAGAAAATCCCTTTAATTGCAGGAATCTCTTCTTTTGGAGCAGGGGGAAGTAATGCCCACTTACTTCTTAGAGAATATCAAACAGAAGACTCAGAGAAAAAATCAACTTTCATGACAGTTTTGAACTCTCCTGTAATTGTTCCCTTGTCTGCAAGAACAGAAGAACAATTGTCTAAATCTGTAAAAAACTTATGGAGCTTTATAAAAAATCATATCCCGCAAAAAGACGATGCCTCGGTTTCTTCTGTTGATCTAGTTGATCTAGTTGATCTAGTCGATCTAGTCGATCTAGTCGATCTATCCTATACCTTACAAATTGGACGAGAAGCCATGGAAGAGCGACTAGGTTTTATTGTCACTTCTCTTGAGGAGTTACAACAAAAACTGGAAGAATTCCTCTCGGGAAATCAAGACATTGAAGAATGTTATCGAGGTCAGGTAAAGAAAAATAAAAAAACGCTCACTCTTTTTAATTCTGATGCTGAATTAAAAGAAGCCATTGAAAAATGGGTCCAACACAAAAAAATTTCCAAACTCCTTGATTTGTGGACAAAAGGCTTAAATTTTGATTGGAATAAACTCTATGGGGAAATTAAGCCAAAACGTATCAGTCTACCGACCTATCCTTTTGCGAAAAAAAGATACTGGATCTCGAAAATAAACGAGAAGAGCAGTCATTTACGGGCTTTTAAATCAGGGGATTCTATTTCGACAACTCATCCACTTCTACATGAAAGCACTCATTTATTGGGGCAACAATTTTTCTCTAGATTTACAAACAAGGAACTTTCCTTAAGCCAGCATCGAATACACGATCGAAGAGCTAAGCCAAAATACATTCATCTACCGACTTCTCCTTTTGCCAGAAAATCTTATTGGATTTCAGGACTAAATGGCAAAAGCAAGAGTTTGTTCCCTTCAAAACTAGGATCAACTCTTTCGGTAGCTCACCCGCTCCTCCATAAAAATACTTCCGATTTATCGGAACAAGAATTTACTTTTAAGTTCAGAGGAGAAAAATTCTTTTTAGCTAATCCTCAAGTAAACGGAGAGAAAATTAAGCCAAAACGTATTTGCTTACCCACCTATTCTTTTAGCCAAAAAAGATATTGGATCTCAGAAATAAATGACAAAAGGAATGACAAAAGGAATAGCTCACTTCCCTTTAGACTGAGCAGTATAGGGGAAGTCCAAAAAGAGGAAATAGATATATACCAAGAGCAAGAGAGTATTTATTGGAAGAAAGATTTTTCATCAAGAGAACTAGAAAATAAAAAAAGTAAGTCCTCGCGATTATTACAAAAGTTACTTGGAAAAACAATTCCCACTGCTTCAGGAGGATTCTCTTTTGGGGAAAGTAACAATTTTATCACCCCAAAAAATGAAAATTTGGCCGCTCTTGCTGATATAAAAAACATTCAGAAAACGATCAGAAAAATACTCGATGATATTTTATATTTGGACGATCATGAAGAGATTGATTACGAGACTAATTTTGAGAAAATAGGCTTAAACTCTTTAACCGTTGTTAAATTTATTCAAAAATTAAATGACGAATTATTTCTCGATTTACGCGAGACCATAGTCTTTGACTACACAAATGTTAATGATTTATCAAAGTTTATTGAAATAGAGTTAGGAAAGAAACCTGCTCTTCCCCAAATAGCAGACAAATCATTATCGGAAGTACATGTCGTTAATAATAATAGTCTTTATCGGCGTTTAAAGATTGCCCCAGGAATGTGTGGACATAATTCTCTTTTTGTCGGACAGATTGGGGATTGGACTTGGGAAGCAGTTTCTAAACTATGTGCGGTCGATGTTTTTAATGCTAGAAATGAGAATGAAGAACGAATCTATCTATCTTTCTTTTATTATCATATTAAAGGTAATCCAAAAACTCATTTGAAGTTATTTACTATTGGCAATGAAATAGAGGTTTTATCCAGTGTATTTAAGTGCAATGACGAAAGTCTTCAGGTAACTCATAAAATAAGATTGCTCAGCAAGGATAATCCTCCTATTGCGAAAACTACGAAAACTCTTAATGTAGATGAAATATATGAATGTCCAGAGGAAAATGCCCTTTATATAGAAAACTTTAATCGTTGGATCAGCCGAGAAGAAGAAGGGAATAATGAAAAATTAAGTAAGTCGTCTCCTAAAGATTTTCAATATAAACATTTACCTAAAATATCAGAGAGATATTCTCCTTGGAGCTTTTGCGCGTATGCCATAAAAAATGAAACTTTCCCTATGGTCTCATCTAAAGAATACCAACTTATTGTCAACGAATTTGTCGATGAATATGAAATTGATATTACGAGAGATATAAATGGGGTAGATCTATTATATTTCACCAGTTATTTTACCATTATAGATCAATCTATTTTAAAGCTATGGCAAAGCCTAGGGGGAAGTAAGGAAAGTTTCTTAAATAGAAAAATTATGGACCAAAAGATTTGCTATCGAGGAAATGCCGATTATGAAACATCTCTAAAAATAAAAATTACCTTATGGCAAAAAATAGAACCTAAAAACCGAGATAATTATGTATTTAATGTAGTTATATCAAGAAAAACGGACAATAGAGTAATTGCTATTTGCACTATAGAGCTGTTAATGAGAGAGCTTGAATTCAAGACTTCTTTCGACCATCAAAATCCTCCGAAAAAGAGAGGAAGATCAAAGGGCAATAATGGGAATGTTATATCCACCCAATACAAGCTTCAAAGCGATAACAGGAGAATAAAACCTGCCTCTAAAATACTTAAAAACAAAGAACCTTCACCCCATATCATAATCCATTTTATCCAAAATAAAATGGGGATCTCTCAAATCGATCATCAAAAAACATTAACAGAACTGGGACTGGATTCTTTAGATTTAACAGATTTACTCATACTCCTAGAGGAAACTTCTGATCTTAGTGTTTCGACTTATGACCTCCGTCATCAAAAATTATGGGATCTTATTCGAATCTACGGGGAAAGCAAAGTAAAAGCATTCCCCGATAGACCCTCAGAGCCATTTTGCGAACCATTAAAAAAACGAATACGAAACCTAATGGATAAATATCCCGAAATAGTCCCCTTATCTATCGAGAAAAAAGGCCTTTGTACTTTTTGGATTCACCCTATGTCGGGAGATGTGGGTATTTATTTCTCTATTGCTGCGAAATACAATTGTGCTTTCAATATGATAGGAATTAAAGCCCGAGGATTTTTATCGTCAGAGGATAAGCCACTTGCGAATATTTCTGAAATGGCCCAATACTACTCTCAAATGATAGCTGCCGTTGAACCAGAAGGTCCCTATCACATTGCCGGTTTTTCCTTGGGAGGAACTATTGGCTATGAGGTTGCCCGACAATTACAATTGCAAGGAAAAAAAGTGGACACCCTGCTTTTAGTGGAATCCCCCTTCGTTACAAAAGAAGTTTCCCATTTATTTGCTACGACAAAGCGTAATAATCTATTGATGAACGCTAACTTTTTATTGTTAGCTTTTTTAAGCATTGACCACTCTTTCTCAGAGAAACTACTCCAGGGTGAAATTGATGGGGAACGCTATAAAATTACGAGCCAAGAGATTGTCGACATTCCTAATGAAGAATTAGTCGATTATCTAATTCAGGTTTGCCAAGAAAAAGGAATTAATCAGTCAAAAAGCGCATTAAAATTTAAATTATTATCTATGTCAGAGATTCATCTGGCCAATTTAAATGCCCTGCAAAAATATGAAATAAAACCTCTGCCTCATCCGTGCGATATTCGAACTTGGTTAATTCGAAGTAAATTAGCCAACGCAACCTCAAGGGTACTTTGGAACCCCGATTATTTAGAAATGATCCAAAAAGAAAAAGGATCACTTTTACCCTTACTTCAATCTTGGAACATGGTATTGCCGAACTTAAATACGCTCCTTTTAGAGGGCGATAATCATTTTGATATTTTGCATTCCAAAGGGGGCACGGAAGAGTTTCTAGAAAAGTGCAACAATATTTATGCCAATGTTTATGCCGATATTTATGAAAATGCATTGCCGAAAACAAAACAAGCTACGCATGCCCATTTCCCTATTGCCGTTATTGGTATGTCTGGTCAATTCCCTGATGCAAAAAATGTCGGGGAATTTTGGGAGAATTTAAAAAATTCACGAAATAGTATAAAAGAGGCTCCCCGCGATCGAGGTTGGAATATTAATGATTATTTTGATGAAAATTCGCCCATAGCTGGAAAAACATATTCCAAATGGGGTGGTTTTCTTCGTAATATTGACAAGTTTGATCCATTATTTTTTGGGATCTCGCCAAAAGAAGCGGAATTAATGGACCCTAGTGAACGTATATTCCTAGAAGAATCGTGGAAAGCGATTGAAGACGCTGGGTACGCGGCCAAAAATCTTTCTGAGAAAGCTTGGGGAGTTTTTGCCTGCGCCAAAGGAGACTACTCTGTCTGCATCCAAAAACAGAATGACACGTATCTTTCCGCAACAGACTCTTTCGCTCCTTCTAGACTATCTTACTTTTTAAATTTAATGGGACCTGCCGTTAGCGTCGATACAGCATGTTCCTCTACGGCAGCAGCTATTTGCTATGCTTGTGATAGCTTAACTTTAGGTAACTGTGAAGTTGCCATAGCAGGAGGGGGAGGGATTTACACGACCCCGAATATGTTAATCTCTTCCAGTCAATCGCTATTATTTTCTCCTGACGGACAATGCTATACTTTCGATCAGCGTGCCAATGGAACTGTATTGGCGGAAGCAATTGGGGTTGTTATCTTAAAACCATTGGAGCAAGCAATAGATGACAGAGACCATATTTATGGAGTGATTAAAGGATGGGGAACGAATCAAGACGGAAAAACTAATGGAATAACGGCCCCCAGTGTCCGATCTCAAGTTAAGCTCCAAACAGAGGTATATCGAAAATTTAATATCAATCCTGAAGACATTGGTATGGTCGAAGCCCACGGAACTGGGACAAAGTTAGGAGATCCCGTTGAATTTCAAGCATTAACAGAAGCCTTTGGGCAATTTACTCAAAAAACAGGATATTGTGCTTTAGGTTCGGTCAAAACAAATATCGGTCATGCTTTTTTTGGCTCTGGGGTAACCGGGGTTATAAAAGTATTATTATCATTACAACACTGTAAGATTCCTCCCAGCTTAAATTTTGAAACGATCAATCCTTACATTTCTATTAAAAACAGTCCCTTTTTTATCAATACCTCGCTAAAAGTATGGGATGCTTACTCAGAGAAAACACGTTGTGCAGCAGTAAACTCTTTTGGAGCTTCTGGGATAAATACTCACATTGTGATAGAAGAATATATATCTAAGGATCAAAAAACGTCCCAACCAAGCCATGGAGTAATGCCAAAAGACAATCCTGTCGCAATAGTTCTATCAGCAAGAAGTAAAGAACAACTCAAAGAGCAAGTCCAACAATTATTAGCGGCAATTCAGAAAAAAACATTTTTGAAAAACAAGTTGGTTAATATTGCCTATACATTACAAGTAGGCCGAAACGCTTTCGGGGAGCGTTTGGGCTTAATAGTAACATCCGTTTTAGAACTTAAAAGTAAACTAAAGGACTATTTAGAAAACAAAGGTATCATTGAAGATCTATACCAAGGACAAGTAAAGCATAACAAAGAAACTCTGAGGGCCAATGAAAAATTAGAAGAGCTTATAGAGCAATGGATACAAGATAAAAAACTTTCTAATCTCCTTGATTTATGGACAAAGGGCTTGACTTTAGATTGGAATAAACTCTATGGAGTCCCCTTACATTCTTCGAATGTGGGGGAGGCCCAAGTTAAGCCAAAACGTGTAAGTTTACCGACCTATCCCTTTGCGAAAGAAAGATACTGGATCAATGAATTAAATGAGAAAAAGACTCGTGAGTTTACTTTAGAATCAAGGTCTGTAGTTTCGACAACTAACTTAGGGCAATTAAAGAAACCTACTATATCTCTGCCTAAGACTATTATAAATTCCTTTGGGAATGCTTCTTCTCCTGAGCAAAGAGAAAAGACCTCTTCCGTTTTTTTAGCAAATCCTATCATTGAGCCTTTGGGGGAAGAAAGAAGAACTTCTCTTAACCTATACGATTATGGAAAAGGGATCTTTTTCATTCAAATTTCACAATCAAAAGATGAAAATACGCTTTCAGAAGTCCTGATTCAAGAGTTATTAGACGCTCTGGCAAAGATACAAAAGGAAGGGCAAGCCAAAGTATTAATCCTTACTGGTACAGATTTTAGCTTTCTCTCAGGAGGAAGAAATCAGCAAAATGAGCTAGTCAAACAGAAACTACACCAAAAAATAGTATCTTTTCCTTTCCCTACCATTGCTTCGATGAAAGGGAATGCTCTAGGAGCTGGATTTTTGCTAGGAACTCTCTGTGATTTTATGATTTTAAGCCAAGAGAAGCAGTATTCTTACACTAGTTTAAAGCAGGAGCTTTTTCCGACAAAAGAAGAAGAGCTCTTATTTATAGAACGCTTTGGCGAAGTTCAGGCAAAGGATTTTTTATACTCAGGAAGTGATTCTACGGGAAGACAATTACAAAAAAAAGGATGGAGTTGTCCCATCCTGCCTTCAAGTCAAGTGGATCGCTATGCAGAGGAATTAGCAAGCACCCTAGCGGAAATGCCTTCCGAATCTCTACAGCAGTTAAAGCAACACTTGTCTGGCAAAGTTCATACTTGTGTTAAAGAATTAAAATGGCAAGGAAAACAAAATATAAGAGAGACAAAGCAAGAAGTTCTCTTCGTCAGAATCGACTCCCAGTCTTCGCTCGCGGATTTAAAAACTACCTTTTCCCAAACTCAATATCGAGCTATTGTCATCGCCAGTACCCATCCCCAGTTTTTTCCTGTAGATTTACAAGAGCTGCTAATTAACTCATCGATCCCTATAATTGCAGCTATCGAGTCCGATGCAAAAGACGATGCTTGGTTGATGAGCCTTTTTTGTGATGTCTGCATTTATAACGAAAGTGGTCTTTATAGCTACCAAATACCAAACAAGGAAGTTGTCGAGCTGTTTTCTCTTCGTTTTGGTCACTATTTAGCAAAAGAAATTTTATTTACTCGGGCCGAATATACAGGAACTCAATTGCAAGAAAGATTAAAAACACTCCAGGCCGTCCCTGCCGAGCAGGTCGTACCGACAGCCTTGCAAGTGGCTAAATCTTGGTGCAATCGAAAACGAACTATCCTCAAAAAAATAAATGCTTTTCCTGTTTGGAAAGAAGAAAATGAGAAAGTCGTAAATGCTCTTACAAAAATTTCCCTCAACTCCAAGGTAATAAAAGCGACCGTTCATCTGCGAGGAATTCTTGTCGTTAAAATGATCGAGCGAGAAGCGAAAAATATGTTTTCCCAAGCTCTAATTACGGGGATAATCGAAGTCTTTGAGCATATAAAGCAAACTCCTTCTTATAAGGTTGTTGTCTTGACGGGATATGATTCTTACTTTGCTTCAGGTGGTACGAAGGAGGGACTGCTTGCTATCCAAGAAGGAAAAGTCAAATTTACAGACACAAAAGTTTATCAGCTGGCGATGGACTGTCAAATTCCTGTCATTGCCGCCATGCAGGGGCATGGCATTGGAGCTGGATGGGCTATGGGCATGTTTGCCGACTTGGTTCTTTTCAGTGAAGAAAGTAGATATATTAGTCCTTACATGAACTATGGTTTTACTCCAGGAGCCGGATCAACCCTTGTATTTCCTCATCAAATGGGAAATGATTTATCCCGAGAAATTTTACTTACGGCCAAAGAATACAAGGGGAGTGAGTTGAAAGACAAAGGAGTCTGTATACCCGTACTCTCTCGAAAGGAAGTATACTTTTCTGCGATAACTTTAGCAGAAAAGATTGCCAAAACCCCACGTCATACTTTAATAAACCTCAAAGAAAAATTCACCGAGAAACTTCGTAAGCAACTAGAAGAGACCTACCAACTTGAACTGGCAATGCATGAAAAAACCTTTGTTCATAATTCGCAAACTTTACTACAAATTCAAGAAAATTTTCACCAAGAGACAGAAAATATTGATATCCCCATAAAACAGACAGAAAACTCTGTCATTATGAATACTTCCTCCTCTGAGATTTTATCTTCTATATCATCTACTCTCAAAAAACTCTTAGGAGAAGAGTTACATATGAAAGAAGAACATATTGAAGAAGACATTCAATTTGCCGATTTAGGCTTAGACTCTATCACGGGTGTAACTTGGGTACGTAAGATCAATCAGGAATACGGAATAGAAATTTCTGCGACCAAAGTTTACAGTTATCCCACGCTTTCTGAACTAACTCCATACGTCAAAAAAGAAGCGGAGAAAAAAGGAACACTATCAACAAAACTTTCTCTCGTTTCACCAAATATAGTTCAGCCTTCTTCGATCAAGGAAATACCTTTTCATCATGAACCAGTCGCCTCTTCTAAAAAAGCACCTGCAATTGCTATTATAGGAATGGCCGGGAAATTTCCCCAAGCAAAAAATATAGAGGAGTTCTGGAAAAATATAGAATCGGGTAAGAATTGTATTTCAGAGATTCCTAAATATCGTTGGGATATCGATGAGTATTATAATCCAGATCCTTTTTTCGCAGGAACTAGCAATTGTAAATGGATGGGAGCGGTAGAAGAGTATGATCAATTTGATCCCATATTTTTCAATATTTCTCCTCGGGAAGCAGAAATAATGGACCCCCAACAACGCTTATTTTTAGAAGCTTGTTGGCATTGCATTGAAGATTCGGGATATGACCCCACCTCTCTTTCGGGAAGCAAGTGTGGTGTTTTTGTCGGTTGTGCCACTAGCGATTATGGCCAATTGCTACAAGATGCAGGGCTAAGTGCACAGGGCTTTACAGGCGGAGCGATTTCGATTTTGGCGGCTCGTATTTCCTACTTTTTAAACCTACAAGGTCCTTGTTTGTCGCTTGATACTGCTTGCTCAAGTTCACTGGTTGCAGTAGCTAGTGCTTGTGATAGTTTAATAACGGGTAGCAGTGACCTCGCTCTGGCGGGAGGAGTATGTGTTCTCGCTGGGCCAACGCTACATATTATGGCTACAAAGGCCGGGATGCTTTCTAAAGACGGACAATGCTTTTCTTTTGATCAGGCCGCCAACGGTTTTGTTCCGGGAGAAGGTGTGGGAGTTATTTTTCTAAAAAGATTAGAAGATGCCCAGAAAGACAAAGATTTGATTTATGGAGTTATTCGAGGATGGGGCGTAAATCAAGATGGAAAAACCAATGGAATTACAGCTCCTAATCCAGATTCTCAAACTCGTTTAGAACAAGATATTTACGATAAGTTCAAAATCAATCCCCAAGAAATTCAACTAATCGAAGCTCATGGAACGGGAACTAAATTAGGTGATCCTATTGAAATAGAAGGGCTAAAGAATGCTTTCCAAAAATATACAAAAGAAACAAACTACTGTGCTTTAGGATCGGTAAAAAGTAACATTGGTCATTTGGCTACTGCGGCGGGAGTTGCTGGTGTAATTAAATTACTTTTAGCTCTGCAGAATAAAAAGCTTCCCCCTACGATCAATTTTAAAAAACTCAACGAGCATATTGATTTAAGAGAAAGTCCTTTTTATATCAACACCGAATGTAAAAATTGGCCTACTCCGACCAAAGGAATTCGTCAAGCTGCGATCAGCTCTTTTGGCTTTAGTGGAACGAATGCTCATTTAGTGATTTCGGAATCTCCCAAGCAACAAAATATCGATATGTATTCTCCTTTGAATACTCCTGTTATTGTGACTCTCTCTGCCAAAACACAATCACATCTCAGTGATTATGCTCAAAGCTTAATCGATGCATTGGAAAAAAATCCCACTCGCTTAAGCAATCTAGTGAATATGGCTTTTACCCTTCAAGTGGGTCGCGAAGCAATGACCCATCGATTAGCAATAGTCGCCCATAACCACCAAGAGTTGAAAGACGGCTTAAATTCCTATCTTCAAGATAAAACAAATCCGAATGTTTTTTGGGCCGAAGTTAAACAACAATCGGGACAAGTTGCAGAGACAGAAGAAGGAAGGGAGTATATTTTTAAATTAGCCCAGAATCATAGATACAAAAACTTGGCAGAGCTCTGGGTAAATGGAAACAAGATAGACTGGAAGGTCTTATATAATTTAGATACTGTAGAGCGTTTATCTGGATCATCTGGATTACCTTTATATCCTTTTGCTCGAGAACGATATTGGATCGACAAATTGGATGAGCAAAAGAGCCCTTTGGTCTATTCCAAATCAGGCTTTTCTCTCTCGGCAATTCATCCACTGCTCCATGAAAATACTTCTGATTTATCAGAGCAGCGATTTAGCTCCAGATTTACAGGTAGGGAGTTTTTCTTAGCAGATCACCAGATAAGGGGACAAAAAATCTTACCTGGAGTCTTATACTTGGAAATGGCAAGGGCAGCAGTGGAAAAAGTATCTGGAAAACTAGATAAAAACACTTGTCTTGTTCTTAAGAATGTCGTTTGGACTCAACCGATTATAGTAGACTCTGTTAATTCTCCTGTTAAAGAAGTGCATATTGGATTAGAAGGAGAAAATCATAGTCAAGTACGATATGAAGTTTATACAGAATCCGAAAATGAAGAGGAAAGCACCTTGCATTGCCAAGGAACGGCAGAATTTAAGTTAGGAGAAGAGTCTCTTAGCATTGGAATTGATGGACTTAAATCTCAAATGAATGAGGGAATCTTGAGCGGAGAAACCTGCTATCAAGCATTCAAGAGCCTTGGTTTAGAATATGGACCTGCTCACCAAGGAATTGTTGAAATTTACCAAGGAAAAAATCAGGCTTTAGCAAAGTTGTCTCTCTCTTCTTCTCTTGCTAAGACACAAAATGACTATGTTCTTCATCCGAGTTTAATGGATAGTTCTCTCCAAGCTTCGATTGGTTTAATCTTGAATCCTACTTTCCTAATTAATGCTGCAGATGCACCGAAGCCAAGTATTCCTTTTGCTTTAAAGTCTTTGGAAGTTCTACGACCTTGCACTTCTGAGATGTATGCCTGGATACGCTACTCTGTCGGGAGTAAGCCGAGAGACAAAGTACAGAAACTAGATATTGATCTTTGCGATAAAGAAGGCAATATTTGTGTCAAAATGAGAGGGTTTTCTTCTCGGGTAATGGAAGATAAATTTATTTCTAAACCCGTGCGTTTATTGGAAAAACTAAAAGAAAAGATAAATTTTCAGAGAAAACCAATTGAAGTAGAACAGATTGCTTCCGCTATTGATCCTAAAACATGGGAAGAAAAAGTAGAGCAATATTTGAAAAAACAGTTTTCTTCTGTATTAAAACTCTCTTCCTACAAAATAGATGCAAAAACTCCTTTTGAAAAATATGGTATGGATTCGATTTTAGCCATGGATCTGACTGACCAATTGGAAAAGACCTTTGGTCCGCTTTCCAAAACGCTTTTCTTTGAATACCAAACCATTGGAGAACTGGCGAGTTACTTTATTCAATCGTATGAGTCTAAATTGGTTTCTCTTTTTGGAAAAAATCCAGAATTTAGAAATCAGAATCCAGAAATCAGAATCCAGAATTCAGAGTTCTTACTCTAAGAGACGGCGTTTTTCAAGTTTGACCGCGACCAACGCCAAAGATACTCAATCAGAATCTTTAGAGATTGCGATCATCGGGTTGAGTGGGCGCTATCCTCAATCCGTAAATATAGAAGAATATTGGAAAAATTTACAAGAGGGAAGGGACTGCGTCACCGAAGTTCCTATAGAGAGATGGGATTGGCGAGATTACTTTAGCGAAGACAAGACAAAAACAGGCTCTCACTACAGTAAAAGGGGAGGGTTTATAGAAGGAGTAGATGAATTTGATCCCCTATTCTTTAACATTTCTCCTCGGGAAGCAGAATACATAGATCCCCAAGAACGTCTCTTTTTAGAACATGCCTGGATGGCAACGGAAGATGCCGGTTATACTCGCGACAATCTACAAACACTCCAAAATAAAAGCTCCAGAGGAGAAGTGGGGGTTTATGCCGGAGTAATGTATGGAGAATATCAATTAATTGGGGCAGAAGAAAGTCTAAAGGGCAATCGGATGGGATTTGCGGGAAGCCTGGCGAGTATTGCCAATCGAGTTTCTTATTGTTTAAACCTGCATGGACCAAGTATGACAGTTGACACCATGTGTTCTTCTTCCCTAACAGCGATTCATCTAGCTTGCCAAGATCTGAAACACGGAAAAACTCATTTAGCCATAGCGGGTGGAGTCAATATTAGTATTCATCCTAATAAATATTTAATGCTCAGTGCCGGACAGTTTATCTCTGCGAAAGGGCATTGTGAAAGCTTTGGAGAAGGTGGAGATGGTTATATTCCAGGAGAAGGAGTCGGAGTAGTTATCTTAAAACGTTTGGCCGAAGCAATTAATGATAATGACAATATCTATGGTGTTATTCAAGGTAGTGCGATCAACCATGGTGGAAAAAACAATGGTTACAGCGTCCCTAATCCAAAAGCTCAGCATAGTGCAATCGAAGCAGCCCTTTGTGAATCAAAAATTGATCCCCGTCATATCAGCTATATGGAGGCCCACGGAACAGGCACTAAGCTAGGAGACCCTATTGAAATTTCTGCTCTGAGACAAGCCTTTGGAAAATATACTGAAGATAGAGGATTCTGTCGCATTGGTTCATCTAAGTCCAATATTGGTCATTGTGAAGGTGCTGCTGGGATTGGTGGGTTAACTAAGATTCTTTTACAAATGAAGTATCAAAAAATCGTCCCCTCTCTCCACTCTTCTAATTTGAATCCAAATATCGATTTTGAAAACACCCATTTTGTCGTTAACCAGGAACTTATCGATTGGAAACGTCCTGTTTTAGATGGTCGAGAAATTCCTCGAATTGCAGGTGTTTCCTCCTTTGGAGCAGGAGGAAGTAATGCCCATTTGATTCTGACAGAATATCCGACAAATCAGCATTCTCTAAAAGAGTTGCCAGAAGCCGCTACTACCTATAATTTTCCTGTAATTGTTCCCTTGTCAGCAAGAACCCAAGAACAACTATTCAAATCGGCAAGAAATCTATTGAACTTCCTCAAGGGACATCCTTTAATTTCTTTAGATGATCTCTCCTATACTTTACAAGTAGGACGAGAAGCCATGGAGGAACGTCTTGGTTTCATTGTTATTTCTATGAAAGAGCTGGAAGCAAAACTGGAAGAGCTGCTCTCGGGAAATCAAGACATTGAAGAATGCTATCGAGGGGGAGTAAAGAAAAATAAAAAAGCACTGGCCGTTTTTACGGAAGACGAAGAGTTCGAAGAAGCCATTGAAAAATGGATTCAACGGAAAAAGTTTTCAAAACTCCTTGATTTATGGACGAAAGGTTTAAACTTAGACTGGAATAAATTCTATGGAGTCCCCTTACATTCTTCGAATGTGGGGGAGGCCCAAGTTAAGCCAAAACGGATTAGTTTACCCACCTACCCTTTTGCGAAAGAAAGATACTGGATCAATGAATTAAAGGACAAAAGGAGAAGCTCTCTTCCTTCAAAGTCAGGAGAAACGATACCAATAATTCATCCCATGCTTCATGAAAATACTTCTGATTTATCCGAACAACGATTCACCTCAAGGTTTACAGGGAAAGAATTTTTCTTAAGCGATCATAAGATAAACGGAAAAAAAGTATTTCCAGGAGTCGGATATCTTGAAATGGCCCAAGCTGCTATCCAAAGAGCTTCCAAAGAACTAAAAGAGGAAACTTCTCTGGAGTTTAAGAATGTCGTTTGGGCTCAACCGCTTTTTGTCAGTGGATCAGCCAATGGATCAGTCAATGAATTAGTCAATGGATCAGCCAATGGATCTGCCAAAGAAGTCCATATAGGATTACAGGGAGAAGAGAATGGACAAGTTTCTTACGAAGTCTATACCGAAAATGGAAGTGAAGAGACCACCTTGCATTGCCAAGGAGTGGTAAGGCTCCAGCAAGCGCAAGATTTTCCGGCGATTGACATTTCAGAACTCCGGTCTCAAATGAACCGGGGAATCTTAAGTGGAGAAACCTGCTACCAAGCATTCCAAAAGATAGGATTGGAGTATGGCTCTGCTCATCAAGGAATTGTTGAAATTTATCAAGGAGAAAATCAGGTTTTATCCAAACTCTGTCTCCCTAATTCCCTCCTAAAGACACAAAATGACTATGTTCTTCATCCTAGTTTAATGGACAGTGCTCTGCAATCGTCCATTGGCTTAGTCGCGAATTCTGCTTCTCTAGAAGAAAGTAGAAACTCTTTCAAACCAAGCCTTCCTTTTGCTTTGGAATCTTTGGAAATTGTCAGAGATTGCACTTCCACAATGTACGCATGGATACGTTACTGTACTAGCGACACAGTAAAAGCTCCCAAACTAGATATAGATCTTTACGATGAACAAGGCCATATTTGTATTAAAATGAGAGGCTTTTCTTCTCGGAAATTAGAAGGAGAGTTAGGATTATTTGGAAAAGAAATAAAGGCACCCTCAGATGAAAATGGGGTGGGCTTACAATCTTTGGTTCCTGTTTGGACCTATGCTTCCCCTGAGCTAAAAAACAAGATTAGGGTCTCACGAGAGGCAAAAATATTGCTAATGGGAGCAAAGCAAACTCCGTTAACCTGGGTTCAAGAATCCTATTCTAACACGGTTTATCTAGAGCTGCCTTTAGAAGCAACGAGGGAAGTAATTGAGGAGAAACTCCAAAACTGCTCGCTCAACGATTATGAGCATTTATTTTGGCTTGCTCCAGATGTATCTCAAAAAATAGATAGAGATTTTTCTCTTAAATCGCAAGATGTACAGGAGCAAGGAGTTCTGCAAGTATTTCGCATAGTAAAAGCATTTTTGAACTTGGGATATGCGAATAAAGAAATTCAATGGACAATAATTACGAGTCAAACCCAGTTGGTGAAAAAGCGAGAAGTCATTATTCCCACTCACGCGGGAATCTTTGGATTGATCGGAAGCCTAGCCAAGGAGTTTCCTCATTGGAAACTACGCTTATTAGATCTAGATTCATTAGAGTCTGTTTCTGCGAGGGAGTGTCTATCTCTTGCTTGGGACTCTCCAGGAGAAGGATTTTGCTATCGTAATAAAGAATGGTTCCAGCAGAAACTCGCTCATATAAAAAACTTAAACCCAAAAGCTTCGATCTATAGAAAAGAAGGAGTTTACGTTGTCATTGGAGGAGCTGGTGGTCTTGGTGAAGTTTGGAGTCGCTTCATGATCGAACACTACCAAGCCCGGATTGTTTGGCTTGGTCGACGAGAAAAAAATGAAGCCATTGAGGAAAAGCTTAAATCTCTTCGTCTCATTGGTACAAAGCCGCTTTACATGACAACAGATGCGAGAAAAAAAGACTCTCTAGAACAAGCCTTTAGCAAAATAAAAAAGAGCTACCCTAAAATTCATGGAGTCATTCATTCGGCCATAGTGCTAGAAGATCAAAACCTCTTGAAGATGGAAGAGTCTACGTTTAAGTCCAGTTTGTCAGCAAAAGTAGATATTAGTATTAACATGGATCAGGTTTTTGGAAAAGAAGACTTAGATTTTATGCTCTTTTTTTCTTCGATGCAATCCTTCAGTAAATCCCTCGGGCAGTCCAACTATGCCGCAGGTTGTACTTTCAAAGATAGTTTTGCTCAGATGCTAAGCCAAAAGCGTAGGTATCCTGTGAAAATTATAAATTGGGGGTACTGGGGCAACGTCGGAGTCGTAGCAGGTGCTTTCTACAGCAAGCAAATGGAGCAGGTAGGTATAGGCTCTATTGAACCGAAGGAAGGAATGGAGTTTCTGGAAACTTTTATGAACTCTCATCTGAACCAAGTGGGCTTACTGAAAACCTTAAATCCTCAAGTTTTAGAAGCTTTGTTTTTAGAGGAAGTAACTTGCTATCCTAGCACTCCCGATTCGATACTGGAGCACGTACAAAAAACACTGCCGGAGCAAAGTCCTTCCCCACTTTCTGATCTAGAGAAAACATTAGAAATAAAAGAAATGGATTTTCTATTAGCTCAAATTCTTTTCTCTAATCTTGTTTCTTTGGGACTTTTTACTTCAGAAATCTCCAAAATTCAAGAACTCCCCTTAGAGAAACAACCGGCTCCTTTTTATGAACGCTGGCTGACAACCAGCATCAAATATTTGCAAAAAGAAAAATTTTTGAGTAAAGAACTTAACTTTACTCAAGAAGCGAAAGAAATTTCTATTTTGTGGGAAGAATGGGAAGAAAAGAAATCTCAATGGACAAAAAATCCTCACCTTTCTAAAAGTCAAGAAGCCCAAATTGTTTTACTAGAAACTTGCTTGAAAGCTCTACTATCTATTTTGAGCGGAAAGCAACGGGCAACAGATGTAATGTTTCCCCGCTCATCTTTTGAATTGGTAGAAGGAATTTACCAAGGAAATGCCCTTTCGGACTACTTTAATGAAGTTCTTGGCAATACTTTGTTAAAATCCATTAGACAGGCAATAGAAATGAATAAGAAGAGAAAGTTTCGTATTCTGGAGATAGGAGCAGGTACAGGGGGAACTACTGCCAAACTATTGCCAAAGCTGCAAGAGGTTTCGTCGTTCATTGAAGAGTATTGTTACACAGATATATCCAAAGCCTTTTTAATGCATGCAGAAGAACACTACCAACCAGATTTTCCTGCTATGAGGACGGCCATATTTGATGTTTCCGAGCCTCTAAGAGGACAATCTATTTCCCCCAACCATTATGACTTTGTCATTGCCGCTAATATTTTACATGCCACGCCTAATATAAGGGATACCTTACGTAATGCCAAAGCACCTCTAAAAGACCAAGGAATTCTGTTGATCAATGAAATAAGTGACTGGTCTTTATTTACCCATCTCACTTTTGGCTTATTAGAGGGATGGTGGTTGTATGAAGATGCTTCTCTTCGGATAGAGGGATCACCAGGATTATATTCTGAGGTTTGGAAAGAAGTTTTGGATGAAGTTGGTTTTGAGTTTATCTTCTTCCCTGCTGAGAAAGCACATAAATTTGGCCAACAAGTTATTGCAGCAAGCAGTGATGGAGTGGTTCGACAAAAAATTAAAAGAAAAATTTCCCAAAGATCATGGAAAAAGAACTCTTCTAAGTCAGAAATTTCTAAGCCCTCAAAGACAAGGGGAGATAATCCTAATGAACAAGAATCCTTACGAGAAAACAGTATCGCTTATTTTCAAAACTTAGTTGCTCAAACCTTAAAGATGAGTCCCCACAAAATCGATCCCTATGAACCATTAGGATTATATGGGATGGATTCTATTCTTATTGTGCAATTGACGGATCAACTTCGAGTGGTATTTCCTGATATAACGAGCACTCTATTTTTTGAAGTCCAAAGTGTTGAGGGACTAGTGAATTACTTCTTAGAAAATAAAAAAGAAGAGTTGGTTGCTATCTTATGGCAGAATAATTCGGATCTACCGAAGAAAGATAATAGTAATAATAGTAAAACTAGAGGATCTAATCTTGTAGAGAAACATACACAAAACCGAATATCCAGACAAAGTCGTAAGCAGTCATCCTCTATAATTAAAACTAACTCCTCAGAAAAAGAGCATACTCCCGGCATTTTTGATGTTGCTATTATTGGCATGAGTGGGCGCTATCCTAAGTCAAAGGATTTGGATGAATTTTGGAAAAATCTAGCCCAGGGAGTTAACTGCGTTGGGGAAATTCCAAAAGATCGTTGGAGTTGGGAAGAGTACTACCATATAGAAAAGGGAAGAGCAGGAAAAATCTATACCAAATGGGGAGGTTTCTTAGAAGACATCGATAAGTTTGATCCCTTGTTTTTTAAAATCTCCCCGAGAGAAGCAGAACGAATGGATCCTCAAGAGCGCTTGTTTTTAGAAACCTCTTACCATGCGATTGAGGATGCTGCTTATACTCCAGATACTTTGGGGAAAACTCGTAAAATCGGAGTCTTTGTCGGGGTGATGAATTCTCGATATGCTCCTCAGCCAGCTTATTTTTCAATTGCCAACCGATTGTCCTACTTATTTGATTTCCAAGGGCCTTCTATGGCAGTAGATACGGCATGTTCTTCATCTTTAACAGCGATTCATTTAGCTTTAGAAAGTATCTACAGTGGATCAAGCGAGTGTGCGATTGCGGGGGGTGTTAATCTAATTATTGATCCTGCTCATTATTTAGGGCTGACAGAAATGAGAATGTTGTCCTCCAGTAATGAGTG
>JAJDCR010000008.1 GCA_029260735.1 Planctomycetota bacterium
GTCCGTTACGTCTGGTGAAATATATCTTCGTCAATTGTTTTAGGAAAAACAAACTGCCATGCTGTAAGGCGTAGAAACGAGAAATCGCCTTCTATCCTTTTTTATTACTGATTATTCCTTAACTTAATGGCTTTGGGGCTTCGCCCTAGGAAGATCCAAGCCCAGATGAAACCTCACCGTTTCGGAAACCATGTCCGGATAAAATATCATCGTTTCGATAACCACGTCAGGGGAAATCGACGAAAAATACACGACAGGGTTGCGAAGAAACATAACAAATTCTTTGTCTAGGGCGAAGCCCTAGAAAAAAATGCCCGGGACAAAACGGCCCTGAAGAGGCGCAACTCAAACAACCTCAACAAAGCTCCCTTCCTGGGCAGAGCAAACCGTCCCAATCACTTCCGCCGGATAGCCTAGTTCGCGTAAGTCGTGCAGCACCTCTGGCGCTTTTTCTGCTGCAATGCTAATTAAAAGTCCACCGGAGGTTTGTGGATCAAAGAGAATGGGAAATTTTTTGTGCTTTTTTATTGTTTCGGTAGCTTGGAGTCCTCGTTGGGCTTTTTGATTTTTGGGGTGCATCGAGGAGAGAAGTCCTTGTTCTAAGCATGTTTCTGCCCCGGGAAGAAGGGGTAGTTTGTCGAGTTCTATCTGGACGACTTCGTTCTTGGTCATTTCTAGGAGATGTCCGAGAAGGCCAAAGCCGGTTACGTCGGTGCAGGAGGATATTTCGTGTTTGCTAAGAGCTTGGCAGGCTCGGTAGTTGCTGTCGAGCATTGAGGCGAGAAGGGGTTCTATCCACTTGGCTTTGGCTTTTCCTTGCATTTGTGCGACTAAAAGCGTTCCGGTGCCTAGGGCTTTGCTCAGGATAATTTTTTCGCCCGGTTTTAGGTTTTGTTTGCGTATCCATTTATTTTCATCGGCGAGACCGTTGATGGCCAAGCCGAAGCTGGCTTCGGGGCCTTCAGTGGAGTGCCCTCCGACGAGAGCACAGTTGGACTCTTGGAGAATTTCGGCGCATCCTCGCATCGATTGGGAAAGAAAATCTTCTACTTGTTTTTCGCGTCCGTGGGGAGCGCAAACAATGGCGAGGGCATTCTGGGCTTCTCCTCCCATTGCCCAAATGTCGGAAAGACTGTGGATGGTTGCTATTTTTCCCAGTAAATAAGGGTCTTCCCAGAAGGAGCGGAAGTAATCGACGGTGTGGAGCATTACTTTTCCAGGAGGAACACGGACAACGGCGGCGTCGTCGGGAGAGTTGAGTCCTTCGATGATATCAGGTCTGTGCTTCAAGGGGAGCCCAGCGATAATTTTGCTGAGAAGAGTGGCCCCTACTTTTGCTCCGCATCCTCCGCAGGGCATCGCGGAAACTTCCTCTTCTTTCTCTCCTGGCTCTAAGGGAAAGAGAGAGGGGGTTTGCGGGGGAAGCATTTCGGGAAATTCTTGGTATAAATTCATAAACTTGCGGTCGATGCGGTCTTTCAGGCCCCATAACCACTTTCCTTGGGCCGACCAAATCCCTTTGGAAGCGACGGCGTATTCTTCTCCGGTCATAATAAGAGCCAAGGCCGTTTTTTGAGGACGGTAGGGAGAAAGAGATTTTTTCAGGGCAAAGGATCGGAGGTTTTTCCCCAAAGATTTACTCGCTCGTACCGCGTAAACCCCTGATTTTGGGCGGGGAGAAGAGAGAGCGGCAATATCTCCTGCGGCAAAAACAAAAGGGTGAGAGGTCGACTGTAAAAACGAATTGACTTGGATAAAGCCTTTTTTGTCGACGTCTAAGCCCGATTCCTTATAAATAGGGTTGGATTGGGCTTCGGTGACCAAAAGGAGATGGTCAAAGGGAAGTTCTTTCCCCGACTTCATAGTGAGAGAGTTTTTTTCTATTTGAGTAACCCGTTCCCCGGAATGGATGGTCACTTTTGCTTTGCTCAAGACCTTCTGGAATATGTTTTGGACACGCTGGTTATGTCCAAAAAGTAGGTTCTCTCCTGAGAAAACTAGATGAAAATGGAGTTTTTTGCTTTTCCCCAGAGAAGCCAGTTCTTTTTCTAAGCGAGTCTTGAGAGATAAAGCTAGCTCTACTCCCCCCGCTCCTGCTCCGACCACTACGATAGTAGTTTCGGGAGCAGACTCTTCGATAATTTGCGGCAAAAGTTTTTTTAAGGAAGCTAAAAAATGGGATATGGGCTTTACGGCCGTTGCATAAGAGTCGCTTCCGGGAATAGCTTGGGGAACAGAGCCTGTATTGATCGAGATAAAATCAAATCCGACCGGAGGCCGATTTTCTAAGTAGACTAGTTTTTTTTCTAAATCTAAGTGTTTTACACTGTCAATAAAGAGCCGCGCCTTGGCAAATTGAGTAAGAGGCCAAAGATCAATATGGCATTCCTCTTCATTATAAAATCCAGCAATGTGGCCAGGGATCATCCCAGAGTAGGGGGCAGAGGAAACGTCGGAAATAACAGTTAAGCGAACTCCTGGCAATGGTTTCATTCCAAAGGACTTGAGAACTCCCACATGAGCATGTCCTCCTCCGAGGAGAAGAATTTCTTTTTCGGTATAGCTAGTGCTTTGCATGTCTAATAACGGCTTCCGCACCACTCACAGTAACTAGCCAAAGCTAGATTGTACTGCAAACAGTTGGAGCACTCCTTAATAGTAGCAGACCCCCCCACAAAAGGGCGAATCGCATCGCAGTGAAGACAGTGGTAATCATTGACGGAATCTGTATAGTACCAACCACAGTATATACAGTGCCAGTCACACGGACGGGGATGAAGAATTTGAAGATTCTCCGATTTTTTTGTTTCGTTGGCGAAGGGAGAAAATCCTTCCCTTAGTCGGTAAACCTCTTTTCTTAGCTCCATAATTTGTTCTTTGTAGGCGGAGGAAAGATCTTGGTAGTGGCGTAGCTGTTCTTCATCTTCTTCTTTTTCTTCAAAAAAGGGATCGGGTTCTTTCATGGTCTATCCTTGAAAAATATCAGTGCATTTTAGAAAAGGATTATAGCAAAAAATAGCCATCCTCTAAGAAAATCTCTTGCCAAATATAAAAATAATTCGTCTAATGAATAAATGGTCTATGAGACCGCGTATTTAGGACAACAAAAAATACATGCAAAAGGAACTCTCACAATGAATAAAGTTTTCTTCCGAGTTTGTTTAGTTTTAGCTATCTTAGTATTAGGTCTACTGCTTTTCTTTACTGGTTTTCGAAAAATTTCTGATGGATATATGGGAGTAGAAATACTCGCCATTGGTAAGGAAAAAGTTTCTGAGCGCCCTCTGACTTCAGGATGGCATTGGCGAAGACCTCTTATGGTAGAGATCGAAAGATATAACATGACCGAACGGATGGTAGAGGTAGCCTTAGAAAACGTCTCCACGACTGAAAAAAAATCGCTCGATATATCCTGCGAACTCTACTACCAACTTCAAGCAGACAAACTGGTTGATTTACATAAAAGGTTTTCTAACAGCTATAGTATTCAAACCAAGGTGACAAACTTTTTGCAAGCGAAGATTTCTGAAACTGTACAAAAATATACCCGAGAGCAAATTTTTGGAGCCTCACGATCAAACTTCAAAGCGGAGTTAGAAAATGGTTTGAAGAAGGAGTTTGACTTGAGTGGGGTAAAAATCAATAATCTTTTGATTTCGAACTTGCGCTTCCCCGATCAATACACAAAAGACATTGAAAGATACTATCCTTCTCAAATGACTCCCCTTTCTTTGAAAAAACTCTGCTATAGTAAAGAAAAGAGTGCTTTCACTGTGCATCTTAATGTCTACTACCATATTGAGCCACAAGATGCCGAAGGTGTTCACAATCGTTTAGGAACAGGTTATGCTAACAGTGTTCTCGTCCCTAATGTAAAAAGTACCCTAGATAGTCTAACGACCAATTATACCTTAGATGCAATTTACCAAAGCAGTAGCCGAGAAAAAGTCACCGAGAGTCTTCTCCTCGCATTGAAAAAAGATGCCGGGAGATACAATATCAAAATTGATGATGTCAGAATTGAAGCTCTTTCTTTTTCAGAAAGCTACCAAAATCTTCTCGAAGAAATTCAAAGAGCAGAGCGCCAAGTGCAAAAACTTTCCGTCGAGAGAAGGTTAATTGAAGAGCAAGCGCGCAATAAGAGAATTGAAAAAGAAGGGGAATACGAGGAGAAAAGACGCGAAGCGGAAGCAGAGCAACAAGCTCAATTGATTCGAGCCAAAGGAGTTCGAGAATCGGAAATCCTAAAGGCAGAAGGAAAAGCGGAAGCTCTTTTAAAAGTGCAAAAGGTTATCTCTGAAAATCCTAATATTTTACGCTACCTCTACCTGGATAAAATTTCTGATAAGGTCAAGGTGATTGTTGTCCCTGCCGGTGAGAATGGTATGCCTTTATCAGAAGCTCTCCAAACTCTCGAAAAGAAGGGGGAGTAAAAATATATGTCCACAATTGCCAAGATTTTTGTTGTCCTACTTGGCTTAGTTGCCCTAGGCTCGGGAGAGTCTCGGGCAATACTTCTTTATCTAGGTTTTTTGTGGTACCTAAATACTCGGCCTTTGCCACGACAACAAAAGAAGAAAGACAAAGAACCAGGAGCTAAGTTTTGGGGGCCTTTGATTGTCCGAGGACTCAAAACCTTCTTTTTTATTATATTTGTACTTATCTTGGGTGCTATTGCCCTGAACTTTGAGGGAGAGGCTAGCTATATATCCACAACATTTCTCCTCTTTTTCTTGATTAACCGATGGGGAACAAATGTAGAAGAGACCAAAGCTCCTTTAATTTCGGGGAAGGAGGGAGCCCCCTTTTCTCGCTACTCGATCTCCTGGATTACCTTTTTGATTTTGATTGTAACCTCAATTGTCAGTTCACTCTCAGCTTTGGTTTTAACAGCTTACTTATACCTTTCTTCTCGTTCACAGAGAATGCAAAGTCTTCTTTTTGAAGCCAAAAAGGGCTTTTCCTCCGTTATTTTTAAATCGGCGAGCTTAAAAGAAGCGATTGTTTTGATTTTGATGTACACCATTATCTCTGATGTGTTCAGGAACATATCTTATAGCTATTACTCTAGTCGCCCCGAGGCTGCGGTTGGAGGGATGGTTTTTCTTCTTGTAATCGTCTTTTTTGAACGTTTAGCTCAAGCCAAAGAAGCCTCGTTAGAAACTCCAGAAATTGAAGTTCCTCAGCAAGTGGTTGTAGGGAATAAAACAGAGGGAGAAGATTCTCAAGAGAGAGAACTTATTGAAAATAAAGATTCTTTACCCACCCTTGCTCAAAGTGCAATCAGTGAAGAATCCACTCCCAAAGAAATCTCTCGTAAACTTCCTCCTCCTGAGCCTTACGCCAAGCCAGAGAAATCTATTCCCAAAATTTCTCTGGCTCATAAGTTCATGGACTTTGTCCGAGAAAACGTTGTTACTCTGCTTCTTTTATTGGGAACGGGCTTTATCTTTACCGGTGCGATTACTTTTTTACGAAGTAATTGGCAAGAGTATAAACTTCTAGTCTTTTGGTCTTTTGTTCTTCTTACTCTGAGTTGTTTCGGAGCAGGTTACTACTATACTTGGTGGAAAAAAGACAGGCCCAAACTCGCTTTTGCTCTTTTGCTCCTAGCCTCTCTCTTTTTTCCTTTAAACTTTCATTTTGCGGTCAAAGTCGGCCTCATTATTAGCCAAGGTAATCATTATGTGGTATTGTGGTTAACCAGTGCTCTCATGATTTTTCATGCTTGGCTTTTATCCAGTACTGTCTTTACCTTAGTTGCCTCGGCAACCATTTGCCTTAGTCATGAAGCGACCTTAAAGAAGTTTTATCCCTATCAATACGACATCTATCCCTTGTTCTTAGTAGCACAGGCTTACTGTTTTCTCATTGTCAGTTTTTTCTTACCAAGCAAAGATGCTAAGCAGAAAATTCTTGTCTTTATGAGTAACTTAACCAAGCTTGTTGCTTTGTTTGCCTTAATTAGTTTTTGGGATATAGAGATCGCTTGTATCACAATGGGATGCGCCACTCTTTTTTATGCTCTTCAGATTTGGCGCTTATCCGATTACTCCTCCAGCACGGTTTTCGCTTGGCTAGGTGCTTTCTGCTCTATCCTGTTTGTCGGAATTTGTGCTGATTTAGCAGGTTTACCTACCTTATGGCAAGGTTTTCCTCTTTTGCTTCTAAGTTTTGTCGCCGCTTATTATTTTCTGCCAGAAGAGAAAAAATGGGTTCCCGAGCATATTCGTGAACCTTTATTCTTGGTTTACTTTTCCAGTGGAGTTTACGTTTTTGCCCTTTACCTTTTCTGGGGAGCTTACACGACCTCTTCTGATCATCTACCCTTGATTGCCAATTCTTTGCTCGCGGCCGGAGGGTACTTTTTTCTCAATCGAAAACTGAAGGAACAAATTAGCTCTTATCTCGTTTTATTTTTTCTAACAGTCGCTCTATGGGGAGTAGGACAAATGTTATCCCTCTCCCAATTCACTCAGGCGATTGTCTTCCTTTTCTGGGGACTCTCCTTAGCTTATTTGGCCCATCAATCTCGAGTAGAGATATCCTTTTGGCAAAAACCAGCTCACTACTTTTCTCAGGCAATAGTCCCTCTTGTCCTCTTCAGTCTCGCCATATTTTTTCGCGAGTACTACCAAGAGAACTTTGGTCTTTTAACCTTAAGTTTATTTATCAGTAGTGCTTTCTATCTTTTTTGCTCTTACCTTCTAAAGCGCCAAGACATGCTCTTTGCTGGTATCGCTCTACTTCTGTCTCTCTGTTTTCTTTATACCCAAAAAATGGAGATTGCTTTCCACTACACTTCCCTGGGAGCATTGTCCTTAAGTGTTGTTCTTCTTTATGGTTCTCAAAACTACTCTAATAAACTCTTTTTTCTCCAAGCAAAGACCTTAGATTTATTTACCATTCCCATCGTCCTTGCTTTTTCTCTGCTCTCTTTTTGGAGTGGTTTATTTGAAGCCGATGTTTTAACTAAGCTTGCTCTTGTCTTGAGCTTTGCTTTTTTTGGACTTCGTTTCTATCACCATAAAAGCTTTCTTAGTGCAGGAGCGTGTTTACTTTACCTAAGCCTAGAGTCGATTCTCGTTCTTTCTCCCCAAATTACAGTTTTTCCCTATTGGGGGATTTTCTTTCTCGGTCTTTCCATTTTACTTCTCGCTTGTCAGAAGAAACTGCCTCTCGAAGCGAATGAAGTTATCACTTTCTACGCTAAAATCACTTTAGCCGCTAGTTTTGTTCTTCTTCTCTTCTTTTACCGCTTCCTCTACTTTGTTTCTTCTTCCGGCCTAGTTTATACCCTTCTTTTGGCTTTGCTTTCTTTGATACTAATAGAGAAAAAACGCCGAGACCGGGATATTTACTTATTTTTCTCTTTTGCTTACCTCCATCTATTCTTCTTGCTTCCGCAAGGCCTTTTCCCCTTCCAATACGGATTATTTTTTATTCCCGTAGCGATTGCACTTTTGTATTTCAGTTACACTTATTCAAAGCATTTTTCCACTCGTCCTTGTTTTTACTGGGGACAAGCAACCGTCCTTTTTTTCCTCTTTCTTCCAGGAGCTTTTCCCGGAATAGTGCCCCCTCCTCAAGTTGCAGTATGGGTTATTGCTTGTGCCTTTGCTTTCTATTTAATGGGACTTCGTTTTTACCAACGTTCTTTTTATAGCTATGCTTCAGGAATCCTTTTTTTAGCTTGTTTGCTGGTCGGCCTTTTTGCCTATGGAAAACTTTGGGGGAATCAGATTGCTCTCATCGTCGCTATAGCCAACTTTGCTCTGGCCGCAGCCGGTTATGGATTAATAAGGAAAAAACTTTCGGAACTAGCTTTTCCTTTTTTCCACCTAGCTTTGCTCTGTGTTTTCGGATTAATCGGGTCGGTACTATTACAGGGAAAAATCGACTATCCAACCCTTTTCACTGTTTTAACCTGCTCCCTTTTGGCGGGAACTTTAGCCTATCTAAATATCGCGAAACTTTTTCTCTCGCGCCAATCTCTAGCCTACTTATGTGTCGCCCTTTTTGCTTTGTCCTATTACCTCATTTTAGAGAGAATTAGTCTTGAACCAGGCTATGAAGGTCCTATTTCCATGATTTTGGCCTTTATTTCTTTGGGCCTTGCTTTACTTCTCAGAAAAATCGGGTACTTTTCTCAGGCCTTTCTCTATGTCGCAGTGTTGTCTCCCATTCTTTCCTTGTCTCAAACTCAGAGTAGTGGTAACTTAGCCATTATGATGCTCTCGACAAGTCTTCTTTATGGAGTGGGTGGCTCTCTTTTCCGCGATTCATTTTTGCTTTTCCTTTCCTTTGCCTCCATCAATGTGGGCGCTCACGCTCTTCTTTCTTTTTTACAGTTAGATCTATGGTGCTTTTTTCTCCTGGCCGTAGCTATGGGCATGATTATGATTTACATAGCAGAAAAAATCCTTTTACCGAAAGAAGAAACCGCTTACGCCCATCAACCCATGGTCAAAGTAGCTTACCTAAGCCACTTAGCTTTTCTGGCTATTTACTTAGTAAATTCCCATGTCAATGTTTTTCTCTTAGCCGGGCTTACCTTTACTGCAAGTGTGTACTACGCCGTTCTTTTCCGGCAAAAAATACCCTACTTTGCCCTTGCTCTGGTTAACTTTCTTTTCTCTTATTACATTGTGATCTACTCTTGGTCAGAGAACGTTGTTATTTGGGAATTCTACACCATTCCAATAGGGTTTTTGATCATAGCCTGGGGACTTTATTTACAAAAGGACGAGCAAAAATCGTCTTTCTCTCAAGATTTTACTCTATTGGGTCTAATTTTGATCATGCTCCCCACTTTTATCCAAAGTTACTACGGATGGTTTAGCCATTTGCAAGACCAAGGTGTCTCGCCCTACCGCCATCTTTACCATTCGATATTTTTGTCGATAGAGTCATTGGTTGTGCTTTTTTGCGCCATCTACGCTCGCCAGCTCACTCTCTTTTTAGGAAGCCTCGCCTTTCTAATCTCAGACGCCCTCTTAATGATTTTTACCTACGTCAACTTTGGCACCATCCCCCAAGCGGTTTGGTGGGGAAGTTTAGGAACAATTCTTATTGTGAGCGCTTGGGCCATGGAGTACCGCCGAGATACTTTGGTTCGTGGGAAAGACTTTCTTCTTTCCAAAAAGCGAAAGTGGATTCATGAAATGAAAAGCTGGAATTGATTTTTTAATGAGGGTTTTCTTCGTTTTTGTGGCAGAATAAGTAGAGATACTCTTCTTCCCAAAAACGAAGCCCCTTTTTATAAGGAAAAAAAATGAAAACAAAGATACTCCTCTCCACTTGTTTATTTCTTGTTATCGGGTGTCTGCACGCCCAGAAAGCTGTCACTTACCGCCTTTCTGGCACAGCCAAGGAAATGGCTCAAAAATTTGCAGCCAAAGAGAAAGAACGTTTTCTCTCTGCTTACCAGCAAGTGATGGAAGGGGAAGGAATTGAAGAAAGCAGCCATGAAGAAAGACAAGCTTTCAAAAAATCAAAGCGCTTTGAAAAATACATTGATTCCGAAACCCAAGAAGAGATGAAAGCTTTTGCTGAAAAGGCAGACATTCCCTACTCCAAAGTATTGCTCTACAATTGTTTCTACGATCTTCTCCAAATTCAAATGGGTTGCCGTCAAGTCGTTGTCTGGTCCGATAAAACTCCCGCTGGTAACCTTTTCCATGCGCGAAACTTAGACTGGAGTGATTGGGGAGATGCTATTCGAGGCAACAACATCTTTCTCGTCCGCAATTACCCCGAAAAAAACCGCGTGGCCACTTTAACTTGGCCCGGCTTCTTTGGTGCTCTCACCGGTTGCAACGACCAAGGAATTGTTATTGCTTATAACCAATACCCGGGAGGAATTCTGCGAACAGGAGAGCCTATCTTTCTCATTCTCAAGAGAATTCTCCGAGAAGCAAAAACTCTTGCTGACGTCACTACCATGATGAAAGAAAGTCGCTTTGTCAGCAACGGCTCCATCATGGTTTCCAGCGCCGAAGAAAAACAAGCTCTCGTTATTGACCTTAACCGAGGAAAAGTTTTTATTCGCCACCCCAACGAAACATCTTTCATTATCAACAACAACACCAACTACTTTAGCCTATACGGAAAATTAGACAATTCCCGATACCAAAGATGCGCCACATATCAAAACGTCATGAAGTCATCTACTTTAGATGCCGATGGACTCAAAAAAGTAATGTCCCACCCCGATGTCATGCTTTCGATTAACCTATTGACCGCCATTTTTGATGTGAAAAACAATCGCATGTACCTTTCTTGCGGGAAATACAAGGCGGCGGAAGGCCCCTACGAGGAGTATCGGATTTTTAAGCGGCAGAAGTAGCGGGTTTGTCGTGTAGCAAATTTTAATGCCTGCTAAAACCTCCGAAGGACTGAGTGGGGTAGGTTTTTTTTTGGCCTGTAAGGCCTATACAACCTAACCCAGAGCAACGCCCTGGGAATTATAGGGTTAACACAAACGTAGCCCTGAAAGGGCGGAATAATTAAAATATTTCGCCCCTTCGGGGGAATAACTTACGGCTTAGGTTGACACATATGGGGCTGAAGCCCCAGGCTATAACATGCTACCGCTTCGCGGTAAAGAAAATATGGACTTGCGGCTTAAGTTGACACTGGTGCCCTCGTAGTTGTCCCTACGAGCCTACGGATAACAATGCCATAGAAAAAAAAACAGGGAACGACACGGAGAAGTTCATGGAAAAAACAAAGAAGGAAAACGCCAAGCGCTTAGGTAAATACAAGATACTCGCTAAGTTGGGTGAAGGGGGTTTTGGTAAGGTTTATAAGGCTTTTGACACAGTATTAGAGAGAGTAGTCGCCGTTAAAACTTTGAAGTTAGAAGACCAAAACGAACTCAAAAGGTTCTTACGCGAGGCGAAAGCAACGGCCAAGCTAGATCATCCAAATATCGTTTCTCTCTATACGATAGAGAAAATAGAAAAAAAATACTGCTTAATCATGAAATTGATTGAAGGGCAATCGTTAAGAGAAATCCTCAAGAAAGAAAAGTTTTCTATCCCTCGTTGTTGCCAGATGATGATGAAAATTCTCCAAGCGATGGAATACGCTCATGAGCAAGGATTCATTCACCGAGATATTAAGCCTGCCAATATTCTTGTTGATAAGGAAGGGGAACCTTATCTTACGGATTTTGGTCTTGTTAAGTTTAGCCAAGGAGAACATACTCAACTAACCGAAGTGGGAGCGATTGTAGGAACTCCTTGCTACATGGCTCCTGAGCAGGGAAGTGGAAATGTCGATTCTCGCAGTGATATTTATTCTTTGGGAGCGACACTTTATGAGATGTTAACTCAGAAAGCGCCTTTTGAGGGAGAAACTATTTTACAGGTTTTATATAAAACAGTAAATGAGGTTCCGCGTAGCCCTCGGGAAATTAGAAAAGAAATCCCTCAAAATTTAGAAGATATTTGCTTGAAGGCGATGAAGAAAGAACGAGAAGAGCGCTACCAAGATATCGCTGAAATGAAAAAAGCCGTTGAGAAAATCTTGGCTTCTTATAAAAATCCACGGGGCAAAGCTTCTAGAGCGAAACATAAAAAGCAGGCAAAGGTAAACCATCAAAATATTTATGTAATTTTAGCTCTCGCATTCATTGTCTTGGTTATAGTACTTGTTTCTATCCCAAATGAACAAGACTCTAATAGCTTAGAGAAAAAATTAGCTAGTGATTCTAATTCTGAGAAAAAACTATCTATTGACGAGGAAGAAAGTTTACCAAAACCAGAGAACTCTTCTCTTAAAACAATAGCAGAGAAGACATTGAAAGATAAAAAAGAGGAGCAGGAAAGAGAAAAAGAGTTAAAAGAGAAGCGAGAAAGAGAAAAAGAGTTAAGTGAGGGGCGGGAAAGAGAAAAAGTACTAAGAGAGGAGCTAGAAAGAGAAAAAGAGCTAAGAGGGGAACGGGAAAGAGAAAAAGAGAAAAGAGAGAAGCAGGAAGCAGAAAAAGAGTTAAGACAAAAAGAGGAGAAAAAAGAAACCCAAGAATTAGAGAAAAGCGAGTTACTTGTCGAAGAAACTATCGATTCTGAAATGGAGCAGGTCAAAGAAGTCGCAAAAGAGTTGTTAAAGTGTATGAAAAATCAAGATCTCGCAGGAGTGAAAAATATCTGCGACCCTGGTTTCTCAACGGAGGCTTTTCCTCCTACTAACAACCCTATCTGGGAAGGAGTCTTAAAGACATCCTTTGTTGTCATTCATAGCTATTTTATGCAAAGAGAAATGGTCTTCACTTGGGAGGATGATCAAAAGAGCTTAGCCAAACTATCCATTGGCCCTAAACTCTCAGAGCAAGTCTACTTTAAGAAAGTTAACGGAGAATGGAAATGTACAGGGGATAAGGTTTCCACTATTATCCATACAACCAAGAAACAAGTGAATATAAGTGGCTACAGCAAAATCCATAAAGCTCTTTTCGAAATACTAGAGAAGGCAAAAAGAGGAAACCTCCTAAAACATCATACTCTTTTCCACTCTCAGGTAGAAGAGCAAGACCGCCAAAATATTGCGAAACAAGCAATAGATTACTTCTCTTTAAAAAACACCCTACCACGCAGACAACGATTTATCCAAAAAAGCTACTTCTTTAACGAAGAAGAGCAGGCTTTTATCATCTACTATGATTTTCGTAAAGCAAAAGGCCTATTTATCGGAAAAAATAGTCTGGCTAAAGAGCTCGACAAAAGGAAACGAGTTTACCTCGTTTTGAAAAAAGAAGATGATGAATGGAGAATCTATGGAATTAAAAGATGCTTTTAGGGTGCCTATTCCTCTCCCAACAAAACTGTGCGAAAGCCAAATAGATTACGACGAGCGGTCAGGGTTTCACCGTAGCGAAAAGAAACACGTAAGTCCTTGGGAGAGGCAAACCAAGAGCCTCCTCGGAGGACTTTGTAAATTCCGCTTTTGCTGTTAAGAGGATCTTTCTCTGGACCTGTACTGTAGTAACGGCTGTCGTAGGAATCTAAGCACCATTCCCAGGCATTACCTGCCATGTCTTCATTACGGTAAGGAGAAACCCAGTAAGAGAAAATCTCGACCGGTGAGGTGTAGCGATAGCCATCGGCTCCGTCGGTAAAGTAATTGCAGTAGTAGGTTGTTCCTTGACCAGGTTTCTCATCGCCCCAGGGATAAACTCTTTGGGGGATGGGATTGTTGATGAGAGGGACGGGAAGTTGGCTGGATTCCCAGTTAGGAATCATAACTCCTCCGCGGGCTGCTTTTTCCCATTGGGCTTCAGAAGGGAGTCGTTTTTCGCTCCACTTGCAGTACTCCTGAGCATCTTCCCAGTTAATTCCAATGACAGGTTGTCTTGGTTGGTTGAAGTTGGTGTCGTGGTAAAAAGCGGGTTGGGGGTAAGCGGTTTCCCGAAGAAATTTTTGATAGCGTTGGTTGGTTGCTTCATTCTTGTCGATATAAAAACCAGAGACAAATATTTTCTTTATGGGCTCTTCATCCTGAGCTCGGCTACTTCCTCGCCAAAAAAATCCTGCGGGAACATAAACCATGACGGCTCCGTCTTTTTTCCAGACGTACTCTCCTTTTGTTTCCCCAACAACAAGACCCCGAGGGATTTTTTCTCCGAACCACCCGAGATTTTCTCGGCGAATTATCTCCAGGCTAGCATTTTTTCTCCGATTGAGAGAGCCTATTCCTAAATTTACTCTAACTTTATACCTCCCCGCTTTTTCCGAGGCTAAACGCAGGGAAATTCGCTCCTCTTGGTGGCCTTTTTCGGCCTTCTCTACCCTTCGGAAAAAAGAAGGGATAACTCCTTCTCCCGAGATCTGAATGTTTTCGTAGTCATTACTTCCTGCTTGAGCTACATTCCAGCGGACTTGGAGGTAGATTTCTTCATCGTTATGAAAGTTTTCTTTGCTTTTTCCTTTTGCATCGACAAAACGAATTTCTAAAATTCGGAATTTAGAAGGGATAGGCGGATAACGAATAGAAATTTTTTCTACTTCTAAGTTGCCCATTTTGTCTAAAGCGGAGAGGAACAAAGTTTTTTTCTCTCCCTCTTCCATAGATAAGGAGTAGCTAAATTTCATTTCCTTAGGAAAAGATTCTCCTGGGTAGACTTGATCTTCTACTCGCAGTTCTACTAACCCTTGATTATCAGTTACTCGCCCTTCTACTTGTACTTGTTTTTGATAAACAAGTCTTTCTTTATCGACTTTTTTAAGATTTGGCTTTTGGACGTATATCTTGGGAGCTTCTGTGTCGATAGGGAGGTATTTTAGAGTATGCGTTTTCTCTTCTGCTTGGCCTCCCACCCATTCGACACGGATAGGAACATGAGTGAGTCGCGACTTAAGTTTCAGTGTCCTTTCGAATTTCCATAAATGCGTGATGCCGTCGCGGGCGATCTTTTCAAATTTTGCCCGTTGTCCTCCCACCAAAATAGAGAAAATTTCAGCTTCTCCCGAAACAATACCTTCGACGAGAACTTCGGGGGAATGCAAAATCGTTTCCGAGGACGGTTGAGTTACTTCAATCTGGGAAGCAGCAAAAGAGCGGAAAAGATGGATTTCCCATTCATTTTTTGTCTCTTCTTCGTAGGTTTCCACCTTTATTTTGTTTAAGCCTGGTACTAAAAAAATAGGGCTCTGAAAAAGCCAAATATCTTTTACCAGAGATTTTTTTCGGGTGATCCGAGCAGGGATTTTATTGATGATCACACTTTGTAGGTTAGGGGTTCGGATTTGCCCTTTGAGCTGGATACGGTCTTCTTTCAAAAGAGAGTTAGGAGAAGGAAAAATACTAACGACAGAGGATGGCAAAGGTCGCTCCAGCTTGAGAAGTTCTAGCTTTTGCATCTTTTCTCCTGGCAGTTGCCAACTTCCCACAAGATAGCCATCTTCCCAGGAAAACTTTCCTTGCCCAGAATTTACCCCTTCGTCAATTTGCCAAGCATAGCTTAAGCGATCTTGAGAAAGAGTTCCTGATAACAACATGTTTTGCTCAGGGAGGAAAAAGCTTGTGTAAAAACGCAGTCCTTCCCACCAAAAACGCAAACTACCATCGTAGTTATGAATCCACATTTGGGAAAGCTCTGGTCTCTTGTTTAGGTTAACAATATTCCATTTCTTAACCTGGCCAAAGGCAATGCCCCCCTGGTTTTCTAAGTTTTGTGCGACTTGGTTCCAACTTAAAATTTTCTTTGAGCCCATTCCCATTACCAAAGGGACGTCTAAAGATTTTCCCTCTCCGCTCAAAACGAGTGTGTTCCGGTTACTAGAGGCCATTTGCGCTAGCTCTTGCCAAGCTTTTTTCCCCAAAGGGGCAGATTTTCCTTCTGGCTTGAGAATAACAACAACATGAGAGTAAGGAAGGGTATGTAAATATTCTCCTAAACTAGAAAGCGAAACTCCACCTAGAGAAGGAAGGGGAACTTCTTCTTGCCAATTACTTTCTCCCGAAAGATAAAGAATGAGGCGAATATTTTTTGGCTGTTGGGCTAACCAGTTATTGCAGGTTGTAAAAAAACTGTGTTGGGATTGGTAGGAAGTTAATCCGGTGGCTTCTTTGGAATATCCACAAACAGGCGATAAAAGAAGCCCATAGAACTCTTTTGCGGCGGGAGATATTTTATCTTGGCTTAGAACAAGCGCCCTATCTTGCGACAGGGCAAAAGAAATACAGATAAGTAGTCCGCAGATAGAGAGAAAATATTGTCTACTCAAAATAAGCACCTAATAATCGTGTAATGAACCGACCAAAGAAAACTGGTCGGCCCATTATTTACGAAAATCTACTCAAAATTCACGGTAGTTTGGTAAGGGTAAAGGTTTTCCCCTGTCACAGTCAAAGTGAAAGAACCAGAAAGGTCACTTGGAAAAGAGCAGTTTCCTTTTGCATTTGTCGTTAAGACAAGTTGTTCGCCTTCTTTTTGACCTTCTTTGTCGCCTTCTTTGTATAAACAAACTTGGGCTTCTACCACTTCACGATTTTCTTGAGCGTTCACTTGAACAGAGAAACCATTTCGACTACGAGTGGTTTTTACATCCAGTTTACTAGGATTTTTTGTCCATATTTGCATTTCAGGGTCTCCGATGCAATGGAACAGATAGAACTCTGTTTCTGTGTAATCGTAAGATGTACCCCAAGGGTTAGATGGATAATTGAGAGCCAAGTACATTTTTCCAAAGTTCAAGACTTCGCCCAGCTTTTTCGAAACCGCTTGCGTACTAGGAAGCTTTACCCCTGTATCTAAGCAGTCGTATACTTCTGTACCAAAAAGGCTTGTATAGAAACCATCACAGAGACGATCATTCCACCAAGAGTAGCTGACACGAGTAGAGCCCAATGCTGCTGCTGCTCCCCCTTGAGGGTTTTTCAGAGCCGCTTCGACAAAACAATCGCGAGATTGGTCCATTCCTCCGGTCAAACAATTGATAGAGAAAAGAATAGGAAGAACCTCATTCTTTAGTTTTTTGACATCTATGTCCATGACAGAGGGTTTCCCCCAAGAAGTGTAGCTCCCGTGGTCGCGGTGTTGAACAAGGAAGGGGCCTTTTTCCCAATAGTCCAAAGTATTCGTAGTGGCATCATAGTTGCGAACGATATTTTTTGTCCAACTAGCGGGCATTTGGCAATTTTTTACAGGACCTTCGCTATCGCGAATTTTAGAGCGGTAAGTTCCAGGACGATCCGTTTGGGTCTCGTCTTTTGCTTTTCGGAAGTAATAGGCAGAGTGATTTATCCCATAAGCTCCTGTCCCGATGGTCTCCTTAGGAAAATCATAAAGATGGCTTAAGCTATTGTGAATAGTGAAAGCAGTTTCACAAAACAAACGTTCGGCCATGTTATGTTCTCTGGATTGGTATTGGAATTCACCACAAAGAAGAAAACGGTTCGACCACTGAGGCTTTTGTTGGTAGTCGAGAATTTTTTTCATCAGAACGTCGGCTTCTTGTTTATTGTTGGCAGGAATTCTTCCGATGTGAACGTCTGGATAGTAGTCGTCGCCTTCTAAGCAAGAATAGTAAAGATCACTAGGAATAGTTCCATCGCCCACTCCCAAAATTTGACAGTTTTCGCTTCCCAAAGGATGTCGATCTGCGGATTTGGGTAAAGGAATCAAAGGATGATCCCCTAAAATAGTAACGTAAGCGACGTCAGGATAATGAGCTTTGATAATATCTTTGATTGTGCTTTCACTAGCGTTGCGAACAATTTCTACTTTTGCCGCTAAGCCTTTTTGGTTTTTCCACAAAGCCAGTTTTTCGGCATTTTCTTGGAGATCAGCCACTGTCAAAATCAAAGTGTTGACCTTTGCTTTGTTAGTCTTGCGAGCAGGTTGATAATTCTTGACAAGAGCTTTGACAATGGGGTCCATTAAGGCATCACTTTGGGCCAGCTCCACTGTGGCTCCTTGGAACTCAATATGAGCTTGGAGTTTTTTGTAGACGATTAATTCTCGGCTTTGGGCTATGTACTGAACTGGATTAAAACGGATCAGAGCGAGCTTGCGACCTCGTAAAATTCCTTGGTAAGCCACTTCGACAACAGAGCTAGGAAAAGCTTCTGATGATTGGTAAGCTGCTTCATTGACAATAAAATTACGGCTAAGGAGTTCTTCTGCTCCAATAGTGTCAATAACGGGCTCTTGAGCGGGTGCCAACGGTTTTTCTAAAATAACAGTTTCTGCTTCCATTTGGGAAATACGAATCTCAATAGTGGCATCTTTAGGAATTTCGATGAAGGCTTGTTGACTAGGGATGTTGGGTTTACCAACGGCATAAAGTCCACTTCCACCAGGAAATTGTACTCTGCTGAATTTTTCAGACTCGGTCACTTCGTAAGAGTCCAGTTTCCAGTCCAGGGTTACACCATGGCGGTCTGATTCTACCAGATCAATATCACCAGCATAAAGACTGCCAGCGATGAAAAAAACAGAAATCAGCCAAAAGCTATTCTTGAATGTCATCGTTACATATATCCTTTTGTAAATGAGGTTGCAAACACTCAGGGGGAAGTTTGCGTTTAAACAACAAGGGACTTTGCCCTAAAACAGATTACACTAAATTATAATTGTTCGCTTTATCTTCTTTAATAAGTAGTGCAAAAAGAATACCAGAACGGAGGCTTAGCTTTCTTCTGGCTTCCTGTTTTTGAGCTCTGTTACATTTTGTATATATTTTGTAAATGGGGTTTCTCATTGTAACAGAACAGGAGTACTTTTGCAAAGCAATTTCAGCTCTATAAAGACCCTTAGAGAAACCTGTGATTGTTGAAGAAACCTTTGCAACAAAGATTCCGGAAGTTTTTCGCAAAGTTCTTGAAAATGTCCAAAAACGCAGGTATTATCAATAAACCTGATAGCTCGACTGAAAAGATTTTTCCTCTTTGATGAGACCCCCATTATGAAAAAAGTCCTTCCGATTTTCTTACTCTGTTTTGTTATAAGCTCTCTTGGCTTGTATTTTATTACCGGAGAAATTTGGTTGACCAAGGAGCCTACTCCAACAACAAACTTTACGCCGCTCATTTTGTTTTCCCTAGATACTAAGTATCAAGAGCAATTAGACGAGCGTATTATATCTCCTTCTTTGCGAGAAATCTTTGCGGAAAATGATATCCATTTAGGCAAAGATGCTTTTGTCAAAATAGAGCATTTACAACAGAGATGGATTATTGATAGTGGGGAAGAAGAATTTTATGCCATTGAGTGGGAAAAACTCAAAAAAGAAGAGGAATATGTTCTTAATGTCTATAAAGACCAAGAGAATATGATTTTTATCGATGGAAAGCAAAAAATTCGCTTAAACCGAGAAAATAAATTGCTCGAAGGGCAATATTTTCATTATGACAAAAATAATCGGAAGGATTTTGTCCTCGATTTTGATGAAATGTTTCCTAAAAATTCTAAACGCTTACTCTTGAAAAAACCCGTTTGCCACTATTTTCCTGAAAAAAAAGAAAAGAAGGAAAAGAAAAGCAGCTCTAGCAACACTACTCAAATGGACGATGTCGATTACTATCGAATTACAGCAGATGATGGAGAAGTCGAAAAAACTCCCTCTATTTTTGTGGTTGTTCCTTTTAAGGAGCAAAGCACTTTTTCAGAGCTGTACCTTACGGGCAATGTCAAAGTGTATGGCTATCGAAAAAGAACAGACGGAGAAGATGAGCAAGTTAATCGTCTAAATACAAACACTCTCTACATTGATCTTCAAAAAAGAACTTTGGAGACAGATGATCCAGTGGAACTAGAGCAAAACGGTTTTCTTAAACTCAACGCCATTGGAATGAGAGGGGACATGGAAAGAGAAGAGTTACACTTCTTGCGCGATGCGGCAGCAGAAATAACTGTTCCGGGAGAAAATAAAGAAGACGAAGAGCCTTTTATTCACTATGTGTTTTCTCAATCCAAGGGAAGTCTAAAGCTAAGACAAAATAAGGAGAGCGAGCAAGTCTTCTTGAAACAAGAAAACAATGTCAAAATCATTAGCCATATTCTCTTTCCTAACCAACTAAAAGAAGAAATACCTCAGTCGGCCCATTTAGACTGTGACTTTATTCAGTTAGATTTTCTCAAAGAGAAAGAGAAGGGAAATAAACTTCGTTTAGAGAGATTTCTGGCAAAAGGTTCTGTCCACTTTCTCGATGGAAAAAACAAAGGAGAATGTGAACAGTTAGAAAAATATGTTCTTCCCAATGAGCAAGAAAAAATCATTCTAACGGGGAAACCTCGTTTGTTTGTCGATGATTTGGCGGGATTCTCTATTCTTCCTCCTGAAAATGTCGAAGATCTCAAAAAAGAAAAAACTCGGCGTCAACTCGAAACCCTTTATGGGGAAGCGGAAGAGAAAATTGAGTGGACACGAAGTGTCGTCTCATCGCGCGTTACTCCCGAAACCATTCTCTTTCAGGAAAAGGCTTTTTTGAAACAAACCTCCGGAAAAATTAAGCTCATGCAGTTGCGAGGTAATCAGGTTAAAATGCTCCTAACAACACATCGGAGAAAAGATGGTGGGCTTAAGCGACAATTCGTAGCTTTACACGCCAAAAAAGACGTTGACTTTAGTCATGATCAAATCGATGCAACAGGAAATCTATTGCGCTGGCAACAAGTATCTCAAAATGTGCGCAAAATTTATCTCTCCGGTAATCCTGTAGTAGTGGCAAAACAAGTGACCATAAATAGCCAAGATACCATAACTCCTATTCTTCCTTCAGACAAGAAAAAGGAAACATCCGCAAAAGAACCTAAGGAAAGCATTGAAGATATCCAAATCACCTCCGACTCTCCCATGTACTTGTCTTCCCAGGAACGAAAAAATTCTCGAGTTATTCGTTGTCAAACTCGGAAAAATGTTCGCATCATTCGTTACTTAACGGGAACAAAGGAAGAGATTGGAAACTTTCAAAGTGAGCTTTTTAAAGCAGAGTTAGAAGAAAATGATATTTCTCCGAAAAAAAAGAGAGATATCAACTATCTTTACGGAAAGGGAAATGTCGTTATTAATTCTCCAGAAGGTTCTGGTTCCGGTGATGAGCTGGAAATTCGACGAAAAGACGGCAAGAAAAGTATGCGTTTGACCGGAGATGCTAAAATAAACGGAGAAAGTGGCAGCTTAGCGGGAGATGTTATCATCTTCGAAGGAAAAGAGGCAAAAGAAGGAAAAAAAGAAAATCGCCTTGCTGCCCGAGGGAATCCTGTCATTTTTGATAGTAAAGATCTTTCGGGAAGAGGTTCCCGTCTTTACTATTTGAGTGAAAATGAACAAGTTCACTTAACTGGAAGCCCTGCCGTTGTTTGGCAAAAAGATGAACAAAAAGAAAACAAAAATACTCTCTATGCCGAGAAAATTGATTACTTTCGGGAAAGAGGAGAGCTAAAAGCATCTCAAAAAGTCCATATGCTTTTAGATAGTGGCAGCGGTTTTCAAGGAGCCTGGCAGCAAGGGAAAAAATCAGAAAAAACAGAAGAAGAGAAAGAAAGATACCAACTATGGTGTGATGATCTCTTTGCCCAATTTGACCAAGAAAAACAAGAGCTCCAAAGTTTCTCTGCCGAAGGGAAAGTTCATCTTGAGAATATCCTTGAATCTCCTCAAGATGAAGTTAAAAAAGCCTTTGGTAATGTTCTTACTTACAACGGTTCCAGTAAAAAAGCTGTTCTCTATGGAGAGCCTGGAAAAAGAGCGGTTGTTTGGCAAGATAAAAATAAAGTCCACTCTCCTCAGTTTGATATCTATGAAAAAGAAGAACGAGCTTACTGCCATGGCCCTGCTAAAATTCTTTTAAGTAACCTCAAAGCCAGCAGTTTTTCTCTAACCAGTAACCCTAAAAAACAGCCCGACGAAAACAAAGAAACCTTGATCACTTGCGAAGGACCCGTTGAGTTTATTCAAACTCGGCGCGAGATTCTTCTCAAAAAAAACGTTATCGTGAAAATGGACGAAGGAGATTTGGAAAGCCAACGCCTGAAAATCCTTCTGGATGAAAACCAACAGATCCAAGAAATGATTGCTTCAAAGCAAGTGAAACTTAGATCTGAAGAGCACACTGCTGAAGCCGATCAATTACGCTGGTATGAAAAAAAGCGGCAAGCTATTTTGACAGGTTATCCTCATGTTCTCTTTCGTTCCAAGAACACCAACATGCAAATACCAATACTCTGGTATAATTTGGATGAAAAGCGTTTCTTCACGCGAGGGGGAGGCATTAGTATGGAGCGAACTCCTTCGGAGAGGTAAGATTTCGTGGGGGGATTGTTTTATTTGAAACCGAGGTTTTAGATAAGCCTTACCCTACCTCCTAATCGCAATAAATTCAAATTGATACAAAGTGGGCTCAGAAGTTTGCGCACAGGTCCAAATTTGGCTCCCTTTTTGACAAAAGCCACATTGTCCCAGAGGATGAGGACTGTAAAAGCGATGAATGAGCTTGGCTGTTTGCATATCCCAAATATTTAGATATCCATCCTCTGCTGTTGAAATCAGATATCTTTGATCAGGAGATAGATCTAAACTGTGGACAGCACTGTCATGGCCAGAAAGAGTCTGTACTTCTTTTCCTTCATCAACGCTCCATATTTTAATACACCCTAGTTCACTTCCTGAGATAAAATGTTGCCCATCGAAAGTTCCATAGAGAGCGGTGACAATACTTTCGTGTCCTCGAAAAGTCTGTGTTTCTTTCCCCGTTTCTATATTCCAAAGTTTGATCGTATGATCAATGCTTCCCGATAGAATACTTGCTTCTCGACTAAAGAAAGATAAGCTGCGAATTCCTCCCAAATGCCCTTTGAAAGTCCTGAGCTCATCTCCTGTTTTTGTTTCCCACATACGAATTACTCGATCAATGCCCCCTGAAAGAAGTAATTCTCCATCGGAAGAAAAGGCAAAGGCGAGTATCCAGTCTTCATGTTTTTGATTTTGGTGGAGAAGTTTTCCTTGTCTATCTCTGATTTGCAATATATTTCCTTGATTCACAGCCAGATAGTCTTGTTGAGGAGAGTATTCTAAAGAAGTTATTTGTGCCCAAAAAGGTATTATATTTTTTTGTGTATGCTCTTTGTGGTCATAGATGTTTAAACTGTCAAGATTTCCAACAATTATTTCTTTAGCGTCAGAAGAAAACCGAACGATACTTTCTTTTTTTGGTTTATCATGAAAAGCAGGAGATGAGTTGACACGTTTTAACCAAAAGCAACCTTTTGACCAAGAGATATGTCCCAGAGAGTTATCAAAAGACTGTAGAAGAGGGTGATCTTCAGAGTATCTTCCTTTAATTCGGCTATATATTTGTTGGACAAAAAAGAGAGGATAAATTTGTGTTTTTCTTAAAACAAGAGCTTCTTCTTGTAAGATCTGAAGAAGTTCTTCAAAGTAAACGGGCTCATTTTCTCCTTTTTGCCAGGCAACAACCAAAGCAAGATCTGACAAAATAGAATCCAGTCCTCTTGTTTTACACTCATTGTCTAACTTGGCAATGTCTTGAAAACAAGAAGATAGCTTTCGCCAAACTTGTTTTCTTTGCTCTTTTTCTTCATTTCCATTGCGATAGAGAAGTGTCGAGAAAATTTGCATCTCTGAATGGAGAAAAATTTTCCCCTCAAGTTCTTTCTCTAAAAAACCCAATGCATCAAGCTCATCAATCGCGTCTTTTATCCTTTGCTCATCAAAGGATAAATTAAGCAAAATTCCAAGAGTTCTTGCTTCTATAGAAAAACCTTTCGGAAGAAAACCCAAAATATTGAAAATTCTTTTGCTTTCCGGCAAAACAAGAGTACTCCACCCTTTTTCCAAAAAAAAGTGTAGGATAGCTCTTACACTATCTAAATCTTCAGGCATAGTTTCTAAAAGTTTACAAAACGATATCTTCTTTTTCGCTAAGCCGTAGAGAATTCTGAAAGAGAAGGGAAGGTAATGAGTTTTTTCTAAAAGCTCTCTTGCTGCAGATTCTTCAGAAGGATTATCTAAAGCAAAGTCTTCTTGAATGTATTGGTGTGCTACTCTAGGCATAATCTCATGAGCAACCACTTTCGCTATACCAGTAGAAATATTAAGAGATTTTGTTGTCATTAAGACATAGATACTACGCAGTTCCTCTGGTAAATCAGTAAGATTAGAAAAATCATCCAAGACAACGATTAGATTAGGTGAAGACAAGCAATAATTAAGAAAATCTTTCCAGGAATCTTCAAAGGTCTTTTGATTCTTGGAAAAAACTCCTAGTTTATACGCTTCTTGAATTATATTCTCTTGCCAATTTTCTCCTCCGTCTGCCCAAATAATTCCGTCGGAAAAACAAAATCCATAACGGAAAAGGAACTCTCGGGCTAACTGGGTTTTACCATAGCCTTGGATATCATTGTCTTTTGGCTGAGAAATGCAAAGCACTCGATTTGTTTTAATTTTTTTATAGACTTCAAAAAGTCTTTCCTTCGCTTGATAAAAACTCGATCGCATCCAGGGAACACGAGAAAGATGAGGGAGAAGAGATAAAGGATTTGCCGTGGGTATATCCGAGTGTAAATGAGAGAGAATTTTTGTGACATCAGTTTCCGAGTTTATCGTAAGAGAAGGACATTGGCTAATGAGAAAAGGCAAAGGAGGAGAATTTTCTAAAGAGAGTGCTGTGATAGCTTTAGTAAGATTTCGAGCAATGACCCACGCTTCGATAAAAATACTGTTTGGAGAAACTTCAGAGCTCCATAAAAAAACAAAAATATCGCATTCTCGAATTCCCCGGACAATGCTGTCAATATCTTTATCAATAGCACAACTTGACCATATAGCAAGGTTTTGATCCTTGATTTTTTCTATCGAAGAGAGAGCAAATGACTCATTTTTTTGGTGGTAAAGGAAGAAAATTTTTTGCCGAGACGATTTTGCTGTAGTTGTTTTAGCTTCGGAATACCTTCTAACTTGAGTTGCTGCCATTCTGTCAGGCATAAATACGGGCTTTTTCTCGAAAGAGCGAATTTCTTTTTTGGCAAAAGAGAAAGAATTTAAAGCCTCGTTTGTATTGGCAAACGTAGGAAGAAAACTCTCCATTCCCATCATGGAAAAGAGATTTTTAAATTTTTCTTTAGTATGAACTAAACGAATTCCTCCCCCTCGCATTCTCACTTTGTTTGCCATTTCTATTAGCATACCAAAAACAGTACTGTGAAAATGATCTACTTCTTGTAAATCTAAAATAAACATCATGCAATTTTTCTCTAAGAGATAAACTTCTATGCGATTTCTTAAAGCTTGGCCATTTTTCTGAGTTATTTGACCTGATAAATTAAAAAAAGCAACTTCTCCTGCAGGACAAGAACGTATTTCTTCTTTTATTTCTTCCTTAATAACGTCTTGTTCTTCTAGACTTTTTTCCTCTTCTTGTCTTTTTTGATGAACAGGAGGCAAGGCCGAAGTGGCTTCAGGAACCTCGGGGGCTGACTTTTTATTTCTGCTAGCTGTTGGACGAGCAAATTTGATTGTTTTCCCTCGCTTGGGAGGAGAAATCGACCACTGGGAAGGATATTTCTTTGCGGATTTTTCAATAAGCATGTCACAAAGTGTTTCCAAAGTGGAAAACACTCCTTCCCCTGTCAGGGCAGAAGCAGCAAAGTCAGGGTGATTATTAATGTTCATGGTGCTTTGTAGCTTCTTCAGAGGCAAAGCGTTGGGGACATCTCGTTTGTTCCATTGGATAACAATGTTGTCCATTATATTCAAATGTAAAGATCGGCTAAGAGTTTGAAGAGATTGCCAAGCAGAAAGATTTTCTTCTTCATGCACACTGTCTGCAATAAAAATGACCCCATCTGCGTCTTGCAAAAAAGTCTTTAAAGCGGAATTTGAGTTTTCTTCTCCAGGAATAGAAAAAAGTAAAAAACGAGTATTCACGTCATCTATTTTTCCTACTGGTAAAGTCATCATGTTAACAGATAAGTTGGTATTCCCTACAGCAATAGTAATTAACGGAAAATCATTGGCAAGAACAGCATTTTCTTGGATGTATCTTAAGTTTGTTTTTTTCCCTGACCCTTTTGGACCATAATAAATGATTTTATAGATCGCTTCTTTTTGGGTGAGATTGAATTGGACCATAAAGTTTTCTCCGCCAACAATTTCTAAAAGAGGTTTCCTTGGTGAGAAACCAAAAGTTTTTTGACATTTTAGTTTAGAACTTTTGATTGCCCACTTTTTAGTTTTTTTATGAACCAGTAAGAACGTAGGATGGGATTCGCTGAACGCGATGATTTAAGGCATCTGATATGTAAACTTCTCCCTTTTTTCCTACCGCAATATCCCAGGGGTTAGCAAACATCCCCGGAAAACGACCAGGAATTCCAAAGTACCCCAATGACTTTCCTTCTTTGGAAAATCTTTGTATGCGATTATTGCCAAATTCAGAGACGTAGATATCTCCTTTTGGCCCAAGAGCAACTCCATATGGGTAAGAAAGCTCACCGGCCTGATCCCCCGGTGTCCCCCATTGCTCCAGAAAAACTCCATCGGAGCTAAATTTTTGAATGCGATGATTGCAAGCATCAGCAACAATAACATTACCTTCTTCATCTAGGGCCAAGCTCATAGGACGATCAAACTGTCCGGTTTCCGTTCCTCCACTTCCCCAAGCTTGGATAAACTTTCCCTCAGCATCGAATTTTTGTATTTTATCGTATTTCCCCAAAGCTCCGCCATAATTGCTGACATAAATAAAACCATCAGGTGAGGCGACAACATCGGTAACATAGATAAATTGATGGGCTTCATTACCAAATTCTCCAAAAGAAAACAAAAGTTTTCCTTCTGGACTATAACAAAGAATTTGGTGGTAGTGAGTATCCGCGACTAAAATATTTCCTTTAGAGGAAATGCCTAAGCCTGTTGGTCGTCCTGCTTCGATAGCGGGAGTTCGAAAAAAACCTTGAAACTCCCCCATTTCTGAAAAAATTTGAACCCGACCAGTTAAATCGACTACATATAATTTTTTTTTCTCTGAAAAAGTTAGAGCACGAGGTTTATTGAAGCAACCATCTGTTATTCCCTGTGATCCCCAAACTTTAATACTTGTGTCTATTTCGACTTCTGTTCTTTGACAGGAAAGACAAAAACAAAGACAAAAACAAAGAAAAAGCGGGAGGACACTAAGGGTAAACTTCTCAAAAATAGACAAAATATCATGAGTGAGAGAGGGAAGTTTTTTCTCTTCGCTCATTTCAATCCATTGAACAGGAAAACGACGTAACCAAGTCATTTGACGTTTAGCAAAGCGACGAGTATTTTGTTTGATCTCGGGAATTAAATTCTCTTCGCTTATCTTTCCTTCCAGATAACTTATCATATCTCGGTAACCAATGGCTTGAGAAGCTGTCCTAGAGAGAGGTTGTTTCATTTCTAACAAACGTTTCGTCTCATCTTCTAAGCCATTTAAAATCATTTTATCTACTCTCTCTTCAATTCTTTGGTATAAAATGGGACGCGGCCAAAGTAAACCGACATAACAAGGGCGGCATTCCAAAGGAGGCTGAGTTAAATTTTTTTGTTGTTGAGAGAGAGGTTTTCCCGTTAGGTGAAAGACCTCCAGTGCCCGCACAATGCGAATCATATCGTTAGGGCTAATTCGTGCAGCGGCTTCAGGGTCAACCTGTTCAAGTTCTTGGTATAAATCTTCTTTTGGACGTAAGCTAAATTTATGCCGCAACTCCCAGTTCGCATCTACAGTTTCAACTAATCCTTCGGTTAAACTCTTGATGTATAGTCCTGTTCCTCCCACTAAGAGAACTTTTTTTCCTCTCGATTCAATTTCCTCTATCGTTTCTTTGGCTTGGCGAGCAAACATTCCCGCACTAAAACTTTCCCAAGGATCGCAAATGTCGATAAGGTGATGAGCGATGAGAGAGCGTTCTTCCGGCAAAGGTTTAGCAGTGCCTACATCCATCTGTCGATAGATTGACATGGAGTCGGCAGAAACAATTTCTGCTCCCATTTTCTTTGCTAATTCAAGGGCTAGTTTAGATTTACCACTGGCTGTAGGGCCCACTAATATATACAAAATTGTCATGGTAGTTTTGATTTACTTTGCTTCTTTTGAAGTTTTCTCAAGGAAAATGAAGTAATAGTTTTTCTATTTCATAGCGCAAGATAGGCTGGTCTTGCGACATTCCTAAGGCTTTTTTTAAAGATTCTTTTGCCTCTGGGATTTTTTTTTGTTTAGAAAGAACCCTCGCATGTTCATAATAAGCCAGGCACGCTTTGTTCTTATCATTGATTTTTACACTTGCTTTTGCTAAATAGAACCATGCGCTGAGTGAACTAGGGTCTAACAGGGTTGCTTTTTCCGCTAATTGAATAGCTTCTTCAAATTTTTCTTCTAGGATCTTTAAATAAGACATACGCGAGTAGATAAAAGCATCTGCATTACCTTCTTTCAAGACTTTTTCCATTAGCTCTTGAGCAATCAAATGTTTCTGATGATTTTCTGTTTGTAGTAAAACATCAATATAAGAATTACGAGATACATCATGATCTCGCAAAGAATACCAAAGCTTTAATTTTTCAGCGGCTTTATCTAGTTTTTTTTGCTGTTTGTAAGCTTTTCCGCTTAGTTTCAAGGCTAATATATTTTCAGGGTCTAAAAGCAAAATCTCCTCTAGTATTTTAAGAGCGGGCTTTGTTTGTCTATACCAAATAAGAGTTTGAGCTCGAATAATCTGAGCAATCTCTTTCTTTTTTTCACTAGGACAAGGGCCCGATAGGCTTTTGCTAAAGTCATCATCGTTGGTTTTTCCTCCCTGATATCCCAAGCCTTGGCTAATTCTTTCGAAGTTGGGGTCAACCGAAAGTGGCGTCGGAAGACCTCTGTTTTCTGCGATGGCTAAAAGCGACTCGTGCATTTCTTGAGCTTTTTTAATATAGAGAGGAGTACTGTACTCTGGGCGTAGGAGATTTTTTTCCTCTTTTTTATCTTGGGGAAAATAATAGAGCTCCCCTTTTTTTGTATCAATGTATTTATAATCCCCGACCATAATACTGCGCAATGTTCTCCAGCCAAAAGTATGGTACGGATAGAATGTCTCAGAGTAGAAAGGACGCTCAGGGGGAGGATTATTTGCCACACTTCTCTCTTTTTTTCCTGAAATCAGAAAAGAAGCCAAGTTTACTCCATCGACAACGGCCTCACTATCTTTCCCCCCCCAGTTCAAAACATCTATAAGAGAAAGTACTGTAGGCATTATATCAATTGTTTGGACAGGGAAAACTACTCTTTGTCCCCCTTTGATTAATCCAGGTGCCTTAATAATGAGAGGTACTTGTAAAGTTGTATTATAAAGGAAGTAACCGTGGCTTTTTTCTCCATGTTCCCCGAGCCCCTCGCCATGGTCTCCGACTAGCACAATAATAGTTTTTTCTTCCAAGCCTAAATCAGAGATGGTCTTAAGGAATTTTGTTAAGTGATAATCAGTGTAGGCAATCTCTCCATCATAAGGGTGAGAGAATTTTTCTTTAAAAGGAGAGGGAGGAGTATACTCCGCATGAGGATCATAAAGGTGTAGCCATTGAAAAAAGGGTACCTCGCTACTACTGGCAAGGCGTTTTAATTGATCACAAGCTAAATTAACCGAATCTTGAGCATTTCTCTGAGCGACATAGTTTTGTTTTTTAGAGGAAAAATTGTCGTCATATTCTAAAAACCCTTGGGAAAGTCCTTTTTCTCGGGCAAGAGGAGCAGCACTTACAACAGCCCCTGTTCGATATTTATAGCGGGACAAAACACTCGACAAAGTAGGGATATTTTCGGAAGAAGGCATTTGAAAAAATAAGTTATCTAAAATCCCGTGCTTAGTAGGATTTGTTCCACTTAAGATAGAAGCATGGGAAGGAAAAGTTAAGGGAGATTGACTGTAGGCTCTCTCAAAGAGCACTCCTTCTTGGGCAAGGGCATCTATTCCAGGACTTGTTTTTTCTTGGTATCCATAGCATCCGAGATGGTCTGCTCGCAAAGTATCTATGGTTATTAGAACTAAATTATATTCGGCCTTTGAAGGGAAAAACCATGGTTTTCCCAAAATGTAAAATAAAATGAAGAGTAGGAAAAAACAAAAAAAGATTTTTTTCCTCATAAAACGCAACCTCTCTAGAGAATATTCCATTTTTTCAAATGTTCCTGTAATTCTCCCATATTTAAAGGCTTATCAAAAGCCGCATCGGAAAAAGGTTTAACCTCTTCATCCACACTTAGCCCCGACATGATAAAAATACGAAAATTTCGCTCCCTGCCATATTTTTCTGCGAGAGAATAAAGGAGCTGACTGCCTGTTTTTAACTCGTCTTCTCCTCCCATACGTAAGTAATTATCCGTTAGCAGAAGTTGGATATCTTTTTCGTGTTTCTCAATAGCTCCCAGGGCTGCCTGAGCTGTAGCAACATGTATACAAGGCAAACCAAAGGACTCGAAAAAATCTAAGAGAAAAGTGGCATGGAGGATATCATCCTCGGCCAAGACAACCTTGGGAGTCTTTTTACGATGGTATTCATTTACCTGCTTGTAACGATCCATAACAGCATATTGACCTCCAGAAGCTATTGGAGAAGGTTCTGGAGAAGGGGCTTGAGAGATCGTTGAAGGAGTAGGAGGAATAGAAAGAGTGGAACGAGCATGATGAGGACGATCGACAGCCATAGAGTTTTTTGTAAAAAAGAGAGAGAAGGGAGCTATAGAAATAACAAGACCCACAACAAAAAAAAGACTGGTGCTTCCTTGGAGAAATATTTTCACATAAACCCAACTGGAAGAAAACTCCTCATCGCCGAGAAATTTTACGAGCAAACTAATGCTAAAAGAAAGTAAAAAAGCCGACCAGAAAGAAGCGGCTAATACCGCAGGAAATAAATAAAGAATTTCTTTTTCTTCTTCTCTTTTGAATAAGAAAAAAGACATAAGCATAGCTAAAATTAAGACAAGTCCCACTCCTGTGATAGCTTTTCCTTGAAGATAGTAATTTCTGAACTCTTCTTCATTTTCAGGAAAATTCACATCAAAATCAATGACAAACGAAACAACAAGACCAGCTAGTAGAACAAGAGTTAAAGAAATAATCCATTTTCCACTTAAAGAATCCATTGCGCCCAACCTTTAGTGCAGGTCTGATTAATAATCAGCTCTTAGAAATATCCTCAACCACCTTTATGAATGAGACCATTGTCTCCTATAAAATCTAAATAATAGGAGATCAAAGATCGAAAGGCAACAAAATTCACTGCTTTTATTGTGAAATATCTTACGAAACTCTTTAGAAATCCGTAAATTTTTATGTTATCATTAGGATTCCCGAAAAATCAAGTCATTGTCTCTGTGGAGGTTGTTTATCGTATGCCATTCTCACCCCAGCAAAGAAAAGAAATTATCCGCTCCTTTCCTTTTCCCTTAGCCTATACTTATCAAGAGCTTGTTGGGCAATGGGGAAAAATCAGGAAAATGGACCCTTCTCTTAGAGAGAGAACAGATAGCGAAGAGTTTCTTTGGATGCTAATGCGTAGCTTCAGAGTTTTTTTGAGAACTATTGGAACCCTTAGTGTTTCTGACTACTTGGCTTCCAGAAAAAATTTATCTGATCCCCAGATCAATCGAGTTCTTTTAAAAAACCTAATATCTTCTACCAATCAGAGCTGGCATAACTCCATTGTTATTTTACTACAGCATTTTTGGGACCAAAGACAAAATAAACATCAATCGATCAATCGTTTGTTAGAGTTACTGGACCTCCATACTCGCTCGATTACTTTGGAAAAAAATCCCCCTCCTATTTTAGAAGAAAAACTCCAAACAAAAAAGCCCTATAGTTGGTGCGAGTTAATGGAAGTTTTTATTGACTTAGAAAAAGAACTAACTTCGGGACAATACCGCAATTTTTTACCTGAACAGGAAGTACTGGACTATTACTTTTTTCTCTTAGAAAAAGGCCTAGAAGAATGCTTTTTTCTATCGAAATACAATATCTATGTTCTTGTCAGTAAAGATGAACGAAAAACTCGAGGCTTCTTATGTCGAGGCACAAGAGGTTTACCTGTTGGAATTAAAGGAATCTCTGAGGAAAAATGGTCTTTTTATCAGAGAAAGCCTTTCCTTGCTTATCAAAAGAACAAACTCTATTTATCCCTTTTTCCTTTTATGATTCCTCATCTCCAAAGAGTACGAGAGAGGACCAGTTTTTCTGATTTGCTGCTTGTCGAACAAATCGGCTTTGAAAAGTTAAAGTATTATGGATATCGTCAGGATCGTCTCCTCGATTATGAAGATTGCACTAACTCTGCTCACAGTAGCCTCCAACAAGAGCTTCGTTGGCTCAAGCTAAATTCTGAGAAGCTCCCCTTGTCTCCTTATGCTGTAGAGGATTGGTCGTCAAAGGTTTCTTTTTGCACTAGGTATTTTGTCGGACGCAAAAGAAAATACCAAGAGCTTGAAAAACTGATTGAAAGCCACTCTTTTGGTTCTATTGTTTTATATGCTCCTAGTGGCTATGGGAAAACTTCTTTTTTGGGATATCTCTACTTAGAGACAGAGAAGGAGTTATGGCCCTACTCTACTGAAAAAATAAAGGATAGCCTTACGTTTGCTTGGTACTTCTGCTCCTCTACGGAAGAAAGAGATGATCCTCTTCTTATTCTAAAATCTCTTTATGCGCAAATCTGGAAGAAAGTTTTAGGGGAACCAGAGCCTTGGTCTGAGAAACTACAAAAACTACCGAGTAACCTAGAGAATATGCAAAAGAGTTTTCTAGAACTTTTAGAACGAGCAAGCCGTGAATCTTTAAGGGGGCAAAAACTACTTATTATTCTTGATGACATTGATATCGTTTTTGAATCATTTCCTCAGCATAAAAATTTTCTCTCCTTTGTTCTTCGATCTCTTCCCGAAAACATTTTTTTCATTTTTAGTAGAGATTTGGAAAGAGAAGCAGGAGACAAAGAACAACAACGATATTTACTCAGCCAAGTTTCCGCTTTTGGCAATTTTTTTTCTCTTTTCTTAGAAAAATTCTCCGAAGAGGAAATTGCTTCTTTTCTTCAGATGTCTAACTTTGAGAAGGACCCTGTTAAAGCGGATGCTTTGGTCGAAGAACTAAGCCAAAAATCCGAAGGCAATCCTCTTTATCTTACTCTTCTCGTCGAAGCTTTCGATGCGAAAGCAATATCTCTTAGCAAGCAAAATCTTCCTTCTGGTTTAGATGAGCTTACCCATCATCTGTGGGAGAACCTATCTGATCAAGAAAATTTCTTGGCATACCGCATCCTCACTCTTCTTGCTGCTATGAAAGAGCAAGGAGATGATGCTATGCTCGCGCAAATTTTTGGAGAGAATGAAGAGAAAATTACCCAAGTTCGCCATCGTATCAATTTTCTTCTTGCTCCTGAAGAGTACAAATATACTCTTTTCCATAAATCATTCCGAGGTTTTCTGGAGAGAAATTTTCGAGACGAAGATCGTAAACAAGATCATTCCTACTTGGCACACTACTACGATTGTGTTTTGGAGGGAGAAAGAGACTACAAAAGTATTTCTCGGGCAGGTCTCCTTTTCTTAACTTATCATTATCGCAAAAGTGGTAATTTTGAAACATTGGTAAATTTGGGAAAAGACCAAGCGTTCAAGAGCGAAAAGCTCAAACGATTCAAGTCTTATCAGTATTGTCTCCACGATGTTCAGCAAGCTTTAGAAGAGAGTTTTATCCGAAGGGATTATGAAAAATGTTTTTTATTGGGGTACCACTACTGCTTTTTGATGAGAGAATCTCATCGAGGAATGGAGAGAATTTTTCGCTATGCCGAATACCGAGACTACACTCTTGCTTTAGAAAGAGCTCGCCTTCTTCCCAATGAAAGTGATTTTTTTCAGGCCTTGCTTCTTATTCTATGGCATGCCATTGATAACAAGGACGAAGAAGAAGTGGTTGTTATTTTAAAAGAACTTGACAGCGTGCCAAGTGAGTCCATTGGTTATCAAAATGTTGATTTCCGACCTGCAATTATTTTTTTATTAAAAAAGCTAAGCTGTACAGGGATCAAAGAAATTACTCCTTTGATCAGGAAGCACAGTTTTCATGGAAAAGAAACTCTAACGAATCTCTTGGAGCTAGATAGCCTTGTTGCTTTAATTCCCAGCCAAAGAAGAGTTTTCCTCGATTATGTTATAACAATCCTAGACAGAACGATATCTTCCCAAGAAAAAATTGCTATTTTACCAGGGATTTTTGAGGTTTTAGAAAAAGCGGGTTCCTTTAGAAAGAACCTTTATCTCTGGGATGAATTGAAAAAAAGAATTCTTTCTTTTCAGCCTCATGAGCAAAAATTAGTGGCCTTATGCCAATTGGCACGTGTTTTAGCTAAGTACAAGCAAGAAGAATATCTTATGCCTGTTACAGAGGAAATTGCTTTAGAGATTGGAACCTTAGAGAAAAATAAAACTAAAGTATTAGCCTATTCTCGTTTGTCTCATTTAGCTTCTATTCTTCATGGCAATAGCAAAGCTCGTTTCTACTTAGAAAAATCATTTATAGCTCTTCGATCCATTGAAACTATTTCTGACCAAGTGGAGCTTTTACGTGAAATGATTCCTGATATAGAGTCTCTCGGAAATTACCAAGAGACAAAAGTTTACTGGAAACGAATAGTTAGCGTTGCTCAAAAAGAACCCGTTACAGATGCTCAAACGGAACTAATGGCAGACTTGGCTCAGGCATTAAGTCGCTACGGAGAATGGGAGCGTAGTTTTCGTCTCATGAAATACACCTTGGGGGCAAAAATGGAGGTTCGCGCTTCCATGCTTCTTATTGTTTCTGCTGCTCTAAAAGAAGCAACTGGAGAAGAGATTATTGCTTATTGGGAAAATATTCTCGAACAAACTCGGTATTTGAGCGAGAGTAGAAGTCGTTTGGATATCTTGAAAAATACTGCAAAGGGTCTTTTACAACTAGAAATTAGCCTAACAGAGAACATTTGGAAAAGGTTTTGGTTGGTCTGCAACTCCATTAAAGATTTAGGAGAGGAAGCAAAGGACAATTTACTTTCTCAACTGGCAATTCAATTCTGTGAAAAAGAATTACTAGACCGCGCAGCAGAAATTATTTCCCGGTTATCTTCTCCTTACAGCCGAGCTTTACCCCTAGCTGAATTAGCCATTAAACAAGTTCATAAGCAAAACTTTACCCAAGCTCTTCTCACTGTGAAAGAAATCAATGATTTAAAAGAACGTTACCGAGTGTTCCGTCATTTTTCCGAAGAAATTCCTCCTGGTGATTCTGGACGGGCTTTGTGGAAAAAATTGACGAACTCTATGGCCCAGATTGAAATAGAAGGTGGCTCCATTGAGGTAGATGATCTATTCTTTTTTATGCATAAACTCTCTTTGTCTTTACCCTTAGACGAGAGTGAGCCCATTTGGCAAGAGTTCTTTTCCAGTGTAGAAAATGTTCTTCCTGAGGAGCAAAAAGTAGTTGTTATAGAAGAAGCTTTGCAAATATTACAAGACTGTCGTCTTTATCGTAAAACGATTCATTTTTGGCCCTTTATTTTGAGTATAGTATCGACTCTATCCTCCTCTCTTTGCCAAGCCCAAGTCTACACAGAAATATCTATGACTTTGGTTCATTTGGGAGAAGAAGAGGAGGCCCAAAAATTTCTAGGACGAGCTCGGCAGTGTTTAGAAAAAGATAAAGAATCTCCCTCTGCTATTCCTATTTGGGCAAAAATTGCTAAAAATTACCGAGAAATGGGATATGAAAAAAAATATCGTAAAATCTCTCAAGATATTATCCGGCAAATCAACACTTTAGAAAAAAGCATGTCAGATTCTTTTTCTCCTTTAGTTATGAATTTAGCTGAGCTTGGCTTAGAGGATTTGGCAAAACTCTTAAGCGAAAAAGCTCTCCTAGGGCATGTGGATGTAGGAACAGATGTTCCTTCGGCTTCTGTTATAGGCAAAGCTGCTGAATTTTGCTGGAAATCTGGCCGTTCGGATTGGACTATTCCACTTTTTTATCAAATTCTCTCCTCTCTCTCTTCTGAACCCCCTTCGAATCTTAACGATGAGCCTAGTTATACCTATGTAATCAGACTTCTTCACCTAATGAGCGAAGAAGCTGACGAGGAACATTTTCCGGTTATTCACTGGGAACAAGCCCAAGCGATGGCCTTAAACTTTTCGAACACAAGCTCTCAGCAAAGATATTTAGAGACTCTTGCAGAAGCCCTCGCCCTTTATTCTCATATTTCTGCCAGCCATCCTTTGTGGGAAAAATTATTTTCTGACAGTCATTATGTCGGGGTCCTTTTGGATCAAACAAAAACAGCGGCATTGATTGCAAAACATTATGTTAAGGTCTTTTCTAAGCATGAAATTAAAGAAGAACTGGATAAAGTTTGGCGAGGTTTACAGCAACTAAATTCGGAATATGATAAATTGGAACTTTATAAATTGGTCGGAGCTATTTTTCAATCTAGCCAAACTTTCCAACTAGAAGAAGACGAATGGAAGAAGTTTTGCCATGCTCCCGATGATTGGGGAAACCAAGATTGCCAAGCAAATGCTTATCAAGAGATTATTAAGACCTTAGCCAGTCAGGCTGTCAAAAGAAAAGAGTCTAAGCTCGTCCAGAAAGGACAAGTTTTACTCGAAAAAATTACGAAAAGTGCTACTTTTCTTCAGTCAGCGATATTTCTAATTGATGCTTATCAAGAACTAGAGGATATTCCTGGCAAAAAAAATGTTTTAAGACGCTGCCATCAGTTTATTCAAAACACCAGTGGTTTTCCAAAAAACCAGTTTCTCATCCAAATAACCGAAGCTTTTTTAAAAGAAGAAGAATACTCTTCTGTCGATGAATGTATCGGAAAAGTAGAGAGCGAAGCTTTTGCTATTACTTTGCGCTTACAAGTTGTTTACTCTTACTACCAAAGTGGACAGGTGGCTCATGCCCAAGACCTTCTAAAAATATGTTTCCAACAAATATCCCATTTAGCTCCCCAGGAAGGAGAGCGGGTTAAGATGTACGCTTTAGTGGCTCAGTGCTTCAAAGAAACTCAAGGAATTGAGAAGGCAAAAGAAGTTCTCCAGCGTATGTTAGATAGTTGGCCCTTAATTTTAGGCTCTAGCTACCAGCAAGAAACAATTGCTTATGTTGCTCCTCTTTTAGAATCTATTGGAAGCTACCCTAGAGTAAAAAACTTTTGGCAAAACTTAATTCATTGTTCTCAAGAAATCGAACAAGAGACTTACCGAGCTTGGGCTCTTCAAAAAATTGCCGAGGCTTACATTCGACAAGAAATTTTTTCTGAAATGTTTACTATTTTGTCTTTGCTCCCTCCCATCCGTGAAGTTAAACTTCAAATTTTAGAATGCTATGGTCGAGAGATTGCTCAAAAGAACCCAGAGAAAGCTATTGAAATCCTTTCCTTGGTTTCTGCGGAAGAAAGACCTGCCTTTGTAAGGTGCCTTAGCGGAAGTTTTTATGAAAGTAAAAATAGAGGGTATCTCTTCCGTCTTCTTCTTGCAGTGCCCGGAGACTTTCCCTTAACTAACTTGATCACTTTGCGGATTTTGGAACTAACATTCCACCAACAGGGAAGTAAAATTTTCCAGAAATGGTTTAAACAAATCGCTTCTCATTGGAGTGTAGAAATCTCTCAACGCTAGGCATATAGAGTATTAAGGAGAATGAGGATTATTAAGCGAACTTTTCTACAAGAGAATATCCATGCTTTTTTCTATTTTTGTTTGTTTTTAGCCTTAGGACTACGCCTTTCCGTGGCTTATTTTCTACCGGTTAAGTTTTTTTTTCCAGATGCGTTAGACTACCACCAAATTGCTCTTCATTTGGTAGCAGGAGAGGGCTTTGCTCTAGCTGAACATTCCTTCGCTTTTCGAGCGCCTGTTTATCCTTTGTTCCTCTCGGTTTTTTACCAGTTTGACTTGGGTACTTTGGGAATCCGTCTGGTTCAGGCACTCTTAGGAGGATTCTCTGCCTACTTAGTTTATCATCTAACTCTAACTTTACTACGCCAAAGAGTAGTAGCTTTGGTCGCTTGCTTTCTCTTTGCTTGCGACCCTCTCTTAATTGTTGGCTGTAGCTTTGTTTTGACAGAGACTCTCTTTACATTTTTTCTCCTCCTCAGTTTCTATCTTCTTTTAAACGTATGGAAAGATCAAACTAGAGACAAAGGGACTTGCTTATTTTTGGGGATAACTCTAGGCATAACAACTCTCTGTCGAGCTTCTATGCTGGGTTTAATTCCTCTTTGCCTACTTTTCCTCTATTGGGAGTTGGACAATAAAAAATGGCGTAAACTCAGTTTTATTGCTTTAGGAATAGTTTTTACTATGCTCCCTTGGTCGATTCGTAACTTCAATCACTTCGGCGGTTTTGTTCCTGTGACAACTCAGTCAGGTATTATTCTCTACGAAGTTTTGGGGCCTGGGGCAACAGGAGGCCCTAGAATAGATACGATGAAATTTCCTGCTGAGAGCAATAATCTTTCGGAGTGGGAAAAAGATAAATACCTCCGTAACTGGACCTTAAACTACGTTCTGGAAAACCCCGATAAATTCTTTTCGCTAGCTTGGGCTAAAATGAAACGCTTTTGGAATCCAGGCTTTAATGATACTCAGTTCAAGACTCATCCCTTGCATTGGGGGGTGTTTTTTTTCTTCGTCCTTCTTTACTTTTATAGTTTCAGAGGAGTTTTCCGGCTAAAAAATTATTCGATTGTACTCTTTTTACTCCTCCCGATACTCTATTTTGCTCTACTTCATTGTGTTTTTATGGGCTCTGTTCGATTTAGAATGCCCATACACCCATTTTTGGAAATTCTTGCAGCCTATGGTCTCTACGGGCAAAAGCTGCCCGAAAAACAATTGTTAAAATAGGGCGTCAGGCTAGAGTATTTCCTCTATTGAATGTACAAATATTATTTTTTTGCTCCTGGGTGACCCAGGGTATCGCTCGCCTTTGGCTCTCTTTACCCTGGGCTACTCATATATAACACCTTCGGTGTATGGAACCAGGGAAACAGTTCAAAAATAGGATAACACCCATGCTTTTTTACAGTACGAACAAACAAAGTTCTCCCGTCTCTTTTAGCCAAGCTGTTTTAACAGGATTGGCAGAAGATGGAGGACTTTTTATGCCCGAAACTATTCCCTCTCTTTCCCGTAGTTTTTTCCAGGAAATAGATAAAATGCCTTGGCCAGAAATAGCTTTCCAAGCTTCCCAGGCTTTTCTAGAAGAGGAAATTCCCTTGCCTGAGCTAAGAAGAATGATTACTGAGGTCGTAAACTTTCCTGTTCCTCTTCATGAGCTCTCGCCCCAAACTCATATTTTGGAGTTATTTCATGGCCCGACCTTAGCGTTCAAAGACTTTGGAGCTCGCTTTATGGCCCAAGTTCTTTCTTTTTTAGCTCAAAAACGCGAGCAAAAAACGGTTATATTAGTGGCTACTTCGGGAGATACCGGTAGTGCCGTTGCCCAAGGCTTCTTAAATGTTCCCTCTATCGAAGTTATTCTCCTCTATCCCCAAGGTAAAGTTAGCCGAATCCAAGAGCAACAACTGACGACCATCGGTGAAAATATCACTGCTCTAGAAATAAAAGGAACTTTCGACGATTGCCAAAGCCTCGTAAAAAAAGCTTTCACCGATATTGATCTCAAAAGAAAAATGCAGCTTACCTCAGCAAATTCTATTAATATTGCTCGCCTTATTCCTCAGAGTTTTTACTACTTCTTTGCCTACGCAAGTCTCTCCGACAAAAACACCCCCGTGGTATTCTCTGTCCCGAGTGGAAATTTTGGTAATCTTACCGCAGGCCTAATCGCTCAAAAGATGGGTTTACCCATTTCTCACTTTATTGCCGCAACCAACCGCAACTCTGTTGTTGTCGAATATCTTCAAGGCCAAGAGTTCACTCCGCGAACCTCTGAAAAAACTCTCTCCAACGCTATGGACGTAGGAAATCCCAGTAACTTTACCCGTATGCTAGAACTTTTTGGCCATAGCCGAAGCCAAATGCAAGAGAAAATCAACGGAGCAAGCTTTAGCGACGAAGAAACCCTCGCCGAAATCCAAGAAATTCACCAAAAGCACAACTATATCCTTGACCCGCACACCGCTGTCGCTTCCTTAGCCTGGAAAAAATACCAAAAGGAAATTTTCCCTGATCACCAAGGAGTGGTTCTTTCTACCGCCCATCCGGCCAAGTTTTGCGAAACTGTCCAGCAAGCCCTTGGCCAAGAGCCAGAAATTCCAGAACGTTTACAAAAATGTCTAGAGCGAGAGAAAAAAACGACAGTGCTATCAAAGGAGTTTGCGGAGTTTAAGGAATTTTGCCTCGGGCGGTAGAACCCCGTCTAAGCGTGTTAGCATAAAATTCTTCTCCTCCTTAAAAATGAGTAGTTTTCCGATATTTGATCTATTATAATCAAATTTACTTCGCATTTCGAAAAAATGTACATAGTGAAATTTTTCCTATCTTTTCAAATTGGGTTTTATCTATGAGTTTACAAGATATTATTGCCGCTTTAGCTAAATTGGGTCGCGAAAAAGAAGAAGAATTACTACGCTCTGCCATAGAAGAAGTTCAGAAGGGCCAGGGAAAGGCCATCCTTTTATCCGGGGACTCAGACTATGGCTATAACGTAATCGCTCGGCAAGTAATGGCAAAATCAGGACTTAATTTTTACCACACAGTTTGCTCTGCGGTGAGTGCTCCTTACTCTCCTCTACAGGTTTGTTTCCAAAATTTCTTTAAGTATCACCAACGCTCCTTTGATGAGTTTATCCGTAGTCTCAATGATATGTCAAACCCTTTATTTCGAGGACATCTTAGTCGTATTACTCGTAAGCTCGCTCGAAGTAAAGACTGGGTCTACTTCGACTTAGATCCTGAAGCTTTTTTTCTTTCCTTCAGCCACGCTTTGATGGATGCAAAAAAGCCCTTTGTTCTGCTGATTGAAGATGTTCACTGGGCTGACTCGAAGACCACTCAGCTCATTGAATTTCTTCTGCAAAATCTAATGAGCGAACCCATTTTGATTATTCTCACGGTAGACTTAGAGGCTTTTGATACCCCTGACCTTCCTTTAGAGCTGATGGGGAAAAATCTTTCGATTATGGAACAACTCCGAGCAATGCAGATGAATACAGGCTCAGATACTCGAGGCTATAGTCCCCATAAGTTTATCCGCGAAATCCAATCGCAAGGTTTAATCGAAACGGTGGCTTTTGAAGCTCTCTCCCTCAAAGAACAAATACGTATCCTTAAGAAGATCTTGGGAGCTTCGGCTTGTCCCGACGAATTTTTATATCGCTTACTCGATTTAACCCAAGGAAATGGTTTTTACCTAGGGCAAGTTCTTCTCTATCTTTGCGAAAACATTTTAGAATTCCGAGGTAAAAAATGGCAACTCAAATATGCTCCAGAAGACATAGATTTACCTAAGCATATCGAATTTATTATCCAAGCTAACTTAGAGAACCTTGGCTTAGACACTGTGGTTGAATTGCAAAGAGCCTCTTGCTTTCTTCATCCTATCTATATAGAAGATTGGTGGAGAAGTGGCTCCTTAACCCAAGCTGATTTTGATAGAGTCTTTATGACCTGTTGTAAATTAGGAATCTTAGAAACTATCCAAGACGACAACTGTGTGATTTTTAGTAGCAAACGACAACGCAAAGTTTTGGGAGAAATCTCCCAGGAAAAGAAAAGAGAAATTCATACGGAAATTGCTCGTTTTTATGAAGAGCACAAAGCTCCCCCTTATATCCAAGCCCATTTTTGGAAATCCAGCGAGCAGCCTGCGAAAGCTCTTGATCAACTCCTTGCCGCAGGAATAGAAGCAGAAAAATTCCAAGCTTACCCTGAAGCCTTTTCTTCCTATCAAGAAGCGGCTCGTTTATTTCCTGAAGCAAGCGAAATTTTCAAAGCCATTCTCGAAGAACTTTGTCCTACTCCAGTAGAGGGAGAGGAAAAGAAAAAAGAAAAACTTTCTAAAGAAGAGCAACTCGATAAATTTTTAAGTCTTTTACGTTTATATCGTATTGCTCACCTCGCCAATGAAGAAGGACCTTTGCTCTCTGGCGAAATACAAAAAGCTTGGCGTGGTCTTGTTTATCAATTCAGCCCTCAACAGGTTTTTCCTGATTTAGCCACCCTTATGCTCTATCTTCTTCAGTACACTAAGAAAGAAGACAAATCCTACCCTCTCAATGAAGTGACTTTTTTTGCTCAGTTAATTCTCCAAAATCTTCTCCCAGGACGAGACTATACGAGCAAGATTTTCTTTCTAGAAGAGATTGTTGCCCACCCTCATCTCGACAAAAAAAACTTTTTTCTCCAGCTCGTACGTTGCTACGAAAAATGGGCTAACCGCATAGGAAGCGACAATAAATTTTCTCAAGCCTGTCAAACCTATCTTCTTGCTGCCTGGGCGGCTTTCCGAGGTGAAGATCACTTCCACGCCGCTCGTATTCTTCACAAGCTTATCAAGTATACCCAAAAAAATAAAACCCAAGGGCGAGAATGGTTTTCCTATCAAGTAGAAGCTCTAAGACGCCTAGCCCAAGTTTATCAACAAGCAATGGAGAAAGAACAAGAAGAGGAAGAAAAACTCAAGTACGCCATCCAAACTACTGCCTGCTACCTAGATGCCGCCCGTTTCCAACTAGAGCATGTCGATGCCAGTTGGCTCTCCATTCAAATCTATAAAGAAGCCTACAAACTCTGCGAAGAGTACTACATCGATGACAGTCTAGCCCAAGAAGAGCTAGAATCTGCCCAAAATAAATTTGAATTGCTAGAGGAAGAAGAGTACCAAGCCCGTGCTCTAATTATCGCAGACAAAAAAGACTCTGGAGCCGCTGAAACCATCTTCCAAAGTAGTCTCGATGAAAATATCTTTGCGGAGATATCCTTTGCTCCGATACCTGTAAAAGAGGAGCATCGCTTTGTTATTATCCTTCTCCACCGCGATTCTCCCGACTTCGGAGAATACAGCAAGTGCTCGCTACGTTTACGAGCTCTTCAGGAAAATACAGAAGGCTGGTGGATAGAAGAAAAAGAAGACCGCTTTTACTTTGTCCTTTGGGGAATGAACCCAGCAGAGCTATATAGCACAGCATTGCGCTTTGATCATGAGAAGATTTTGCGCAGCTATATTTAGGGAAACGGGTTGCAATAGTTTAATTTATTCTATATAATAGACATAATTAATTTATTTTTAGAAAAAATTGTTTATTAATTTGAACTAAAATTTCTTTGCAAAAAAACAATCCCAAGAGGTTACAATGTCTAGACTTACAAAATTCCTACTGATGCTTTTAGTCTTGGAAACGACTACGGCATTCGCTTTTGAAATTAATACTTTTTCGGGATCACTCTTTAGTACTAACACCACCCAAATGGACGATAGTCTAGGAATTGCGGGGTATACGATAGAGGATTTTGAAGATGTGAATTTGGTTTCGGGGCTCAGTGTGTCTTTTACCAGCCCTAGCAGTGATCCTACTACTACGCTCGCGCAGTTGCACAATCCTTTGGCTCCTATTGGGGGAAGTTTGGGTCCTTTTGCGAATAACACTTGGGATGGTTCTCATGCTTTGATGAATCATGTGGACAATCTTTTTCCCAGTTCCGCTTTGATTCAGTCAGGAACACCATCAGTGTCTCGCTTGACCACTTTCCATCTCGAAAGTGGAGCTTCTTCTTTCGGAATCGGGCTGGCCAACTTTCAAAATGTGACAAGCCATGAGCTTTTGGTTAACGGTCTTTCCGTTGCCGTTATCCCCAATCTAGCTAACTTTATTTTTGGAGTTGAGGTCAGAAATTTGTACATTCGGATAGATGCAGAGGCCGGAGAAAGTATTAGCTCTGTTGGGATTGATACAGTGGGAGGTAGTTTAGATGGATTGGTTTTTGATCGGGTGGCTTTTAGCGGAGCAGTGCCGGAGCCTTCCTTTCTTTTTCCCTTTGTTATGGCCATAATTGTTATGATGAAAAAAACGACCGCAGATTAAACGGATTGATCGGATTAAATCTGATTTTTGTTTGAGATTTTTGAATTGGTTGGGTGCGCTTCGCTTTTGATAGGTTTGCTCATTGTCTGAACCGCAGATCAATCCGATCAATCTGCGGTTGAGAACCTTTGCTTAAAGAAGTTCACGATGGCCAATGTTAGCGCTTTCTCTTAAGGTAAAATCTCTGATCTTCCACGCTCACTAGTTCCCAACCTTCTTCTCCATACTCATTGAGAGTCTCCATCCGATTTTCTACAGATCCGGCTTCATACAGTACAAGATATTCCCACTGAACATTGCTATTAGAGAACTCGTTTGCATTGCTTTGTGCTAATACCGCTGGAATAGAGAATAGACAGATACAAACCAATAAAGATACGATAAAAATTGCTAAAGAATGTTTTTTCACAATAAATCTCCTTCATTTCTATTTAGAACAAGTATTTCTCCACTTAACAATATTTTGATGGATGGGGAATGAAAAAGCAATAGAATACTTTTTGGAGAATCCAGAACTGAGAACCTAGTATTCTCTAACGCTTATTGTAAGCGCAAATGGAGTTTCTCCAGTAAATCGTCGTATTGATCCACCATGTTTTCCCAAGAAAATTTGGCCATGCTTTCGCTTAGCTCTTTTCTCAATGTCATTTCGGGAGGATTCTTGAGATAATTCATAAGGTGCCCAACCAATTCAGGGTACCCTTGGTAAAAAGAAAGCTTATGAAATTTTTCAGGAATGACTTCGGGGTATGATAAACGTCGGGGTAAAAGAGGAAGGCAGCCGTGCCGGGTAGCCTCTACGATGGATATCCCAAAGTTTTCTTGGATGGCTGTACTGACAACGAGGGCTCCTTGGCGAAGCCACTGGATGTATTCCTCCTTGGAGGAAACATAGCCATATTGGACAATGCGTGAGCCATACTTTTCTTTGGCTTGGATAAAGAGCTTAGGATTGTCTTGGCAATTTTCTCCTAAAATGGCCAAACGAAATTCTATACCTTTTTTTAAAATACGATCCATCGCTTTAAAAAAAATACTCGGTTTTTTGTCGAATTCCCAACGATGATTCCAGATAATAAGGGGAGGAGTTTCCAGCTCTTCTAACTTATAACCTTTTCCTGGAAACTGACAACCAGGATGAAGAACACTTGATTTTTCTCGGACTATTTTATGCAAATCCTGGGGGCGGTACTGGGGAAAATGCTCCAGAACGTTGTCTAGTTGCGAAAAATAATTTTGGTAGTGGGTTTGGGAATTAAAAACCATGTGCTCCGCCGCTAGAGCGTTGGTGATATCGATCATAACAAACTCGTACTCCATATTTTGCCCAGGAGGTACCGGATAGGAAATTTGGCTTTCGTGGTTGTATAGCAAAATGGGAGGGCAATCTTTCCAGAGCAATTTTAAATCACCTACTCGCAGCATACTTGTCGTGACAATTATATCGTAGGTCCGAGGATCAATATTTTGGGCAAACCACAAAGCGGCTGCGCGTAAGCGCCATTTCCAAAATTGATTGGGTAAGAAGTGTAGATCTATATCATGACGACTATGCTTGATGAAACCATCGGCAAAGTCTTTATGAGATCCACCATAAAATGGTTCAAGAAAAAGGACTCGCACTTTAAATTTTCTCTTTTCTAGTTTAAAATAAGGCATGTATTCAATAAAAAATCATTATAGAATGTTCGCGACAAAAGTAAAAGAAAAGTGTCAAAGAGTCAAATTCTAACTTATACAGAATTAACTCACTTATTAAATTTTTTACCAATTTTTATCAATTTTTATCAATTTTTATCAAAAGGAGGAATTGATGTCAGCAAAAGTTGAGGTATGGTTAGCGGAAAAGGATTTTATCAAGTTCATCAATAATCAGCCAGTGGAAGCAAAAACTCTTTATTGCTCTGCTGATAAAAGAGATACTAAAGTCATTATTTCTCTAGACGAGTATTCTATCAGCCAAGTCTTCCCTAAAGAAAGTTTTAGCACTAAACCCCATTACCTGATAAAAAAAATTTGATTGCCGAGGATTTTGGAAAGCGTTATGGGCAGCCACAACGCTTTCTAAAATTTTGGAAGGCTCATGTTCCCGGGAGGTTAAGGCTTATCTGAAACCGCTTTTGAAAAAAATCATCAAAAACCCTTCTAAGCACCATGTTCCCTGGAGGGTGAGGCTCCTGCCGAACAGGGGATGTGATTGGCTCCTGATATTTTTATCTTGGCACATCCCCTGCTCGGCAGGAGCCTTGCCCTCCACCCTTGCCTTGTATTAAGGGTCGTTTCTGATATGGTATTTAAGAATACCCATTTAGATCATAGGTTTCATATTGAAAAAACGTTTTATATCACACGTACTCCTGCCGAACAGGAAATGTGCTTGACTCTTACTATAAAGCGTTCTTACTAGCAGACAGACGAAAACCTACATTTGCACTACAGTGACCGGAGAGGTAACTGAAACGGCAAGTAGCTCGAAGAACATCGGCACTATCAAACCAACTACCGCCGCGTAACACGCAAAGGGAACCAGTGGTGCGAATAGGATCTGTTTCTGTGCGAGCATTATATTTTTCATATTTATCCTCAGACCACTCCCATACATTTCCGAGCATGTCATGTAACCCAAAAGCATTTGTTTTTTTTTCGCCGACTTCGTGGGAAAATGTTTCCCCAATATTAGAGGCATTTTTATCATACCAAGCATAATCTTCTAAACTAGATTCACTATCACCAAAGTAATACTTACTACTTGTTCCTGCACGGCAGGCATATTCCCATTGCGATTCGCTAGGTAACGATAGCCCTGTTTTCTGGCAAAATTCTTGGCAATTATTCCAATTCACATACGTTGCAGGATAGTTATTTCCTTCTTTTATATTGATCCAACCTTGCCAGGGAGCAGTTTCCATGAATTTTTGCCAAATGGCCTGGGTGACTTCGTATTTTGCCATGAAAAAAGGTGTTATTTCTACCTCATGGACAGGCTTTTCATTATGACGGCCCTCTTCGCTTCCCATCATAAATCTTCCAGCAGGAATCATGGCAAACTCCATCCCGGTTTGCTCATGCTGGTACTCTTCGATGGTGTTGGTGACACCACCACAACTGTAAGTGGCATTGCGTAAAAACTGGAAGCCTCCTTGGCTGATAATTTCTATACTTGGTGTTTTTTGCTCACTGGAGTCTTGAATGACTTCCTGTTTAGGATCTTGCTCCTTGACAAGATTCTCCCGCAAAGACTTATAAACGAGATAGTACAGATAGAAGCCGCACGTTCCAATAAGTAATAGAGAAAATATTAGAAAACGCACACCCGGATCGTTTTTCAGATTTATGCGCGACTGGCTCTTTATGAAAGCAGAGTGTTGCGCTTCTTTTTCTTTTGTCCAGCCTTCTCTCGGCGATTCTAAATATGTACCAGAAAGTAGAGACTGAATTGCACAAGTTAATTCAATAACTGGTTCAACTTCCCATTCTCCCATCTCTTCAGAGGAACCTTTTTTTAGTAGGGGATAACTTTTGTCTATTAAGGAGAGGATGATTTCCAGTTCTTTTTCGGACCAATCTTCATCGAGATGAAAGCCATCATCTATGTAGTAAAGATCCGACTCCCAAGTATCTAAACAGTCTTTAAGCCAGGCCACATTTTGGTCATCTTCATGCTGCTTAACCCAATCCTCGACCACATATACAAGATGCTCCAAAAAAACGATGGCCCAGACTTTCCGTGCCCAAAACCCAACAGCTTTGTATGTTATATAGAGACTACTCGACATATTTAAACTTTCTTTAATAGTAAGAATCAGCGACGTCTTCTTGTTTATGGGAACAAAAGTCTAGCGACTTTCTCTTAATCTAGTGCTATTTTTTGACTCCATAGTTTTTTCATAATGTCGATAGTCAAAACTTCTTTTGGATAGTCTCCCTCCATTTCATTGACTTGCCAATTACAGCAAAACATTGGGTACTATGAGAGTTCCGTCATCATATTGAATTTTCAGAGCCTTCGCCCAATAGCTTCAATGAAGCTTTTCAACTTAGATGATCCCCAAGTTGTTAAAGTGATTTAGATGCGTAGAGTTTAGGTGTTCCTTTTGGTATTTTCCCCCTTATAGGGGTGGCGAAGTTGTCTCTACTATGCTTTGCAAAGATAATTATTTACACTCTCCAAGAAAACAGTGGAAAGACATACAACTTCAACTACCTGTAGGCAGCTAGGTTTAGGTAATTGCCCGCCGAATCTGCACCTCTACCTCGGATTTCAGATAATTCAATCTTCACCATGCTCTACTTACCCTGAAAGTCATAAGCTCTTCCTAACTAAGAGCCTTATACTCCCTTACTACAAACATGCTATTGTCCCCCATTTTGGTTTCCCTCAGAGGTCAGTTTGTTGGGTACTGGACTTCGTAGAGAGTCCAGAGATCTTTCGAAATACTAAATCATCTCACCGCATGGGCGCACTTTTCCTTGGCATAGGGCTCAAGATATTTGGCTTTCTTTTTCATCAAAAGTCCCCTAAACTTCAGTAAAAGTACTAAAACAACCTTTAAATTACAACTTAAGGGCTATAATAAGAAAAAGAAAGGTACAAAAACAAGCTATATTTAGTACTGCCACTGAATTATTTTAGTACTACCATTGAATTTTTATATAAATTTAGTACTGTCACTGAATTATTTTAGTACTACTATTGAATACATTTAGTACTTTCACTGAAGTTTTTTAGTACTACCATTGAACTTCCCTATCAGCTAGTATAATAGAAATAAGAGGTTTAGAAGTTCCTATGTACTCCTTTTATACAATTAATAAACAACTACTAAACAGAGTTGACTTCATTGCTAAAATTTGCATCAACCAAGCCATATTTTTGGATAAAAAAAGTGGTGGTGGTCTTTTTTCTAAATTCTTTTAGGGTTGATCACATCTCCGGCCAATGTTTCAGATAATTCTTGACAATTTTCCCTTCTATGTGATAGTCTGGAGTAATACAAATTTTTCAAAAAATATCTAAGATTAAAATTTCAGAAGAAGGGGATATCCATGAGGCCACTTATCTTTTTCCTATTGCTTTTTGTTTTATGTTCTGGGATGAATGCGGATAATCTTGCTTTTTGGCGTTTTGAAAATAACCTCATCGATAGCAGCGGCAATGGTCATACTTTGTCAGTTGGCCAAGGGAATATCTCTTTTGTTCAAGGGATGGTAGGGCAAGGAGCATTGTTTGATCGCAATACTTATTTGACGATTAACTCACCTGCTTTGAATGATAATTTTACTTCTTTTTCTCTGGGGGCTTGGGTTTTTGTCGATCCTAGCTTGGTCGGGACGGCTTTTGATTCAGGGATTGTTGCACAACGAAATTTGGCTTATGGCTTAACTTACCACCACAAGGCTGTTGATGTCAATAATCCGGGGCGTTTGTTTAGTTATGTTCACGACGGGTCAACTAAACTCAATAATCCGTTTGATACAGGAGTCTTTCGCCATGTTGCCCAAACGTTTGACGGGGATATCATGCGCCTTTACATCGATGGTATCGAAGTGGGTTCAAAGGAAGCTATTTCTTCTGTAGGAGTAGAGCAGGTGGATACGGGCTTTGGAGTAGAGTTGAGAATTGGAAGAAGCTTTGATTTTGATAATGGCACCGAAAGTAGTTTCTTTGGGGGAGTAATCGACGAGGTCTTTTTCACAACAGATGTACTCTCTGCTCAAGAGTTAGATGATTTGGTGAATTCTTCCGCGATACCAGAGCCCTCTTCGCAAATTTTTCTCAGCCTAGCTTTGCTTTTTGGATACTTTTTAAAGCGTAAAAATTAGCTCTGTATGGGAAAAAAGTTCCCTTTTTCATAAGTATTAAACTCCCCACCACATAAACATCCCATTTTGAGTCTATCATAGAGTTTCGTTTTTTCTTATTTTCTCCTCGAAGAAAAATATGGAAATCGTTGACAGAACACAGCTGGCCTATTACAATTACCAGTCAACATGTCAGTCTAAAGCTCAAAGAAAACAAGCTAGGCAAGATTCTTTCTTTTGTTTTGCCTGCTTACACATCCATACTGCCACTGTTACGAAAGAAATCTTATGCATAAAGCTTACACTCTGGCCGTTGTCCAAAATGCCCAAGAGCTAGAAAAGTGTTTTGCCAATAAGCAAAAAAAGCAAAAAACTGTTCAGACTCCTTTTATCTTAGATCTTTCTTCTTTTCAGGGAAAGAGATTTACTTATGTTGGAGAATTGCTCAAGCTCCACACTTTTTTACAACAACAACTTTATCTTATCATTCAAAAAAGATCTTTTTTAGAAGAGTTATTTGAGCAAGAATCTCTCTTTGGTAGCCTCAATATCTTTCACCACTTAGATCATGTGAAAGAGCTTCTTCATCCCACTCAGCCACGCCCATGGTTTCGAGAACAAACTTTCACAAGTATGGCAGAGCTAGAAGATATTTATGGAGAGGGACAAGATGTTGTCGAAAAATCGGCTCATGACTTTGAGGAAAGTAAGGTTTATCTTTCTCTTTCGGGAACTTTAACCGGAAAAAAGGCCGCCCAGAATTTTTTTGGCGACTTGGCGAGAAGACGAGAGGTTTCTTTTTTCTTGGATTTAAATCATTGCTACTCTTGGGACAAACATTACGCCGAAGAATTTATTAAGAGTAAAGATAAAAAGAGAATTTATCTAATTAAGAGTGATACAAGTAATGCCTCTCTCCTTTTTCACCTAAAAGGAGTTATTTTTTATCCCAACTTTCGACAACCCGCTCTTTTAGAGCAACAAATTGAAAAGAAAAATTGTCGGGTTTACCTTGAGGATGAAGTTCTGAAAATCCAAGGTTATCTTTCTCTGGAATCAGAAGGCTTAGAAAATTTTAAAGAACAGTTGAAAGAAGCCCTTCAAGAGAAGAAGAGCAGTAAAGAACTTGCCATTGATATCCGAGAGCTTTTTAAGCTAAAAAAAGAAGCGCGTTTTATCGATATATTAAGCCGTTTAAAGGGAAAAATAGAAAAAGCCTGCATTATAACGACTCTTCCGACAAATGATATTTATCTCGATATTGCTATTTCTCAGCTCTATGAAGAAGGTTACCTCATAATACCCACTCCCGAAGATTTAGAGTCCGTCCAAGGGACTTTTTTGGCTCCTCACTTTGAAATTGAGAGATCTCTTCCCTATGCTACTTTAAAGATAAAAGGAAATTTTCTAGAAGACCGCTACTTTACTTTTTTTGACAAAGCGATTCAATCTTTAGGAAATTCACCTTTGCATAGCAATAAACAATTGCTATTTTTTGATCTAAGAGAAACCCCTTCGCCTCATTTTCGTATCCTCCAGCACATAATTGAGCAGCCCACTTCGGGAGATCGGCATCTCATTAAAATTATCTTAGGAAACTCTTATTTACGTGAGCTTGTCGAAAAAGTATTTTACAAGAAAATTGCGGGGGAAGTTTTTGAAAAAGTCTATTTACTTCGCCAAAGCTTAGAGAAAGTGGCTAAGCTTAATGAAAATGAGAGTAAAAACAAGGAACGAGATTTTTCGAGTTTAGAGAAGAAGAGCAAAGAGTTTTTCTCTTTTTTTCAAGAGCAAGAATTTCCTAGTAATATTGACCAAGGACGTTTGCAAAAGAAGTTTCGTCAATTTTCAGAGTATTTAAAAAATACAGAAGAAGGTTGGCAACGTTTAGAAAAGATGGAAGCTAATTTTGAAGAATGCTTTCGTCTAATCAATAGTACTCTGAAAAGATTAGCAAAAACCTCTTTTAATCCTTTTTCAACGAGCCTGATTGATAAAGACCGCTTTACTATTTTTAATGACAAGCATATCCAAGAAGAGTACTTTCTTTTGGAAGATCGTTTTCACATTTTAGATAAAAATCTAAAAGAAAGAAAAGAGGAGCAAAAAAGTCTAGATAAATTTCTTTCAGGTCTAGATAGTCAGCGCTACCGACTAGCGGATTATTTTGAGCAGTTGAAAAAGGAGCTCGCTCAAGACAAAAAATACGAGTTGGTCAACCAAAAAATTACCCAGATGGTTACTTTGGGTAAAAGCCCCACAAAGAAACTCCGAGAGAGCTTGGAAGCAACTCATAAGAATTTTACTACTTTTGCTAAAATGCTCCAGGATGGTAAAAAGACTCTCAGTGAAATATTTCCAAAAATCATTCCTTTGTTTATGTACCAAAATCGAGAGGAAGCGATCGAACACCACCAATGTCGCATCCTTTTTATCACCTCCGGATCAAGCAATAAAACAGCCTTTGTCAAAAGACTTTCTCAAAAAATTCGAAGGCGCATGTCTCATGTCGAAGGCTTTCGTAACATGGAGTTATTAATAGATCATATTAATAAAAAGAGCCTTGTTGCAACAAAGTTATCTGAGAATTACGACTTAGTTATTCATGATCAGAACACCAAAAAGAAAATGCTTCGCGTTTTTGAAAATTACCGGAGCAAAGATAAACAAATTCTAGAACTCAAGAGACGAGAAGACTGTATGAAACTAGAGCCCTACCAAATAGAGCTAGATAGTAAACAAGATTTTCTTGTCGAAAAAATCATTCTTCATCTTTCTAAACTCCCTTTTGAACCGCCAGAGCTACGGATTCTTTTTTTAGGGAGCCACTGGGAAAATGCTTGGCAAGAGTTGGGAAAAAATATTAAGGATTACCCGAAACAAGATGAAGCAATACGTCAACTTTTCCCTATTTTACCAGAGAAAAATTACGAAATTCTCGGCCAAGAAGAAGAAGGAAAAATTCGCTCGTTTCATTTCTTAGCTTGGAAAGACTGGAGTTCCTCTCTATTTTACGATTTTCAGGAACGTAAAATAGAACTTTTCCTGACCGACCCCTCCTTAGAAATAGTCCAGGAGAAACTGAATCTTTTGGAAAAATATTGCCAAGCTCCTCCTTTTTCAGTCGAATTTTTTCTCCCGAAGAAATACAGCTCAAAAGTGTCTTATCAGGCTCAAACAAATTTTTTGGGCATGTGTGTTAAATCAAGCACTTCATTGGCCGATTTTTTCTTTTTACGAGTTAAAACTTGCGAAGAAGAGCTCTTTAGTCAAAACTACAAGCATGCTCTAAGGTATGTAAATGAACAATTTCAGCAAGATGTTCGTTTTTTTAAACTAGGCAAAAACTTGCTGACTCTTTTGAACTATCTCTACTTGCATATGAACAAGCAGCGCGTTTCTTATGAGGTCGACTGGATCAATTGTGCTTGGAGGGTTTTTGATCAAACCTCCTTATTTGAAATAGAGGTTGAAGTATGCTTTTCTGGGATAGAGCGACTGAAAAAGGAAATCGAGATTTTGGCCAAGAAAAATGAAATTTCTATCGACTTTTTGGCCATTCCTAAAGAAGAATTCAAACTCCATCCCGAGGAGGAAAGTTCACAAGCCTCAGAGAATACAAGATTAAAGTTTGCCATTTGCATGTAAGGGATGTTTGATGAAAGAGTTATATCTTAAAATACGTGATTTACTAAATGACCCAAGCAAAAAACTCGACGAAATGCAAGAGGCATTAAACTCAGCGATGCCTCCTCAAGGCGATGGAGTGTGTTTTTATTTTCTACTAAAGGAAAATAAACATATACAGATTTTTCCTTTCCTTTGTATGGATGAAAAAAATAAGCGTTCTTATCAAGCTCAAGAACCTTTCCTTGATGAGGAAGATAAGAAAAATGAAAAGCTCTTTTTGTTTTTAAAACAAGAGAAAATGCACTCTCTTTACCTAAGTCGTGATATTCATGTCAGTGATCTGAAGAAGTATTTTGTTAATCACAAGTTACGTAAAAGTGTTCTTAGTATAAACAAATACGAAGAAAATTTTAATTTGGCAGTGCAGTGTTTAGAATACATTGTTCGCTTGGCTTCTTTTTCAAAAAACAGTATTCGAAGTTTTTGGCAACAAACTTATCTCTTTGAAGTCGGAGCAGAACATTTAGAATCTTTGGATAACAATGAATTCCCTTCTCTTTTACGAGATGATTTTCAGGAAAATGGAAACCCATTTGCTGAAGGAACCATTGATGTCACTACGGTAGAAGCAAGAAACCAGTGGCTAGTAGAGCAAGGAGCGAGCAGACGCTATTTCATCACAAAAAACAAAACTCTTCTTAATGTTTGGAAAGCAAATGAGGATTTGCATCCCGAAATTCAAGAAATTAGTAAAGCTTGTCAAATTTCACTCCAATACTTAAATCGCCTTTTTGCGGTCTATGGAAAGGTAACTTTTTTAGTCGCTCACCAACTGAAGTTGGAAAAAAGTTCTGGAAGTTCTCGAAGTTCTGGAACTTCTGGAAGTTCTGGAAGTTCTGGAAATAAAGAGGGCGCCGACAACACTAACCGCGTCTATATTTTTCTCGACGATGCTGAGTTAGATTTGTCCTACCGAGAGCCGCACCAAGCAGAGCTCCCTTTCTTAAGTATTTTGCGAAAACAAATGCGCTCAGAGCGCTTGGACAGTTTAATCTTACGAAAAGGTGTTAGTTGGTTTGAGCTACTCTCCTTTGCTTCTGAAATGACAGCTCGGGGAGAAAGTCAAACTAAAGTACAAATGTTTAATATCTCGGTTAACCCTATTAAACTAGGAATTGTTAATGTCGAAGAAGATGTCAGGCGTCAAACGAGTGCTCTAGAAAAACAAAGAACAGATTTTGAAAAAGAAGTCGAAAAACTTCAAGCCCAACTCACTAAGCTCCAAAAACAAGGGTCTGCTGAAGAAATGTCTATTTTACGAGAGCAGCTTTCTCGTTCAGAGAGAGAAAAAGTGGAGATCCAAGAGATTGGCGATAAATTAGCCCGAGAAAACGAACGCCTTAAGAACCAATTTCAAGCAGGAAGTGGGGCCGGAGGAAAAGGAGAAGGATCAGGGGAAGCACCTTCTTTTCAAGTAGCCACTTCACTTCGCCAAGCGGAGAGCTATGAAGAATTTCAAAATCTAGTTCATCATTACAACTTAAGTGAACAAGAAGGTATTCAATTGATGGGAGAAGACCATTTAACTCAGCACACTCTCAAAGCAATTGACAATGATGATCCTCTTTCAGAGCCAGATAAGCTTCTCGACCTGATTGCACGCTCTGGATTTATCGCAAAAGTCGTTGAGAAAAGCTATAAAAACGGTAAAATTAGTTCTCAAGACATAAAAAAACTCCTTCAAAAATTAGATCCTGCGGAAGAAATAGAAGAGGCTTTAGCTTCTGCTCAATTTTTAGCAGAAGAGGAACTTCCCGAAATTATGGGATATAACCTCCACCGGGTATATCACCCCTCTCCTCGTCCAGGAGGAAAAGCCCTCTTTGCCTATCATTTAGATCCTGCTCGTTCGATTATAGGTCTTTTTAATATGAACGTAACAGGGCTAGCGGGATCTTTGTATTTGGCCGCTGTTAAAGTACTTTTTGAGAGAAACCTTTCTCCTTTTGTTGGGGAAGTGATTTACAAACTACAAGAACAACTACAAAGTATCCACCATTCCGGTCACGATTCTCGTTTTCCTAATTTTGCGAGCACGATTGGAGTTTTGGACTATATCGAAGATAAGTTTACTTATTTGCGAGCCGCCCTTCCTTACCTTTATAAATTCAATGGCCAATTTCATCTGGATAAGTCCCCTGGAGTTCCTCGCCTTGGCTTAGAGCTAGAACCGGAAGATTACCAGGCAAACCCTGTTACTATAAAATTAGAGCCTGAGGATACCTTAATTTTTTCTACCCGCAATTTTTCTCCTCATCTAAAGGACGAGAAACTGTTAGAATGTAAAACCATTGAGGAAATTTTGAAATTTTTAGCTCACAAACTCGCCACTCAAGATGAGCAAGAAAACGATTTTGATGATATCTACTTAGTTGCACTGGAGCGTTTGCATGAAGATTAAGGGGCAGTTTTTTGAAACAAGCAAAGAGGCTCTCCACCCAGAAAAAGCTTCTCAGAGTGAGTTACAAGTTTTCCAAAAAGGGCATCAGCTTTTGCGAGTAAAAGGGACTAAGCGCTATTATGATCTACGGCCTTTAGATTCAAAAGGAGAAAACTTTATTCGCCAAGCGGACGTTAAAGTTTCCGAAAAAGTCCCTTCTCTAACTCAAAATTCATGGATAAATGTTCATGGTATCTGGAAAATGGCCGACAAATCAGGTACTTTTCTTGTTACGGATGCTTTTGGTGGTTTTCCCTGGCAAGATTTTCTGAGTCATTTTTCTCGGGAAGAAGACCTATCTTTTCCGGAAAGGCTTGTTTTAGTTCGCGATTTTCTCTCCTGTTGGCAAGACCCTTCTTTTTCTGAGAAGGTCGGAGGAAGAAGTCTTTTTGTGAGCACTTTTCCTTTTGTCCAAGGAGGAGTTCTGCGTTTCAAAAATGATCTAGATACTCCTGAAATAAAGGAATATCTAAAAAGTTCTACCTATGAGAGCTTTTGTGATTTATGGGTGTCTCGTTCCGAGAAGATCATTCCAGCAAAAGATATTTTAGGGGAGCTTTTGGTTATCTGGCAAGCTTTTGCCCAAAGTAGTGGCTTTATTTTTGAGAGAGACTCCAAACAGCAAGAGAAAAACATACGCAAATGGCTCTCTTCGACTAACTCTCTCTGGGAAAAATTTGATTCTCTAATCTCGGCAGAGATTTATCATGAACAAATTCGTTCTTTTCTTATCCAGCTCTTCAATAGAGAAATTAGTTTGATGGATCTCTATCACAAATGCCAAGAATGGAACGATTCTTTGGAAAAAGCTCAGGCCGACGAGCAAGAAATAGAGATTCTTTTGTATGCTGCTCAGGAAGAGATAAAATCTCATCTCATTTCAGATTCTTCCCGCGTTTACGGAATTTACCATGCTCATTGTGGAGGAATGATTCTCTATCGCTTGGATCAAAAAGGAGAGAGAGGTCTTTGTCCTCAATGTAAAAGGAGTTTAATTTATCCTTTGGAGCATGACTTTATCACATCAGCCTCGACTTTACGCCAAGAAATCCAAGAGGAAATACCTGCTGCAATTCTTCAAGACAGAAAAGAAGAACTAGAAGATATTCCTAATTTTGAAGAGCAGGATACCCTACTTGACGACTATCTAGAAGACGATGACTCAGAGGATGAAGTCAGTGACTTAGAAGTTCCCGATTTACTCCCTCATACTAGCCCAGAGTTAATTCGCTTACCTTTACCCGTTCTTGATGATAGTGCGACTGCAACTGAGGAAATCCCCTTAAAGTATGCTCCTTCTAAAATGGCCCCACCTCCCTTAGAAGAAAGCTTTGAGGGAGAAGTTGATCTAAGTGAAGAAGAGGAAGAAGAGGGCTCTCTTTCTACGGTAGAAAAAATATCACTAGACTATTCTTTTTTAGATGTTGATTTGCCCGATAGCGAAGAGCTTAACTTAAAAGAATTGGAAAAGAAAGATTCCCCTTCTTTTCCGGTGCGTTCGCAGCCCATTTTAAGTCAAGGGAAAGAAGAGACACCTTGGTCTAACTATTATCTCGTTATTTTTGTTTTTTTAGGAATGATTGCTTTTTTTCTTTTTTCTCCGAAGGCCAAAGATCCTGCTTATTTCTTTCAACAAGATGATAGGGCCAGTCTTCTCGTTTTAGCTCAGAAGATATCTTCATCAGACGATTCTCTTAGCCAATCACTCCGAGAGCAAATTCCTTCTGAGCTAAGTTTGAGTTTAGGTAAATCGGAAGGACAAATTTCTTCAGAAGACCTAAACTCTTTATTGGTAGAGCTTAACCTTTTGATGGAGCGTCCTCAACTAATCTACTCAGAGTCTCTTTGGGGGCTTTTTCCTTCGGAAACGCAAAAACTCATTCGCATGAGTTCTTGGAATAAAGATGACCTCGGTCCCGTGAATAGACTCCTTGTCGAAGCCTATATGGAGCTTTCTACAAAAGTAGAAAAGAAACTGCCAAAGAATGAACCAGAACAAGAACAACGAGAATCTTTTCGCTTACGTATTGAAAATGCCCGCTATACCAGTTATGATATTTCTAGTGGCCCTGCTAAAGTAGCTGTCAAAATTTCTTTGGAAACAGATAAAAAAGACAATCTTCCTGAAATTGCTATCTACCTTCAAAAAAAAGGGGAAGAGCGCGTTATTTTGAAAAAAGATTTTCAGGAAGTACCTCAACGCGGCACTATTTTTCAAAAGGTCTACAATCTAGATAAGGTTTATCTAGACTGCCAAGTTGTGGTCGAGTTTATGGATCAACGTGTAACGCACGACATTGAAATCTCGGAAGAGTTTCTAATGTACATAGGGGAGATGAAGGAGTTTCTGAAAATTCGCAATCTTTACTACCAACTAGCTCAAATTACGAAAAATCTTCTGGAAATTTCGGAATCCGAACTAGAAAAACAAGTGCAAGCTTGCGAAAAAACACTTGAGAGCTTGGCTCTTCCGAAGGCTTCTTATTGGGGTTTACCCTTTGCAAGTGTCAGACAATCCTTCGAAAACTTGTTGGTACAATTGGCTAAGCCCAATTTACCTCAGATAAAGCAGAGTGAATCATGGAAAAACTTAAAAATGATCGACGTATACCTACTAGAGATCGAAAGACCTCTACGCAAGATTATCGAGTAGTTTCTTCTTATCCCAATCGTTTTTCGAGCCGTTTTTCTAAGTTTGGTCTTTCTAATCCAGAGAGAGGAGGAGTCCTTCTCATTGTTTCAATGGGAATTTTCATTGCTCTTGCTCTCATCGGCGCTAGTTTTGTTAGTTTTACCCGAGTGGATCAATCCGCTTCTCAAAATAACAAGGAAGACGTCGAAGCAAAAATGGTGGCCCAAGCAGGCGTTGAAGTGGCCATTGCCCAATTGCAAGAAATTTTTCGTGAAGTGGCCTATAGCGACGAACGCAACAAGTCCGATTCCGAAAAAACAAGTAAACAGTGGGTTTATCGTTCAGGAGAAACAAGTGAGGGGGAAAAGCAAACTTGGAGCACTCCTTTAGAGCATGCCAAAATTCCTTCTTTCCCAAACAAAGAGAAAGCCTTTTTGGGATCGGCCGCAAATGATAAGTTTTCCTACTCCGGCTATCCTTTGGATTTGGATAAAGATAAAAGTCCCCAAAAGCAGTACTACACTCTGCGCGTTCGCAACGCAAACTCTATGATAAACATCAATGATAGCGATGAAAATGGCAAAATCACAAAACTTTTGGACAATCTTTGCCAGGTAGTAAAATTGGGTGACCCCTCTGTTATTGCTGCGGCCATTGTCAATAATCGTCCCAAGCCAAAATCTCCGAGCAAAGAACCACCTGCCTATCAATATACTCATGATTTAGTTCGTTTGGGCATCCTTAAGCCAGAAGAATACGACAAAATCAAGGATTTTATCACAGCGGATTCTTGGACAGACGAACAAGCGGTTAAACCAGGCCATTTCCCAGATGGAGTAAAAATAGAACGTCGCTCTCCCATTGATTTAAACACTGCTCCCGCCACCGTCTTAAAAGCCGTTCTTCGGGGAATATCAGGAAAGTCTATCGACAATAAGTCCGTTAGTTTTCCTAATAATTTAGTCGATGGACTTGTCAACGAGATCATTAACCAACGTAGAAATAACATGCCTTTTCGTTCTTGGCCAGAATTTGATGACTTTCTAAAGAAACAAGTCAAAGACGAGCTGCAAGCAGAATTGATCTATGCTAATGCTAACCCCAATGTGCACTTAAACGACCGCAATCCTGACTCTAACCTCTATCGAAAAATCGATAAGTTGGATCTTCAAGAGTACACAACAGAGTTTTGTTTAGGCCCTATGGGAATCTTTGAAATCGAATCTCTGGGACGAGTCGTCCGCAAAAAAACTGAATCAGATAAAAATCCCACTTCTCTAAGGAAACCAACAAACGTTAGCTACATGGCATCGGCTGCTAAAATACGCTATCAAGTCAAGATATTTGAAGTGCGGCGCCATACCATGCAAAAAGAATGGGAAGGGGCTCGGCAAAGCAGAAAAGATAGAGAAAGCCGAGACGGTCTTCCTCCTCGTAGCTTCCATCTTCTTACGGGAATAGGAGATAAGGAAAAGTCTCATTCTTATGTGGGGAGTTTGTTTCGAGGGAACCCGACAGAAGATTGCACCTATTCCAATAGCGAAGAAAATAAGAATTACTCAGACGGAGCTTACACCGATGCTGACTCCATTGTCAGTCATGATCCCTTCAACGTCTTTGATGGCCACTTTTCTTTCTTTTTTAAGCCCTCTCAAATTCTCAATAATGGCGACCCGCACTGGATCTTACACTCTCAAGAAGAGGCTCTTCTGGGTTTGTTTCCTCCGATGAATTTAGTGACAGGTGTTATCTACCAGCCCGCTTCCTCAACTAGCTCTCGGGAGACGGGGACTCTACGCGTTTTTAGAACCCTGACTTATGCCGAGAAGGATGTCGATGAAAAAGTAAGCAATGGCTACTATAAGCCCGTAACAGAAAGTGAGAGCATTCGTCTTTTCCGCGGAGCCCCTATGCACCCGGACTTTTTAGAGAGGCTCTTTAAGCATGGGGAAGAAATTTATCGAAAAAATTTAAAAAATAAAAAAACGGCTTTGTGGAAAAAAAAAGAACTAGAGATTGAAGAAGGTCGTCAACTTTTTGGTTTGCAGTTTATGGAAAAAGTTTACGATGGGGTTCGAACGGGAGATCCTAATTTTAACGAATTTAAGCTCTGGATGATTTTCCGGCTCAAGTTTTATGTATGGGATTTTGACAATTGGGAGTGGGATAAAATCTACGATGGGCCATGGGCCAAGGAAGTAACGATTAAGGTTACAGATGAAATTTATAAGCTTATTTACGACGTAAATAATGAACTATGGACATCTTCCAAGTTAGAAAAAGTTCACAAAAGTCGAGACGAAAATGAGCAAAAAATTTTAGAGAGTAGAGAGGTTAAAGACGCCACTTTTTTTGAGAAAATTTTGAGCCCCTTGCCCTTCATTCATTTACATAGATTTAGCCGCCACGAGAAGCAAATTCCTGTGAACTTAAACGTTAGAGAATGGTACCACATTGATTTTTCTTGGGAAGGAGTTCAGCTTACGGACTTTAATATAAAAGGTCATAAGCTCAATCCTCAACCAGCCGAAGGTGATATTGTCGAACTTTCCGGAAACCCACTTAGTATTTGGAGAGATAAAGAAGAGCGGGAAAACAAACTAAAGTTTCAGAGTCCAGGAACTGTTTTTAATGCGGAAATAGGAGATCATGCTCGCTATAAGGATACGACCATAACAGGGGAATTTGATCTTTCCTCTTCGAGAAAAAAACAGAAATTTTACTTTGGAACAATCCGCTGGACAGGCTATCACAAATTCCCTGACGCTCCTGATACAACACTATCTTGCCAAGCCAGTGTCAATGGAGGAGCTTTTTCTGAAAAGCTCACCAATCAGTATGGAGAAGGGCAAAAAGATCTTCAAATTAATTCGCCTGTTGAAAAAGTGGATTACCAATTTACTTTTCAGGGCCCTGATTTTCGCACACCGCTCTTAGAGGAAGTTACTCTAAACTTATTCATGAGCCCTCAGCAACTTTCCTATGAAGAATTAGAAATTGTTTATAATAAGTAGGTAGATAACTATGAAATTTTGGAAACCCTATTTTTTTCTCCTGGTCACCTTTCTCTTTTTGAGTAAGGGAAGTGTTCTTTGGGGACAAGTTGTAGATGAGAAGCTTCTTTCTCTTTGTCAAAAGATTTTAGAGAAAAAAGAGTTATTTGAAAAAAAGCAAAGAACGCCTTCTTCTTTTTCCTTTAAAGATTTGGCTAAGATGAATCCAGCCAAAAGAGCTCAAGAGCTCGAGCGGATCAAGAAAGAGATGAAAAAGAAATTAATTTTTTCTTCTGGAGAAAAGCGCGACCTTAAGGCTCTAGGGAAAACTTTCGGCTCAGAGGAGTCCTCCGCTCAATTTTTGCTTGATGAAAGCGCAGAGTTTACTCTTATTGAGAAAACCCCTTCTTTTTATGAGGAACTTTTCACCATTGCCAAAATTCCTAATAAGTATCAATCGATAGCCTTAGAGATTTTAAAAAAGATCCCCTTGAATAGATCTCGTCTAGATACGATATCGGAGTCTCTCCAAGGGGATCTTTCCAAACAGCATATTGCGATAGATCTCATTTTGATAAATGAAGAGGATACTCTTTTTCGCCCAGAAGAGTTTACCCAGCCAGCTCGTTTACTTCAGCGAATTCAAGAGGAGCAAGATCCTGTCGCTCGTTATCTTCTAAGCTATTTTGGCAAAGAAAACCCTGCTATTTTTAGCCAAGGAAAATCTCCTAAATTCCGCTCTGCTCTAAGTGAAAGCTTTAACCAGCTCATTGAAAAAGAACAACGCCTCTATGAATCTCTTCGGGCTATTCATGCCAATCTAACGGTTTTTACCCGGGAATTGGGAAAAAAACTCCAAGAAAATAAAGGTAACAGATCTTTATTGAATCGTTTAGTTATCCAAGAATCTTACCCTAAAGAAATTGCTCCCCGTTGTTTGCAACACCCTCAGATTGTCGAGCGTCTTTTGGATATTTGTCGAGAGCCCAAATATGCTCCTAGCTTACAGGCAAAACTCATTAGCTTGTTAACCTTGTACTCTGCACCGCAAATATATGATCTCTTGCTTTACAAATTACAAAAAGAAGATAACACTCTGGTTTTACAATCGGTTCTTGACGCTTTTATTATACCTCACTATCAAACTCCTCAGAGTTCTCAGATTATTCTTCAGCGCTTTCTTTCTAGTTACAAAAAAATTGTTTCTTGGGAGAAAAAAGCTCAGAGAATTAAGGGCTCCCAAGAGCTTTTACTTTTGAGGAAAAAAGTAGAGAATGAAAGAGCTGTCTCTTTGCAGTTTTTAAAAGCCTTACCTTGGGTTTACCCTAAAAGTGATCTTGCTCTGAAGCATTTTTTCCTTCTCTACAACCAACCTACCTATCTTTTTTCCGTCGATAGGGAAACCACAAGTATATCTTCTTCGAATCTTTCTTATTGGAGAGTATTACTCAAAAAAAACGATTGCAAGATACATCCATCTTTGAAGTTACATAAGGAGGGAGCCCAGAGAACTTTACAATGCTCAGAGCTGAGTGTGGTCTACCATTTGAAATCAGTGGGAGACAAAATATTAGTTTATGGAGAAAACAAAGAAGAGAAAGATATTCTTATCGTTTCTTTGACTATCTTTGACCTTGACTATGTTCGCAATAAATTCTCTGAGGAAAGCGAAGAGCTTCTTTTGGATTATTTAACCAAGGAAGCACGCATTCCCTATCTTTGGCAACATGTCAATAAAATGGGGAAGTTGTTTTTTGGTAAACCCGATTTGGAAACTCCTCAAGACTGGGTTCAATTTGAGAAAGAGTTTCGAAAGAAAAAATAATAATTGATGACTATAACGCGCCTCTCTTTTATTTTCTTTACTTTTCTAACCCTAGGAATCAGTTTCTGGGGAAGTTCTCAGATGGAAGTGGATCGCTCTCTTGCTCAAATTTTTGAGAAAGAGAGTCCCATTACCCAAGAATTCAGTAAATTTCAAGATGCCTTTGGCACCAATGATATTCTTCTTGTTGCCATCACAGATAGCCACTCTGAAAATCCTATTTTTCGTGCCTCGACTTTGCATCTAATTGATCGATTAACCACCCAACTCGAAAAATCGAAAGACCTAGAGTCGGTTATTAGTATCACTAACCTCTATGACTTTAAAGTAGAACCTACCCCTTCTTGGCTGGGGAAGCTACTTCCTAAGTTTCGTCCTGGACTCCCAAGGAAATATGTTCCAACTCCTTACGAAGAAATCTCTTCAAAGAAAATCCAAGAGCTGCAAAAAGATCCTTTTTTTCAAACGGGTCTTCTCTCTCCTAATGGGAAAACCGCTATTATTTGGCTTCTCCTTAAACCAAAATTAAAATTCCAAACAGATTTTCCCCAAAGAATCGCTCAACTCGTTTCCCCTCTTCGGAAAGAAAAACAGGAAAATTTGACTCTCCGAGTAACTGGTTTTCCTCTCCTTTTCAGTGAAATTCAGAGTATCATGGAAAAAGATGCTCTCCTCCTTCTTACTCTAACCTTTTTTCTTTGTCTTGTCACCTTCCAAGGATTTCGTTTGTCTCGCTCTTCACTGGGAGCTCTTTGTCTGTCTTTGCTTACAGCCATTGCTACCTGGGTTATCTATCATAAACTAAGTGGCCAAAAGGCACATCTCTTCACCCCACTTCTTTTTCCTTTTTTTTTCTTAATTGCTGTACCTGCCCTTGTTCATATGGAAAAAATTCCTTACGATAAATCTAGTCGTCTTCTCACGGGGAAAGCTTGTTTATTTGCTGCATTGACAACGATTATTGGATTCTCCACCTTAGCTTACAGTCCTCTTACTCCTCTGGCTACTCTTGGAAAAGAGCTTTTTCTTATTCTTAGTTCAGCTTTTGCGACAATTGCCATTGTTTTACACATGTTTCCTCCTCCTCTAAAGACCTCTCGGTCCTCTTTGTCTTTTTCCTTACCAAAAATACCTTTTACCTTTCCTTTACTGGTAATCATATTTACTTTATCAGCCTTTCCTTGGTTTCTTCTCCCGCCCTTTCTTATCCAACGAGAAGCTGATTTTCTACAACTTCTTCCCCCTGAGCACCCCAGCGTAGAAGCCAGTCTCTTTGTCCAAAAAGAGCTCAAAGCAAAAACTCCTTTCGAAATTATAGTAGAGTTTCCCGAGGAAACTTTTATAAATCAAGTACAAAAGTCCGAAATATACAAGCTCATGCAGGAATTTGAAAAAGACATCCTGAAAGTTTCTCAAGGCCAAATTGTCCAAATAGTGAGTCCTGTGACTATTGTTTGTGCAGTGAACACAAAGATTGAGCAGTCCCAAAAAAACGCCCGAGAAAAACATTTCCGAGTGACTCCCGAAGCGACTGAGTTTACGATCTACTGGTTTATTCGTCCCTTTTTAGGTTTATTCTCCCAAAAAACAAAAGCTAAAGATGGTTTCTTTGCTCTCTATCAGCATAAAATTCAACAGCTCGTCTCGATTCCCCACCACAGTATACGCTTTGGTTGTCGCCTCAAATCCCTTCCTCCTCAAGAACTACTGCAACTAAGAGAAAAACTAACAAAAGAGGTTTTCCCTATCTATCAAAAAAAACTAGCCGCTCAAAATATCTATGCCACTGGCTATTCCGTTGCTCTTGCTCAAAGCTTCCTCGGTATCGAAAAAACTCAAAAAACTTCTCTTATTCTAGGAATTAGCGCTATCTTTGCGCTCCTTTTCATTCTTCTGCGCTCTTTTAAGCTATGGCTAATAGCTCTAATTACAAATACTCTATGCCTTATCAGCTTTTTTAACCTAATGGCTTTGTCCTCTATTTCCCTCAATATATATACGGTTATTCTCGTTGCAGGCCTTATCGGTATTATTGTCGATGACAGCCTCCACATTCTTCTACATTACCAAGAAGAAAAAAAACGGGGAGAAAAAAATTGGCGAGAATCGCTAGAAGAGAGAGTTTTTCCCTCCATTCTTTTGCGTTCGTTTATCTTAATGTTAGGGTTTGCTCTTTTTGCGGTGAGTTCTCTCCCTGTATATCGGGAATTTGCTATTTTGGCCGAGGGAGGATTGCTTGTCGCTTTGTTGTGGGATTTGCTCTTCTTGCCTTGGTGTTTGGGGAAAGATTCAGGGGAATGAAGAAGGATAGATCTTAAATCCTTATTTAGATGATAATGGGAGGATATTCATTCTTTCCCTCAAAATCAAAAAGCCAGCTATCACGGTCGTAGCCAAAGTTCTCAAAGTCTTCTTCATATAGTTCATAAACAGAATCCGCCAGTTCTTTGTCGTAAGCTGCCGCATGATAGACTTGAGGTGTTGTGTTAACTCTTTCAGCAACGCGGGCGATTAGGTCATCGGATGCATTGAGTTTAGTTAAAACATATTGGAAGTCTTCCGTAAAATTTTCTACCCGTCCAATAAAATCATAGGGAATAGCTCCAAAGCTTAGATGTGATGTTTGAACATTCCAATGACCATCAGAAAGAACTTTGGGCTCCTCTTGCAGATATTTGACAAAGTCGCGAAAAGCAACTATTCCAGCGGGGTGTCCATTTCGAACAGGGTAATCGTATTTCTCTCGAATTTTATCTTTTAGCCAATTATATTGCGGATCAGAAAGTTTTTGGAACTTAGACTTATAGGCTGAAAATAGTCTATAGTAGGGATTTCGAACAAAACAAAATCGGAACCAATCCTTTGAAGAGAGTATCTCAACACATTCTTTTTTGTCAAAATCCAATAAGTTCTTAACAAACTCCCTTCCCTCCTCTTTTCGGTGTTGGACAATAGAGGGATCAATTGGTACAAGGTAGCCTTCCAACTCGTGAAGAGTCATCTTTATTTTGGAACAGGCGACTTTTCCTGACGCCATATAAAAATATTTATGCTTTGAAGAAACGTAAGTGTTATAAGAAAATTTACTACCTCCTCTTTTCTTGGGTGCTGTCTCAGAGGTTTTATCTTGGCTCATTTGGCAATGTCCCTTTTGTTTACTATGATATTTGTGAATAGCTTTTTTCCAGAATCCGATGAATGACTTTTTTTTGTAGACATAAGAGTATACTTCGGGCTTATATGTTAAATCGTGTTGAAAACGTATTAACTTTAGCTCTTCTTTGGGAGTTTTTCCTGTTTCCTGCAAAAGTTTCTGGTACAAAGTTCCCTTTTCTAGGTCTATTTTTTTTGTATGCCGAACAACAGCACTATCGATAATACCTATCTTCTCTGAAATTAGGCTAGACCATAAAATATCCAACCCCCAGCCCGATTTACTATAAGAAAATGATTTTAGGCAAGTTTTTAATGATTTTAGAGAAAATAGTGGGCACATAACTTCTATAAAGTTGGAATAACGTATTTCATAACCCCTTTGGTGCCGCAGTAGTTTCCAAGATGCATTTTCCTTCGTTGTACTAGGCTGGGAAAGACCAAGTTGATACTTTTTCGCTTGGTCGAAAAGAAAATTAACATTCCCTTTCTTCAAAAAAACATCATCATCAGGCATCCAGTAGTAATCGTACTCTAATAGTTCAGGGTTTTCTCTGATTATTTTTTGAATAACTTCATACTTAAAACCCTCTTGGTAAAAAACAAAGTCTGCGTAACTCTCTAATCTTTTTTTTACATCGGGCTTGATTTCTTTTGGGTAATAGATCAGAGCTACATCAAAATTTCTTGTTTTGCATAACCAAGAAGAGATACAGTCTAAAGAACCTATTGTAGTTATAAGAATATTTTTTTTTCTCATTTTGGGGGACTTTACTCTAATAGCTTAGTGTTGGTGGCAAGAATTCCAGAAGGGAGAATTTGCAAAAGAATATCCTGCAAGCGTTTTGATCGACCTTGATGATTTTCTACAATAGAAACTCGCTTGACGTAAATAGGGAATTTTTTTTCTGCAATGGCATCGTGCAACCCGGCCAACTCCGCCAAAAGCACTTTTGACAATTGTAAGCCGTACCCCATACCGTGTAAAGTTAAAGCTAAGTGGCTCAGTTCTTTGTATTCTGAAAGGGCTTTTAAAACAAGATAGGTAAATTGTCGAATTTCTTTGTATTGGAAATCATATAGAGGTTCCACTCCAACAAAGAGGACTTGAGGTGCAGTCAATTTATCTTCGGTGGGAACTAGCTGAGTTTGAGTCGGAAGAATGTTCACTTCAACATCTAAGCAGTCAGAGAATAAGCAATTGACGACCGCTCTATCAACCCCATATAACTCTTGGGCATACTTAAGAGCAAGTACATCGCAAGAGAAGAGCAGAGCATCGGCCTGCTGAATATCAATATTCATAGAAATTCCCGATAGTGTGTAGATTACTGATACATGCCATATTATGTTAATTATAGAAAATATAGTTTCCAAGATCAAGATGAGGTTCAAAATTTTAAGTTTTAGTTTTCTTCAATTCTTTTAAAATAGCCATTTAATAAATTCAATAAGGAGAGCGTACATGCAAAACAGAAAAATAAAAATAGTCGCTATTATAGGAAGTGTTAGACCAGGAAATTACACTTCAAAGGTATTATCTTTGGTCGTAGATGAAATTAAAAAACAAAATATATCTGTAGAGGTTATCGACCCCTCTAAAATTCCTCTACTGCCTCCCGGAACAGGAACAAACGAAGAGATAGAGAAGCTCCAAAAAACTGTTTCCGAAGCAACCGGAGTGATCTTTGCCACCCCTGAATATCACGGAAGTTTTAGTAGTGTCACAAAGTTGCTTATCGAAAACCTAGGCTTTCCCTCGGTTCTCTCAGGAAAAACAGTGACTCTTGTCGGAGTTGCCGCGGGGCAAATCGGAGCGATTAAATCACTAGAGCATCTACGAAGCGTTTGTGCCCATGTCGGGGCCATCGTTCTCCCTAGCCTCGTTTCTGTTCCTGAAGTATACAAGATATTTGATGGAGAAGATAATTGCATTGACGAAAAAGCAGAAAAGCGCATCCGAGGTGCCGCCACCAACCTGATTCACTATATTGAAGGCCACATTTGCCCCAAAGTTACCTTGGAAGCGATGATGCGAGAAACTGCGGAGAGCGTGTGAGGTTTTAGGATGACCACAAGAGCCAAAGCCGACTACTGTTGAAATAAGAAATTTCTTTTAGTTTATGGTCGCGTAGCGACTGAGGCACGTAGCCAGGGATTTATGCCCTGGAGCAAGAGGAATAAACAATAGCGAGTACGCACGACGTAATTTCCTTGGTACCTACGGCACCAGTTTCTTTGTGTTTCTTATTTCCAGGGGCTAAAACCCTTACTTTTATACACAAGATTTTAAAACTGAAATTCGGTATTTTTTAACATAACAAGCATAAAGTTTAATGGGCTTTGCGAGATAAACATAGATATTAAAATGTGCCTACCGCAAAGCGGTTACATAATAAAGCCTGGGGTTTCAACCCCAGGAAACATAACGCATTTCCCCCGATTCATGTGCTGAAGGCACATCATGAAATATAGATTTTTTAATCCCAAAGATATTTTTTGTTATAAGGAAAAGTTTTCTAAAACAAAGGTTTTTGTCGGTTGAAACCCAGGAACAAAAAATATAGTGCCTTCAGCACATGGGGTTGGGGTGGACGTCATGTTCCTGGGGTTGAAACCCCAGGCTTTATTATGTTACCGCTTCGCGGTAAAGAAAACAAAGACTTGCGCCCTTAAGTTGACATCTGAAACCGTTATCTTGGTGCAGTACCACATTCGAATTCTCAATATAAAAAAGAGAAAATCCATTCCATCAACAAAAACAACAAAAACAGCAAAATCATCCATCCAGAAAACCAAAGAAACAAAATGCATTCGCATATTACATTGGGAAGACCCATTTTTTGTTTAACCATTGCTTTTTTAATTCGTGCTGTTAAATCTAGCTCATCAGGAGAGACGAGACGACGTTGTCTAGGGTGCCTAGTTCTGGTTTCTCTATCCCAAAATAAAGGATGCTCAGGATATAGATTTTGTAAATTTTCGCCATACTTAGCCAAAGAATCCTCGCTGCCAAACTCCTCTTGAAACTTCTCCCTTAACACTTCCCAATCTTGGCTATTTAACATCGCGGCTACAAAATAAGAGAGGGGGATCTTGGAAAGAAGTTGATAAACCACTATTATGTATTCGCTATATCCCATGGAATAAAGAGAAGGTCTATAGGCTCCTCTCAGTGGCGTTTTTCCTTTTTCTAAGTATTCTATTGCGATTAGGTAGGTGACTATTTGAGTAATTGCTTCGTCGAGGGCAGCAAGGCCCTCTACTCTACGAACTTCCCTTTCTGTGCTGATAAAATGAATGCTTTCATGAACAAGAGTCAAAAATATTTTCCATTCATGCCCTATATTGTATTTTTGGGGTACGCGTATGGAAATATTATTTCCGCTAATAACTCCTTTCGACGAGGAAGGATTTCCTTCTAATAAATAACTTAGTTCATCTTTAAAAGAGACTTGAGTTTCTCTTAAATTTCTGAATTCTTCTAATTTTTCGCTATTTTTGTATTTGATCAGGAATTGATTTACTTCTCCTCGTGCAACCTCTAAGGCAGTAGAATATAAGATAGGATAAATCTTATCTTCGAGCCATTCTAGCTTTCTTTTTTCTAGGGCAAGTAAAGCGACAAAGTCATTCCAGAAAGGAGAGTTGGCTTGATAATTTTTTGAGCTTAGTAGTTTTCCGACTGAGTGCTTTAGCTTTCTGCACTCCTGAAAGTTCCTTTGGTAGAGAAACGTTTCTTCCTCTACGGGAAGTTCTTCGCTGAGATTTCGCCAGAGCAAGGACTCTAAAATAGGTAAAACTTTATTGGAATTACGGTTGGTCAGTTTTTCTAACTTCAGCTTGAGAGAAACTTTTTCTTCAAAGGTGGGAGGAAATAAACAAATGTCGTTGAGTTGTTGTGGATTTAGTCGGGGGTATTTCAGCTTCCTGCTTTTGCCATAGATTATTTGAAACTCAGGTTTTTTGATTTCATTCAATGGAAATAGCTCCTTCCCGTTGTTATAAAAACAATCAAAAAACAAGCTGAAGAAGTGCAGAAAGCATATGACTAGATCTTTAGGAGGACTTTTTCTCCAGCTCTTCAATTCTTTTTTCTAGAAGAGAGATTTTTGATAAGGATCTGACGTATAGAAGTGCGGGGTATCCCATAGAAAGAAGAACAGTGGTGTATAAAACCATGTTTACTTTTTCTAGACTGAGATCAGGGTGAGCAAATTTTGCCATGGCGAAGGAAAGTAAGCCTAAGAAAAAAAGAGTTCCACCAGCTAGTTTAAGTACGGTGAGATTTTCTGTTTTGGGGTCGATAACAGAGTTTTCTTGTTTTGTCTCGGACATAGAAGACTTCCTTTTCTGAAAAATAATAAAATACGCTTTACCTCTTAATGCTGCTTCTAACTTTTAGCTGTTTGCTTAGAATGATAAAGCCACATAGAAGCTAGAGCAATCAAAGGAGGTCCCCCTTGTAAAATTACTCCTCTCATCATGCCAGGAGAAGAGCAAAGAAGAACCAAGGCTGCTCCGAGCATACAAATGTTAGCATAAGCGATTAAGGTGAGACCAACTGTTTCTTTCCCTTTTGCGAGAAGGCCTAATCCAACAAAAACTCCTAGAGCTAAAAAGAGATTATAGAACCCTTGGTTAAATGCCATAAGCTCTGTTATCTGAGCATTTTCTGGAGTCATTTTGAAAATATTTTGGATTTTAGGAGTGTGCCAGAGCAAGCTTTCCATGGAAAAAAACAATATGTGAATGAGTGCGGCTAAGCTTGCAAAAATCTTCATAGACAATTTCATGTTAATTCCTTAGATTTTTTTTAGAAAAGTTCCCCAGCAAAAAAAACTTGCTAGGAGAAAAAGAAAGGCATTCGTAGGTTCTGGTACAAGCGAAGGAGCCAGTTCTCCCTCAAAGACAATCTCACCGATTTGGAAATTATCGAAATCATTAAATTCTGCAGTATTTACTCGCTCTCCAATAAAACGTGTTGTTACTGGGCTCGAGAAAACAACCGTCTCGAAACTATTGGAAGGATTTGCTGCTGTGTTTAAGTCAGAAAAAGAATGGTTTTGGATCAAGACTATGTCTGCATCCCCTTCTATATTGGAGGGATCTAAGTTATTTGAAAAATCATCGTCGGCAAAAAAGTAGAAATCAACGTTTGTAGGATGGGCATGACATCCTCCACAAGCGGCCCGAGCAAAACTCGTTACAGAAGTGACTTCATGGCGTTCTCCTAGGTCATAGACGAGAAAACCGCTTTGTCCAGGAGAATGAAGAGCAAAATTAGCCGTATCTCCATCAATCGCCGATGCAGAAGTGAAAGTAGGATGGAAGTTTGGGCTTTCGGCCACTACAGCAACTGGTGTTATGGGGACAGAGAAAAGAGAGTTTAGGGCTAGAAAGAAACAAAAGAAAAGGCCAATGTATACCTTCATAAGAATTCTCCTATGATAAAATTTGCTAAAAGTGATCTATTTATCATACCATAAAATTTCTATAAGAAAAATAGAATATAGAGATGTTCAAATAAAAAAAGCTGTAATTTTCTTTGAAAGAAAACAACAGCTTTAAAGATTTAGAACTTGATTTAGGATTACTTTTGGCGACGAAAGATAGAAAACTGGGGGTCTTTTTGAAAAAGAACCCATCCTCCCGCACCTAGTTCATTGATTATCTCATATTGGCCTTCTGGGAGCTGACCTGTAAAATCCAATTGTTTGTATTCCCAAGTAGGAGTGGAGTTTTGGTTGGCAATAATTTGGTCATTTTGAGCTTTCATGTCCTGCAGGGTTGTGCGGATATCTTGAAGAACAGTGAGAGCACTTTCTCCATTTCCACCAAAGGCCAAGGGAACAGAAAAGGCTGTTATGAGTCCAAAAATAAAACCAAAACTAATGAGTGAAAACTTCTTCATGCTTTTTCCTTTCATTGCAAAGATTGCTATTGCAATAAACGATAAAAATACTCGACATCTTTGTCTTGAGGTAAACGCTTTTGCAAACGTTCAAATATCACTTTGGCTTGATCTCGACGATCACTAACAATTAGTAAGTAGCCAAAGACAAATAGAGCTTGGTCGTCTTCTTCCTTTTCTAAAACCCAGCGTCCCAAAGTTGAAAGCTTCTCTTCAAAAACTTCAGGCTTTCGATATAGCCCAGTCCAATCTAAAGACGAGATTTTTTCGGGAGTGGCTTGGAAAATCTCTTTTAGAATACGGTAAGTCGAACTATATTCTTCCTTAGCAAATGTTGACATACAAAGATACCAGCGAGCTTCTATATTCTTTGGGTTATCCAAGATAGCTTGGACAAAATGTTGGTGAGCTTCGGAGTATTTTTCCTGCCGAAAAGCTTTTTCTCCCAAGCGTATCTGCTTACTAAGTGTACGCTCTGTACGTTTTTCTAAGGAATTTTTTTCCTGATTTTCTCCGGCTCTTGAAAACAGATCTGGTAATGAACGAGAAACTTGGGTTTGAAGAAAGCGAATGGTTTCATCGTTAGGATACTTTTGTCTTAGATGTTCTAAGGCCAAGTTAGCTTTTTTCTTTTCTTGGTTTAATAAATAAAAGTAAGATAAGAGGAAAAGAGCTTCTTCGTCGTCAGGACGTTCTTGAAGCGTTTCTTCTAGCTGGCTTAGGATAAGATCAAAAGAGCGTCGAGAAGACCAAATACTTTGTTGAAAAGGTGAAGTTAAAAAGTTGGGAGCTACTTTAAGAGCTAGTCTTAACATTCCATAGGCTTGAGGATATTTTCTCAAAGCACATAAGCTATAAGCGATGGAATAGAGGGTTTCTGATTTTTCGGGATAATAAAGGTAAGCGTTACTCCAGTTATCTAAAGCATCAGAGTACTCTTCTAAGGAAAATTTTTTTTGCGCAGCCTGATGGAGTTTCTCCCAATTAGGTAAATAAGAGGAAGGACTTCCTTGAGAGAACATATTAGCGAACTTTTGAGCTTCCAAATAAGAAGGATCTTTACTCAGAAGAATTTTGTAAGCCATTTGAGCTTTTTCAAAAAGGCCTGAGTATTGACAGAGAAAGCCAAAAAGAAAATAGCTATCGTTGTTTCGGGTGGAAAAAAATAACCACTTTTCAAAACTAGCAATTTTCCGAATAAGTTCAAAGTCGCGAGGAAAAAAATCATGTAGATCAATTTTAGATGTATCCCAATGGGGATAGAGGTTCACTGTGCGACGAAGAGCTTTACCTCCCAGAGAATATTCCTTCAAAGCAAAAAGACTTGTCGTGAGATAAAAATTAGATAAAGGATGATAGG
>JAJDCR010000071.1 GCA_029260735.1 Planctomycetota bacterium
CTCCTTACTTTCTTCTGCCACAAGAAAACTCCTTAATTTGATATTGTTTCTACAGTAAAACCGAAAAATATCTGATCGGTTTGCTTTTTATTAGAGCCTACAGGACTCGAACCTATAACCTACCGTTTATGGGACGGTTGCTCTACCGATTGAGCTAAGGCTCCTTGAAATTTAGACCCTGCAGGACTCGAACCTGCAACTCTCAGATTAGAAATCTGATGCTCTATCCTTTGAGCTAAGAGTCCATGTTTCGTTCATTTGACTATATAGTCGAAAAGAAGGGGAAAAAACTTCCCACTATTTTATATTTTTCCGATTTCACCCGTAAGGGCGTGTTCTCATTCAGTTTTTTCTTGGAAATTAGCAATACTAAGTTCAAGATAGTTTTCCTATTTATTGCTAAAAAAATACAAAAAACAAGCTGAATGAGGACACGCCCTAATTTTGTTACATTGTTGTTACAGACAAAGCCCTTGTTTTTCGCTATAGTATAGGTAGATAGAAAAAAATTCTAAAAAGAAGGAACTTTATTATTTTTTGTTTGTCTAAGAGCGTATCTTACAAAACAATTAGATCAGTAAAAGTTCAATTAGATCAGTAAAGTTTAATGTGTGGTTCTACAAGGAGAATTAAGATGAGAAAAGTATTTACTTTATGTTTGGCTGTTGTCTTGATGGTTTCTGCTCCTCTTACTTTCGCTCAAGAAGCAAAGTCAGAAAAGCCGTTAATCCAAATCGCAATTTTGTTAGACACTAGCGGAAGTATGGAAGGGTTAATTAACCAAGCGCGAACTCAGTTGTGGAAAATTGTTAATGAATTAGCTACCGCAAAGCGAGATGGTCAAACTCCTGAATTGCAAGTAGCTTTGTATGAGTATGGAAAATCTTCTCTACCTGCCGAGCAAGGATACTTGCAAAAGATTTTAGATTTAACGACAGACTTAGATAAGGTATCGGAAGAACTCTTTGCTCTAAAAACCAATGGTGGTAATGAGTACTGTGGATGGGTTATCCACCAAGCAACCCAAGACCTCAACTGGAGTAAATCAAACAAAGACTTCAAAGCTATCTACATTGCTGGAAACGAGCCTTTCACTCAAATGCCTGCGGAAGAACAAGTTGTTATCTACAAACCTCGCGGTGGAAAATTAACTGCCAACACAAGTGCTAATGCCAATGCTCCTCAAAAAATCCAACAACAAGTGCAAGTTCAAATCCAACCTCAAACAAGTGTAAAAATCGTAGAAGGAGAAAAGCCTAGTGATACTTCTTCCTCCAAATACCACTACAAAGTAGCTTGCAAAGCTGCGATTGAAAGTGGCATCATTGTCAATACAATCCACTGTGGCGACGCTCAAACAGGAATCAACGGAATGTGGGAAGAAGGTGCTCTTCTTGCAGATGGAACTTTCATGAACATCGATCAAAACCGAGAAATCGTTCACATCAAAGCCCCTCAAGATCAAGAAATTCTTAAGCTAAACGCTCAACTCAATGAAACTTACATTGCCTACGGACGCGCTGGCTTGGAAAGTAAAGAAAGACAAAAGAAGCAGGACATGAACGCCAGTGGAGCTTCTTATAGTGGTAATCTTCAGAGAGCTGTTTCCAAATCCTCAGCCCATTATAAAAATTCTAGCTGGGACATTGTTGATGCGGTCAAAGAAGGGGAAGTTGATTTGGATGATATGGAAGAAGAGAGTCTTCCTGAAAACATGAAGAAGATGAACGTTGAAGAGCGCAAAACCTACATCAAGGAACAAGAAGAGAAGCGTAAGAAAATCCAAGAGAAAATCCAAGAGCTTAACAAGGCTCGGGAAAAATACGTTGCTACAGAAAGAAAGAAGCTGGCTAGCGAAGGTGCCGGTGATACTCTGGATATCGTAATGATCAAATCTCTTCGAGAACAACTAACTCGCAAGAGCTACGAAGTAGAAAAATAATCTTCGATTGATTTTTTGAGAAATAAAAAAGGCAGGTTTTCACCTGCCTTTCTTTGTGCCCTAAGCGTTTTATAAAATCTCTGTTTGCAAATACTCAGGAATTAGGCAAGGCCAGCCCAGAGCATCTTCAATTTTTTGCTTCATCGATTCCAAGGCTCCTTTTTCTCCATGAACTAAAAAAACCTTACTGGGAGGTTTTGGCAAAGCCTTTAAGTATTGAAGCATTTCCTCATAGTCCGCATGAGCAGAAGTATTGGTAAGAAGTTCAACCTTGGCCCGTACAGGAATCATTTGTCCATGGAGTTTGATTTCTTTTTCTCCCCGCACTAGACGATCTCCTCGGGTTCCTCCCGCTTGAAATCCTGTAAAAACAATTGTATTTTTAGGAGAGGGGGCTAGATTTTTTAAGTGGTGCAAAACTCTCCCCCCTGTTGCCATTCCACTAGCCGAGATAATTATCGCAGGATGATTTAAATTATTCAGACGTTTTGACTCGGTTTGTTTGGAAACATACTCCACTATGGAGAAGACTTCTTCACATTCTTCTGAAGAAATTTGCAATTCATTATCATGAGACTGAAGAATTTTTGTGGCGTGGATGGCCATAGGACTATCTAAAAAAATAGGGATATTTGGTATCCTTTTATTTTTTTTCAACTGGTAGAGATAGTATATAATATTTTGAGTACGTCCCACAGCAAACGCAGGAATTAGTGTCGTTCCTCCCCGCTGAAAAGTTTCTTGGATAATTTTTTCTAATTGATCCAGAGGGTCTTCCTCTGAGTGCAAACGGTTGCCATAAGTTCCCTCCATAACAAGATAGTCCGCAACAGGAAAGTTAACAGGAGGCCTCATTAAGGGATCACTATTTCGACCAATATCTCCCGAAAATAAAATAGAAGTTTTGTTTCTCTTGAATAAAATGCTGGAAGCCCCTAATATATGTCCACTTCTATGAAACTGAAAGGATAGGTCGTCGTAAAGTGAATACTCTTGGCCAAAGGCAATAGTCTTAAAGTGAGACATAGCCTTTTGAGCATCTTCCTGAGTGTAAAGAGGTAGAGCAGGAGAGTGCTTAGAAAACCCATGTTTATTAGCAAAGTAAGCATCTTCTTCTTGTAGATGTGCGCAATCTTTCAAGAGCAAAGAACAAAGGTCTCGAGTAGGAGGAGAGCAATATACTTTTTTTCGAAAACCATTTTTAATCAAAAGAGGTAAGTAACCAGTGTGGTCGATGTGAGCATGGGTGAGAACAACTCCGTCAATTTTCCCAGGAGAAAAAGGAAATTTCTCCCAGTTGCGCAGTCTCAATTTTTTCTGCCCTTGGAAAAGTCCGCAGTCAATAAGAGTTGTTTTATGAGAAACGGTTTCCAAAAGAAAACGCGATCCTGTGACAGTTTCCGTTGCGCCCAAAAATGTTATTTTCATACTAATATCCTTCTGATCCATATTTTGTAACTTCTATCGTTGTCAGATTATAGCAGGAATATTTCAGAAAGAGAAAAAGATTTCTTCACTTAGAAGAAAGAAAGGAAAAGCCATGTCCTGGGTTCATAGTTTTTTTGATCAAGAGTACAACCGCATGTACAATCCGCTCTTGACCGATGAGCTAAGTAAGCGGGAGGCCGATTTTATCGAGAAAGTTCTAGAGCTAAATAAGGAACACGAAATTCTCGATTTGCCTTGTGGGTTTGGTCGACATGCTATTGAATTAACTCGTCGAGGATACCGAGTTACCGGAATAGATTACCACCCCGAACAGATCCATGAAGCCAAGAAAAATATGGATCGTCAGGGAATATCTTTTCCTATTCAAAAAGGAGATATGAGAGATTTAAGCTTAGAAAAAAAATACCATCGACTTTATAATTTTTTCTCTAGTTTTGGCTATTTTAGTGAAGAAGAAAATAAGAAAGTAGTCGAAGAATTCTATCGTATTTTGCTTCCAGGAGGAATGGTATTGCTAGAGATGCTAGGACGAGACGCGGTTGTTCGCAATTTTCTCCCTGCTCAAATTGACCGAAGAGGAGAAACTCTTTTTATTGCGGAACGTTTCTTTGATCCTTTGACTAGCCGCGTTCAAGATAACCGAATTATCATTGAGCCAGATGGGAAAAGAGTAGAAAAAAAGTCTGATTTACGAGTCTACTCTCCTCACGAACTGATATCTCTTTTCACAGAAGCTGGGTTTGAGATTGTTAATGTTTATGGCGATGGAGAAAAAAAATACCATCGATTGTCTTCTCGTATTGCTCTAGTTGCGAAAAAAACATCTTAGGCTAGCTAAATGATAACTTAGCAATCTTCAAAGTTTCTCAAGATAGCTAAGTTATCATTTCGATATTTTTCATCGGGACAAAAAAGAAAAGTTAAATTTTGCTGACACCATCTCTTTGCCACTATGCTCGGACGAAGATCTGCATAATCTTTTGCCATCATTTGAGCATACTCTAAAAGAAGAGAAGCGATATAAACTCGGGCTAAACTAAAAGCAAAACCACGAGCCATGGCTTGAGCAAACTCAACATCTTCTGTAACGGCCTTTTGGCTAAAGCGAATAATTTCATGTAAAGCTTTTTCTACTTTGACAACATCTTTGATAAGCCGACGATCGATCACATATTCTAAGCGGTGTTTTACACTCTTACTATACGCCTTTAGCCCATCGTTACGGCCCATTGCCCTTAAAACATCTAAACTAAGGACATTGGTTGTGCCTTCCCAAATAGAAAGAACTTGAGCTTCCCGCAAAAGTCTAGGAATCCCTGTCTCTTCAATGTAGCCTACTCCTCCAAAAGACTCTACAATTTCACTAGCAATGCGAATCCCTTGTTTAGCAGTATAAAGCTTAGTTACGGGTATCAAAAGGCGTAAAAGATCTTTCTCTAAATCTTTAGCCGTTTGGCACTCTTCTTTTCCCAAAAGCTCTACCATGTGAAAAACTAAGTGAAAACATCCTTCAAATTCAACCTGTAATCGAGTGAGAGTTTCTATATGTAAAGGTAAATCTTTTAGTTTATGACCAAAAGCTTCGCGAACCGTGGCATAATTTTGAGCTAAGGCAATTCCTCTACGCATTCCCCCAATCGCACAAATCGAATTATAAATGCGTGTTATGTTAAAAAGCGTTGCCATTTTTTTAACACCATCTTCTGCACCCCCCACCAACTCACTTTTTGTTCCGACAAGATCAAGTTCCGCTGTAGGAAGAGCCTCTGTCCCCAGCTTGTTCTTTAAATTTTGGATACGAATGTTGTTCAAATCCCCTTTGCAGTCACGTAACTCCAAATAAAACAAACTCAGCCCCTGGCTTCCCGCTTGGATTTTGCCGTCAGGGTCCTCTAAACGGGCCAAAGTCATAGCCATCTCTGAAGTGGTCGCTGAAGTAAACCACTTATGACCATAAAGACGGTAGCCCTCTTCGTCTAAAGAAGCAATCGTTTGGGTACGAGAAAGGTCAGAACCTCCCATCTTTTCGGTCATCCATTGGCCGGAGGTCCATACTTGAGAAGGTTCACGTGAAATTAAATGAGCATAAGCTCTTGCTTTCATTCTATCGTCGCCATAAACCTCTATTAAACGAGCAGCTCCATCGCTCATAGCCAAAGGACATGTATAGACTGCACTAGACGGGTGAAAAAGATATAGTTTAGCAAATTGATAAAGACGAGAGTAGCTATAGTAGTTTCGCTCATACCCTATGGAAACTAAACCTTCTTTTGCCGAAACAGCTTTCAATTTTTCCCAACTGGGAGAAATTCGGATTTGATCTGTACGGTTTCCCCAGGGATCGTAAGAAACTAGCTCTGGTCGACAGAGATTTGCTTCTTCTCCCATGGTAGCAATATCGGTAATAACCCTTTCACCAAAGCGCTTAAGATCAGGCTCTATCTCAAGAAATATTTCCTTGGGTAAGATAGCACGAAGATATGACCTCAAAAGCTTATCTTGGGTATACTGATTGCCTAGGGTTGGTGCTTGTTGAAAAAAATCTGCCATTTTTCTTCACCCCAAATTATAAGTTACTCTCTCATTATCCATGTTATTTATGACGACTTTCAAACCACGAATGACGAAAAATCGTCCAAACAAAACTGCTCATGCCTAAATTACATTCTACCCTATAACCCATTAAAATGCAAAAATAATAAATTCAAAGAAAGAAAAAAACTGCAAAAGTGTCGGGAAACCGAACCTTTCTCTAAAATAAAATATAAGCATTTATGATCAAAAAAACTCCTTTTGAAAATTGTTGGGCTATTTGCTAGGATATAGCAAAAGTTAATTTTTTATTGTTACCACTTACAAGGAGTATGGTATGCGCTGCCACGAAGTCGATTACGAAATTATTGGCGATGACATTCAAATTGTCGAGATAGAGCTAGATCCCGGAGAAACCGTTATCGCGGAAGCGGGAGCGATGAACTATATGGAAGATGGAATTGAGTTTGAGTCGAAAATGGGAGACGGCTCAGAACCAGAACAAGGCTTTTTCTCTAAAGTATTTAGCGCTGGAAAACGTATGTTATCTGGAGAATCGCTATTTTTAACTCATTTCACTAACCACGGGAACAAAAAGAGTAGGGTTGCTTTTGCTGCTCCTTACCCAGGAAAAATATTCCCTATAAATCTAGCCGAAATGGGAGAAGAAATCATCTGTCAAAAAGATGCATTTTTGTGCGCCGCTTTAGGCACTAAACTAGATATTGCCTATACCCAAAGATTGGGAGCTGGTTTTTTTGGAGGGGAAGGCTTTATTCTTCAGAGCTTGCAAGGAGATGGAATGGCCTTTATTCATGCCGGAGGAACCATTATCAAAAAAGAACTCAGCGGTTGTGAGACTTTACGGGTGGACACAGGATGCATCGTCGCCTTTAGCCCCAGCATTGAATATGATATTGAAAAAGCTGGTAATCTAAAATCTATGTTCTTTGGAGGGGAAGGATTCTTCCTAGCCAACCTCTCTGGACGAGGAACAGTACTTTTACAAAGCTTGCCTTTTTCACGTTTGGTCGATCGAGTGATCGCTAACCTTCCTGCTAGTCGGCGAACAGGAGAGGGAGGGAGTTTGTAGTACGTAAAAGGGAGGGCTTTGGCTTATCTGAAACCGCTTTTGAATGAACTTATCTAAAACATCTATAAGCACCATGTTCCCTGTTCGGCAGGAGCCTCACCCTCCAGGGAACATGGTGCTTAGAATGGTTTTAGATAAGCCTCACCCACTAACCCCTAGCCAAAATCCCTTGCAGGACATCCCGATCAATATTTCCTCCGCTTAAAACACAAACCACAGTCTCGTAGCGAGGCTGAATTTTCTTCGCCAGAAGTGCCGCGACTGCAACGGAACCTCCTCCCTCTACGACAATATGTTGTTCTTGGTGGAGGGCAAAAATGGCTCTTTCAATTTCCTCTTCTGAGACTAAAACCACTTGATCGACTTTTTCCTGAATGATCTTAAAGGTATTTCCTCCAGGAAGCGAGGCCACTAAAGCATCAGCAAGGGTATGTACTTTTCCGGTACTCACTCTTTCTCCTGCCTGGAGAGAATGGTAAATAGCTCCCCCTTTTTCAGGCTGGACTCCGATCACCTGACAATGGGGACGATAGTGACGTATAGCTTGGGCTATACCTGAGAGCATACCTCCCCCACTCGCAGGAACCAGAAGAGTAAATTCTTCAGGCAGGTCTTCCAAAATCTCCAAAGCAATACTGGTGTTGGCTTGTATCGTGTCACAAGAGTCAAAACCATGAAGAACATACATTCCTCTTTCTTTTTCGATTTTTTCTAACATGGCAAAGCGAGATTCAAAGGTCAATCCACAAAAAATAACTTCTGCTCCCCACTTTTTTGCCCCGGCAATTTTCAAAGGAGAAGTATCATCAGTCATGACAATAGTAGCCTTTACTCCCAGTTTTTTAGCGGCATAAGCCACTCCTTGAGCGTAATTGCCCGACGAAGAAGTCAAAACACCTTTAAGACGAGCCTCCTCTAAGTGATTCAAAATGCCAAGGAAAGCAGGACGAACTTTAAATGAGGAAGTTGGTTGAAAAAGCTCGCACTTCAAAAAAATCCTCTTCCCCATCTCTCGGGAAAAATGAGGAGAAAAAAGCAAAGGGGTTTTTATGGTATAAGCCGCTATTTTTCGACGAACTTCTTCAAAATCAGAATTTTTCATACTACTTCCTTAAGACATACTATTTATAAGATACCTGAGTAGAAAAGAATTTCACGAAAGGCGCAAAGGAAGATGTAAAAAATCTTTCTCTTTCTCTTGATCTTGATAAAATTCTCCGAATTTATCTTTTATCTTGATTCTTTTTCTCCTTGGCGCCTTTGCGTGAAATTCTTTTTTTTCTTCAACTTTAAGACGCATTCAGCACCTTAAAAACAAGCAAATCCAAATGCGTGTTTTTCACTCTTATTTTTCCTAGCCTTTAGCTTTTTTTCGTTCCTATGTGCAAGAAGCCTGTAAGAGTTTAATTCCTGTTACATAAAACAATACGAAAGCCACAAAAACAACAAATAGCAAAAATCTTCCTGCTAATCATTTCCATCCGCTGAATCTGCGGTCAGTGTTTGCTGATAAATTTGCTCTCTCGCTTGGAGAAAAGCAGGGTCCATCGGTAAAATATCCAGGGCTTCCTCGAAGAGATCTATTCCCTTGTATAAATTGTAGCGATTGAATTGACGGTATTTAGTGGATACTATTTCGATGAACTCTTGCCGGAGAGGAGAGAAAGCAGGATGCGCAGAAGAGTTGTACTTCAAGAAAAGTTTGAGAAATCTTTCTTTTTCTGAGCTATCTTTCATAAAAGAAAAGTGATAATAAGCATTTAAGAGGGGTTTTCCGACCGGCAATTTGGCAACTGCTTGCTGAAGTGCTTTGCGCAAAACCATCTTAGTTTTACCACTTAGTAAATGCTCGTAGTTTTGCCAACATCTTTCAAAATCCATTACCGATAGCTTTAGTAGGCCATTCAACCACGGAGAAAAATTCTCATTTCTTGTCTGAAGGTAAATAAGAAGTTTTAGAAAATGAGCATCATAAAAACGAGGAGCTAGCTCTTCTATTTTTTCTACAGAACGCAAGCAAGCCGACCAATTCCCAATCACATATTGATACAATGAGGCGTAGAAAAGATAAAAATGCTTTTTCTCTAAAGGAATGTCAAAGTTATGCTGAAGTTGGCGAAAAAGCTTTTCGAAGTTACGTTCTCGTTGTAAATCTCTTAGAAAAATCCATTTTTTTTCCTCTGCTTCCGACAAATGTCTGTCCTCGCTGATAGCTCTTTGGAAGTATTTCGCAAAATCTAAAATACGAACTAAACTCCCTTCTTTATCAACCAAGATCATATCAAGAAGATCATCTTTGTTCAGGTCTCCTATATAGGGGAGTGCTCTCAAAGATCCAAAACTATTGACTGTTCCCAGCCAACTACCATCTTTTCCTGAAAGAATGTAGAAAGAAGAAGAAGGTGTCATAATCATTAAGTCAGGATACTTGTCTTCATCTAAAGAAACTTGAATAGAGTGAAAGTGGATCCCTGCGCTATAAAAATCTTGAACCAATTTACGGCTCCATTGAACACGCCCGGTTAGGGAATCTAAACAATAGAGTATTCCGTCGCCACTACAAACAACCACTTCCTTTCTTTCGTCCCCAGTAAAATTATCCAGTAAAGGTCTTGCCATAAAGGTTGTTCCAGGAAGTTTTTGCTGCCATAGAATTCGCCCTCTCGAAGAAAGGCAAGAAAAGTAGCAGGTTACTTGGCCAACAAAAATCTCAACTTCTCCATCTCCATTTACATCCTCCACCACGATAGAGTCACTAAAACTGTTACTCGGAAGAGCAACCTTCCATTTTTCTTTTCCCGTTTGAGCTTCTAGACAATAAAGAGAGGTTCCAAAACTTGTTGTCAACAAAATTTCTTCTTGAGAATCTCGATCAATATCTTGAACAAAAGGGGTTGTATAGATTCCCTCAACCTTTTTTTTCCATCTTATATCTCCTTTTTTTCCTTCTAGGCAATAGAGCATTCCATCATTGTAGGTGGCCACTAAAACTTCTTTTTTTCCATCCCTATCCAAATCTAAAGAGGCGAGAGGAAAACTATTGTTCTGAGTAGAGGAGAGAGGTACTTGCCAAAGTTTTTCTCCTTGGGCATTCAAGGCAAATACTGTCGAGCGTTCTAAGAGTACGATCTCTTTTTGGGCATCTCCTTGAATATCAATAATAAGAGGTGAACTTACCGAACGACTGGGCAAAGGAAATTTCCAGTTAACACTACCATTTAGATCCAAGCAATGTAAAACTCCCGTTTGGTTAGTAGCTAGAATTTCTTGACTTCCATCTTGGTCAATATCTTCGATGCTAGGCGAGATATTTAAAAGAAATTTTCTTCCATGAAGTTTTTGAATTTTGTTGTCTGGTAAGTGTTGAATGCAATATAAGGAGTCTTCTGAAGCAAAAATAATCTCGGATCTTCCATCCCCATCACTATCGACAATAATTTTGCTTTCAATAACGCTATCCGCTTGATAACGACTAATTTCTTTCCCACTTTGGCTATCTAAAATAACGAGAGTCTTCATATTGGTGTGAACGACAATTTCTCGTTGTCCATCCCCGTCTAAATCTCCTAAAACAGGTATAGAAGCTAAATAAGAGTCGTCCAAGGGAGTTTCCCAAATAGTTCGTCCATTTTGAATATCCAAGCAATAAAGACGATCTAACTGCAAAAAAACTTGAGTCTTTTCGCCCCTCTCATTAGCTCCTAAAACCATTTTTTTAGACTGATGCCGAGAAACTGTCTGGGGCCATTTCCAAAAGAGATTTTGAGTTCGTAAATCTAAGCAAAATAAGCCTTCTCCATCCACGTACCAAAGAAGAGCATCTCGCCCGTTGAGCTTGACTTGCTTAATTTCTCGGGCAGCCTCTCGCTGAGAGTAAGGAAAACTCCAAGTCATTTGTTTTTTCGTAACGTCCATATGATAAATCTCTCCCGGTCGAGAATGGACAAACCCCGTCTCTGAAACAAAAACCGGTTCAGAGATATAGCCCAATTTTTGGCTGGGAGTACGCCAGATCATCTTCTTACTTTGAAAATCGTAGTATTGAAGTCCGTGATAAGAGCTTGCTAAAACAACATCCTCATATTTATCTCCATTGACATCAGAAAGGGCAAAAGCTCTTCCCCACCAGTTTTGAACACCAAAGTTTTCTTTTTGGCTATAGCCATCCATAACCATAAACCGATCATAGTGCCCGACAACAATGTCCGAAAAACCATCACGGTTTACATCCCGAACCACGACAGGAAAGCGATGCCGGGTTAAGTTCTGAGGTAAGGACCAAACCTGACTGCCACTACTAAGCTCATACCCTGCAATACCTCCGTCTCGAAAAGAACAAACCAGCTCCGTTTTTCCATCTCGATCAAAATCGACCAAATGAAGACTATTGAGATTACCGCTATGAGTGACTTGCTTCGACCAAAGTAGCATAGGCTCGAGCTCTACTTCATAAGAATTCTCTTCTTCAGAAGAAACGTTTACCCCTCTTTTTTCAGAAAAATGATTTTTTTTACTAAAGGTGGCTTGGTATTCTCCTGTCTCTAGACTATATCCGTAGGTTGGGACAATAAAGTTACGAACCTCTGAAGAACTTTCATTCTTCAAACTAGCTCTAACTTCATTGACCGAAGAGGAAACGTCCAGAGCCGCTTTTCGAGGAATCAATTCTTTTTCAATAGAAATTTCTTGTCCTGCTTTAACGGGTAAAATAAACTCTAAATCTTGGTAGTTAGGATAGGTAATACGAACCCTATATTTACCTTTAGACAACTCAATTTTATTAAGAATGCCCTCGCTTACTTTTGTTCCATTAAAAAAAATCGTTGCTCCCACCGGTTTTTTTGCCCCCCCCATTGTTACTTTAGGGACAATACTGACAAAAGCTGGCTGAAAAAGAAAAAAATAAACTAAGAGAGAGATTATTCCCAAAAAAGAAGCGAAAGCAAGACTGAGCGCTTTGTTTTTTTTGACTTTTCGAAGCATGCGTGACCAAGGATTCAAAGGACGAGCGATGATCACTTCCCCATTAAGAAATCGGTCAATGTCGTCAGCTAATTCCTGAGCACTCTGGTATCTTTTTCGAGGATCTTTCTCTAGGGCTTTGAGGCAGATAGCTTCCGGTTCTTTCGCTAGACGATTGTTATAGCGGGTGGGAGGAACAATATCTTGGTGTAAGATATTGTACATAACTTGAGCCGCACTTTTTCCAGTAACAGGAGTCATATTGGTAAACATCTCATAGAGAATAGCTCCCAAGGCGTAGACATCTGTTCGAGCATTGATCTTACGGTGTTTGCCCTCAGCTTGTTCGGGAGCCATATAAACAGGTGTTCCCATAACACTCCCTGTTCGCGTGATATCCGCAGCAAACTTAATATTTTTAGCCAAGCCAAAGTCCATTACTAAAGGTTCTTGGTCTTTCGCCCGAATTAAAATATTTCCTGGTTTCAAATCTCGGTGGACAATATTTTTCTGGTGAGCGTGTTCCATGGCCAAAGCTACTTTTTTTATTAAGGAAAGTCCCTTGCGAGGAGAAAAACGCTCGATCATCGCCTCATGTAAGGTAATTCCCTCAATGAAATCCATAACCAAATAATCTATACTCCCCTCGGTTCCGACATCAAAAACTCGGACAATATTAGGATGATTTAACTTAGCGGTTAGCTTTGCCTCTACCAAAAAACGTTGTCGCTCACTACTATTTCTTCCCGAGCTATCCAACATCACTTTCACAGCAACAACCCGATCCAGTTGATTGTGGTAAGCTTTGTAAACTCGCCCCATTCCCCCTGCCCCAACTTCTTCTATGATACGATAAGGTCCCACCTTTTCTAAAGTATGAGATCCTGTTTTGCCTGTGATTTCTGCTAAAAGCTGACTTTGGGGGTCTGGTAGAGCCACTTCATCAGAGCTGGACAACTTGTGAGACTGAGAGGAGACAAGAGACTTTAGCAAAGTAATTTCTGGACGACTGACATTCTTATTATCGTATAGATCATCTATTATTTTATTCATAGCATAGAGAGAAATAATTCCCTTATCTATCGATTCAAAAAAAGCAGAATCTCCTTTTTTCAAAGCTTTGATTTTATTTGTAAGAAGATCTCGGCATTGATCTGGAGTTAAGTACCCCAACTTTTGGGCAGACTGAAGCACATAATACTTTGTCACTAAAAAACTTAAGTTAAGCTCTTGAGACTCTGATAAAACTTCTCTTCCCTCTAGATACTCCTCCACCGGAAAACTGGAACCAGAGATTTCTTTTAGTTGTGCAGAGTTAAGATAACCAAGCTGATAGGCAAATTGGGTAATCCACTTTTCTCGTTCCTTCATAATAGCCTCTTTAAAATACGAATTGGGACAAAAGTGCGGAAAAATTTCTAAAAATAGATTTCTCTTTCTAAGCAAGTTATAATAAAAAAGAGTTTACTTTGTTTTGGTGATTTTTCCAAATGAAATGAGAATTTTTCCCTTCCCCTAAACTAGAAATGAGGAAAGCTTATGCCCCTGAAAAACTATGGTGTCATGAAAGCTAAAGTGCTAGACAAAAAAAGAGGAGTAGGACCAAGTCCCCATTACCAAATATCTGTTACCGAAGAGGGAAAGAAGCATCGTATAGCGATTAATGTGAAATCAAAAGCCTATCCTTCCGAGCTAATTTATTTTGTCCAAGAAAATTTTCAAAATGAGAGAAATGAAAAACTCGCTCATTTACCTTGGGGATATACTCTCCTAGAAGGAAAACCCGATCTAGCTTTAGATTATGTCCGCGGAAACTTTTTCTCTCCTACAGAAATGGTTCCTCTTCCTCATGATGTTCCAGGGCCAGACAATGATTTAAATGAACTCATTGATAAATATGTGAGTAAAGCCATTGAAAAAGAGGATTCTGTGGTTTATGCCTTCGGAGAGAAATGGGGGCCAGAGGAAAAAGCGGATAAGTATTTTGGTTTTGAACCAGGAAGCGGTGTTCATGATATCCACATGAACCAAGGAAATATAGGGCGCTGGAAAAGAGATAATGGTATTTGGCAAGATGGAGGGCTTTTAATTCACTATCCTTCCGAGAACCAATGGGTAGCGATATTTTTAGCTTTTCAATCACAATCCTTCGAAACAAACAAAGAAGGACATCGAATTGCGTCTTTACAAGCTCAGGCTCAAAATAAAATAGAAATTTGCTCGGCTTGTTTCCGTACCTCCAAAAGTTTTCCTCGGGTCACTCTCTATAATTCCACAGAAGAGGAAATTTCTTTAAATGGATGGAACTTAGCCTCTGCCAGCGGAGGTAAACAAGACTTAAGCTCTCAAACAATACAAAGACAAGAGTACCTAACGATAGAACTAGCCATGGATTCGCTACGTCTCTCTCAAGAAGAAGGAAACCTTCGCTTACTCGATGCTTCCAACAAAGAGCAACATAGTATTTTCTATAGCAAGGAAGACAATGCCCAAGTTGACCGTAGCATGAATTTTTAGGGCTAGTGTTGCCAGCAAATTTTGCCTGAAACCATTCGTTATATTATGTTCCCTGGAGGGTGAGGCTCCTGCCGAACAGGGGATGTGCTTGGTTCCTGATGGTATTTAAAACACATTCACTCGATCATAGGTTTCATATTGAAAAAACGTTTAAAATTGCGAGTGCTCCTACCGAGTAAGAGACGTCCTGATATTGTTAAGCCAAGCACATCCCCTGCTCGGCAGGAGCCTCGCCCTCCACCCCTCGCATGCTTTTAACGTAAGCTATAACTAGCCCAAAAAAAAAATTAAGCCGTTTTTGGTATGTACTCTCGAAAAACGTAATCAATAAAAATCTTCGCTTGTTTTCTGGTATAGCGCTCAAAAGCTTTTTGGGCTTTTTCGTAACTAGGAAACCCCATAGCCACGTCAAATTTAGTTTCTTCGGCAAACATAATTTGATGAAGAATACAGTTAACGCCTTCTTTTTCATCAACTCGATAGTCCATAGCATCAATGTAAATCAGTACCTGGTAACCACTCGCCTTTAATGTCTTTGCAAAATTTTTATTAGAAACTTCCATCTTAAACACCTCCTGGAAAAAGCCGAACAAAAACCGTAAGTCAGTAGTAACTACTATATCTCAAAAAAATACAAATTGCAAGTTTCTCTAAAAGTTTTTTTTGAGAGGGTTTCTCAGGCTTGAAAAATATCAGGTGAGAAACAAAAAAAACTCCTCTGGGCCCAGAGGAGTTGTATGGAAGTTACAAGATTAAAGCTATAGTAGGAAAAGCTAAGGGATTTCCACTTAATAAATTCATTAGAAATTTGTTTTTAAGTCAAAAAAAAAAAATTTTCTTCCTAATCCCAATCCCAAGAATAGCCAAGGCTAGTCAAAAACTCTTTTTCCTTGGCGTGCATTTCTTCGAACTCTCGATCTGAGTGGTCATCATAGCCCAGTAAATGCAAAATACCATGATAAGTATAGTGCAAAAGCTCTCCTTCTGGTTCAATGCCTCTCTCTTTTGCTTCTCGAAGGGCTGTTTCCGCTGAAACTAAAATTTCTCCTTCGTTTGGTCCTAGAGGAAAAGTTAGAACATCTGTAGGGCCTGAAATTTTAAGATAGCGCTCATGGTGCACACTTATTTGCTCATCATCTAAGTAAACAATGGAAAGACGAAATTTACTTAGTTCCGGCTGGGCTCGTAGAATTTTTTTTATTTTTGCTTCATCAATCTCCAGAACAGATTGTTCGTTAGTGATTACTAGTTTCATTGCCATCCTTTTCTCTATCACGCCGACGTTCTTTTTTTTGTTCCTCTTTTTCGTAAGCTCCGACAATGAGTTGAACAAGGCGATGCCGCACTATGTCTTCTTTTCCTAAATAAGAAAACCCGATCTCTCCAATTCCTCGGAGAACTCTTTCCACATGGGTTAATCCAGATAGTTTTCCAAAAGGAAGATCTACCTGAGAAGTATCTCCTGTTACTACGATTTTGGAGCTTAAGCCTAATCGAGTCAAAAACATTTTCATTTGTGCTACCGTTGTATTTTGCGCTTCATCTAAAATGATGAATGAATTTTCTAAGGTTCTTCCGCGCATATAGGCTAACGGAGCAACTTCAATAAGCCCTTTTTCAGTGTACTTCTTGAGTTTTTCGTTCTCAACAAGACTATGAAGGGCGTCATACAGAGGACGTAAGTAAGGATTTATTTTGGCCTGGAAGTCGCCAGGAAGAAAGCCCAACCTCTCTCCCGCTTCTACCGCAGGTCGCACCAAAACTATTTTCCGAACTAAGTCTTGTTTCAAAGCAGCTATTGCCATCGCTACCGCAAGATAAGTTTTTCCGGTACCAGCAGGACCAATTCCAAAAACGAGATCTTTTTTGAGAATCATTTCCATATAGGCTCTTTGGCCTGGAGTCCTCGGGTTTACAATAAAACCTTCTTCAGGTTGATGACTTTGCCCATTTGCTTTGCCGTTTATTTTTCCATTTGTCTTGTGATTATGGTTGCCGTTAGGAGTCTGACTGTCCCCATTAAAATTCTTACGTAAAAGAATAGCAGAAATTTTCTCGACATCGCGAGGAGTTACCAAGTTATTTGCCAACAAACGTTTTTTTATTGTCGTAATTACCTGGGAAGCTTTTTCGACGTCCTCTTTTTCTCCGATAATTTTTAGAGTGTCTCTGACATTAATTTTGACATGAAACACATCTCGCATGAACTTAATGTTGCAATTGTTAGGCCCACAAAGTAGGGCGACTTTGGGGAAATCCACAAGGGAAATGTTTTTTTCGATACTCATAATAAAAAGTTGGGCTATCTCCTTAATCGTCTAAAAAAACGTTGATTTTTAAAAACATCTTTGCAACTATTATACCTTTAATAAACAAGTTCGTACAAGAAAGGTTGATAATTTTTTGTAATTTTAGAGGAGAAACTTGTGATTAGCAATCAGGAAATAATGGAAGCGATGGACATAAAACTGGAACCAGAACTTCCTCCCTACCCTGAATTTATCGAAGGAATTCGCCGAGCGCCCAATCGGGGTTTCAGTTTGACCCCAGCTCAAACAAAAGTAGCTCTCAAGAATGCCCTAAGATATATTCCAGAAAATCTTCATTCTCACATGGCTCGTGAGTTTATGGAAGAGTTAAATACTCGAGGCCGTATCTATGGCTATCGATTTCGTCCCAACAGTAATCTCAAAGCAAAATCAATTGATGATTATCCCGGAAAGTGCTTAGCAGGAAAAGCCTTTCAGGTTATGATGGATAACAATTTAGACTTTGATGTCGCTTTATACCCCTATGAACTGGTAACCTATGGAGAGACAGGACAAGTTTGTCAAAACTGGATGCAATACCAACTCATAAAAAAATACCTGCAAGTTTTAAACGAAGAGCAAACTTTGGTGATTGCTTCTGGCCATCCTGTCGGTTTTTTCAAATCAAGTCCTCAGAGTCCTCGGGTCATCATAACCAATGGATTAATGGTCGGAATTTTTGATAACCCCAGTGACTGGCATCTCGCCACTCAATTAGGAGTGGCTAACTATGGACAAATGACAGCAGGTGGATGGATGTATATTGGTCCTCAAGGAATTGTTCATGGGACTTTTAATACAATCATCAATGCTGGTCGTCTCAAATTAGGACTCAAAGGAGACCAAGATTTATCCGGTCATATTTTTGTCTCATCTGGTCTAGGAGGAATGAGCGGAGCCCAACCTAAGGCCGCTGAAATCGCTAATGCTGTAGGAATTATTGCCGAGGTAGATCCCTCACGTATTCAAACGCGCCATGAGCAAGGCTGGGTAAGTAAAGTTTCTTCTAATTTAGGGGAAGTTTTTTCCTGGGCAAGGGAGTACAAAGAAAAAGGTGAAACTATTTCGATTGCCTACGAGGGCAATATCGTTGATCTACTGGCCTATGCCGTAGAAGAAAAAATTCATCTCGACCTTGTCTCAGATCAAACCTCTTGTCACGCGGCTTATGACGGAGGATATACGCCTCAAGGAATGACTTTTGAAGAACGCACTAAGTTGTTACAAGAAGACAGAGATGCCTTTCATAAAGAAGTTGATCGGTCTTTGCGTAAGCACTTCGAGCTTATTCAAATTTTAAGTGAAAGGGGTTGCTACTTTTTTGACTACGGAAATAGCTTTTTGAAAGCTGTTTTTGATGCCGGAGTTAAAGAGGTTTCCAAGAACGGTGTCGATGATAAAGATGGTTTCATTTTCCCTTCTTATGTTGAAGATATCATGGGACCAGAGCTATTTGATTATGGATATGGTCCCTTCCGTTGGGTTTGCCTAAGCGGAAAAGAAGAAGACTTAGAAAAAACAGACCAAGCAGCCATGTCTTGTATTGATCCCAATCGCCGAGGACAAGATAGGGACAACTACATCTGGATTCGTGATGCCGCCAAAAACAAACTTGTCGTAGGGACAAAGGCTCGCATTCTTTACCAAGATTCCGAAGGACGGACAAAAATTGCTCTCAAATTTAACGAGATGGTAAGAAATAAAGAAGTGGGTCCCATCATGATCGGACGCGACCACCACGACACAGGAGGAACCGACTCTCCTTTCCGAGAAACAGCCAATATCCAAGATGGCAGTAATATGATGGCGGAAATGGCAACTCATTGCTTTGCTGGGAACGCCGCACGAGGAATGAGCTTGATCGCTTTACACAACGGAGGTGGGGTCGGCATTGGGAAATCGATCAACGGAGGCTTTGGCCTTCTTCTCGATGGAAGTAAACAAACCGATGAAATTATCGAAAGAGCGATGCCTTGGGATGTTATGGGAGGAGTCGCTAGGCGAGCATGGGCTCGCAATGAAAACTCTATCCGAACTTGCCAAGAGTTTAATCAGAAAAAACAGGGCTCTAGTCATATCACATTACCTTACCTAGTTCAGGAGGAATTGATTGACAACGCCATTCAAGATATTCTAGAGTAAGAACAGAGAAAAACACTGAACTTTTCTTTTTCGTTCAGGTTTTACAAAAAATGCTCATAGCCCTTCAATAAATCGTCAAGAAACCGTATAAAAAACGCATGATTCAAAGGAGGGCTCAAGATGAGCTCGGCTTTAAACCGTAAGTCTAAGGCCGCGTTTTCTCCTTTTATCGAAAGATAAAGATTTCCAGGAGGAAAGAGTACAAAAACCGCATGATTTTTAAGCGATAACACGATATGTCTAAACAAAAGAAAAAACAAAAAGTAAAAAAACCTAAGCCAAGAATTTTTAGTGGATTTAGAGATGTTTTCTCTGAAGATATCCTCTTGCGCCAAAGAATGATCGACACCATTCGAAGGGTCTATGAAAAGTATGGCTATTTACCTTTAGAAACTCCGGCCATTGAGTATGTTGATATTTTAGGAAAATTCCTTCCCGAAAGCACTACCCCTCAAGGAGGAGTATTCTCCTTTCGCAATCCTGACTTGAGCGAAAAAGCTCAGCCTGACGACCCTAACACCTGGCTTGCACTGCGCTACGACCTAACCGCCCCCCTCGCTCGTGTTTTTGCCCAATACGTTGACATCCAACGCCCCTTCCGCCGTTACCAAGTAGGGCCGGTTTGGCGCTATGAAAAACCAGGACCGGGAAGATTCCGTGAGTTTTATCAGTTTGATTTTGATTCGGTAGGAACTTCTTCGATGGCAGCAGATGCCGAAATATGCTGTGTTATTTGCGATGCCCTCGCCGCTCTTGGTTTCTCTGAGGGAGAGTACATGGTCAAAGTAAATAACCGCAAAATTATGCAAGGAGTACTAGAGGTCTGTGGACTCGCTGATCTTGAAATTTCAGAAAGCTCTCAGGCAATGACAGTTTTACGGGCCATCGATAAAATGGATCGTCTTGGTTTACCAGGAGTGATTCAGCTACTGGGAAAAGGCCGACGGGACGAATCGGGAGACTTCACCGAAGGAGCCCACCTCGAAAATGAACAGATTGCCAAAATTGAGCAATACTTAGGAAGTCGTGCCGAAAGTCGCGACGAAGTTTGCAGAGGGCTTTTTGAGCTAGTGAAAGACTCAGAGGTTGGTCGAAAAGGAGTGGCAGAACTCCAAGAAATCGACTCTTTTTTAAGCGCTCTAGGTTATAATGGAAAACAAGTGGAATTTGATCCGACAATTGTTCGTGGCCTTAGCTACTACACCGGACCTGTTTTTGAAGGTGTTTTAACCAAGGAAATCAAAGACGAGTCTGGGCAGGTTAAGCAAATCGGAAGTGTTTTTGGAGGAGGTCGTTACGACGACTTAGTCAAGCGCTTTACAGGCCAAGAAGTTCCCGCAACCGGAGCTTCTATTGGAGTCGACCGCTTACTCGAAGCCATGAGAAGCACAGATAACTCCTCTTGTCGTAAATCCACGGCAGACGTTCTCGTTACAGTTATGGATAAAAAATGTATGGCCGACTATTTCAAGCTAGCCCAAGAAATCCGAGAAGCCGGAATTAACGCTGAGCTTTACCTGGGCAATGGCAATATCGGCAAACAAATGAAGTATGCTGACAAACAGGAAATTCCTCTCGCCATAATCATCGGAAGCGATGAGTTTGAGAAAAAAGAGGCCCAAGTCAAGGACCTAAACTTAGGACGAAAATTGTCGGAAGAAATTCTTGACCGAGAAGAGTGGCGAGAAGAGAATCCCGCTCAGCAAAGCATTTCTCGCAGTGAATTGATCTCAAAGCTGCGAGAGATGCTTGGCTAATATTGAAGATCGTTTATATTTGTTTACATTTTTTATTGTATAATGTTTGAACTAGAATAATTGTGGGATGAAAGGTGAGGCTCCTGCCGAACGGGATGTGTTTTGTATTATCTTAACACAACCCCGGCGCGGCAGGAGCCTTGCCCTCCAAACTTGCATCTTAGCCCAGAACTTCCTCTAAAACCTAATCACAATTATTCCTATTTTTTTAGCTCCCCAAATAATTTAGACAAGGAAAAACATGGAAAAAAATTCTTCTGATTGCCTCTATATTGGCGGAAGAGATCTCACTCTCGAAGATATTGCTAGTGTCTCTCGCTCTTTTCGTCCGGTTCAGTTAGATGAAAAAGCTCGGCAACGTGTTACTCTTTCTCGCGAGATAGTCGAACGCTTAAAACAAGATCAAGTGAAAGTCTATGGCCTCAATACGGGATTTGCTTCCAGTCGAGATATTTTAATTACCGGAGAAAAGGCCAAGAAACTTTCCAAAAACTTGATTAAAAGCCATGCCGCAGGAGTAGGCCGCCCTTACTCGGAAGATGTTGTTCGCGGGTCTATGCTCGTGCGTGCTCATACTCTTGCTCAGGGAAACTCGGGAGTCAGACCAGAGCTCATCGATGCCATTCTATCCATGCTCAACAATAATATCTACCCCTACGTTCCTCAGCAAGGCTCTTGTGGTAGTTCGGGAGACTTAGCTCCCCTCTCTCATTTATTTTTGGTTGCTATTGGAGACAATGATGCTCGGGTTCATCGACGTTGCCTGCAAAAATACGATGAACAATATTCTTATGAAGGATGTCGTAGCAACTATCGTTACATTGCTACACCCTTGGATAAAGACTTTATATCCTGCACTCTTTTTCCTTTAAAAGGAGATTTTTCCTTTATCGAACTAAAAGAAAAAGAAGGCCTAGCTTGCAACAACGGAACGGTTTTTTCTGCTGTCATTACGGCTTTAGCGGCTTATGATGCCGGTCAACTTCTTAATACAGCCGACCTTTGTGCTGCTCTTAGTTACGAAGCTATTCAAGCCGTACCTGACTGTCTCGATGAAGAAATTATCAACTCTCGTCCTCATCCTGGGCATGCCACTAGTGCAAGTAATCTCCGCGAAGCCCTAGCCGGATCGGCCTTGGTCTACTCTTTTCATGACCCAGAAGAAACCGATCACAATAAAAAAAACAACGGCCCGTGTGGGTTCAACCTCGCTCATTTCAATCGTGCTCTCGCCGAACTACATAAACTCAACCAAAGGGATTTTACAGGTGTCAATAAAGAACAACTTCAAGAGCTTATTGCTTTGATGAAGCGCCATCAAAAAGAAGACATCTGGGAAAAAATCTTTCACTACAGACAAGAACAAGCTCGCGAAAACAAACTATGCCCCAAAGAGCAAGAACTCAAGAGTTGTCGTTTGGCTTTAGCAGAAGTTTTATCTTTCGCTCAGACTCTGATTATCACAAAAACTGGGAACGCTGATTTTGACGAAAGTTTCTTCGATATCTACAGCCAGCATATTCGCAAAATTGTTTACCGCAGCCCTCAAGTCCAGGACAATTATGCCATTCGAGCTACGGCCACGGTTCACGGAGCCGTTCGCGACACCCTTTCCAGAACTCGCGAAACCATTGAAATTGAACTCAACTCGACCACCGATAATCCCATTATTCTCCTCAAAAGGATACTGCGCCAGTGGTACATTGATCATCCCCAGGATAATCCAGAAGAATTGCCTAAGCGAGAAGAATTCACTCTCTGGCTCTCCGAAAATCGCAATCAAGTCGCCGACCAAGTAAAGTCTGCTGCCAACTTTCATGGAGAGCCCGTCGGCTTAGTAGCAGACCACCTTTCTGCCGCTATCGCAGAGGTGGGTAACATCACAGAGCGGCGCATTGCCTTAATGGTCGATGGAAATCACTCCAAAGGCCTTCCTACTTACTTAACTTGGGAAGCGGGACTCAATAGTGGATTTATGATCCCGCAGTACACCGCTGCCTCTATTGTTTCAGAGAATAAAATCGCGGCCATGCCTGCTTCCGTCGATTCGATTCCCACCGGAGCAAACTGCGAAGACCATGTTAGTATGTCTACCACTGCTGCTCGAAAATGTGCCCAAGTCATTGGAAACGTAGAGAAAATTGTCGCCTGGGAAATGCTTAGCGCTTACCAAGCTCTTCAGTTTCGTAAACCTGCTAAACTTGGTGCCAAAACTTCTAAACTGGAAAACTTTTTATCTCAACAAATAGGGCCCCATTTTCTGCGACTAAACGATGAATGGCGAGAAAAAGTAGGCCAGCATTCCGAGTACCAAAGCTTCACAGATGCTTTCCTCCATTCTGGTCAAGTTAGGGACACCTCTTTTTTCTATCATCTCCTCGAACAAGAAATGCGCCAACAACTCGAAAACGATCTGGGATTAGATCAAAATATTTATCAAAGCATTCAGCCATGTATGCTAGATGATGTTACTTTTTATCCCTTGCATGAGGTCGCCTATAAACTTATCCAACAAGGAGATATTGCCCGATTATGGTAGCTCTTGGGAAAATAATATTGCATTTTTTCTTTAAAAGTTCTATAATTTTATAGAATAAAAAATAAAAAAAGTGAAAAATACTAAAATTCAAGAGAGAACCTTATGTCGAAAAAAACACTTTTTATCCTTTTCTTAGCTCTCGGGCTAAGTATTGCTTCTGCTGCACCAGTTAATATTCTCTATCTAAACTCCTCGCGTGGTACTGGAACTGGTGCCGCAAGCTCGAATCGCGTTTTACTTGCCAATGAACTTGACAGTTACTTGGGCGGAGGCGTTTTTGATGTTGACTTTGTCCAAACTCACGTCGCAGGAAACTTGGCTACCAAAATCAACGCCAATGCCATTGATTTTTATGATCAGATCTGGTTTGACACAACTGTTTTAAATACTTCTTTGTTAAACACAGCAGATTTTACCGCTTTAAACGCCTGGGCTGCAGCAGATCAACCAGAGTTTATCTTAGACAGCTCTTACTTCAAACGAGCGATAAATCCTTCTGACGTTACGGCCTCATCTATCGCCGTAACCATCAACGAAGCTCTTGCCTTAAAAAATGTTGGTGGTGGTATTTTGATTGGTACCGATCACGATGTGTTTACCAATACGGCCAACCAAGTTCTAACGAATTTTGGTTTTGATGGACTATTCACTGGCGAATTTAACATAACTAACGATGGAGGTTTTGTTGGTAGCCTTCTCTTATCGCCAGAAACCGTAGATAACACATTCTTCACGACAAATTTACAAGGACTTTCAACCTCCAACGTTCCGATTGGAACTCACGTATTAAATGCCAATGGAGGAAACCGCACGATTGAAGTTTTTGAGAACCTCTTCTCTAACAGCCCTGGACGTGTTAGCCATATAGGAGCTAGCTTTAACACAGGGACTCAAGAAACTGATATCGAAGATGTCGAAAGTTTTGAAGATCCTGTTCCTGAGCCTTCGAGCATTATACTTTTTTCTTTGGCAGGATTACTATTAATTTGGAAACGTAAGTAAAATATAAAAATGATGTGACAAAAAAAGCGAGCCATTACTCATGACTCGCTTTTTTTAGTAGCGCTAGGTTATTTCAAGAGGAAAAATGCCATGAAAAAAGCTTCTATTTTAAAAATAATTTTGGGCCTAACATTTTTTGCAAGTACCGCCTACACTATGCCCATCTCGGTAAATGGTGACAATTTTACTCTTGTCGCGACGCATTCAGGAACACAACTTTTTTCTCTGACAGCAGACGACCAAGGTCGTATCTATATGGGGAATAATTCCAATAACACGACGGGAATTCCTGTGCAAGTTTTTGACTCTAATCTATTTTCAGGAACCCCCCTTTCTATGCAAAACATTGGTCCATCGGTCGGAGATGCCGACGGGATAACCTTTGGGAATGGCTTCATCTATACTTCAGATCGAGACGAAGGAATACGAAAAATTTCGGTGAGCGATGGTTCCCAGACTCTTCATATTTCTGGAGTAGGAATTAATGCAACAGGATCTCCTTTAGCTTTAAGGGAAAATGATGACCATATTTTTGTTGGCTTAGGTGGACTTACCGGAATAAATCGCATCGATGAGTTTGACGAAAATGGGAGTTTTCTACAAAGCCATACGACAGGAACAGATGTAGAGACGATGACTTTTGATCCCACTTCTGGTCTCATTTACTATGCGGCTTTTGGATCGACAGTGAGAGCACTAAACCCAATAACAGGTGTGGATGTTTTGATAGGAAGTGTTAGTGGTACAATAGATGGTGCGATGACCTTTGACCCGATTTCTCAACAATTATTTATTGGTACAGCTAATGGTGCTAATTCAGGATTAGTGGAAACGATCAATGTTTCTACTGGCGTAACCAGTGCCTTTGCCTCAGGTTTTAACGGATCAACTGGAATTGTCCGCGATTCATCCACAGGAGACCTTTATTTTTTAGAGTCCGGTGGCTTATTCCGCCTAGAATCTGAAGAAGTAGAGGTAGTTGTCCCTTCTAGTGTTCCAGAAACAAATAGTTTTCTGATGCTATTTTTTGCCTTAGCACTACTAGGCAAACGTTTGAGGGATTAATATCCTACATCAAAATTGATCTGGAGAGGGAGGTTTCAAAGAAGCCCCCCTCTCGCTGCTTTTATTTAGAGCTTGCCCCTCCCTTTTTCTGCCCATCACACTTAAAGCTGTTAACACAGGCCTTTAATTTACCAGAGACCTTACTCCACTGCGACTCAGTAGCGGTTGCTGTTACGAGATAAACCTTCCCCTCTACTTTTACTGCCTTAGCATACCAGTGCATAGCACTTCCTTGTAAAACACCTGCATACTCCCAAAGCACACTTGTTTTTCCTATTTTTTCACTGACAATATTCAACTTGAATGACTTAAACTGACTACCAGACAACTTGGCATACTCTTGAATAGTCCCGCCATACATTTGAATTTGAATATTGACGTTGGGAGAAAAACCTTCTGACGGAGGCAAGAGCATCGCCAGAACCTGGTAGGACATATTGCTGCTTTTTCCCTCTAGAGGAGCAATAGAAAATCCATTTTTCTTAAAATGCAACTTAGCTTCTGTTTCATCAGCAACTAGATAGGGGAATGTAAAAGCTACGAGCAGAAAAAGTATAGTGAGTTTTTTCATAGAAATTCCTTTCGCCTGAAGATTTAAGCTTCATTTTTTTAAAGAGAAAAAGTTAGCTCCAAATCCAACAGTAAGGAGTAAGAGTAAGAAGCTACTTGGCTCTGGAACTGCTGAAGGAACATTTTCTTCCGTCAAAATAACAACATTATCAAAAAAAGCATTGAATTGCCCTGAGGAAGCATTCGTTGTATGCATTCCCAAGCTAAGAGTATGAGTCCCTGCGCTCAGTCCAATATTAAAAGAACGGTTTTCAAAAACAGTGATGTTCTTTCGTACTTGCAATACATTATCGACAAGAACATCATAAGATATCGTACATCCGCCACAAATCGCACTACTGGCATCCATATCTATAGTGTAAGTTCCTGTCACGGGTGCAAAAAAATCATGCTCCGCGCGCACAACAAGATTAGTTCCTCCCGGAGGAGCAATGAGAAATGTATTCAAAGAAAGACCCGAGACGACAAAGTTGCTACTTGCCTCAATAGCAGAAGTTGAGCCATAGTTTGTTGACTTAGTCCAGTCGCTTATATCCCCATCATCAAAATTATCTGAAAAAATCACGGTTGTCGCAAAGAGGCAAGGAGTACTTGCCAAAATAAGACAAAGAAAAACTAACCCAACTGCTCTATTAAAAAATTGTTTTTTCATGTTATTTCCCTTTCCATCGTTAGATCAAACATGTTTCTGTCTATCTTAAAAAGATGTTTTTATGTATTAGAGTAATTATATCTCAATATCTCCCAAATGGAAAGTCGAGTTTTTGTTTATTTTTATTTTTTTCAACTAGGGCACGTCTTTAGAGTTCTCTGGATGTCTGTAAAAATCAGATTATCGAATACGTAGAAAACCCCTATTTTATCGGGGTTTCCTACGTATTCAATAACCTAACGTAATGATGTATAACGATCACACAAACCCTTAAATTTTAAAATGCCAAATTTTCGTTTTGCAAATTATGTGTATAAAAGTAAGGGTTGAAACCCCAGGCTATAACATATTACCGCTTCGCGGTAGAAAACATATAGATGTACTTATCCTTAACTTAATGACAGTGATTCCCGCCTTCGAAGGCGGGAATCACATTAGGTGACCGAAGTTATGATCAAGACCGTTTTAAATTATTTCTAATTTTTAAAAAAGTTTCTTTGAATATTAGCAATAATATGCGTAAACTATAATATCTACCTTACAAAAAAACTTGTTTTTATTCAGGATAAAATATGTATAAGATTCTTTTTCTACTCATTATTTCTTTACTTATGCCCATCTCTCTTTGCGCTGTCACGATTACCTTCTCTGACTTTGCTTCTTTTAATGCAGCAACCGGAGGAAGTGCAAGCTTAGTTGAGGATTTTGAATCTATTCCCAACGGGGCACGATTTTCTTCTTTTTCTCAAAATGGTATTACCTACCAAGCTTTAAGCGCTAACTTAGCCATTGGGAGATTTCGCACCGATGTTAATCCAAGTAACATTGTTGTCGCCGATGGAAATGAAAACTATCAACTTTCCTTTCAGTCAGGAGTTACCGCAGTTGGTTTCAATACTATTATGAACAGTTTAGGCCCTGCGACTGTTCAAGTTTTTGGAAATAGCGGATCTTTAGGATCTTTTCTTCATAACCATGCCAGCACTCAGCAAGGCTTTTTTGGAGTCACCGCAAGCGAAGACATTACCAGTGTTATCTGGACTTCCAATGGGGGAGGTTCTGTCGACGAAGGAATCGATAATGTCTTTTTAGGCACATCTACTATTCCAGAACCCACAACCCCAGTTATGGCTTTACTTGCAATAACCCTACTTTATGTTCGTAAGAGCAACAAATAAGCTAAAAGCTAAAAAATAAAGCAAAAGTCGCTTAACCTAAATCAAACGAGCCATGCCTCTCAAGAATCTATTTACTATGTCTAATAATTACAGAGAGAAAAAGCCCCAGCACCAAGGCATTGCTATGAGGAATAAACCACGTTCCCAGAATCCTTTTGCGGAACATAAATGATCTCCTGCTTTCCTTCTCCCATTTCAGATTGCGCCTAGAGCAAAGAAAAAAAAACACCTAGTACAGCACCTAAAAAACAGCCTTTTTCCCACATTTTACTTCTTCTCTTATCCATAAAAATATCGAACCAAGAACAGACTTGCTCTATCTCTTGCCTGGATTTTTTTCTCCTTGGCGTCTTTGCGTCTTTGCGCCTTTGCTTGAAATTCTTTTCTTTCTTCAACTTTAAGACGTATTCAGCACCTTAAAACAAGCAAATCCAAATGTGTGTTTTTCACTCTTATTTCTCCTAGCCTTTAACTTTTTTTCGTTCCTATGTGTAAGAAGCCTGTAAGAGAAAAAATTTATTTAGGGCATGTCCCTATTCAAAAGTTCAGTAGAAATGTGTCCGAAGATATTCTACAATCTCTCAAGAAATACAGTATACAGTTTTGACAAAAGGGTTTTCCAAATGAAGAATTGTTTAGTTGAGCCAGCATGGTTAGATAACCAAGGCAACTTATTTTTAATAGACGCCACACTAAGTAAAGCGGTAAACAGTAGCGATTCTCTTTCGGAGAGAAAATATATCAAGGGCACTATTGATATTGATTTTGAGCAAGTATTTTTTGCAAAAGAATCTAATGTTCCTCATAGTTTGCCAGAATCACATGATCTAGATAGTAGCCTAATGACATTTGACATTGATAGAGATTCCCATATTCTAGTTTACGATGCGATAGGAAACTATTCATCGTTACGTGCATTTTTTACTTTAAAAGGCTTTGGTTACAAAAATGTGTCTGTCTTGAACGGTGGAATGATTGAATGGGAAAAACAAGGACGAGCCACAATAGACAAAGGAAAGAAGGTAAAGCCTAAAGATAACCCCAGGAATCAAGAGACAAAACCAAAGATAAAAAATTCATTCATAATTGACAAAGAAGAATTTGAAACTCTCAGAAGCACTCCTTCCAATATAGTAATCGATGCTAGGTCAAAGAAAAGATTTTTAGGGCTAGAAGGCGAACCTAGGCCTGGAATTCGAAAAGGACATATTCCTGGTGCTATCAACATGCCTTACACAACTCTTATGGATGAGCATAGATTTAAAAAGAAAGAGTGCATGGAAGAGCTTTTCTCCGGTTTGAACATTAAAAACAACTCAAAAATTCTTGCCTATTGTGGTTCGGGTATAACGGCTTGTATTGTTGCTTTCGCAGGAAGTATTTGTGACTTAGATCTGCTCATTTATGATGGCTCTTGGGCCCAGTGGGGTCTGATCAAATATCCCTGCTATGAAACAGATCATTATGAACTAGATAGCGGAGTGGAAATACAGAAAGAGAGTCCGGATACATTTTATCTTCCCTCGGAAGAATCTCGAACAAACTTAAAGCCGGGAGATCTTGTTAAGCTAATATTTCGTATGGAAAAATTAAGCGATCCAGAATCTCTTTCTGTCGAAAGAATGTGGGTTATGGTTAAAGAAAAAAATAAGGACTGTTATCTGGGAGTTTTGGACAATGATCCCTTTGGGGAAGTTCATCTTCAATGTGGACAGCCTGTCTGCTTTGGGCCAGAGCACGTTATTCAAATTGACGGAGAAGAATAGCTTTATTAGTGTGTTAAGCAAGTTTTCCAAAATTTATATTTGAGAAAAGTAGTATTTTTCACAAACAGAAATTATATTTTCCCATCATAAAACATTGCTTTGTACAATTATTTATTATAGACTAAATAGTAATAAGAATTGTAGCATTACAAATATAATACATGCTAAGTTTTCAGAGGTAAAATCAATGAAACTAAGAATATTCGCCTTAATAAGTTTTCTATTTTTCGGTATTTCCACTTTGTCCGCCTCGACTCTCTTTATTGTTTCGGTCAACCAAAACGAGGTCTACCGCTATGATGTCGGGGAGTCTGGTAGCCCTACTTTAGAAACAACGATAACAGATCCCAGCTTAGATCGACCTTACGGTGTAGCTATTAACTCCAGTGGCGAACTCTTTGTTGTCAACCGTGGCAATGGAAGTGGAGGCGGGGGAAATGTTTCTCGTTTTCTAGATCCGACCGGAACCGCTACTCCCAACGGAGTTATCAGCGGTAGCTTTAACTTGCCACATGGTGCGGAGTTTATCGGCGATGAGCTTTTTGTCGTGAATAGCTTTGCTAACAATGTTCTGCGTTTTCAAGTAACAGGCAGCGGAGCTTCCGCCAATGGTAATATTTCGACCAGCCTAACAGGGGGCACTCCGAGAGGTGTTCTTTTTAATCCTTTTCGAAATGAGCTCCTTGTCACAGAATGCTGTGGAATCAATGAAGTCAATCGCTACTCTTTGGATGGAGGCAGTTTAAACTTTATCGGTTCCATCACCGGAGGCGGGCTGAGTAACTCTCATGGAATGGCCATCAACGCCCAGGGGGATCTTTTTGTCGCTAATGCTGGGGCAAACACTATCTCGCAATTTAGTTTTGATGCTGCGGGAGTGGCTACGAGCCAAGCCATTATCTCAGGAAATGGATTAGCGGTTCCTCTAGACTTAGCTTTCAGCCCCACCGGAGAACTTTTTGTTACCAGTGCTAGCAGCACAACCATTTCTCGCTTTACCTTTGATCCTTCTGGAAATGCCCTTGCAAATGGAACATTCAACGCTCCTAGTATAACAGCAGAGCTAGTCTTTTTTAACGAGGCTTCCATCCCTGAACCAACGACCTGGGGAATGATGTTTATCGGTTTATTTGCCTTTGTCATCAAGCAAAGGAAATGAATTATAGCTTTAGCAATAAGGTGGGAAAATGGAAACGAGAAAGCATGTTGAAAAAATAGAATTATCTGTTCCTGCAGAGCAAGTCTTTAAGGCACTCTACACACCAAGTGCTATTCGGTCTTGGTGGGGAGCATTTTCCGCGATAGTGGTTCCTCGATTAGGAGGAGTTTGGGCCGTTTCCTGGGGAAAAGAAGAAGACGATCCTGATTTCATCGGAACAGCGAAAATAACCTCTTTTGATCCTCCTTCTCGATTCGCTATTGCTTACGACGAGTACTACGGCAAAACTGATAAACTGCCCTTTGATGCCCAGTTTACGGTAGATTTCTCTATTGAAGATAAGGGAGAGAAATCTTGTCTTTGCGTAGCCCAAGAAGGGTTTCCAGTAGACACCGCCGCCGATGAATTTTACAGCTCTTGCAAAACAGGATGGACGGCTACTCTGGAGGCATTAAAAACTTATTTACAAGAGAAGAGATAGTTTTCAGCTCTCTAAATTCCAGGAATTATTTTTTTCCAAATTTTCTTGGTATAGCAAGCAATCCCAAAAAATGTAAAAATCAATGATTTTCAGAATAAAGAGTATTTTCTAGAGTATGGTAATCTCTATTTTTTTATGATAAACTACAGTCAAATAAACAACTTGGATACATATTCTATGGAGCAAAAACGATGAAAAATTTGACAACTCTATTGGTATTGCTGGTTTCAGCTAGTCTTCTCCATGCCACAACCGTCAATGTACCTCTTATTTTTGATGGTTTTGTCGATAAATTTCCCGACGGGGGTCCTTTGAACAGTGCTATTACAGGAAATCCATCCTTCCCAGACAACCAAGCTCAATTTCAGTCGGGCTTTGAAGAACGAATCGTTATGGAGTTTGACCTATCAGGAGTGGTACTTGGTACAGTCTCTGCAACATTAACATTTATCGAAACAGTAGATAGTGGCCATCCTACATTTCTAAACGGCTATGTTGGCGATGGTAGTTTTACAACTACTGATTTTTTATTCAATAATCGTTTAAACAATGGTAATGTAATTAATGATGGTATCGTGAATACAACGTCCGTGAATGTGACAACTTTCATTCAAGGATTGTTAGACAACAACGACTCGGTAGCAGGTTTTAATATTGAAGCCACTACTCTAGGAGCTCGATATTTCACACAGTCAGATGATTTTGGCGTTGCGGCTGTATTAACTCTTACAGATGCAGACGTAGTTCCAGAACCTCATTCTCTTCTATTACTTTTAGTTAGCACTACGATGATTTTTCAGTTCCGCAAAAAATAATTTTCGAACAAATTTTTCGTGTGTGAATGATAAAACCTAACGTAAACACTTAGAACTTCTCTTACACCCTCAAACCCAAAGGACGAGCCATCACTCCCAAAAACCAGCTCACCAAATTCAAGAGCACCGAGAGAAAAAGCCCCAGAACCAAAGCGTTGCTGTGAGGAATAAACCAAACACCTAAAAAAGCCGGTAAAAAAGTTACCAAAAGCAAAGCAATCATAAAAACAGCAAAACGATTTTGATGAAAATGAGTGAGAAGAAAAACTCCGGCCAAAACACTCACCATAACAAAGAAAAAGTGTAGGCTACGCTGGGTGTTTATGTGAGAGTATGAGACAGAAAGATTCACGATGCTCGGAGAAGTCGTTTTACTTCCTTGGAAACTAACTTGAGTGTTAAGAGAGATATCCATAGAGCGCAGTCCCTTCGCTTTAGTCGCCTCAATTCCCGCCTCACTTATTTTTTCGAGAGATTTTCTAAGCTCTAAATCAGAAAGAAGGTACCCCGCACGCTTTTCTTCTTTTTTTGGCTCCCACTCTGTAGAACTTCCCTCTCCCCCCAGCTTACCATCAAAATCAAAATCACCAAAATTATTGCGTTTTGAATTACTCTCTCCGAGGCGACCATTTTTTCCTCCTTCAAAAACCTCATCCCTAATATCTCTATCAGGATATTGAATATCTTGATTAGAAGGAGTATCTGCTTTTTCCGAATACAAGCGTTCAGCCTCTCTTTGAGCTTCTTGTTTTTTTTCTTGCCCTAACACATTTCGAGTTTCCAGACTTCTTTTCAACTCTTCTTCTTCCTTTATTTCCTTTATTTCCTTTTCGAAGTTCTTCAAAACTACTTTTGGCGGCAAAGGAGATTTTTTTTTGCTTGCCTTTTCTCCCACCAGACCAGACTTTCTGGACTCTATCGTTTTCGAGGCCAATTGCTCATAGTCTTCTCGTTTATTTTTAGCGTGGTCTAATCCATTAAGAGTCTTCGAATAAGACTCCACAGTAGTTTCAGGAGAAGCTACGCCCAAGTTTGGAGCGTCGGGAGAAGAAAGAAAGCGAGAAGAAGATATCCATCTTAGAGCATGGGTGTACCAGGGGTAATCTTGCGTTGAGCTAAAAGTTTTGGCTAAGCGATATTCCTGAGGTAGATAAACTTGCCAAGAAAGGGTACGAGCAGGAATTTCTTTTTTCCACTGGGGTCTTTCTAGTTGTAGCTTTCCTCCAGAACTAAGTGACTTAGTTCGACGTTGGTAAACGATTTTGATTTCATTGGGTTGCCCATCATTGCGCCGCTTTACCGGAATCGCAATGCTATTCTCACCGACGAGAGGTTTTTCTCCTTTTCCATCGACTACGGCAGACCAAAAGTCCGCTCCTAAAGGAAGTTGTAAATGGAAAAACTGCAAGCCCAAGTGAGAAAGTCGATAAACACACTCCACCCGCTCCATCTCGCTCCCAGGGTAAATAGTCGCAATATTAACCGATTGCAAAACCGCTTCTGAGACCTCCAGTGGGTCGCGGACTCCAATGCGTAAATTCATTTGGTAGTTAGCTTGGGTGTACTTTAGACTATAGCTAAAGTCTCGTTGGGGAGTAAAATTGGGATGGGCAAAAATGGGAACATCATCTGTCGTGATAGAATCCAGCTTCCCACTTTCTATTAAAATTTCCGACTGTGAGCTACTCTCTACACCAATAAATCCCTTGAGGTTATCCAGATCTTCAAACTCTATCTTGGGATAAGTATAAAAAGATTCTTTTCCGACCAAAGGAACTTCGCTACTCAAATAAAGCGAATATGCGCCCATAACTTTTTTTTGTAACTCAATTTCCCAAATCCGTTGCCCATTTTCTCGGATTTCCTTCTTCTCTTTGATCAAACCATGCTCGTCTTGGACATGAACCAAAGGAGTGAAGGAACCGTCCATACGAAAGCGAAATCGATTAACAGAGGCATTTTTGATACTGTAAGCCAAGGTAGTGGCGTAGCGCATCTCCTCTGCTCCCACACGAATATAGTGAGCTGCGACCAGAGAAACCCGAGGAGTTTTACGGGTGATCTCCAAAGTTCCCTGAGCTTGATGGGAAAATAGTTTAAGACCTAAAGCCAAGTTTTCACTAGAGATTTGCAGACTGCGAATGATTTTTAAATCAACAGAATCGATTTTGCGCAAGAGAGAAGTTTTTATCTGGTAGTCCGAGTCGGCAATAATTCCAGTAAAAGAAGGCAGATAACGGCAATTCAGAGGAATAACCGTCGGCAAAGACAATTTTCGCTTACTCCAATTAGTCTGCCAACCATCCGGGATATGCTTTAACTCCAAGAATACTTTGTAGCGCTGCTTCTTCACCAGTTTTTGCTCTAAAGGAAGATAGAGAATTTCATTTTCAATGTAGTAAGAAGGAAGCGGTGCATTTTGAAAGACGGCCTTTTCATTCTGCGCGATTAAAGTTTTCACCGAAGTCAAAGTCCATCCGACAGGCAAGCGCAAAGATAGCTCCTTCACCTCTCCTTCCGTAAGATCAAAGGTCACATCCGTCGCCATCTCAAAACCATCAGGATAGATGCTGATTGCCGAAACCAAGGAGCTCTCCAGGGCCATTTTGATCCTGCTTTTATGAAGCCAAACCTCATATTTAGGTTCCCAGTACTCTAAAGCTAAAAAAGGGGTTTGTCCAAATGAATGAACTTTTTCCTGTAAAACAAAAGACCCTTTTGAAAAACGCGAAGAGGGAGTAATTTTTTGTAAGTTCACTTGCCGAGCTAGAGAAAACTCTTCTAACTGCACTTTAATATCAGAAGTTTTTTCGACATAAATCTGTCCAGTTTGGCGGAGTAAATGCTCTCCTTTTCCTTCCAGCTTAGGAAGAGAGAAACCACAGTCTTCTAAAAGACGTGTTTCTCCACTAATAGAAATTTGATGCTGTCCGAGAAGTTCTCTTTCTAACTGAATGGTAAGAAGGCGCTCTCCTTCTTTTTCTTCAACATCCCAACGCGATTCCGAGATGCTCAAAAGATCCATTTTTGCAGGAAGAACAAACTGAAAAGTACGCAAAGGGCGATGATGAACCTCTAAATTAATCCGAAAGCGAGAAAAAACACTGTCTTCCTTCACTAAATGAGAGGTATCAATCTGAAGTAACTCAATAGCTTTCTTTTCATCCTCTTTTTCTTTTGGGCGCACACTCAAAGAAAGCTCTTTACGGGAGCCTAAAAAAATCTCTAAGAAATCTTTATCTTCACTAAGTCCGTGCTGCGGTCTAGTGCTATAGACATAGCGACTTTCACTCGATAATCGAAATATTTGCTCGGGAAAATTTCCTAACTCAAGTTTAGCAAACTGTTCATCTCGCTTACTCTCCATTTTCTGATGACAAAGCATCCGGAAAGTGTAGCTCCCTGCTCCTGGCAAAAAAATCTTGTAGCGAGAACGAGAAGAATCTATATCTCGGGAAAAAAGAGCGACTGGTTTATCGTTCCCCTTATCATTTTGTTTATCATTTAAAGTCGCCTCAGAAATCCCCATCTTCCCAAAATCAAACTCAAAAGGAGTTAATCCCTCTGACAAACAAACCAAATTCATCTCCATCCAAAAGCTCAGAGTTTGCTCATGAATTTCTCCTCGGTAGACTACATCCTGGACAACAATAGATTGCAAAGGCTTTTCCACTAAACGAGGCTGCCTCTGCAGAAGATTCTCATACTCTCGATAAGAGATTTGCACTCCCTTGCTCTCTAACTCCAAAACTATCTTCCAATCCTTTTGAGGCACATAAATGAATTCTCGCTTGCCTAACTCCGATTGAGCCCAAAGCAAAGAAAAAAATCCCCCCAGCAGCAATCCCCACAAACAGCATTTTTTCCACATCTTTATTTCTCCTTGCTTTGTTCTTCAATTCTATATTTGAGTTTATGGTCGCGTAGCGACTGAGGCACGTAGCCAGGGCATTTATGCCTTACTTTTATACACATAATCCCGCTTTGCTGGATAAATGTACATATTAGAATATGCCCCAGGCTATAATATTTTCCTGCTTACTGGATAAAACATAGATATTAAAATGTGCCTACCGCAAAGCGGTTACATAATAAAGCCTGGGGTTTC
>JAJDCR010000072.1 GCA_029260735.1 Planctomycetota bacterium
CTCCTTACTTTCTTCTGCCACAAGAAAACTCCTTAATTTGATATTGTTTCTACAGTAAAACCGAAAAATATCTGATCGGTTTGCTTTTTATTAGAGCCTACAGGACTCGAACCTATAACCTACCGTTTATGGGACGGTTGCGTAACGCTGAACTTTACGAAGCCCAATTAAAAATTAAGCACGAAAAACGAATACTTGAGTTGCCCGTACAAGAAGAAATCTCAATAAACGAATTATTCCTGCTTTATGAGAAACATATTAAAAAGTATCTTCGCCCAAGAACGCTTGAACGTGATAAAGGTTCATTACGGTTTTGGAGAAGGTTTTTCTCAAACAAAAGCATTGCCTATAATACAGAAATACGAACGACTACTTGGTCAGAGTTTCGTGACTGGAGAAAAAAACGGCTAACTTGTAGAAATAAATACCCCTCCAACAGAACCATTAACCTAGATTTGCAAACCATAAATAAATGTTTTAAGTGGGCAATCGAACAAAATATAGTAACATCCAATCCGTTTGCAAAAGCTAAACAGTATAAGGAAAAGAAACCTGGCCTCCCACGCTATCTCACCACAGAAGAAATCAAAGAAGTTGAAAAATTAGCAGTGAAGATTTCTCCCTTCTTTCTTCCTTGCTTTTCCGCCTTAGTTCGTACAGGTATGAGGTCAGGAGAGCTTTGTTCTTTAGAAATCAACAATATAGACTTTGATCGAAAACAAATAATCCTCGATCCTGAGCAAACTAAAGCTGCAACAATGCGACGAATTCCCTTTAAAGACAACGTTGCCGAAATTCTTCAACATAAAGTCGAACAAGCTAAAAAAGACGGTCGCCAATTCTTATTCGAAACCACTAAAAAAGCGAGACAAACGACCGGTAATCTAAATCATAGGTTTCGCACTATTCTGAGAATACTAGAAAAGGAAGGAAAGATAGAAAACGGAAAGGAAATTCATATTCATAGCTTAAGACGGACTTACATCTCACACCTGATTATGGCAGGGGTAGAACCAATTCGGGTGATGGCAATAGTCGGTCATAAGGATTGGAGTACAGTTCGCAGGTACTTGGTACTTTCACCTGATTATGTCGGAGAAGCTCAACAACTACCTTATTGAGATGATTAGCTAAACAAAAAAGCGACCTTATCAATTAATGATGAGGTCGCTTTTTTGTTGGATATTAGCTCTACCTAGTGGATTATGATTCAGTTTTCTGTTTGCTTAAGAGAATATGTTTTAATAAGTAGATTTTATATCTTACTTTTGCACCCAATGATCTGCTGTAAGGCTAGTAGTTGTAATGCGTCGGAGATCTCCGCTGACAGAAAAATTTACATCTTCTGGTTGATCGATACTCTTGAGTTCCTCAATTATAGTTTTAGTCATAGGTATCGAAGTTCTAAAGAGTTCGTTTTTTTCGTTACCATAGAAAGCTTTTAGGCCATCTTCACGACCAGTAGGAAAAGCAAGATATACGAGCTGAGTGGCACTGTCGTTGGTGGGATCTGTGTCACCGCTGACATTGGAAATATAATGGAATATATAGTGTCCTCTTATCATTGTATGTGCAAAATAGTTACGAAAAAGAGCATCCCCTACATCATTTTGAGTAGGAGGCGTGTCCCAATAATTCCCCTGATTCTCGAAATAATAAGTTGTCATTGTCAAAAAACTTTTGACTGTCCCGAAGGCGGCATTCTCTCATCCAGGCCGACGTGCAGCAAGTATTCCAGGGATGGCTATGGCAGCAACCAGGGCGATACCTAATGCGATGATGACTACATTGATCAGGATAGAATTTTTTGTAGTCTTTTTTTCCATATTATTTCTCCTCTACTAGTAATAAGTAGTCCAAAACTTTTCGCTTATATATATTATAGCCAAGCTCGTTCAAATTTCATGGTAAAAATCATCCAATTAAGCCAGGACAAAAATGTATACCATTATCAAAATAAATTAGAATCTCCAACTGCTTCATACCTTTTAATTTCCATTGCGACTTTAGCTCAACTAATGGATTATGATTCCACTGGGCTGGGGTTGTAAGTGGTTGATGGGGAGTTGGTTGTGGTGTTGTTTTTTGCGGGGTGGAGTAAATTTGGAGTAAATTTTTATTTTTTTGAGGAAAATTTGGGAAGGTTGAAAACAACTCAAATCTTTACATTGCGAAATAATAAATATGTATTTTGTCGATAGAGATAACCTAATAATTGAAGTCAATAGGTGGCGCAAGTGTTGTTTTAACACTACCTATTATTTTTTAAACTCACTAGTAAGTTTTTTCACAAGTTCTATAGGGGTATTTTCATTTTTAGCAACTGCTTCTCTAACAATAAAGTCTTCATCTTTGGCAAGATAATTTAAAACCTCTATAGGGGTATTTTTATTTTTAGCGACCATTTTTCTAACAAAAATTTCTTTATCTTTGGCAAGGTAGCTTAAAATCACAGATGTAACCTGTGCATTGTCAGCAACGTAAGCTCTAACTATATAAGAATTATCTTGAGATAGTTTAAGTAGTGTTTTAAGTGGGATCGTTGGGTATGAAGCAACCTCACAACGAATAATATAATAAGGGTCATTCGATAGCTCAACTAAAGTTTTTAGATTAGTTGCACTGTTTTTGACAACCGCTTCTCTAACAAAAAAATCTTCGTCTTTGGAGAGTTGATCTAAAATTTTTGAAGAAGTACTTTTGTTTCTGGCAACTGCTGCTCTAACAAGAGAATCTTCGTCTTGGGAGAGTTGATCTAAAACTTTTAAGGAAGTGTTTTTATTTTCGGCAACTGCTTCTCTAACAAGAAAATCTTCATCTTTGGAAAGTTGATCTAAGGCTTTTGCAGAAGTATTTTCGTTTCTGGCAACTGCTGCTCTAACAAGAGGACTTTCGTCCTTAAGAAATTTTTTCCAAATATCTAGGGGAGCATTTGGGTGATTTAGAGCCATACTCTGAATCAGAGGTTCTTTATCTTGCACAAGTCTAGTTACAGTTTTTCTGTTTATATTCTCATTATGAAGAACGTAACGTCGAACATAACTATTTTCATCAAAACTAAGTTCTTCCAAGGTATTTGATTGTGTATTAGGATGCAGAGCAATACTTATACGAATAACCGGTCCTAATTTCAAACTTGTAAGAGAAGCTAAGATTTCAGGAGGAGTATCTTTCTTTTCCATTTCTATAATGAAAGAAGGTGTGTTCTTTCTAAGTTGATCCGAAGTTTTTTTCGGAGTATTTTTGTGTAGCATAACAATTACTCGAATCCAGTAATCTTTATCTTTAGAAAGCTGAATTAAAATTTCAGGAGGAGTATCTTCGTACATTGCAATTTTTCGCCGAATTTTTGTTTCAGGATTCTTTGAAAGTTGAAGTAAAGCCTCATAGGATAAATCTTTAATTTCTTCTTTCTCAAGAACACTTTCTTGAGCAGGCAGATTTTTATTTTCACACCCACAAAAGTTTAGCAAAAAGAGAATAGCTATTTTGTAAATATTCATTTTTTGCATATAGTTTTACCTTAATCAGTTAAAACTATGGATTCGTAGGCCATAGTACTAAGTTTGTAATTGTTTGTTAGGGAAATGGTTAAACGTTTTTTCTTTTCTTTGGTGAGGGATAAGTGAGGACATTCTTTGGAAAAATATGATAATGATTTAATAGTGAGATAGCTAGAGGTTTTTGTTACCATAAGTAGTTACTTGTTTATTTTGGTTTTTTTTATTTTTCAATGCAAGCAAGGGACGAAATTGCTCACGAAAATCAAAAAAACTCCTATACGAAGTGGCTGTCTGTTTTTTTTGATAGCTATTGTAATATTTCTTTATGTTGGGGACAAAGAATATAGTGATCGAAAAGAGCGAGCCCGTGCTATAGCACAATCAGGCGTTCCTATCGTAGAAGCTATATACAGATATCAACTAACAAAGGGCTTATTTCCTTATCAATTAAAGGATTTAGTTCCTGAGTACCTATCAAAAAATGAAATTGTTGATTGGGAAATCGGGTGGATGCCTCACGTATGGTACATAGAACGCTGGCCTGTTACAGCATACGTTTGGAGCAGTTTCCATAAAGAATCAGAGAACCATTGGTTTTTTATTTATATGCGCACAAGTATAAAATTGGACGTAAAACAAACGATTCCCAAAGAGCTAGATATAAACATGGAGCAACTGAAAAAAAACATTATTATGGAATTTAAGAAGAGAATTCAAAAAGCTCCAGATAATAAATACCCTTCTGTTCTAGTTCACTTCGAAGGATATATATCATTTTTGATGAAAAATGAACTGTACAAGGAAGTCATTGAAATATGCCTAGAGATGCGAGCAAGAAAATCTCTTAGCTGGTTATTGGAACGAGCATTGGCAAGAGCAAGAGGTAAACTGGGGAAATTTAGAGAAGCTGAAAAAGAGTTCCTCGACTGGGTATCTGTGGAGCCAACATTTCATAAATACTACTTCATTGCGCAATTTTATGAGTACTTTGGAAAAAAAGATGAGTCCATCAAAATGCTAAAGAAAGCAACTCATTATAAACTGAAAAGTAGAGATTATCTTATGAATGCAGCTTTGCACGCTTATGAGAAAAATGAATATGATTTAGCTATTGAAATCTGTGATATTTGGGAAGAGTATAAGAATAGAAAGGATGATTGGGTTCAAGACTATCTTATTGTTAGAGCGGCTTCGATGCTAGCCTTGGGAAAACACAAGGCCGCTTTACAAGATGTACAACAGATTAAAAAAGAACATAGACAGTCACAACCTATAAAACTTTTGAGAGCCATCGACAAAAAAAATACTACTTTTCGACTTAGCTCTTTTAAGTGGTTTGAGGAAGATTTTATTGTGAACTACAATTAAACTTTAAACTCTCTCGTTTTTGTTTGCACTCATTGTTTTAAATGCCATTCGTGCCAGACGTGATTTTAGCGAAGAGAAATAAAAGACAGGGAGCTTTCGAGAGAGGAAAAACTTCTTACTTTCCCTTGATTATGTCTATTCCTTCGCTTGTTGTTTGATATTTTTGATTTTTACTTTTAGGCTTATCGGGAATCGTCAATTCGAGATATTTTTCTTGTATTAATGGCAGTATGTTGTTCTGGAAATTTTTTGTCTGGTTCGTTAATCCAATTTTTCTGAGAATATCTTTCCTTTTCTGAGGTGTTCTACAGATATTAAGAATTTCTATTGATTTAGCATTTAATTTCAGAGTCGGTAAGTTTTTTTTATGAGTAGATACATTTTGCTCAGATGAAAGGGAAAGAAACTCATGGAGTTTTTCCTGTAACACTTCTTTTCCTATCAATTTTGTTTGATACTCTGCAACCAACGCAGGTGAGATGTTACGATTCAGACTATACTCCACTACTTCATTATCTTTACTAGCACAAAGAATAATGCCTACACTTGGATTTTCATGTACCTTTTTTACATTCTGATCAAGAGCTTCTAAGTAAAAATTCAACTTCCCTAAATACTCTGGCTGAAATTCATCAATTTTTAGCTCTAGTGCAATTAAGCAACGTAGTTCTCTATGGAAAAAAACTAAGTCTATAAAAAAATCACGATTACCAACTTGTATTCGATATTCCTCTCCCACAAATGCAAAATCTTTACCAAATTCTAGAAAAAAGATTTTCAAATTTTCGATGATACCTTTTTGTAAATCTTTTTCTGTAAACGGATGTGATATTCCTATAAAATCAATAACATAATGATCTCGCAGTAGAGAGCAAATTTTTGGATGTATTTTTTTGGCTGAAGGGGAAATTTTAGTATCAGACAGTACATATCTTTCGTAAAAACAGCTATCAATTTGCCTTTGCAATTCTCTAACAGAATACTGCTCTTTCATTGCTAGTTGTAGATAAAATTTTTTCGCTTCCATACTTTTTGTTTTCGAAAGAATATGAAGATTACTTGACCAAGTCAATTCTTGTAACATAGAAAAAATATGGTGTTCGTCTTTGTATGTTTCGTAAAACTTTTTCATTCTCCAAAGATTTTGACTTGAAAAACCTTTAGTCGAAGGAATTTGCTTTTGGACGTAAATCGACAAACTGGAAACTATACTTTTTCCCCAATCTCCTTTATTAACTCGCTCATGAATATATTTTCCAATATTCCAATAAAGTTTGACCAGTTTTTTATTCGCACTTTTGATTACACTATTTTTTGAGGAAATAATTAGCTCAATGATTTCCGAAAACTGCACCTCAAGTTTTTCTAACATCATAGTTACCTTTTGTCTCAACGTGTTGAGAGAATCAAAGCCCAATATCTTAGTTACTCATTATTATAACTAAGAAGGGTAAAGGAAGCCATCAAAAAATAGTTATATTTATTTGCCAAAATCATAGTCCACAAAAAAAGCCGATAGTACTCTAACTATCGGCTTTTATAATAAAGTGGATGGTGGGACTCGAACCCACAACCTTCGGTTTGGGAGACCACTGCTCTACCATTGAGCTACACCCACAAAAATTCTATTATCTACAATTTCGCTACTTCTCTACCCCTTGCAAAATTTGCCTCCACAAAACAGTTTCTCTCTCCTCGGAAAGCTTTGCTTCTTCTCCTTCGTCAACGTCTCCCATCTGCTCACATAAATAAGCAAAAGCTTCTTCTCCTTTGGTTTGTAAATCTTGTCCATATTCTTTGTAGTAATCATCAATTGTTTGAGAAAATTTGGAGCATTCTTGATAATGCTTTTGCCAAAGGAGCTGTTTGCTTTGGGAAAGCTCTTCTTTCAGAAATAGAGTGATATTTTTTTCTTGGATTTCGGGACACAGGGGGCAAGTATTTTGTCTAAATATTTCGCCTTCGGGGTTTCCCATCCCGCCTTCTATTTCTCCTATCATAGAGTCTCTCCTTTTAGTTTCTCTTTAATTCGATGTAGCCGCGAGTCTACGGTACCAAGAGGGTTTTGCAAGATCGTGGCAATTTCTTGGCGTAAGAATCCCCTGAGAAGAAGAGAGAGGACTTGCTGCTCTCCTTCACTTAGTTTAGCGAACCACTTTTGTTTTTGCTCTTCCTGGATCATTTCTTTTTCAGCGGAGTTTTCTGCAATTAGGGTATCTTCTAAGAGAACGGGCAAAAAAGTTGGCCGCGATTTTCGAATTTGGTCGATGCATTTATTTTTTAGTACTTTCCAAACAAAAAACTCAGTCTGAAGCTTTTCTTTTTGTTTCCAGGTGGCAGAGAAAACTTCTTGGGTAACTTCTTCGGCATCTTCAACATTTCCGAGCATTTTCCAAGCATAGGCGTAGAGTTTTTTAGCGTATTTACGATAAAGCTTTTCAAACTCCTCAGGGTCTCCCTCTCGAAGTCGTTCTAACTGAATATGAGGCTCGCAATCCTCCTTACTTTCTTCTGCCACAAGAAAACTCCTTAA
>JAJDCR010000073.1 GCA_029260735.1 Planctomycetota bacterium
GTACCGCTACCTACGCTTAAACAAATCTAATGTACCGCAATTATGCCACTCGAACCTAACATTAATGGCATTTGCCTAGAATAAAACTAACCTATCTTAATGCACAATTGGTATCCCGATAGGGATGTAATATGTCAGGCCCCGATAACATCGGGGTTTCCTACGTATTCGATAACCTGGCTTAATCATATCAAGAAGTTAAACTTGTGTATAAAAGTAAAGGTTTCAACCCCAGGAACATGACTTATTCATCTATCAAAAATTTCAAATTTATCTTCAGTTCATTAGCTACTTTTTTAATAAGCTCTAGCTTCCACTTTGTGATTATATTCAAGGAGGCTCCGGAAGATATTTTTTTTATGTTTCTAGAACTCAATATAACGGAAGCAATATCATATTGTTTCTTCAATTCTTCTTTGATGATAAATAATGTATCTTTTCTCTCGAAGTATTTTTGCTTATCTCTCTTTTTATCTAGTTCATTAATTTTTACTTTGTCAGTTGGTAACTTTATTGCTGAAGATAGACCTTCGTTGATTGCTTCTATAAATTTATCGCCTTCTTTTTTTACTTTCTTAGATAGACCATTGTGCTTTCTCCACTCCTCTATGCTCTTGGGAGGGTTTTTAGAAAGTTCCAGTAACTTTTGATTAGAAAAAATATAAAAGGGAGGCATATCAGAGTTTTTTGCCATCTGCTCTCGTATTTTGTGTAAGGATTTAAAGATGGATAACTCTTGAGGAGTTAATATGCTTTTCACTTTGAGTTCAGGAGGTGAGGGAGCGTATCTGGTATCCTCAAGTAATTTACACTCTTCAATGAACCATTTCATCCTGTCTCTATGAAGTAATTTTTCAGTATATATCTGCTTGAGTTGAAGAAGATACCAGGCATCAGCTGCCGCATAATTTAGCATATCTTTTGAAATAGGTCTCAGGTTCCAATTAGCACGCTGAAAATTAAGAGTATCCACTACACCAAACTCCGTGGTTATTATATTAGATAAAGAGAGTTTCTCTTCGCCTAGTAATAATGCCGCTTTTTCTATATCAAAAATATTTTTCGGATGACACTCTAAAACATAGTCGAGAAGCTGAAAATCTGCTGCCGTGGCATGCCATACCTTTTGGATTTTTGCATTTTCCAGCAGCTCCTTAAAAGGCTCTAGATTACTAATTTTCTGCGGATCGATCAAATAACATATTCTTCCATCAAATATTTGTATTAAGCATAAATGCAAGCCATATCGATGGAGATTCCACTCTGCTTCAAGATCGCATCCCAAAATCTCTTTTGACCGAAGAGATTGATAAACAGCGTCAACTTCCGAATCATTATCGACAAGTTGATAGTCAATTTTTTTCGCAATGTTCATGTTTTTTAGCTCCTGTAACTCCGTAATGTTTTGACTATCAAGTAATACTTCATTGAGATAACTTTTACCTTTGGATTATCTTTATATTGATGGAAAATAGAAAAAACTTATGCCTGATGTGATTTTAGCTAGTAAAAATAAAGTATAGAGAATTTTGAGAGAAATGAAAAGGATAATTGTGTTATACTTCAAGTGATTGTAGGTAAGAGTACGCTTAGCGGGTTTAATGGTAAAGATCGGTTTTAATGTGTAACTTAAAAACACCTAGAAAGGTGGTGGTTTAGTGGATATAATACTTGTCTCATTTTTAGAGGGAGATTCATGAAGCAAAAAAACTATACATCAAGAGTTCAGGTCGCTAAAGCTCTTGCTCATCCTAGCCGAATGCTAATACTTGACACGCTTCAAGAAAAAGAGCTACGAGTTTCAGAGTTGACGGAACTAGTGGGAGCAGATCAATCTACGGTATCAAAGCATATTGCGATTTTAAGAAATGCTGGTCTTATATCTGGAAGAAAAGAGGGGTTGAGTGTTTTTTACAAACTAACTTGTCCTTGCATACAAAGTTTTTTCGATTGTCTTGAGCAAGTTGTCAGAAAAAATATAGAAAATTCCAAAGAGGAAATAACTGTATAAAATAAAAAATTTTTCTCTTTATATGGCAATATTGCCATGTTACCATGTATGAGTGGTAGTTATAAAGAAAAATTCTTTTCTGTGTATGGGAAATACTTGTCAGATACTATCAACAATTTAGCAGAAATAATAACAAAAGGATATACTTATGACACAAGAAGAAATCCATCATAATTGTGGAGCGGGCCTTGGATTTTTTGAGAGATATCTAACTCTATGGGTTGTACTCTGCATTGGTGGTGGTATTGCTCTAGGAAAAACAATACCAGAAGCAGCTAAATATTTAGATCAAATGGCTATATCCATTGATGGTGCTCCCGTCATTTCAATCCCAATAGCCCTCTGTCTTTTCTTCATGATGTATCCCATTATGGTTAAAATAGACTTTAGAGAAGTCGTAAAGGCAGGAAAAAGTATCAAGCCGGTTTCTCTTACTTTATTTGTAAACTGGATGATAAAACCTTTTACAATGTATGCCATTTCTCTCTTCTTTTTAGGAACAGCATTTCAGAGCCTTATAGGTGTCGATGCTATAGATCATCTTAAGATGCCTCTAGGATTAGATTTACCTGTAGGTGCTTCTCACGGAGCTGCCACAGTTGTTTTAATAGATGGAATCAAAATGTTAGAAATTCCTCTGTGGCGTAGCTATTTAGCTGGTTGTATATTGTTAGGAATTGCACCTTGCACTGCAATGGTACTTGTTTGGGGGTTCTTGGCAAAAGGAAATCAGGGGCATACACTTGTTATGGTTGCGATTAACTCTTTAGCTATGCTCTTTCTTTACGGAATTCTTGGCGGCTTTTTACTTGGAATTGGGAGACTTCCGGTTCCCTGGAAAGCGTTGCTCTTATCTATTTCAATTTATGTAGCATTACCTCTTGTCGCCGGATATTTCTCCCGAAAATGGATTATTAAAAACAAAGGTGAAGTTTGGTTTAAAGAGAAGTTTTTACATATCTTGTCTCCCATTACGACTATTGCTTTACTTGCTACGCTAGTTTTGCTTTTTTCATTAAAGGGTGAAAGTATCATAAGTAATCCTTTCACAATACTTTGGATAGCCATTCCCTTGTTCATACAAACTGTCTTTATTTTTCTACTAACTTATTGGTTAGCAAAAATCATGAAATTGAGCTACGAGGATGCAGCTCCAACGGCAATGATAGGTGCCTCAAACCACTTTGAGGTCGCAATAGCCACTGCAACAATGCTATTTGGTCTTTCTTCTGGGGCGGCATTAGCAACCGTGGTTGGGGTGCTAATAGAGGTTCCTGTAATGCTAATGTTAGTTCGAGTGTGTCTAAAGACCAAACATTGCTTTAAGGAAGGTTGATGCGTGTGCAAAAAGTATCTCTTCATCTTAAGCCTCGGAGAGGCGAAGACACGTAGACAGGGGATTTATCCCCTGGAATGGATATATCCCTAAATTATTGCCCTTTACTTTAGGGCAAAGGTAGTTTTTTGCTGCCCAAACAGTGTAAACCTAACAAGAACAAGCAATAGATAAGTCAAAACACGAGTTACGATAGAAACGTGATTTTGAGCACAGTCCGTATCTATGTGCTCTAGTTGAGCAAGTACATAGAGCATCATTCTTTTGATATTGACGGCAAGAGATTTCAAGGTCATTGCCAAGTCTATTCTTAGGTATCCTCTGACCTTCAA
>JAJDCR010000074.1 GCA_029260735.1 Planctomycetota bacterium
AATATCTCTGGGATTAACTGCCGATGCCCTAAAGGGCATTTCTTCTTGGACTCTCTTACACCAGGGAATAAATTCCCTGGCTACGTGCCACTGCCGCATTCGCGGCAAAAAGAAAACTCAGAAAACTTTTTACACATGCATTAAGTTTGGATTGCCACTTAAATCAAGCTCAAGATTTTTGCATTGAGTATAGCCTATAGCAAATAAATATTTTCATTTGAGGAAGTTTTTTTTGTCATTTCCCATTGATTTTGCTAAGCTATATATAGCTTACAATTTTTATAAATTTAAAAAAATGATTTTTCTGAATGAATCCCCTATTTTCGGTAGTAAAATTTAGCTATTTTTTGATTAATACCGTGAAAGAGATTTTATATGAAAAAACTATTTTATGGCGCTCTCCTCATTTTATTATTCGCCAACCAACTCTATTCACAGGAAGAAGAAAGTACAAAGAGTCTTCAGGAACTTCAACAAGAGTATAAACAGAAATTCACAGAAATAATGAGTGCCAAGCGTCAGCCCACTCCTGAAGAGATAGCGGAATTAAAAAAACTTCAACAACAAATGGAGAAAGTTTTACGAAAACAGTTGGGTTATAATAAGATCAAAAGACCAAAAAAAACAAACACTACTCCTACTCAACAAAATCCCCCACCAAATATACAAAATAACACTAAGCAAAAAGATGCAAAATTGGCAGCAATACAACAGAAGCTGCAACAAGCACAGCAAAAGCGAAAAGAGGATGCGGCCAAAAGGCGTCAAAATATTATTGATGGTTCAGATCTTCCTTCAGGAGTTTCACCTAATTTGAATAGTGGTACTTTTGGACTACCATCTGTAGATATGTCAAAAGTGATTTCAATGGCAGGAATCGAAAATTACCCAGAGGAAGTCATTAACTTTGAACATTTTGTTCCGCTACAAATTGTTAGTTTAGAACCTTTACTCTTTGATACTCTTCAGAAATTTAAAGGCATTACTATTGCCCTTGCTGCTGCGGAGCAAGCGGTCAAAAATGCCAGAAGATCTCGAGAAAAAAGCAAAGCTGCGCAAGAACTTCAGGATGTCCTCAACGAATTTGAAAATAACATTGTTCCTGAAGGACTTGCTGTTTTGGCGGAAAGTTTATCAGAATTTCAAGGTGGTAAAATTCAGAGGCTTGCCAATAGTGGCGAATTACGAGCTATCATTCACTTTGCTAATAAGCATAATCAAAACATAACAAATCATCTCACTCTTAGCCTTAGTCTGAATAAAAATCTTCAATTGTACAATCAAATTCACAAAATATACACCGATGCCATTGCTAAAGTTGATATAGCCAAACAACAAGGGGGAGATGAATGTACCAGGACAAAAGCACTATCTGTTCTTTTAAAGATACTCATTTCTATTGTTGATAGCCTGAAGCTGGAGATAGAAGATCGGCATCAACGTACTGTTCTAGAAATAAAGAAAGGGCAAGTTTTTCGGCAAGCTGTTCTAAATCATCTTGAAACAGTTTGGGAGATATCCGAAGAAGTAAAGTTTGCTCAGGCTGGTGAAGATGGAGCTAGTGATGCAGGCATTCATATTGGTGAAAAAAATCGAGATCAAGTTCTTGAAAAGTTGCGTAACCAAGTCAAACAATGGATAGAGCAAGCAGCTTCCCCAGCAGATCTTTATCGCAAACTGGAAACAGAAAATCAATTGCTAGCAAAGATCCTTAGTAGTACCCAATTCATGCTAGATTCTGCCTTTCAAGATCTTGTGGTTGCTATTGGTAGCAATAGATCTAAAAAGTTAGCTCAAGAGCGTCTTTACAAAGCAGCGATCAATCATCTCGAAGTCACAGCTCTAAGCGAGCTAACCGAGATACTGATGAAATCACTGGCAGGACATTTAAGAAACTTAGAGCAGGCAGACAAAGAAGTTTCTCAAACAATTCAGCAATTAAAACCATGGCGTAACGAACTTCTCATTGAAGAACAGCTATGGCTTGCGAAACAAATTCTTTGTGTAAGTTTGCGTAGAAGTGAATCTCTCATCGAGGGACTTCGGCAAACCGTTGCTTTTGCAAAAAAAGTTTCCCCCACAAGTCATGCCTTGTCCGTTGCTAGAGAAATTGCACGTACAGATGGTGCTAGAAGCCTTGGATTAGCTTTTGGTTTTTCATTTCAACGCGATGATCCGCGTTCTATTCATGATCTAGGAACCGAGCTAAGTGCTAGTAATGGTCAAGTTATTCATGGCTTAACTATCGGAGAACGATCGACAAAAGAAGATTGGCATTCTGGTCGCATTACTGTCAAAGCAAGTACAATAGCAGGTCCAGTTTGTGTGCGTAGTATTGGAAATAAACCAAATAAAATTGAGTTTATGATGCGAATTCATATGGATGCTATTATAAAACACATGACAGAACAAGATCTGCGAGAATTACGCAAAAATTTGCAGCAAGTGGATGAAGAGATAGTCGTTGGTATTACAGGACTATCTTTGCTTGATGAACAACCAGTATTGGAAATTTCTAAGCTTTATGATGCTAATGAAGCACTTTTTGCTGCTTATTGCTCTGACTTTCGCAGAATTATTCGTGAGATTATGGTGAACCGCGATTTACTTAAAATTCAACATCTTTTGCAAAACACCTTACAAACACCACAAGGCGCACAAGTAAAAGAGATTATGACCGAGGAACTTGTGGAATCTGTCTCCAATATAGATCAAAGCTACGCTGAAATAGCTTTCAGTAAATCCGCCACCAGACCAATTACTAGTTTAGCACGGCGTCAGTTATCCAAAGGCATTGCCGAGATTATCGGATCAGAAATCGGAGGGAAAGCATTACTACATTCTTTTAGGGGGCTAGGAGTAGCACTGGGAGGGAAAAAAGAAATTGAGGAAAGTCTTATTAATCTTGACCCCTTAAACGTTGTTGCTAGGCAACTTGGCTTTGGACTTCAGTTCGCTATTGCTCAGGAAATTTTGAAAGTAAATAAACAGAAATTAGCAGAAGCAACAGACATTCTCAATCGCGAACTTGTAATTGGTCAGGCTGCAAATCCCAACACCTTAGCTCTAGAGGTGGCAAGACAAGCAATAGAAAATTTCCTTGACATCAGAATAGAAGGTTTAGTCCGCTGGACACAACAAGCAGCACTTATAGAAAGCACTATCCACTACATTTGCGTTGATCCACCAGGAGTTTGGAACGAAGAGTCACGGGAACAACCTATTATCACACTACTCCCACGAGAAAATGTGGAAAAAGCATTTAATATCCATTCCCCAGCATTTGGCGTTTATTTTGATCCTAATACCGGCTCTATCCTTGAACTAGCAAATTTATCAGGACCACCTGAGCTTCAACAAATTTTTATAATGCAAAGTCAATATCAACAAAACTAAAGGAGTGAATTATGAAAGTGCTTTGTTTAGTTGTGTTACTACTATACGGAATTCCTTTTAGCTACTGCGAGAACAAGGAAGTTAATATTCTATTTGTTCTGGATGCTTCAGGAAGTATGCGAGATTTAGTATCAGGAAAAACTAAAATGGAAGTAGCAAAAGAAACATTGATTACTCTACTTCCTGATTTTGAAAAACAAGGTTTTAAGTTGGGGTTGATGGTTTTTGGTCATCGGGTTGGAGATTGTAATGATATTGAGTTAGCGGTGGATTTGTCAACTAATTCACGCTCTTCAATAGAACTATTTCTACAAAAAATTCACCCCAAAGGATCTACTCCTCTAGCAAACTCATTACAAAAAGCAGGTGATGTTTTGTTATTATTACGACAGCAACAGAAACAGATTATACTATTAAGCGACGGAGAAGAAACTTGTAATGGACACCCCATCGCGGTAGCAAAAAAATTACGAAAAATTGGAGTTAATCTCAAAATTCATGTAATCGGTTTTGATGTGAGTAATAGAGTAGCAAATTTACTCAAAAATATTGCTGATGAAGGAGGAGGAGAATTTTATCAAGCCCAATCAGCAAAACAACTATTAGAGGCGTTCGAGGAAGTTAAAGAAAAAATCGAAGCAGATGTGCTAGGAGCAGCCAAAAAAGAAGAGGAAGTAGAGATTGGAGATTTTTATTTCGATGATTCTTTTCAAAGAGATGAACTAGGAAATGACTGGCAAATCCTAGACGAAGATCCAGATCGTTGGATAATGGATGACGGAGTGCTAGTCATTTCCCAGCTACCTAAGAAAATCACTGATCCACAAACAAAACAGCAACGATATGCTTATTATAACACTTTACAACTCAATAAATCTCTACCAAAAAATTTCGAAATTACCGTGGAATGGGAAGTCCCTTTCACTCTGCCGCCAACGGATATTTACGATTATGGTCAACATCTTAGAATATATGCAGGAACAGAATCAACTGGATTGGAAGTAGGATGTGGACAAAAAGGACCGGAAATACGACATTTCTTTCGCAAATGGACACGTGGTAAAGAAAATACTCTTCTGGAAAAGAAGCCAGGGCTCAAACAAAGCAATCCATTACAAAAAATACGTTTACGATTAATTAAAAACAAATTCACATTTAAAGCATATGCCCAACGCAGCGGAGAAACTTGGATAGAAATAGGAACTCATAAGGTTCTCAAACTCAAAAATCCTCATTTAAAGATATATCAAGAAAATGGTTTTTTAGCAAAATCACGCGGAGATACTCCTGAAGTGGCTATTCATGTCAAGCGTGTAAGTATTCGTGAAATTAAATAAGGAGAGACACATGCGTTTATTAACATTTATTTTTTTGATAGTCTGTCTATTAGTAAAAGGATGGGCTCAAGATCAAGAAATCTTAGCCCCAGTCCAACCACAAACTATCCAAATAAAAGATATTGTTTTTCAAGATAACTTTGAGCGAGAGGAACTTGGAAATGATTTTGTGATGGTAGACGAAGATCCAGATCGTTGGGTAATGGATGAAGGCATAATGATCATCACTTCGCCACCAGGAAAAGTCCAAGATCCTATAACGAATAAACAACGAAATGTCCATTACAACACGCTAAAATTCAACAAAGCTCTTCCCGAAAACTTTGAAATTACAGTAGAATGGGAAATAGCTTTCACTCGATCTCCAAATCAGCATTGGGATCATAGCCAATATCTTTCGATAAAATTGCAAGATAAAATAGCACAATTAGAAATTTCCTTCGGACAAAAAGGAGATCGATGGGTGCATTACTTTAGTAAGTGGCTACGCAATGAAGAAAATAGCTATCTCATTGAAAAGGTGGGCGCTAAACAACAAAACCCCCTCGAAAAAATACGCCTACGCTTAGTTAAACAAAAATACACATTTAAGGCCTATGTACAACGCACGGGGACTACCTGGAAAGAACTAGGAACACACACTATCCTTAAATTAGAAAACCCCCAACTACTCATTTCCCAATCAAACGGTTTTCGCGGCCAAGCAAACAAAATCACCGAAATTCCAGAAATAGAAGTTTATATTAAGGAAGTCACCATTCGCGAAGTGGAATAGATCAAACAACAGTGTAAAGGAAACTAGGGGGGGGAAGGTTTCTTGGGAGTTAGGTTTAACCAGGCGTAACGGTTCCGTTACGCCTGGTAAGATATATGACTAAAGATGGATTAGATAATCATCAATTCCGAACTACTTGACCGTAATCTTAAAAGGAGAGTGGTCATCAGCTTGATGCTTACCATCGCTAATAACGCCATAGATATAGTATGTACCAGGGGCTATATCAGCGGGCACATTCCAATTGAATTCATAACCACGGCTTTCTGAGATATTTTCCGCGATTAAGATACCGCTTTTGCTTTGCGGACTGCTGGTCAAGTGCAAAGAAATTTTGGCATCGCTATCAATATCTTTAGCGTTGAAACGAATGGGATAGTTTCCTCCGCGTACAGCGGTAAAAGCATCGCTTGGTCCTTTTAAGCTATACTTCTCGTCCCACCACCCTTTATCTTCGACTACTTCTACGGTACCTTTTGGCTGCAAAATATGGATTTCAGGATGACTTCCATTGCGCTCGACTTCATCCATAACTTCGTGTTCGGGAGAGTATGTTTTGAGCGACCAAGAGGTCGGGGTACTTTTTAAAAGGCTATAGCAAAGAACGTAGTCTTGGCTATTTGCTTTGTAAGGATTGGCGTGAACTCCCCCATAGGTAGAAGGGGCCCCGCCACCACCGGAAAGTAAGTAGTGAACTCCATCCTTGAAGCTACGTTCGTAGAAATGATCGTGTCCATTGAAAACCCAGTCTACTCCATACTTTTCCAGAAGAGGCACAATTTCTTCTCCGATTTTAGGGTTTTCGATTCCTCCGTGGCCTTTTCCTGATGAGTAAGCCGGCCGATGAAAATTAATGCAAAGCCAATATTTTTTGGCATATTTGCGGAGATCGGCTTCCAATTGATTGTACTGAGGTGATCCTTTTTTGTAATTGGTTTCTGTATCTACCGTAATGATAGCTAAAGAGCCATAGGTAAAGGCATAGTAGTACATCTTCTCCGGAGCAGGAGAAGTAGCTGGAAGAGGAAAGAAGGGTTCCATTGCGGCAATAGATCCATCGTGGTTGCCTCGACAAGCGATCATGGGAATATGATCAATGACAGACAAGGTTGGGGTTAAAAACTGATCGTACCAATCACTCAACTTATAACCTGCTGCCACAACATCACCACTATGAACAACAAGAGTAGCATCATTTTGAGCAATAGCTTTTATCACAATTTGATGTCGATCGGGGTGGGTACGGCTGTCGCCATAGATCCCTATGGTAACAGGATCTTCGTAGCGCGGTTCAGATTGAAAGCTTTTCACGCTAGAGTGAACATCACCTGAAACTACTTTGTAGTAATAAGTGGTTCCTCGCTCCAAATTAGGAGCAGTCAACTTATGGTAGGTCGTACTCTCATCGCTAGAGACTTTACTTCCTAAGCTTTCAGTTGTTCCATAGTGAAGTTCTGAGGGAGTGGACTCCGAGCTTTCCCAAACAACTGTAATACTATTTTCGAGAGGCAAAGTGAGCCATGGCCCCCAAGTAATAGCAGCAGAATTATGTCCTCGCTCAACGCGGGCATCAAAAGCAATATCTGAACTAAAAGCATCGCTTTGATGAACTTCTACCGAGAGAACATTTTCTCCCATCACTAGGTATTTTTTATCAATGGTAAAACTTACCTGAGAGGAACTCTTGCTTCTAGCATAATCATCGTAATCAGGATTGTTTTTCATGTTGCGAAAGTAAACGCGCTGGCCATTAACATAGAAAACAAAACCATCGTCATATTTGACTCGGGCGGTAAGTCCTTCTACTTCTTCATCTATAACAATCTTTTTACGAAAATAGTAGGTTGTGCGAAAAGAATCTAATTCTGTTGCAATTTCTTCTCCTTCCCAACCACCAAATCCTAAAATCCCTTTTCCACTTCTCCAGCTATGGTGTTTGTATCCTAGATCTTTCCAGGACTTCCCATCCAGATTTTTGCTATCGTTATATTCCCACTCTGAGCCATAATCAAAAAGCAAATGAGGAACTGCTCTCTGACTATTGCCCGTAAAATTGATGGCATGGGTGTTGAGAGAAAGAGAAGCACTTTCTTTGTCCCGTGCTTCGACGCTCCAGTAAAGAGTTTCATAAATGGCTTCTTGTAAAACCTGTTTTAAGGTCGCAGCACTCACGGTGAGGTGATTTTTTTGTTCACTATCTAAGCTTGCGATACGATTTTGCAGTTGAGCATCGTAGGCAAAAATTACTTTGTAGCTGACCTCGTCGCTATTAGGGTCTACCGCGGGCTGCCAAGAAAACTGTACAGCATCGCTTTCCTTATTAAAAGCGACCACCGCTTGAGGTTGGGGAGAATGAAGAATAAAAGAAGCCGGAGGCCAATTGGAGTATAGAATATTCCAAATACCTACCTGATAAATTCCTCCTTCACTGATTTCCAGGGAAACAGTGCCTTTTTCTCGATCAACAACTAGTTCTTTTTCGGCAATAACCACAGGTTTTTCATTTTGGCTTTTGTGGTACCAAACGCATATCTCTACTCCTTCTAGGGGAGTTTGTCTTTCTTGGAAAGGAAGAGTTAATGTCAAGATATCGGTGAATTTTGTCTGCGCTAAAATTTCTATGGCTGGTCCTAAAGGTACCGCCGGAGGCTCAATAAACCCTTTAATCGCATTTATTTGTAAGGTAGTCTCACTCTCTACTGCCTGCATAGGGATATACAGTTGAGCAGAGTCTGTCCCATTAAACTGACACTCTAGATTATATACTTCGTTTGGGCTGATTACATGGTCTTTAGCAAATGCTGTTGTCAGCATAAGGGCAAAAGACAAAACAACTATCAATCTACGCATAACTTTCCTTTCTAAAACATAAAACTGGAATCCAGCATCACTCTAAAACAAAGACATTAATTTTTTCAGAGATGAAACTAAGCAAAGATCGTGACTCGATTCGTAATCGTAATCGTAATCGTAATCTTAATCGAATGCATAATAAAAGATTACGATTACGAATCGAGTCACGAGGTCAAAATCGTCAGCAAAGTCTTAAGCCGAATGTAGGCCTATATGTCCTGCCCTTTTAACGCAGGCCTGCCATCTCAGCAAGAGCAGCGACATTCATTCGTAGAGTGTGAGTTCCCATCTCTAGATTAATTTTCTGAGGGGTGTCACTTGTTCGGTGGTAGTTTGGATAGCGATTCCAATCGTTCTCGATTACGAGAAGAGCAGGAATACCAGCATTGATGTAGGGAACATGATCCGAACCGAAAGGATTAAACGAAGTGAGAATTTTCAGAGAAGTGTACTGTTTTGCTGCTTGGCTGAAGATATCGAGAAGATTTTGGTTTCCACGTCCTGTTTCGAGAAGACAATCTAAAAGAGAGTCCCGAGTATAGCCGATCATGTCCATAGTGATAACACCTTTGACTCGACTTTTGTTGCCTGCTTTGGTCAATTCTTTAACATGATGACGGCTTCCATGAAGGCCTTGCTCTTCTCCGGAGAAACTGATGAAGATAAGAGTTGCTTCGGGAGGATTTTGGGCATAAACTCTTGCCATTTCTAAAACTCCTGCTGCTCCACTGGCATTGTCTTCCGCTCCGGGGGCAGAAGAAAGAGGGTTTTGCGAAGTCGAATCGTAGTGTCCACCGACAATAAACCATTCGTCTGCTCTTTTGCTTCCTTTTAGAACCGCTACGACATTATAAGCTGTGCTTCCCCCTAGATCAAAAGGCATGAGACTTACTTCCATACCAGGAAGCTTTTTGTACTCTGAGACGAGCCAATCTCGGGCTTCTAGGATTTCTGATCCGTAGCTGTATCTGTTGTAAGAAGCTAGTTTTTCAAGCGTAGCAAACCATCGTTTTCCATCGACTTGGTCAACGAGGCGTTGCACTCTGGGGTCACTTTGAAGAGAAGTGGCCAGAGCGGGTTGATTGGTTCCTTGCCGTGCTAAAACTGTATTGGGAGAAAAATCCACGAGCTTAGCATGAACATCAGGAGAAAAACCTGGATGAGTGGGGTGACAAAGAACAGGAAGTTCTTCACTGTGCGATTGAATTACAGCGTAGCGAGCTCCTTGAATAAGAACATCGGCTGAGATGTCGACAAAGTTACTTTGGTGAGCACGGAAGACAAAATAAAGTAACTCTGGTTTAGCCTCTGTTTTGAGTTTTTTGATTTCTCGTTCCGTCTGAATTTCTTCGGAGCACAAAACGAGTAGTTGATTATCTAACTCTACCCACCATTCAATAGAGTCTGCTTTTTTTAAATCTTCTAAGGCTTCAAAGCCCATTTTGTCAATATCAACAACTGCATAACTCAATTGAGAAAAAGCAAAAGGCGAAAGAACTATCGCCAACAATATCATTCCTATAAAATAAACTTTCATGCACTGACCTCTTTTCTTTATTTTGGTGAAAAATTTTGGTGAAAAACACCACACTAGAAAATAATAAATTTGTGATTAAATGTATCCAAATATTAGTATCAATCTAAAGATTTCTTACGAGAGGCGATAACAAAGCGATGTCCTGTGGGGCTTTGGTTTTCATCTGGGGTTCGCCCTGTGGGACGACGTAGCTTCTTTTGAAAATCACGAGGTGACTCTTTCCCTTTATCAGAAAGCCAGTCGGAAGGAGTTTGTTGGTAGTAAACTCTTTTGCCATTTCTCCAAGGAAGTCGACCTCTCGTCTCTAATTGACTAATATCTGGCAGTTTGTAGTGGTTAGGGTTGGCTATTTTCCATTTTTCCTCTTCCCGTAGAAAAAGAAAAGAAGCTTCTAAACCATTTAATTGGATAGTTACCTTCGCTGTTTCCAAATCTTGGCGTTTTCGTAAGTCAGGGGCAGGGATCTCGACATTTTTTACTTCGGCTGTTAAAAAAAGCCCAAAGAATTTGCCTCCTAAGCCCCAAGCTAAGTTTAAGTCTGAGCGACTAATGTTTTCTTTCAAATATTCCGCTAAACAATAGTAGAAAGCATCAGGATCATCTTGGGCAACAGATTTTTTGGCAAAAGCAACCGTTTCTTTCGGAGTTTCTAGAAGAGAGTACTGATCAAGAGGAATTTGTTGAGAAGCACATCCTCCCAGACAACAAAGAAACAGCAGCACTTGCCACCAGTGAGTTCTGACCATCTTTTAAATCCTTTTCTTTCGTTTTTTACCTTGCCGAGAAGATTTAGTCTTTGCCCCTTTTTTATTTCCTTCTTTTAGCTCCAAAAGGCGATCGCGAAGTTTTGCCGCTAACTCAAAGTTTAATTCAGCTGCTGCCGACATCATCTCTTCTTCCACTTGAGCAATTTGTTCTGCTTGATCAGAGCCTTTGCCAAAAGAGCTGACCATTTCGAGAATCTCGTCTTGTTTATCCAAAACTTCTTCAATGCTCGCCAGAATCTCTTTCTCAATTCCTTGAGGCTCAATTCCATGTTTTTCGTTGTGAGCCATCTGAATACGGCGTCTTCTGTCTGTTTCATTAGTCGCTTTTTCCATGGCCGGAGTGATTCTGTCGGCATAGAGAATGACCATGGCGTTGATGTTACGAGCAGCTCGGCCCATGGTTTGGATAAGAGAAGTTTCTGACCTCAAAAATCCTTGTTGGTCAGCATCTAGAATTGCCACCAAGGAAACTTCTGGCAAATCCAATCCTTCTCGTAAAAGATTAATTCCGACAACCACATCATATATTCCTCGGCGTAAATTCTGTAAAATATCTACTCGCTCAAAAGCATCTATATCGCAGTGAAGATAGGCCACTTTAAGTCCTTCTTCTTGGAGAAATTCGGTTAATTTTTCGGATAGGTTTTTTGTCAAAGTGGTCACAAGAACTCTTTCATTAACCGCTTTACGTTCGCGAATTACTTCAATTAAATCGGTAACTTGATTTTCTGTAGGGCGAACTTCCACTTTGGGATCAAGTAGGCCGGTTGGTCTAATCAATTGTTCGACGACAAGGCTAGATTTTTCTAGCTCATAAGGCGCTGGAGTTGCCGAGACAAATACAGTGGCTTCCGTAAGCTCTTCCCATTCCGGAAATTGCAAAGGGCGATTATCTAGGGCAGAAGGCAGGCGAAAACCGTGGTTGACAAGATTTTCTTTTCGGGAACGATCTCCAAAGTACATTCCCCGAATCTGAGGAATAGTGACATGAGATTCATCTATGAGCGTAAGAAAAGGTCGAGGAAAGTAGTCGAGAAGACAGTGAGGGCGACTTCCGGGCTCTCGTTCAGAAAAATGGCGAGAGTAATTTTCTACTCCAGAGCAATAGCCTACCTCTCGTAACATTTCAATATCATATAAGGTTCGAGATTCTAACCTACTCGCTTCCAGAAGCTTATTTTCTTCTCTCAGCCTTACTAAGTGTTGCTCTAATTCTGCTTCAATATTATCTATCACTTTGGCCATCTTCTCGGGAGGAGTAACAAAGTGCTTTCCTGGATAGATAAAAACAGAAGATAGTTTCTGGAGAACTTGTCGAGTGAGAGGATCTATTTGAGAAATACTTTCAATGGTATCTCCGAACATTTCAATTCGCAAAGCAACTAAGTCATAACTAGGATAAAGCTCGATAACATCACCACGAACTCGAAAATGTCCTCTGGAAAACTCAATGTCGTTACGTTCGTATTGCATTTGAACGAGTTTTCGTAAAAATTCATCTCGTTCTATTTCCATGTTTACTTCAAGGGGAAGCATCATTGCTCGGTAGTCATCAGGATCACCAAGCCCATATATACAGGAAACAGAAGCAATAATAATAGTGTCTGGACGCGAAAGTAAGGAGCTTGTTGCAGCAAGACGGAGGCGATCTAATTGCTCATTGATGGAAGCATCTTTTTCTATATAGATATCTCTTTGAGGAATATAGGCCTCTGGTTGATAATAATCATAGTAAGAAACAAAGTACTCGACAGCATTTTCTGGAAAAAAACTTTTAAATTCTGAGTATAATTGGGCCGCCAATGTTTTGTTATGAGATATGACCAGAGTAGGAATTTGCATATTTTTAATAACATTGGCCATGACAAAGGTTTTCCCCCCACCAGTCACTCCCAAGAGAGTCTGGTAGCGGTTCTTTTCTTCTAGAGACTTTGTAATCTTCTCAATGGCCATAGGCTGATCGCCCCGTGGTTCCCACTTAGTTTTTAACTTAAAAACAGACATAAGGCTTCCTAAAAACTGTCCTGTTGAGCAAAATTATTTAGCAAAAATAGCACGTTTTCAAACATGCTCTAGTATAAAATTATGGAAGCAGGAACGCAAGTTCATTCAAATAATCGTAAAAAAAACTTAATTTTTCTGAGATATACTTAAATTTTCGTTGATATTTGGACTAGATATACTTTTAATACATCACAAAATGAATACAAAATTAAAAACTAAAAAACCAATTTCAAAGACTAAGACCTAAGGCACATGGGAAAAATTAGGTTCTTAGTGGAAGAGACTTTCAAAAAATTTAGCTTTTTTTGGAAAGCCTCTTAACCTCCAGTTGCAAATGTAAACAAAAAACGTTATGATACCATTTTATATTTTTGCAGTTTTTTTGAAAAAGTAAAATACTTTCAATAGGAAGCCGAGATGTCAAGTAGAAGAAATAGCACGGAATTTTGCACTTTTTGTAATAAAAGCCGTGAAAGTGTAGATCACTTAATTGCGGGGCCTCCCGGAATTTATATATGCAACGAATGCATAGAGCTTTGCAATACAATTATTGGACAAGAAGCTCGTCGAAAGAAACATGATGTGGGCAGAGGGCATGCGGGAAGAGTACCTGCCCCCAAAGAAATAAAAAAAGAACTTGATCGACATGTTATCGGACAAGAGCATGCGAAGAAAGTTCTCTCAGTTGCCGTTCATAATCATTACAAACGCATACTGAGCAATACTAGTTCAAATGGAAAAGTTGATGACATTGAAATCGAAAAAAGCAATATTCTGCTTATTGGGCCAACTGGTTCAGGAAAAACGCTCTTAGCCAAAACCCTCGCAAAAATCTTAGACGTTCCTTTTGCGATTGGAGATGCTACAACCTTAACGGAAGCAGGCTATGTTGGAGAAGATGTCGAAAATATTCTTTTGCGCCTTGTACAGGCTGCCGACTATGATCTAACAAGAGCAAGTAAAGGAATTGTCTTTATTGATGAAATTGACAAAGTTGGAAAAACTAGTCAAAATGTATCCATTACCCGCGATGTTTCAGGAGAAGGAGTGCAGCAAGCTCTTTTGAAAATACTAGAAGGAACCAGTTCTAATATTCCTCCTCAAGGGGGACGCAAGCATCCTGAACAATCTTACATTCAGCTTGATACGACCAATATTTTGTTTATTTGCGGGGGAACTTTTACGGGACTCCAAGACATTATCAGTAAAAGAGTGGGAAAAACACTCATCGGATTCCACGAAGATGCCGGAGAAATGGACATAATAGAAAAAGGTAATCTTTTGGAAATGGTAGAGGTAGAAGACTTAGTGAAATTTGGCCTCATTCCCGAATTTGTTGGCCGCTTACCTGTTATTAGTGCTCTACGTCCTTTGGCAGAAGAAGATCTTGTTAAGATTATGGTAGAACCTAAAAATGCCATCATTCGACAATATCAAAAATTCTTAGAAACAGATGGGGTAAAACTTACTTTTAACAAAGAAGCTTTGCGAGCCATTGCTAAAGAAGCTATCAAAAGAGAAACAGGAGCACGTAGCCTCCGTTCTATTTTGGAAGGCTTTATGTTAGATGCCATGTTTGAAATTCCTTCGCGGGAAGATATCAAAGCAATAGAGGTAACGAAGGCAATGGTGACGGGAGATAAACCTATCGTGCCAGTACCAAGCAAAAAAAGTAAGAGAGCTTAAAAAAGTTAAATGAAAAGTGAGTTTGGTTTAAACTTGAACCAGGTTCATTTTTCAGTTTATTGCTCATGCCAATACTTGGGCTAATCTGGACTAATCTGGATAGGAAGGACAACTCCATGGAATTAAAAAAGAAAGACTTCTTAGCTCTGCAAGAACTAGATCTAGATGAACTCGAAGAACTAATTGCATACACACAAAAAACAAAAAATCTCACGGACACCCCTTTGCAAGGGAAAACTGTGGTAAATTTGCTTTTAACTTCTTCGATTCATACCCGCTTGGCGATGGAAACAGCTGTACAGCAGCTTGGCGGACACAGCATTGTGGTAGACTTTAGTTCTGAAAACTGGTCTCTTCTTTGGGATGAAAATGCCCAAGTAGACACAGATAATACAGAACACGTCAAAGATGTCGCGAAAGTGCTCAGCCGATATGGGGATCTTATTGCAGTGCATCATATTCCCGATACTGGAAACTGGCGGCAAGATAGACAAGATTCTGTTATCAAAAACCTAGCCCGCTATAGTAGCATACCGGTTCTAAATTTAGAATCCGCTCTTTTTAATCCATGCCAAGCTCTGGCTGATATCATTACAATGAAAGAGCATGTAAAAAATTTACGAGGATGGAAGGCTGTTTTGACTTGGAGCTATCACCCCACGATTTCTCCTATGTCCAGTGCTAATTCCTTTGCTTTAATTGCTTCTAAATATGGAATGGATTTAACCATTGCATGTCCCAGTGGATACGAACTTGATCCTGGTATTTTGAAACTCGCGGATAAAAATGCTCGCACTAACGACGGGAGTGTTGAGATTACAAATAACTTGGAAGAAGGAGTGAGTGGAGCAGTTGTTGTATATGCTGCCAATTGGCGTAGTATAAAACACTATAGTAATCCTGAAGAAGAAAAACAAGATCGCGAAAATCATAAACACTGGGTGATTAATAGCGGACATATGGAAAAAACTGATGGAGGGTATTTACTCCACCCTCTTCCTATCCGCCGTAATGTATCTATCCAAAGTGCCGTTCTAGATGAGAAAAACTCTCTTATCTATGAGCAAGCTGCCAATCGACTTCATGCCAAAAAAGCCCTTCTTTCAATTCTAGCTTAGGAGAAAGGAAATAATTAAAAACCTATGGGAGATCCGCGCTTAAAAAAATTTACTGAAATTATCTGTGATTCTCTCGACGTTGTAGAAGATGATGTTGTTTTAGTTTTAGGAACCCAAGGAGCAACTCCTCTGATTTTACAGTTGCAACGGGAAATTATTCAACGTAAAGCATTCCCCGAAATCCGAGTCACTTTAGAACAAATGCAATACATCCTGTTAAAGTGGGGAGAGACAAAACATCTACATCGTTTTCCTCCTGGGTTAGCAAAAGAAATTGAATTAGCCACTAAATTAATTTCGATCGAAAGCCCGAGAAACCCCAATCAGATGTCAAGAATAGATCAAGATCGTCTTAACTTATGGAATCAAACCGTTGAACCCTATCATGCTCGGTTAGATTTTGTTCCTACAGTTGTGACCATTTTTCCCAATCATTACTATGCTGATAAAGCAGAGATGAGCTTAGAGGAATACGAAAATCTTTTTTACCAGGCTGTTTCTGTTGACTTAGAAAAACTCTACTCCAAATACTCTCTTGTTGAAAAATGTCTTTCAGAGGGACAATTTTTCCAAATTAAGTCACCAGACACTAATCTTTCTTTTGAGCTAGGAGATCGGGATTTTACTATGCACTCTCTTTTGATCAATTTACCAGATGGGGAAATTTTTTGCTCACCTTTAGAAGACAGCGTAGAGGGCTACATTCAGTTTGAACATGCCAGCTACTATGGGAAAACTTTCCCCAATCTCTATCTTGAGTTTGAAAAAGGATCCTTAGTTAAATTTTCCACTGATGGAGATAAAAAAGAGTTTAAAAAGCTAATTAACACCGATGAAGGAGCATGCAAAGTAGGAAAGTTTGGTTTGGGAATTAACCCCGCTATCAAAGAATTAACTAATGATATTCTTTTTGATGAAAAAATTGCTCGAACTTGTAATATCTCCTTGGGAGATGCTTATCCCGAAGTAGGGGGAACTAATCGCTCCGCAATTCACTTTGATATAGTGAAAGATATGCGACCAGATGGGCAAGTTTTTATGGATGAGAAACTTATCTATAAAGCGGGTCAATTCAAAAACTGTATTTAGAGTCTCTTTGAAATAGGTTCTTAGAGCCAGTTATAAGATTTTGTAAATTTTTTTCTAACCTTTTTATGAAGACCACTAGGAGAAAAAATGTCATTTGCCATCGAAACAAAAGGCTTAGGGATGGTTTTCCGAACAGATTGGGCGGGAAAAAAAAGAGCTCTAGAAAACTTGAATATTCAAGTGCAGGCAAACGAAATTTATGGTTTTTTAGGGCATAATGGTGCTGGAAAAACTACAACAATAAAGATTCTCTCAGGAATCTGCCATGCCACGGAGGGATCGGCTAATATCTTCGGAGTTCCAGTTAATAAAATTCATTCTCGAACTAAAATAGGTTTTCTTCCTGAAAACCTATACTTTTACGAGTACTTGACGGCAGAGGAATCCTTAGAGTTTTACGGCCGACTACATGGACTAAGCTCTAGAGAAGCTCGCAGTCGAATTACTGAAATTTTAGAAGATGTCGGACTAAGGGATGTGGGAAAAAACCAGATTAGAGAATTTTCTAAAGGTATGAAGCAAAGGTTAGGGGTTGGGCAAGCCATGATTCATGACCCAGACCTTTATATTTTAGATGAACCATTAAGTGGCTTAGACCCTATGGGACGGCGTGAAATCCGAGATAAGATTTTGTTTCTCAAAGAAAAAGGGAAGACTGTTTTTTTTAGTTCCCATGTTCTTGCTGATGTGGAGATGATATGTGATGAAGTAACTCTTCTTTCTAAAGGACAAGTAGTTTCTTCGGGAAAATTAGAAGATTTACTTCTAAATAAAGTTACTTCGGCTAAACTTGTGGCAACCTCTCTTTCTGCTCAAGTGATAGAAACATTAACGAAAATGAAGGTCTCGATTGTAGAAAAATCGGGGGAAACAAACATACATCTGGAAACAGAAGAAGACGCAAACAAAGCAAAAGAAATTATTGAGTCTGGCGGAGGAAAACTCCGAGAGCTCATCTTGCATCGAGATAATCTAGAAGATTACTACATTCGACAAGTGAAAGGAGAGCATCATGAAAGTGCTAATAATAGCTCAAAATAGCTTTCGCGAAGCAATCCGTGATCGCGTTTTGCGAGTCATTTTGGGAGTGAGTCTTTTAGTGATAGTTTGCTCTAGCATCATTGGAGAAATTTCTTTAGGCGAAGAGCTTAAAATGATTTTAGATTTATCTCTAGGAGCTATCGACTTATTTGGAGTTATCCTCTGCACCTTTATTGGAGCAGCTTTAATCCAAAAAGAAATTGAGAAAAAAACTATCTATACCCTGCTCGCTCGCCCCATTCATAGATGGGAATTTATCTTTGGAAAATATATCGGGATGGTTTTAACCTTAGCGGTAAGTGTTTTTATTATGGGCACTGTTCTCTGTGTATTCTATATTCTCATGGGAGGAACCTTCAATATCAATATGATAGGGGCGGTTTTTATGCTTTTCATGGGGCTAGCTTTACTTAATGCTATTTCCATATTGTTTTCCTGCATGGCCTCCTCTACCGTTAGCTCAATAGCAACCATTGCTGTATTTTTAGTTGGTCGTAGTACGCATCACTTAAAATCCATGGCGATCGTCAATGATAATCCCATTTTCTTAAAAGTAACTATGTTTGCTTACTATCTGCTACCTAACTTCAATAACTTTAACTTTAAATCAAATGCTTTCTATTCTCTTTCTATCAGCGGAGAAATGTATTTGTATTCCACTGTTTATGCCTTAGTTTATAGTTTTTTTGTCCTTTTATTGGCTTCTTTTATTTTTGAAAAAAGGAACTTCTAGAATGACAACAGGAATCAAGGCTGTTCTATTAGTAATGACTTTTCTTTGTATTGGTTGGCTAGGGCACAAGTTAGATAATATGCGGACGGAAGAAAACTTCGAAGCCCTTGTTTATATACCTAAAAATAAGGAACTACGAAGTTTTGCTTTTGGTTTTGAAAACGAATATGCTGATTTTCTTTGGGTTTTTAGTCTCCAATCTGTTAACCGAAACATCATACACGAAGTCCCCTTTGATTCTGTTTCTGATGTTTTTGATATGATAACAAGCTTAGATCCTCGTTTCAAAACGGCTTACTCTATGGGAAGTTTCTTTATCAGTGAATGTAAAGATAGTCCTTTAGAGGGAATTCAACTCCTCGAAAAAGGCACGCGATTAGTCCCCGAAGAGCCTTGGAGTTGGTACGCTCTAGGTTATGCTTACTGGATGGAAAGGGTTAACCTGGAAAAACACAATGGTATTTCCCTAGAGGAATCAACAAACAAAGCTTTTTTTGCTGCTCAAAAAGCAGTAGATGCTGGAGGAGATGAGTTTGCTCAAGTTTTTCTTCGATTTCTCACTCTTAAAGATCGAGCTATAGAGTTTGATATTCTCGTCTGGTTTGGCCGCTATAGTCAATTCCAGAAGAGCGACGCCATGAAAAAGCTGATAGAAGAAAAAATTCAGACATATTTGATAGATATCCAATTAGAGTTTTGGAAAAGCCAAATAGCTCATTTCGAAAATTCATTTGGCGAACTACCAACTAGTTTAGAGCTGTTTCCTTATGAAGTTAAGGAACCTCAAGATGAAACTATGCCTCAGATAATGAAAGAGCTTTCTGTTCTTCTTAAAGAAGCGCTCACGAATGGAAATATTCGCAATGTTCTAGTGGATTACGCTCTAAATCAAAAACATCCCGAAAACAAAAACTACCTTTACAATCCAGGAACTGGAGAAGTGGATGGTCTCGTTCGCCAAAAAGTGCTTTTAGATGATACCATTCGGAAGGTCAAAACTTGGATTCATAAATTTTTTCTTCGTAGGCACCTTCGTCTTCCTAAATCGTTAGAAGAGTTGGGGAAAGAGTTTACTATTCCCGAGTTGCCTTTGAAAAAAAAATACGTTTACGATCCTGAAACGGGTAAGCTTAGTTACACTCCCAAAGATTGACCGCAGATTAAACGGATTAAAATGATTAACAGGAAGGTTTTTGTTGTTTGTTGTTTTTGTGGTCTGTCTAGATCTATAAAATTTCTGGTACATTCTATAAATAAGAATAATCCGAAATTCTATAAACCGAAGGTGTTATATATCAGTAGCCCAGGATAAAGCGAGCCAAAGCGAGCGGTATCCTGGGGGCACCCGTTGGCCTAAAAATAATTTGTACGTTTTTAGTTTCATGATATTGAAGTGGGAATCAGAAAAAATGTACTTTAGAAAGGGAAAAAAATGAGCAAGGCTTTTGAAAGGCTCTTGCTAGCCAAAGAAATTCTATCTCAGGATGAGCTTGAAGGCTACAAAAGCATGGTAATTGAAGACGATCCCGAGAAAAGCTTGGGAAAAATTCTCCTGTCTGAAGGAGTTCTTAGCAAAGATCAGTGGAAAACTCTAGAGGAAGACAAAAAACTATATGATATCTATCGTAAGGTGCGGCGTAAGAAAAAAAAAGACGATCAAGTCCTGCAAAAAATCCAACAAATAGGAATTGTTCGTAAGGAAGAGATCAATTTATGTTTAGAGGAACGGGAAAAAATGAGGACGGAAGGGAAGAAAATATTCTTGACCGACATTCTTCTCGACAAAGGTTACTTGACAGCATATCTAGTGAAAAAATATTCTCAAAAGAAAAAATCCTCTGAAGAGAAAAAAATAGGTTCTCATCCAGAAAAGTGGATTCTTAATGTAGCGTCCTACCTACAAGATCGTTTTTTTGTAAAAATTGTCATCAAAAATAAACTAATGACTCCTGAGCAACTGAAACAATGTCGCAAGAGCATTAAGAATCATTGGCCTAAAAAAACTTTGATTTGTGCAGTCAAAGAGATGAATCTTTTGAGTTCAAAAAAAATAGAGAAAGTAAAACATGTGATGGAAAGTTCCATCGCAGAAAAATATCCATACTACAACGTCCAAATTCGTGATTTGCACTTAGCTCGACTTCTTGCCCGTCTTCAATTTATCTCTCCTTGGCGTTTAAATAAATGTTTAACTAAACAATTGGATATGGTTAAGAGTAAAGAATACATATCTTTGCGTCAAATATTAATGGATGATGGTTATCTCTCTAAATATCATTTTGATCTAGTTTTGGCTAAATATACAGATTTGGTTAACGATAATATTCCTCCGGAACCTCTTGTTCCAGAAGAAGAAATTAAGCTTATTCGAAAGCAAGATATCGAAAAAGAGATTGAAAGAGCAAAGTCTGATGTCCATATAATCATTGAAGAAGAAGATATAGATTCTTTTGAATTTACGGAAGCCGAAGTGGAAAAAATTCCTGATAATAAAGAAATTTTAGAAGAAGAGGACGAAGAAATTGAAGAAATTGAGCCCATTGAAGACTTACCAGATGCACTAGAAAATGCCCACCAAAAAAATCTGGATCTAGTTTTTAGGGAAGACAACGAAGAGGTTTCTTGGGATGAAGTGGAAGATGATAGTGATGATGAAGAAGATGAGTTTGAAGAGTTAGAAGCAGAAATTGTAGACTTAGAAAGTAATGAACCTTTTGTCCAAGCGCAATCAGTTGAGTCGAGTGAAATTCAATTTGAATTAGTGGAACAGAATGCCACTTCAGAGGATTCTGATGATTTTGTTTTAGAAGAAGATATCGTTTTTGATGACTGGGAAGATGAGGTTTCAGAAACAGATGTTGATCTGAAAGCTATAGGAAATAAACAAAAGGAGCAAGACCCCAACATTTCTCAAGAGTGTTACTCTGATGACCTAGCTGACGATGATTTTCACGATTTGGAAAATTCCTAGATTTGGTAAGTCATCACAAAGTAATTTTTGCTACATCTTCTGAAAGAGTTAAATTTACTCACCTCGCATTAACATGAAAAAGAGAATAAAAGTAACGAGCATAAGGACAATACCAACTAATTCTAATATTTTTGCTTGGTCATTTTTTTGTTCTGGATAATGCCCTGTTCTTCGGTTGGGGTCGAATTTCTTTTGGCTGAAAAGCTCATTGATTGAAATTTCGCCAGTTCCCGTAATGTCATCTACATACTCGTCATAAACTTGAAAACGTCCTTTTCCAAGATTAATAACATCTTTATGTTCGATCGGAACTTGTTCATTGTGAATTAATTGATCGTTGACTTTTGACCCAAACTTACTGTGGTCTTTGAAAACCCAAAAGCCTTTTTTTTCATCATAAGTAATTGTAGCATGAAGCTTTGAGACCGTTGTGTCTGGCAAAGTTAAAAAAAATTGCTCATTTTTTTGACTAAGTCCACGGCCTATAACATTTTTTTTCTTAGGGTTAAGATAATGCTCTTCCCTAGTTAGTTCATTAATAAGAACAAACTCTTTCATCCCTTTCTCCTACTTAGTGGCTCAGAGTGGGTTAGCAACAAAGCACCCAAGTGACTAAAAATTGCCACATATAAATTTTAGTACATTCCTGGAGAAAAAGCAAAACTTTTACCAGGAATATAGGGGGATTAGATTTTTGTTGAACTTTTATCCCTTTCCCGTGTATAATTGCTATTCCTAGGAATAAATTAGCCCTTTTATAGAATACGTCGTCAAGGAAGCATTCGCCCATGGTCGAGAGAGAAAAAAACTCAGTAGGCAAAGAAATTAAAATCGACGATAAAAGATACGTTCTCCATGAAGATATTGGATCTGGAGCTTACGGTAAAGTTTACCGAGCTACTCGTCTCAAAAAAAAGCGCCCGGTAGCCGTTAAGATTTTTAAAGAAGATGCTAAAAGCTTCATGAAAGAAATTACTATTCTAAGCAAGTTAGATCATCCTAACATCGTGTCTCTTTTGCACTCTGGAGTATGGCAAGGTGATTTTGAAGAAAAATTTTGCATGGTAATGCCTTTTATCGAAGGACAAAACTTACGAGACTACTGCGAGCTACACAAACCCCCTAAAGTACGCCTAATTTTAGAGCTGATAATTCAAGTAGCCAGAGCCATCGGCTATGCTCACAACTTCCAAGAAGGCCAAGTTATCCACAGAGATCTGAAGCCAGAAAATATTCTTATTGATGATGATGGTCAGCTTTACATCGTTGATTTTGGTATTGCCCATGTCGCTCTTGATGAGCAAACTACTTTTACAAACTCCCTGGGCGAAAAAGGTACTCCTGACTACATGGCACCAGAGCAGCTTTTAAATGAAGTGGATACGGAACACTTCTTTCGTTGTGATATTTGGGCTTTAGGAGTTATTCTTTTTGAACTACTAGAAGGAAGAAGACCCTTTCAAGGTTCAAACTACTTAGAGCTAGGTAACTCTATTACTAACGATCCTCTCCCTCCTTTAGTGAAAATAAAAAGTCCTCAGATTCAAAGTATTATCGAAAAAGCTCTCCAAAAGGATCGTTCTTTCCGCTACCCAACGGCGGAAGCATTTGCTGACGACTTATCTCTCTATCTCCGAGAAAAATACCAAGCAACATTCACGAAAAAAAGAGGGCAAGAACCCATTTTAAAAGTGCTTGCTCCTAGCCACTACCGAAACAAAAAAAATTGGGTTCAAATCCGAGATAACTTACAAAAATGTGAGTCGCTGTCTTTGCCTTTGATTTCAGCGAAGCCTTTAACGATAGGCCATAAAACTTATCCTTCGGAGGTATGGCTTGCTTACCCAAAACCATCGGGATATCCTTTACGAGAAATCAAGGGAACTATTTCCAATGAGCATTTAGAAGAACTCATGGAAAAAATTGTCATAATCATGTACCAGTTACGAGAAATCGGCTTTCAGCCAAAACTTCCTGAAAAAGGGAGCATTTATTGGTGCCCTGAAAAAGGATGGCAAATCCTCCTGGAAGAGTGGGCCTTCATGTTTCATAACAGCACTCCTGAGATCAACCAAATCGTGGAAATTTTAAAATACGCGAGCGCTGAGAATGTTCCTTTGCAGTGGAAAAATATTTTACAAGGAAGTGGAGCTCGAAACTTAGGCGACTGGCTTGAAAAATTGAGAAAAGAATCGGTTATTGCTCAAGAATTTGATGAAATTTTAGAAAAAAAAGATTGTTTGGTAAAAGGTCCTCTCTACCAAGCAGAAGAAATTGCCAAAAGGATAGCAGAAGCTTTCTGGAGCGACTCTGTTTATCTTCAAGACCGAGCCGGAGAAATTATCCCAACCCTTAAACGACAAGAAGATGGTACGGTTGAGGCTTTGGTTGAAATTATCGACGAAGAACCTTCCTCTGAATCGGAAGTCATCCGCTACTGGGAGTTTCCTCTTGGGAATGGAGAGGTTCAAACAGTCTGGCTTCTTCGCTGTCCCAATAAAACTCAGGCGACAAAACCTATCCCAGAGGAAATTGATGGTTTTGAGTTCTTACAAGAGAAGACCTACAGCGAAAATGGTATTAATCAGAGGGTCAAAGAGTACAAACATCTGGAAACGGAACTGGAATTTATTTTAATTCCAGGCGGTTACTTTCAGATGGGAAGTCGCGAGGGAAGTGTCGAAGGGAAAACTCCTTTATGGGAAAAACCTTTTCACTGGGTAGAACTTTCTCCTTTTCTGATTAGTAAGTACCTTGTTACTCAAAAAATTTGGTTCAAAGTAACCGGGAAAAAACCATCTGTGCTCGAAGGGAAACATCATCCTGTCGAAAATGTAAGCTGGGACGACTGCCAAAATTTTTGCCAAGAAGTAGGACTCCAACTTCCAACAGAAGCTCAATGGGAATATGCCTGCCGAGCGGGCAGTAGTACAAACTACTATTGGGGAAATGGGTGGCAAGAAGACAAAATTAACAGTGGTTCATTTTGGACAGGCCGTTCTTATCCTCAAACGACAAAAGTCGGGGAGTTTCCTCCCAATGCTTTTGGACTCTATGACATGCTCGGAAACGTTTGGGAGTGGTGTCAGGATACATGGCAAGGAACCTATAAAGGAGCTCCAGAAGATGGAGTTGCTTGGGAAGATGAAGATCCAGAAGCCAACAGGATTTACAGAGGAGGATGCTACTGGAGTAATCCTTCTGATTGCCGTAGTGCTCATCGGTCTTGGGGAGATTGTGAGCAAGGATTATGGGATATTGGATTTCGAGTGGTTAAAAACTTGGATTAGGGACACTCCCGACTACTGTTGAATTAAGGAAATTATATTTGTTTTATGGTCGCGTAGCGACAGAGGCACGTAGACAGGGCATTTATGCCCTGGAACAAGAGGAACGAACAATAGCGTGCCGGAGGTACGCAGGCAAATAATCTCCTTGATACCTACGGCACCAGTTTCTTTGGATGCCTTTATTTCCAGGGGTTGAAACC
>JAJDCR010000075.1 GCA_029260735.1 Planctomycetota bacterium
TAGAAACGATATTCTTCAGAATCTGCTTACCCGGACAAATCTCTTCTAAAGTAAAATGTTTTTTGGCAACAATAATATCCAAAGCGGCAGCACACTCCAAAGCAGATCCTCTAGCAATATCAAAGAACTTACAGCGATCAGCAGAGGTAAATTTTCCATTTCCTTCTGCAATGTTAAGCAAAATAGAGGTTGATGCAGCATCGAGTTGTCCCCACACTGCTAGCTTTTTGGGAATTTTCTTTAGAATGGTTTCTGTCCATTTAAGGAAGAGTAGCGATTCTTGGTACACCCTGAGCTTTTCATGATCAAAGTAGATTTGCATTTGTTTACTTTCGATTAAGATTACGATTAAGATTACGAGTACGAACCGAGCTACGAGTGTAACAAATCATGAGACAGGTTAGTTTGCGAGAGTTTTGTTTATTCTCTCTAGTCTTGTATTTATTTGTCAAAGATCGTTTTTCTGCTTTGATTTAGAGCTGCATCAAAGTGGCAATGTTCTGGAAAAATCTGGATTTCTGTTCCGCTAAAAAGCTCAGACCTGAACAATGCTAAGGCAAAGGTTTTATCTGACGCCAAAGCATGCTGGCTACTGACTACTGGCTACTGACTACCTTCTTCTTTCCCTCTCTTTTTCCTCTTTGATGCTTTTTCCTATTTTTACAAGCTCCAGTGTTCATTTCGGCCATTTTCAACACCAAAATGAGCTGAGCCCCGTTTTGCCTGATCGAGCTGTCCGTTTTAGAAAGCTCAATGGGGGCTCAATGAGGGCTCAATGGGGGCTCAATGACCCCTCAATGAGGGCTTTTTACCCCTCGAAGTGGCATCGAAGTTGTTAGCTTGCGCACATCGATTAGGCCAAGGAGAAAGGGGTTTCCTTTTTGGCCTTGTCCTTGGTAGAGTAGCTCGTAGACGTAGTTTTTTCCTCTTCTTCCGTTGTGAACGAGGACGTATTCCATTTCTACTAAGCGATGGATGTGGGTTCGGACTTGGAAGTCCGTCCATCCGGTGTACTCTCGGATTTCTTTGCGACTGAAGTGGCATTGGCTGGGTTCTGTTTGGGTTTGCTCGCTGTGCTCTTTTACCATTTTTTCTAAGAGGACAAGAAAGCGTCGAGTTTGAGGTGCTAATTCATCGAGGCTAACTCCCATGATCTGACTGACAATTTGATTTGCTACTTCAATATCCTTGAGGTTAGTTTCGATGTAGGAGATATCTTTGCCTTGGTGTCTGGCAATTTTACGGGGTCTTTGGTGTTGGTGCAGCAGAGCAATGGCTTTGATGAGAGTAAGGTATTTCATGTGGTCGCGGCGCATGCGTAGTCGGCTGTCGAGGAAGGTGAGTTGTTTGGCGTAGGGATTGACGACGAGGACGGGTTCAAGGAGGGTTTGGGCGTTTTGGTGGAGTTGGAGGATGCTCTCTTTGTCTTGTTGTTGGAGCATTCCTTCTAGGGTTTGTCGTTCTCGTTGGAGTTGTTGGATAATCTGGGTTTGTTCGCGGTTTTCGTTGACTGTTAGGATGAGGCAACGGTTTTGGAGTTCTTCGTCGATTTCGATGGAGGTGGTGGTCATGATGATCATTACGGGGCCCTTTACTTTATATTCGTGGGTGATGAAGCGTCCGCTTTTGGGGTCTTTGCCGGTACTGGCGATGCAGAGGCTTTTTTCACTTTGGAGTATTTTTAGGGCATAGCCTGCTTTTTCCGCTCCTTCTTCTTCGGAGATGGCGAGGACTTTATGGACTAGGTTGTCTTCGCCCATATAGAATAAGGATTGGCCGGTCATAGCGGTATATTTGACAAGCTCTTCTTCGGGCATGAAGGAGAGAGCTGCGTTCATGAGGGAGGTTTTGCCGGAACCGCTGGTTGCTTGGACGATGATGGCTAAGGGTTCGCTGAGTTTGCGGCTGGTGAGAGCAATGTAGCTCGTCAGGAGATTGGTCTTCTCTCCGACGATGCCGCAGCGCTCGAAGTCGCTGATAATTCTGTCTAAGAGGTTCGGGCTTTGGAGAAGCTGGAGAGCTTCTTCTTTTTCCCTGGAACTGAGTTCCTTCTTTTGCGGCTTCGGGTTAAAGGCTTTCTCGATTTCCTCTTTTTGCCACTCTTCTAGGTTCAAGAGAATCCGGTTGACGTCTTCTTTGACTACGTCGAAATTGATCCCGAGTTCCTGGGAAGCAATTTTGGCGAAAGCTCCCCGTTGGCGGGCGTGGTAGAGTTCTAAGTTATCGACATGGAAGCGATCGCCCAGGCGAATTCTCAGATTGATCCGCATTGAGTTGGCGGAAAGATTATTGCTGAAACCTCGGATGCGGTAGAATCTTTCTTCGAGCTGGATCTCAATACTCTCTTGATCTTTCTTGGTCGGAATGATCCGGTATCGGGCCGCTAACCCCTCCGATTTTTTTCCTTTAGCCGTTTCTTTTTCTTTTCTTTTTACAGCTAAAGAAGAAAAATATTGCCTCATATCGATGGCTTTATCGAGGAGTTCTTGGAGTTTTTCCTTGGGCTCAGTGGCTTGGCAAACGAAGGCGTTAGCGTCTTGGTTATTCGGAAATGTAACCCGAAGGCATTCGATGTCAATAGCGATCAGCCTTTCCGCTAGCTTCAGAGCCGCTTTGTTCCCCGCTTCGTCGTTGTCGTAGGCGATGTAGACGATCTTGGGTTTGTGCTGCTGGAAAGCGAGGAAGTACTCGTTGGTGAAGCCTTGGGTTCCATAGCTCGCTGTAACATGGCGAAAGCCTTGAGCCCAGAAACTGAGAGCATCGATTAGGCTTTCGCAGAGGATGATTTGCTCAGACTTTAGGCAACTTGGATTAAAGATACCTCGGTGCGGGCCAGGTAAATAGAGGTGCGAAGGCGTTCCTGCGCGTATGTGGTCGTTTATCTTGCGGCCATACATCTCAGTAATTTCTCCCGAAGAAGAGATGATAGGGATCACGATAGAGCCAGCAAAAAACTCGTGGCCGCTAGAGCGAAAGAGACCTATCTCTTCGAGTTGCTCACGAACCTCACCGCCTTTGCTCCGCTTCTTTGAGATTTTTTGGCCCAAAGAGCGATCGGCAAAGCCAATCTGGAACTGCTGAATCAACTCAGGATTATCTATTCCTCGTTTGGCTAGGTACTCTAAGGCTCTCGGGTTTTTCAGAAGAGATTGGTGGTAGTACTCACTCGTTTGTTTAAGAAGCTTCGCTTGGTTAGGGCTAGAGTTCTCTGCTTTAGCAGTGGGAGAACTAGCTTTCTTAGTAACTACAGGAGAAGAAGAGCAAGAAGAACTCTGTAAATGAGGGTACTTCTCTCGCAGAAGATTAGCCGCTTCCAGAAACGAGATATTCTTGTTTTTTGTGACCCAATCAATAACCGAACCACCCCGACCACAAGAGAAACAGTGGAATAGATTATTCGGGCTTACGCTCAGAGAAGGCGTTTTATCGACGTGAAAGGGGCACCGGCAGAAGCTATCTTTGCCTACTTTGCGAAACTCTAAACCCTCTTCTTTCATTAGATCAAGGAGAGAAATTTCTTTCTTGAGTCGATCTATTTCTATTTGAGAAATTGGTTTAGGATTAGGAGTTGCCAGAGGAGGAGAGGAAATTTTTTCCTTAAGTGCAGTTTTTTTCGGAGAAGAAGAAGAGGGAGTAGAAGAGGAAGAAAGCTCTTTTAGATAAGTGATAGCTTTCCGTTCGGTTAGATTGAGGGCAAGACGAGTGAAACGAATGGCATTACCTCGCTTACGGCAGCTTTTACAAGAGAAAGTATTCTTTGCTTCGTCAATATGCAAAGCCTTTTCCTGGCAAACTGGGCAAGTATCGGCAGATAATTTAGCCTGAGCGATCACTTGGGCAAGAGCAACTTGGTTGGCAAGCTCGCGCTCTTTTTTCCGCTTAGCCGCTTTTTCCGCGTTCTTTCTACTTGTTATTTCGTCTTTTTTTTGGTACTCTTTATCTAGATTTTTGGGTTCTCTGGTTCTCATTTCTGACTCCTCTAATTACTTCTGTTTCTAGAGGATTCGAAAATGATGTCCCTGAGCATATTGATCTTTGTTCTCAGCTCAGTTACGTTGGCGAGAGCCTGGTTGTTGCAGTAGTCCTTTGATAGCTGGGAGAGGTTTTTGCCTCGTAGGCTGAAAGAAACTGTGGTACGACCGTTGTGGTTGACCTGGAAATCGACTAGTTCAGCGTCGGATTCGCAGAGGATGTAGGCCACTTGCCACAAATCTGGACTAGAGAATAGCTCTGTATTCATGGATTTTCCTTTCGAAAGAAGGGTGGCCCGTCTTTTCCTGGAAAGTAAGTTTGCGAGACCGATGACCAGGTTGGACGGGTTTTTTTATTTGTTTTTACTTTGAGCGGTAAATAACAAGATTATCTACTGCTGAATAATATCGTCAATTGTCGATTTATGCAAGCCATTTTTAAAAAAACTAAAAAAAACCTTTAAGTCTTTTTTGAGTAATGGCTTAATTAAAAATTGACTTCACAGCTTTCAAGTTTAAAGAGAAATTTATGAAGTCTGATAAAGCAAAAGCACTAGGTTACAGATTGAAAATGCTTCGTGTGAGCGGAGGTGTGAAACAAAAAGATTTGGCTAAACAACTAGAGGTCTCTCAATCTTACATATCAGATTTAGAGTCTGGTAGAAGAATGATACCCACAGAAACTCTCTTTCAGTTGGCTGAAATTTTTTCTGTAGGATTGGATTACTTCGATATTCGGCAGGAGATAAAAGAAATTGATTTATCAGAGTGTCAAGAGATTGGAAGTTCTAAACTAACATCTATACACGAAAATATTATTGAGCTAAAAAAGGATATTGAAAAGATAAAAAAAATACTACAAAACAATTAAAAATTAAAAAATTTTGTAAGAAAGTTTGTTTATTCTTCACTCCCTATCTTACCTTGCCTACTTCCTATTTTTTATTCTTTTATTTTTATGCTTTCCTCTCTCTTCTTTATTTTCCTAGGCTAAAATTACGTCTGGCACGGGTTCTTATTTTGCTCAACAGACATGAGTTTGGTTTAAAGATTTAGAAATTTATTTACTCCACACCGTTTTGCTTTCCCCAGGATACTCTGCCTTTTGCCTGCCTATTTTTACCTTTTCAAGCTTATAACTGCTCGTTTTGAGTTATTTTTTCTTCAAAATTTTTTGATCTTAGAAAATATCCCTCTGAGGAGAAGATGATTGCTAGATTTTTCTAATAAATCTTCTCTCTGTATTAAAAAAATGAGCCTCTTCGGTAGGGAAAACAACAATCTTAAAGCGGCAACAGTTTTGATACACTTGGTTTGCTTTGAGTTTACTTGATTTAGATCGCTCTCTTTTCAGTGGCGGCTTTGAATACCCTGATATTACTAAACCCAAAACAACAAATTTAGTACACTACCGGATCAAAGCTTTGTTTCCCAAATAGAATCAGGAAAAAGATCAGTTACATATGAGCAGTTAATAGATATTGCTAATGTATTTGATGTAGAACTCAATTTTTTTGATATAAGAAAGAAAGAAAAAAATTGTCATGAGATGGAGGAAGTCTGGCAGGCAATTAATGAACTGAGTAATAGAATAGGAAAAATTGAAGTTAACACTGAACAATGATCATAATTTTTTTTATTGAGAGTACCGACTACACGTAAAGTACTTGATTTTCTTATGAAAAGGAAGATTTTCGCTAAACAGTTTTTCCACTAAAAAAGCGGCTAAAGGAAAGATTTTTTTTTCCTTAGCCGCTTTTCTTTTGTTCATAAGATTTTTTTGCAATACTATTTTTTTTCTTCTCAATCATTTGTTTTTATTGAACCACAGAGCGTCTGGTACCAATATTTAATATGTAGTGCCCTGGCACTAACTATTAAAACCTCCTTAGGAAATCAGAGAAATCGATATAAAAAATTGAAAAATACTAAGTAGTAAATGACAAAAAACTCTTTCCTTACTATTTTTTATTTGTAAACGTTTAGTTGCGATAAACAAAGCCACTATGGGAAAATAAAACATAGAATCAAAATAAATAAAGTACTCCAATGTATTTCCAGTAACTTTAGATAAACCTAATAAATAACTTAATTTAAAATATATTCCAGTAGATAGATTATATACGTCACAATATGACCACGCAGACAAAAAACATACAACTATAATGTGACCAATAAGTATACTTGTTGAAATTTTACTCCAGAAATTAACAGTAAGGGAAAAGCTATTTTCTTCATTATGTTTTTGTTTTGGGATAAGTTGGTCATTTTTTGTTTTAACATTATTTTTATGGTGAAGATTTGTGAAATCATGAAAAGGACTCACTATACCTAACCTCCAAGCTCAATAAATAATAAATAATAAATAATAAATAATAAATAATAAATAATATATGAGTTTCTAACTTAATGGCTCTTTACAGTCAAAAACTAGATGCTAAATAAAATGTTGATAACAACAAAATTTAAGATAACTATTAATTACTTCCACTTATTTTTGCTTTTTCTCACCTTGATCCTTTCCAAAAATAGCTTTAAATAAATTCTTACGTATAGATTTTTCTATAGCTGCCATAGGTAAATTGTCCATATGGACATTACACACACAAAGCATTTCTTCCCATTGATTAGTTATAGGTTTGTCTATATTTGGTTCTTCACAACATAATTTATCTTTTTCAGATGGTGACAGTCGTTTTAAAATATTTACAAGCGTTCTAACTCCATTTTCGATTACTTCATCCCATGCTCTATCAAGTCCCAAAGATAGTAAATCGTTATCCGTGTGACCTGCTCCTCTTGCTATTCTGTCGTGTTGTCTTTCATGAGTTAATGTTCCTAAAGCATATTGAGGATCACCAAACAATCGCTGTTTGTCTACCATTACATGACCAATCGTTATAATTCCAGGAATACGGATATTAACTCCATATGCACCAATCCCATTGGTAAGTCCTTCTACTACAGATATGTTTTCTCCTTTTGGACTTATTTTCTCGAGGTGTTTAAGTGCTGGAATCACAACTTCGTTTATTGTTTTTTCTTCTCTTGCTTGCTCTTCTGGTGTTCCTCCAAATGGAACTCGAAGATCACTAACTGCTTTACTTTTTAAGTTAGCAAAAGTAAAATTTTCGCCGAGTAAACCCCAGTACCCTATGATCTTATTGCCTAGGCAAATTATCCTAACAAGGCGTATGTCTTGAGCACTAGGTATCCGTATTCCTCCTCCAGCATAACCACGCACATCAATATAGCTTAGAGGATCATTAAAGAACACACTGTATAAGTTCATAGAGTCAACATAACCCAAAGGGTCATGTTGCAAAAAGCGTCCAACCCCATCATGATAAACCCTCGAAGGCGAAATCAGCATCTCTCCACCCGAGTCTTTCAAATTTATCCAATTGCTCTGATAATGAAATCTATTTCCAGCAGTAGGGTTTTCGTCCTCTATTGGCTCTCCCCAAGCATTGTACTCGTATGTAGCCGTTTCATTCCCATTCTCATCGGTCAGTCGATAGACTGTACCCCTATGGTCATAAACAGGATATTGGTCATGGTAAAGCCATCCAACTTTCTTCTTAGCATAAACCATCGATCCAATTCCTTGGATTGGTACATACCCATGCTTATACTCAGCAGTAACAGTCCCACTTTGATCTCGCTCAGCCAAGAGATTGACGCCATTCCTATCCCAAGTGAAATACCTCAAGCCATCGCTATCCTGCATAGCATAGCGTCTTAGCATAGCGTCATAATGGAAGTAATTATCAATGCCATTCTTATGAGTTATACGAGTAACGAGATTGGCATGATTGTATTCAAAATAAATGGTGCCATCGGGTTCTTCAATTTTCCTGCAATTCCCCCGACGGTCATAGAGGAGTTCGCTATAAACGCCGTCTCTTGATAATAGAGTCAAGGCATTGCTAGCATCGTAAATATAGTAAGTTTCATTTACCCCATTATTCTCATAAGTCCGATTCCCAACTAAGTCATAATCCCATTCAAATGCGTATATCTCTGCCATCCCAGAGTCATACCAGCTCTCGCTAGTCAATCGAGAAGCATCGTCATAGCCATAGTAAATAACGGTGCCATTTTCTCTTTCGATAGCCGTAATTCTACTGTTCTGATCATAGTCATAGCTAAAATAAACCAGCGGAGATCCATCAGGAGAACAGTTCAAAATCTCTGTAATTCTATTCGCTTCATCATAACTAAAATAAGTAAAAACTCCATTCCCCAGCGTTTTCTTAGTCACTAGATTATTGGCGTTATATTCATAATAACACGAATCCGTTGTACTATCCACTTCTCCTCCATAGGGAGTATTTGCCCAGGATTGAGAGCCATACCCGTAGAAATCGGTAACATTATCCACCTGAGTCATTCTTTGGGCATCGTCGTAAGTGTACTTGATTTGACCAACTGAGTTGTTGAACAGTATAGTTTGCCCTAAACCATTGTAATTGTAAGTTGTAGTTGCACCACCTGGTTGCTTTTCACTGTTTAGGCGAGAAAGATCATTGTACTCTAGATAAGTGATTCCATGAGGATCTTCAAAAAGAGTTAAATCAGATACTTGGTTATATTGGTAATAACTAAAATCCCCATCAGGATAGTCTATTTCTGTTTGCCGATTTAGTTCGTCATGTTGGAAGTAGATCGTGTTGTTATCTGGATCACTGGAGCTAATCAGATTGGACACTTCATCGTAAGTATATTGATCCACTTGCTCAAGAGCATTCTCAATAGAGCCTAATCGATTCAAAGCATCATAGCCATAATACGTCGTATTACTAAGAGAATCAGTAATCACAGACAAATTCCCTACTGCATCGAAATCAAAATAAGTCAGCGCGTCAATTGGGTCTTGGGTAACTTCAAGTCTGTTGAGAGAATCGTATTGGAATTATAAAGATCTAAGTAATGGCTCATGAGAAGCAAACTCTTCTTTAGAAAGGATCTACGAAGACAGATTTTCTTAGAGAGGAGACTGACATTTTTTTATTTTAGCTGTAGTGATTGTAAGAAATTTACGGCTAAAAAGGAAAATTCTATTTGGTGGGAGTAAGTTGGGAGGATTAAAGGAAGGTTGTTCTAGCTGCAGGAAATAGCAGCTAGAATAAAGGAAAGAATTTAGCGTTGTTGAAGTTCGCTTTTGATTTTCTCTTTGATCAGAGAAAGCTCTGCTTCTGTTTTGGCTGAAAGAACTTCTTGTTCATATTTTTTAGCAAGCTCAGAAGAAGTCCAACTAAGTGTTTCAAGCATACCTTGAACTTGGCCTTCAATTCGCCCTTCTTTTTTTCCTTGCTCAATAAGTCGATCAGGTAAAGTTTCAATCATAGTAGATATCTCCTGTTTAGAGTGCTGCTCAAAATCAATTTGGTCGAGCATTTTTTTGCCATCTTTTGAACCGAGTTTACTTTCTGAGTGGTAGGCCAACCAATGGATGAGAACTTTCCAAAG
>JAJDCR010000076.1 GCA_029260735.1 Planctomycetota bacterium
GCTCCTGCCGAGCAGGGGATGTGATTAGCTCTTGATATTGTAATCTAGGCACATCTCCTGCTCGGCAGGAGCCTCGCCCTCCACTTCATTGTCTTATTTCAACACCAATCAAACCTCGCCTTACATGCCATCAATCAATCAATTAGCTCAAAATAGAAAATCAAAAACTGTGTTCACCTTAAAAACTAGCTCATTTCAACAAAAAAAACAAGGAGCCACGACCTTAAAAGAATGGTTAGCCCAAGCTCCTTACACCCTAACGCTTTCTTCTGGTTTCTTTGGCTTTTTCGCCCATGCAGGAGTTGTTTGTGCTCTGGAAGAAGAAGAGCTTTTTCCTCAACAAATCACTGGTTCTAGTGCAGGAGCTTTGGTCGGAGCTTCTTGGGCAGCAGGCCTAAGTGCCGAAAAAATCCGAGAAGAACTCTTTCTCCTACAAAGAAAAGATTTCTGGGATCCTTATCCCGGATTTGGCCTCTTACGCGGACAACTCTTTCAGAAAAAACTCCTAGGATTTCTTCCGACAAATGAATTTGCAAGGTGCCGTATTCCCTTATCGATTTCTATTTGCGATGGACTTTTCTTACGTACTCGCGTTGTCCAAGAAGGAGATCTTCCCTCTGCTATACGAGCTTCCTGTACGGTTCCTTTTCTCTTTCACCCCGTCTGGATTAATAAAAAACCTTACTGGGACGGAGGAGTTTTTGATCATGCCGGTCTCCGTGGAGTTCCCTCTGGTAATAGAGTTCTTTACCACCATTTATTAAGCAACCCCAAAAAACCTGTGCATAAATACTTTCCTTCTCGTTTCAATAGTGAAGAGGTCATTGCTTTATCTATGTCTCACTTTGAAAAAGTAGGACCTTTTCTTTTAGAAAACGGTCCTAAAAATTATTTTCTAGCTTATGAATCGACAAAAGAAGCTTTAAAACAAGAGATAAGCAATATGGAAAATTTTTGATCGTTTTTTCTATAAAGAGATCGCACCTTTGTATTTATAATTCCCGTAAATTCTGCTTTGAGAAAAAATAAATACCATTAGGGAATTTTCTTTTATCTTAATATAATGAGAGTTAAAACATCTAAAACAACTCGGGTAGTAGTTTTTATTGCATAAGCTATTTGTAAAACAGGGGGCTTTCTAGTGAAAAGAAAAGGTGTGATTTCGCTTAAAGGAAAGATTATCATCACGATTAGTCTTTTGATAATTTTGATTTTAACCATATCCAATATTATATCTATGGAATACAGAAGCAAGCAGTTTCAATATTATCTTGAAGAACATTCTACTGCCTTAGTTGAGGCCCAGGCTCTTGCTCTGAGAAATCCTCTTTGGGAGTATGATAAAGAGTCGGCTCAGGCTGCCTTGCAAGGGTTACTCCGCCATCCTGCTTTTGTCTCTGCTACCGTTCTTGATGAGCAAGGGAGAGAGTTTAGTAAGCTCAATACCCCAGAAAGTTCTTTAGCGCCAGGGGAAACCATTTTTGGCATTCATCAGGATATTTATTTTTCCACGGCTTTAAACCAAAAGCGCAAAGTGGGAAACCTCAGTGTTCATTTATCCAATAGGCATATTCTGAAAGAATTGCAAAAAGAAAAAGTCGAGGCCATTTATGAGCTTTTGATTTTTTTGGTGGTTTTGATAGGAAGTCTTTTTATTGCTATCGGAAAGTTCACTGTTCCCATTGAGCGCATGAGTAAAATCATTCGCCAAAGTGCGGTGGGGGATCATAGTGGAGAAGTTCTGTCTCAATACTTAAAACGGAGAGATGAAATTGGAGACATCGCTAGATCTATTAAACTCGATCAGCAACAAAGGCTTGATGAGATTAAGATACTTGAGATTAGCACCTCCATTGCCCAGGAAATCAACCTAGATCAACTCCTCCATAAAATCACGGAAGCGACAAGTGATCTTCTGGAAGCAGAGAAAAGTCGCTTATTTTTATATGACCCAACAAAAGAGACTCTTTACCTTCATTCTAAATCAGAAGATCAAGATCTTCTGCCGATAAAACCAGGACAAGGAATTATCGGAAAAGTATTTTTAGAAAAAAAGACCATCCTTGTTAAAGATGTCTCCGAAGAAAAAGACTTTAATCCCGATGTTGAAAGGGTTACTCAGTTCCAAACCCAAAATTTACTAGCGACACCACTGATAAATAAAGAAGGAAAGTGCATTGGAATTTTAGAAGCACTCAATAGCAAAAAAACGCGATTTTCTACTAGAGACAAAAGAAGAATAGAATCTCTCGCTTCTCAGACAACCGTTGCAATTGAACAGATTCGCCTCTTTGATCACTATGTCGAAAAACAAAAACTCAAAAAAGCAATGGAGATTGCCCAAGAAGTCCAAAAGAGTTTTTTACCGAAAGACAAAGCCCAAGAAAAAAACTATGAGCTTGTCGGCTGGAATCTCTCTTGCGACGAAACTGGTGGAGACTATTACGACTACTTTGATCTTCCTGGGAACAAATTTGCCATTACCATCGGGGATGTCACAGGCCACGGAATTGGACCCGCTTTTGTCATGGTTACAGGAAGAGCTTTTCTCAGAGCTTTGGCTTTGCAAGCGCTCCCTATTGTGGAACTCATGAATCAGCTTAATCTTCTTCTAGAGGGTGATACCGAAGATGATCAGTTTATGACCCTATTTTATGGGGAATTAGATAAAGACCGAGTTCTTCGCTATGCCAATGCCGGGCATGATTGTCCTCTTCTTTACAGGCAATCAGAAAAAGAGTTCATTGAGTTAGAAAGTACGGGGATTCCTTTGGGCATGATGGATGATTTTGAATATGAAGAAGCAGAGCCCATTCAAATTCATTCGGGCGATGTTCTGATTTTGTCTACGGATGGAATTACCGAAGCGATGAATCCTCAAGGAGATCAGTTTGGCGAGAAGAGGTTAGCAGAAACTATTCTTTCTTGTATCGAACAACCAGCGGTCGAAATTATAAAAAAATGCTACTCAGAGGTTCAAGCTTTCTGTAGTGGAGCTAATCAGAGAGATGATCTTACCCTTGTCGTGGCTAAATTTACAGAGCGAGGAGTAGATACAAGAAGTTTGAAAGGGCTAAAGTTGGAGACGAGCTAGGAGCCTAAAAACTCCTAGTTTTTTCGTATTTTGAAAAGAATCAAACCTGATAGAAGTAGAGCGAAAAAACTGCTAGGCTCAGGAATGGGAGGGGTTGTCGCTACTCCAAAGGCCACTCGGTCTATGGTCATAGGAAAGTTGATAGAAATATCTAGCCGAAGTCTTTCAATATCGGCTTCCCCTTCTTGGGCGTCAATGCGGAAATAAAAATTTCGGACTCCATTTCCAAATCCACCAAAACTACTAAAAGGGTTGTTAAAAACGCTCACAGCAGTAGATCCATTAAAAAGAACAATATCAGGAGTGGTACTTTCGGCATCACTTACTCCAAAAGCCACGGAACGAGTTCCAGGAGTAAACTCCAGCCAAGTAAAGGAACTTGTAACGCCCAGAGAATTTGTTCCATCCCAAGCTAAAGCTGAGGAATTGACAATATCGGTATTAAAGTTAAAGTTTGTCGTAAGATTAACAGTATCACCGGTGCCAACATTGAGACCATTGGCTAAAGTAGCATCCTCAAAATCCTCGATTTCCATCCCGTCTATATTTAAATCACTGTTGCTAAAGGGAAAACCGGCAGCTGAAATGGCACTTATATTGTAGGCATAAAGGCTTAGGGGCAACATAAGAAAAACAGCAAAAACAATGGTATTTTTTCTCATTTTCATTCCTTTTGTCGTCAAGCTCTATAAAATATTATTTGAAGTACTCTTTAATATACTATAAATTTTAGAAAAATACAATATTCTATTTGGCAAAAAACGTCTGCTTTATCTTTGATATCTTTATAATTCATGAAAATTTTCGAATAGAAGTTTCGATTAATTAGTGGAACTTATTTGCTTATAGTGTTATAATTTCTCTAAAAATAGGGATATCTTTTATAAGGAGTAAACGATGAATAAGAGTCTCTTTCTGTTGTTTGTATTAATATTCTTAGCTTCAACGACCTATGCTTCATTAATAGGGGATGACGTAATCATTGAAGTATTTCATGATGGACCCGGAACACTAGAAACAACAGATATTGTAACCGTGATAGATCCAGGCCAAGAAGCAACGCCAAACTTTGATAGTTTCTTTAACAATTTATTTGATGTTGAAATAACAGGCTCGACAATATCGCTAATTGCCAATATTGATGCTTTGCCATACACAACACATAGTGTAGTCTTTTCAGATCTAGATTTAAGAGATACTCAAGGCAACATCATTGCAAGTCGTATTACCAATGTCCAAGTAACTCAAAATGACATCATAAGCGGAACTATAGATGTAAGCTTTACCGACAACTCTGTTACGGTTTTTTCTCCGACCGAGGATGCCATTTATAACACAGGGGGAACATTTACGTTTAGCATTGAAACAACCCCTGTACCAGAGCCAAGCTCATTTATTTTACTGACTCTTTGTTTGAGCGGACTCTTCGTGCAAAGAAAGCGCCTATAGCTGCTGAAACTTACTCCTCTGCTGTTGAGTTAGAGTTAGTGAGAGGAGATGAGTTTAGATTGATAAAGCAAAGGGCGACAACCGCAACATTCAAGGTCACAGGATTAAAAGCTTCCACTGTAGACTGAGGCCAAGTAACAAATGCCCCGATTAAAAGCATTGTCATCGCTACGATAGTCGCCTGAATGGGCCATTTTTTCTTCCACAGAAATAAGACAAGCAATCCCGCCACAATTTCTCCCACCCCAGACAGATAGAGAAAAACATATGGGTTCTCTGGGTTATCTAATCCTCTATTAATGAGTTCTAGCTCCTGGCTAGAATGAAAAATAATTTTGGGGATAAGTCCATGATAGAGCCAAATAAAAGCAATGCTAAGCCGAGAAATTTTGTAGTTCATGATTTTTATTCCATTCTTATGTGGTAAAATAATTTGCTTACAAAGGAAAATTCTGACCGCTAGCAGGAGCATAAAATGCTACAAAAAAATGCCATACTTTTTCTTTTTTTGATCTTCGCTTCTTCTCTTTTTTCCCAACAAATCGTTGTAAAATTTACTCCTGATAAGGAAGTGAATTCTGTCTCAGGTAACGTAATTGTATTGGTGTCTTCTCGAAAGTTCGATGCGGTAAATCCGGGGCCAATGATTATTTATACCGAAAATTTTGCAGCCAGACAAAAACAAAATCTAAAAGCAAACGAGGAATTAGTTTTTTCTTTATCTGATCTTAGCAAGGAACAAAAAAATAGTCAAATCCATGTTTGTGCATATCTTGATATTGATCGCAATTTTTTGAAATGGTTTGCTCCTTCTGAGGGAGACTGGTATGCCAGAGAAGTTATTACTGCTGTATCTTCAGAAGAGCGTATCTCTGTTTGCCTGAATGCAAGAAAAGAGAACTCTAAGCGTCTTATTCCTGAATCCTTTGTTGAAAAACAAATCATTAGTGAAAAACTTCGCCAAAGTGGCCTTAGTGCAGAAGAATCGACCATTCGCTTTTTGGTCGGTTTACCTCCGAGCTATCATTCCTCTTCGAAGAAATATCCGGTTCTCTTTGTTTCTAGCGGATTTAATGGTAACCGCTACACTTACCTGTGGATGTACAAACATTTTTACGACATGATGGAGAAGACGGATAATGAGATGATTATTGTTAGTCTGGATTCTTCTGGTCGATATGGACACCACACTTTTACCAACTCAGGAGTTAATGGCCCTTACGGAGATGCCTTTGCTTGTGATATTGTTCCTTATATAGACAAACACTTCCGAACAAAAAAATCCAAAGAAACACGGGCAGTTTGGGGACAGTCTAGCGGAGGATGGACAGCTCTTTCTCTGCTTTGGCACCACTCTGATGTTTTAGGTCATGCCTTCTCTAACAGCCCAGATCCATTGTCTTTTAGACAATGGTGGCTAGGAGACAACCGTAATCTCTACTCTCTCTCTGATGGGACAGAGCGTATGCTCATCTATGTCCCTAACCGCCTTTCGGTTAGCTTTCGAGATTTTATTGCTGCTGAGACAATCACAGGTTCTTTTGGACAGTACTCCAGTTTTCTTTCGGTTTTTTCGCCACGAGATAAAAGCCGTCCTGATTTTCCTTTCAAAGAACCCTTTGATCGTAAAACAGGACAAATATTCGAGGAAGTTTGGAAAACATGGGAAGAGAAAGATCTTTACCTGCAAGTGCAAAAAAATCCTGCTCTTGCTTTGGAAAGATTAAGCGGCCGATATCATCTTTACATAGGAGATGAGGACGAATTTGGATTGTATCCACCTGCCCGAGATTTTAGTAAGCTTTTAGATAAATTAAAAATCTCTCATGAGTATACCGAATTTGAGGGAGCTAACCATGGAAGCATTCTCACAGAAGCGTTTGCCAAACAACTGTGGTCTACGGTGTATGAGAGTGTGGATGGCCAGAGGTAGGGCTGTCGACAGTCAAAGAAAAATCTCAAATTTCTAAATTTTTAGTCTTGACATTTTCAAGGAAAACAAGTACTCTTTTAGTACGGTTTTTTATAAAAAAAGATGTTGTCGGGAGAAAAAAATGACAACATGGATAAGTATTGGAAAAGTGGCGAGCTACTATGGTGTAACAACACAAACAATAAGAAACTGGACAAAACAGG
>JAJDCR010000077.1 GCA_029260735.1 Planctomycetota bacterium
TTTTTTAGGGAACCCAGAACTCAGAATCCAGAATTCAGTAGAAAAATAGAAAAAAAGGCATCCCTATGGGGTTTTTGGATTTTCCTACTGGATTCTCCTAAGAAACTTCAATATCTATGAGAGTTGTACCAGGATAAAATCGTGAGTCGGTTCGTAATCTTAATCGTAAATCGTAATCGTAATCTTTTCTTTTTTTTCGATTACGAGTACGATTAAGATTACGATTACGAACCGACTCACGAGCTACGAAAAGCTCAAAGTTTCTTCCACTTTTTACCCCGAAGCGAAGCCGGGGTTCGATGCTGACTACTGGATTCTAGATTCCATCTTACTTAACTTACAGCCCGATTTAAAAAAAGAAAAAACGTATCTTTTTCACTGCTGAAAGTGGGAGAAAATATTTACCTTATGTCTTTAGGGTCTTCTAAGTAACCTTGCAAAACAAAGAATAAAAACTCACCCCTAGCCTAATCGCCCAAAAGCTTATCCACATCATCATCGGAAAGCCCTTCGAGCTCTGCGAGCATAGCCGAAAGATCGTCCTCTTCTAAATCTTGGGCGTCTTGTTGGACTAAGAGAAGAGCTAGTTCTGCAATGGTCGGAGATTCAAAGACACTACGCAAAGGAAGCTCTTGCCCAAAACAACTTTGGATATGGGCGATTACTTGAGCTACATTGAGAGAGTGTCCTCCTAGCTCGAAGAAATTGTCATGTATTCCGACTTCTTTGACCGATAAAATTTCTTGCCAAATATGAATGAGTTCTTTTTCTGTTTGATTGCGGGGAGCTTCGTAGCTCTTTTCGCGCTGGCCTTCCTCGGAGGGCTTAGGCAAAGCAGAGCGGTCTACTTTTCCACTAGGGTTGAGGGGGAGGTTATTTAAGATAACTAGATGTGCTGGCACCATGGATAGGGGCACTTGCTTTTGAAGAAATTGTCTTAGTTCGGTAAGATCTAGCTCGGTTTGTTTTTTTGGAACTAAGTAAGAAACTAGACGTTTCTCGTTTCCGAGGTCTTCTCGGGCTAGGGTAAGAGAGGTGTCTATCTGGGGGTGTTGATTCCAGAGAGCATCGATCTCTCCTAGTTCAATGCGAACCCCATGAATTTTCACTTGGTCGTCCTTGCGTCCTAAAATGAGAAGGTTGCCCTCTAGGTCGTAGCGACCTAAGTCTCCGGTATGGTAGAATATATCTTGAGGGTCTGAGTTATGAGGGTTGGGGCAGAATCGTTTCTTTGCTTCTTCGGGAGCGTTTATGTAGCCCAGAGTACGGTAAGGGGTTCGGATAATAATCTCTCCTACTTCTCCTGGGGCACAGAGTTTTTGGGCGGAGTTCAAAACGAGAGTTTGGGTTTGGGGTAAAGGCTTTCCGGCGGGCTGAATCCCGGAAGAGGGTTTTGGGGGAACGAAGTAAAAGCTCTTAATTAGAGTAGTTTCTGTCGCGCCATAAAAGTTAACGATAGAGCCGCTTTGGGGAAAAGAAGAGCGCCATTTTTCAACTAAACTAGAAAGAAGTGGTTCTCCGGCAAAGAAAATCCAACGAAGAGAAGCTAAGTTTATATTCTCTGGTAGATGAGAAAGCCAACTTTGGGCCACTGCCGGCACAAGGTGGAGAAAGCTAATTTTTGCTTCTTCTAACCAAGAGAGAAGTTCGCTAAAATTCAAATTTTGTTGAGCTTGCAAAGAAGGAAGGCAAAGAGTTCCTCCTGAGGTCAAAGGTAGAAAAATATCTCGCAAGACCATATCAAAAGAAAGTCCCGTTAGGAAAGCCCCTCTGTCTGTTGAAGAAATAGCAAAGGTCTCTCTTTGCCAAGCCAAAAAGTGCCCTAGCCCTTTTTGACAACCTAAAATTCCTTTGGGAACGCCCGTTGTCCCTGAAGTAAAAAAGATATAAGCTTGGTCATTGGGTTGAACAAGAGGTAAGGCTATCTCTTGAGAAACATCCTCCTCAAAACCAGCTTCAGGAACCGCAATGACTTTAACAGACATGTCCTCCCACGGGCTTTCTTCGACTTTTCCTATCGTAAGAACATATTTGGCTTTTGCTTCTCCCAGCATCATTTTTTGTCGTAAGAGAGGAATTTGCGAATCGATGGTCAGCAAAATACCTCTGCTTTCTAAAACTCCAATTACCGCGGCCACTAAGGGAAAGCAACGATACTCGGCCACAACAGCGACAACATCCTCTTCTTGCAGTCCTTCGCAAAGAAGCTTTTGGGTAAAAGCACTCGATGCTTGAGCCAGTCTAGCATAAGTCCAAGTTTGATTACTTTGGGAAAGAGCTATTTTATCGGGAGTTTTCTGGGCTACTTCGTGAAAAGAACGTGTAACCGGTAAGTAAAATGGCTCTGGTAGAGAAATAGCCAAATCCACTTTTGAACTGGCTAAGCTAATTTGAGCCAGCTCTTCATCGGGCTTTTGGGCCACTTCTCCGGCCAATATTTTTAGATGCTCTAAAAAATTCTTTATGGTAGAAGCGCCAAAAAGACTGCTGTTATAAACGAGGTGGCACTGAATACCTTCATTTTTTTCATGAGCATAGAGAGTTAGGTCAAACTTAGAAGGAGGAGTATAGGTATCTAAGCTTTCCATCTCAAGCCCTGCTATGTCGATCTTTTGTCCGGAAACATTTAACCAGTTAAACATCACCTGGAAAATAGGTGTGCGGCTTAAATCACGCTTAGGCTGTAGTTCTTGGACAATTTTTTCAAAAGGAAGATCTTGGTGAGTAAAAGCAGACTGAACTTTTTCTCGGACAGCTTGTAAAAACTCTCGAAAGCTCCATCTTTCACAAACACGGGTACGTAGAACAATAACATTAACAAAGAAGCCGATGAGTTTTTGGACTTCTATCCTCTCCCTGTTTGCCACAGGGCTTCCCACCGCAATATCATCTTGCCCGCTATAACGATGCAAAAGCTCTTGGAAAAGAGCAAGTAAAACCGTAAAAGGAGTTGTTTCTTCTTCTTGGGCTATTTTCTTAAGAAGAGCAACCACCTCAGGAGGAAGAAAAAGGCTTTCTCGCTTTCCCGAGTAGTTTTCTAGAGAACGCCGAGGAAAATCATGAGGAAAGGCTAAAGGAGACACTCCCGCAAGCTCCTTCTTCCAATAGTTAACTTGTTTTTCTAAAACAGAGCCTTGGAGCCAATTGTGTTGCCAATGAGCATAGTCCAAATACTGCACAGGAAGCGCTTCTAGAATTGGCTCTTGTTTTTCTCGATAAGATTGGTATAGAGTGGTTAAATCCTCTAAGAAAATTTCAATCGACCAAGCATCTGAGATAATATGGTGCATTGTCAAAAGGAAAATATGCTCTTGTTCGTTAATATGCAAAAGAGTCATACGAAAGAGAGGAGTATGGTTCAAATCAAAAACTTTTGTCGCTTCTATTTGGCTCAACTCTTTCACTTTATTTTTTTGCTCTTCACTCGCGAGAGTAGAGAAATCATGTATAACCAAGGGGAGATCTATCGTTTCTTCAATTTTGACGTAGGCTTGCCCTTCTTTTTCCCCAAAAGAAAGGCGCAAACTCTCGTGGCGTTTTATGACTTGTCTTAGCGACTGGCTTAAGGTTTCTTCACAAAGCAGCCCTTTAATTCGCACAGCCATTGGTATATTGTAAGCCGAGGATTCTTTATCCATCTGAGCCAGAAACCAAAGACGATTTTGGGCAAAAGAGGGCCGGAGGAAATCTTTTCGAGAGATAACCTCCATCGAAGGCTCCTGAGAAAACTCCGTTTCCTTAACCAAAGCGGCTAACTCGGCAATAGTTTGGTGTTGAAAGACCTCGCGCGTAGAAAGAGCTAAACCCTCTTTTTGGGCTTGGGCTGCCATCCGTATACTCAGAATAGAGTCTCCCCCTAGCTCAAAAAAGTTATCGAATACCCCCACTTTCTCTTGCCGGAGTACCTTTTCCCAAATACGAGTTAATTTGGTTTCTTGGTCATCGCGTGCTGGGACATAGTCTTTTGTTCGAATTCTTTCTCCCTCTTGTGGTGTCGGTAAACGTTTTCGATCCAGTTTTCCATTAGGAGTCAGAGGTATCGTATCAATCACTAAAAAATAAGAAGGTATCATATACTCAGGTAAACGAGTTTTCAAAAATTCGCGCCCAAAAGTGCTCGGGTTTTTACGGAAATCTTGCTCCTCTGAAGAAATTTTAGAATAAATCTCTGGAGAATTTTTTGGTGCAGTTAAAAGATAAGCGAGTAATCTTTTCTCTCGAACATTATTTTGCTCATTAAACTCTTGGGCAATAACAATTGCTTCCGAAACCATCGGATGTTGTTTCAAGGCACTTTCGATTTCACCAAGCTCGATGCGAAACCCTCTGACTTTCACTTGGTCATCCAAACGACCGAGAAATTCAATATTGCCATCTCTCCAGTAGCGGGCTCTATCCCCTGTGCGGTAGAGACGTTTTCCCTCTTGAGAAGAAAAAGGGTCCGGAATAAATTTTTCACTTGTCAAAACCGCATCATGATAACCTAAGGCAAGACATTCTCCTCCAATATAAAGGTCTCCGGCCACGCCCAGTGGACAAGGATGGAGGTGCTGGTCAAGAATATGATAGCGGGCATTATCAATAGGCTTTCCATAAGGAATGCTTTTCCAGTCTGCCGGAATATTATCAACAGCGTAGAAGTTCGACCAAATGGTTGCCTCAGTGGCTCCTCCCAGACTAATAACCTTAGCCTCAGAAAAAGCTTTCTGTATTTGAGAAGGTAAGCTTGTCGGAATCCAATCTCCACTTAGAAAAACTAAGCGCAGAAAAGATCTATCTTCATTTTTCTCCAATTGATCTAAGAAAGGTACAAGCTGAAGAAGAGCGGCCGGCGCTGAATCCCAAAAAGTAATATTTTCCTGACAAAGAATTTGCAAAAGTTTTTCAGGGTCCTGAAGTTCTTCGCGAGAAGCTAATCGAAGAGTAGCTCCTGCTCCTAAGGTCCCAAAAACATCATAAACCGAAAGATCAAAGCAAATCGAAGTGAGAAAAAGAAGGGTATCTCCAGGCCCCACTTTGAACTCTTGGTTAACCCAATTAATAAGATTTGCCACAGGTCGATGCTGGACAACCACTCCCTTCGGAGTTCCTGTCGAACCTGAGGTAAAAATGACATAAGCTAAATCCGCAGGGTCTTGAACTCGAAGAGGATTCAGATGAGATAGATTTTGCCACTTTTCTGGGGTAATCACCTCTGCTTCTAGAGAAGAAAGTTCTTTTTCAGGATAATCGACAAGAAAAACACAGAGATGACTGGAAAACAATTCGTCTATCTCTGAGGCTAATTGCTCCCATTGCTCAGAGTTTGTCACTAGGTAGCCTACTTGAAGAGACTCTAGAATCCATTTGACTCGTGCAATCGGATAATTTGTTTCGAGAGGGACGTATGCTCCAGAAGATTTAACAATTCCCAACAAAGAGGACACTAAATCAGAGCTGCGATTTAGCCATATCCCCACAAAAACATTACGCTCTACTCCTTTTTCTTGAAGAATATGAGCTATTTTGTTACTTGTTTCATTTAACTCTTCGTAGCTAAAGATGTTAAAACCATCGTCCAGTGCAATCGCTGTCGGAGTTTTATCGACCTGCTTTTCAAAAAGATCGGCCAAAGATACCTCAGGAAAAGTTTTTTCCGTTTGATTCCAAGCATGGACAATCCTCTGCTCTTCTTTTTGGGTAAGCAAAGATAATTTTGCCAAAGAGTGGTCTTCTAAGCCTATCATACTTTCGATAACTTGTTGAAAATGTATCAGTAAATCATCGATATCTGAGGCAAGAAAAATTCGTTGGTCATAGATAATATGAATATCAATGCTCTCTCCAGGAACAACTAAAACAGTCAAAGGAAAGTTGGTTTTTGTGACAATATTAATATCATAGATCTCTGTTCCTAGCTTTTTTCCTACCCCGGCGGATATAGGATAGTTTTCATAAACCAGAATGCTCGCAAAAAGATCCTGTTCTGGCTCAAGGGAACTCATCTTCTTGATTTCTGCCAAAGAGCTGTGCTCGTAAAAGCGATGCTCCAGATTTTCTTTTTGGATTGTCTGAAGAAAAGAATGGAGTTTCATCGGGCCAGCAACATCAACCTTCAGAGGAAGCGTATTGATAAACAACCCTATCATTTTATCGATACCATTCAAATCTGCTGAACGTCCCGAAACAGTGACTCCAAAAACAACTTCGTTTTGTTGGCTATAGCGACTAAGAAGTATCGCCCAAGCTCCTTGAAAACAAGTATTCAAAGTAACTTGACAATTCTTCGATGTTCGACTTAGGGAGGAAACCATTTCCCTCGGCAGAGTAAGAGAAGACCGCAGATAAAGATCTTCACTTGATTTTTTTATTTGAGATTTCTCTATTCCCAGTCTAGTCGGTTCTTCAAAAGAGTGGAGATATTTTCTCCAATAAGCAGCCATATTCTCTTGCTCTTGTTTTTGCTCTTGTTTTTCCAACCAAGAAACGTAGCTGTGGTATTGGTGAGGAGACTCTAAATGACATTGACCTGTCTTCAGTAAATCTTGGTAGCAAAAGAGAACTTTTTCTAAAATAAGAGGCATCGACCAACCATCCACCAAAAGATGGTGGGTATTCCATACGACTTGGTATTCTTCCGAAGAAAAGCGAATCAACCACAAACGAACAAGAGGAGCTTTGTCCAAAGCAAACCCTTTTTTCTCCTCTTCTAAACAAAGAAGTTTTAGCTTTTCCTCTTGCTCTGCTCCCGAAAAAGAAGACCAATCTAGCTCTTTTCCTGGAAAGGGAACTTCTTTCTGAACAATTTGCAAAGGAGGAGAAACTTCGCGCCAAACAAAGAATGTCCTTAAAATCGTCTCTGCTTTCATGACTTCTTCCCAAGCTCGAAAAAACAACTTGGCCTTTAAGCCCTTCATTTTGAAGCGCACATGCTCAAAGTAAATTCCCGCATCTGGCTCTAGTAAGGTATGAAAAAGCATCCCTTGCTGCATGGGAGTTAGCGGATAGATATTTTCTGCACACTCTAAAAGAGAAGCAAGCGCCTCCCTTTCTTCCTCTTTCAGAGTTAAAAGAAAGGTTTTCTTTTCGTCCGGCGAAATTTCTCTCTCGAAATCTTCCTCTTTCTTCTTTTCTTTGGTCGAACTATTTAGGGCCAACTGAGCAATGGTAGAGTGAAGAAAGACATCTTGGACCGAAAGTTGGATTCCTCTTTGCTTGGCTTGGCTAACAATTTGTATGCTTAAGATAGAATCCCCGCCCAGCTCAAAAAAGTTATCCTGAACTCCAATGTTTTCAAATCCAAGAACATTCTTCCAAATCTCCCAGAGTGCTGTTTCCTTCTCTCCTTCTGGAGCCACTTTTGCGCCAACCGAGAGGATGCCTTCGCTAGGTTCCGGTAAGCGTTTGCGATCGACTTTTCCATTTGCCGTAATCGGAATCTGTTCTAAGAAAACATAGAAAGCCGGAACCATATACTCAGGCAAGCGTTCTTTTAAATAACTTCGCAATTCTTCGCTGGTAACTTGTTCCCCTGGAGTAGAGACAATATAAGCAACTAAACGTTTATCATGACGATTCTTTTCCTGAGCAATCACAACCAGTTCGGAAACATGTTCATGTTGGCTAAGAACAGATTCGATTTCTCCTAGCTCAATACGGAAACCTCGCACCTTAACTTGGTCATCCAAACGTCCGAGAAACTCCATTGTTCCATCGCTCCAGTAGCGAGCACGGTCTCCTGTTCGATAAAGACGTTTTCCTTTTTCAGAGGAAAAAGGATCAGGAAGAAATTTTTCGCTACTCAGCTCAGGAGCATTTATGTAACCCGAAGCCAAACACTCTCCCCCAATATAAAGATCCCCCGATACTCCGACAGGAGAAGGGTGCAGGTCTGTCCCCAAGATATGGTAGCGGGCATTTTGAATAGGGCGACCATAGGGAATACTTGTCCAAGAAGGATCCACTTCTTCAATCGGATAAAAGTTCGACCAAATAGTCGCTTCGGTTGCTCCTCCTAAACTAATAACTTGAGACTGCAAAAAGGTACTCTGAATCTTTAGAGGTAAGCTCAAAGGAATCCAGTCTCCGCTTAAAAAGACTAGCCGCAAAGAGCTTTTTTGGGCCAAATCAGAATCAAAAAAACTGCTTACCTGCTGGAGGGCAGCGGGAGCAGAGTCCCAAAAAGTAATGGGTTCTTCGCAAAGAATAGAGAATAGATGAGACGGATCTAGAACATCCTCAGCCGTAGCCACTCGAATGGAAGCTCCTGTTGCCAAAATACCAAAAACGTCATAGACCGATAGGTCAAAGCAAACAGAGGTAATAAAAAGAACCTGGTCTTTTTCATTGACAGAAAAACTTTGGTTAACCCAGTCAATAAGATTTGCCGCAGGTTGGTGGCGAATCATCACTCCCTTCGGGTTACCAGTCGAACCAGAGGTGAATATTATGTAGGCAAGCTCGTTAGGACTTATCTTTAAATCCAAGTCAGAAAGAGCTATATTTACCTGTTTACCTTCTTGGTGAACTAAAATCTCATCAGTGAACTCTTGGGTTTCAGAAACTTCTTCGCTATCCCAGCAAACGACATGGCGAAGCTTATCCAAGGTAGGTAAAAGACCCGATAATTTTTCCAACTGGCCATTTTCGGTAAGTAAATACTCGATTTCGAGGGAGCGGAGAATATACTCTATTCGAGCTAAGGGAAAATGCGGCTCCATAGGGACATAAGCCGCTGCTGCCTTGCTAATCCCCAGTAGCCCAGAAACTAAGTAAGCCGATCTACTCAAAAGAACGGCGACTAGTTTTTTTTCCGCTCCTAAAGAATAGAGCTTGTGGGCAAGTTGATTAGCTTCTTGATTAAGCTCAAAGTAAGTCAAGCTTCGAGAGAAATCTCTGACAGCAAGAGCATGAGGAAGTAGCTTGACTTGTTTTTCAAAAGGCTCGTGAAGGCAAAAATCTTTCACTTCCCTTTTTGTTTGGTTCCAAGAATAGAGAATTTTTTCTCTCTCTTCCTTGGACAAAATGTCAATTTCACTTAGGGGTTTGTCCATTTTATAACAAACTTCTCTCAAAGCTTGTTCCAAGTGCCGCAAGAGCTGTTGGATCATCTCAGAGTGATATAGTTTAGTGTCATAAAGAAGAGCTAAACGCATCTCTCCTACAGGATGCACAAGTAAGGTAAGAGGATAATTCGTTTTTTCGACAACCTCCAAATCGCGAACCCGGATAATCGTTTCTTCACTCACATTATCAACGATAGGGTAGTTTTCAAAAACCATAATGCTCGAGAAAAGTTCTTGGTCTTTCGGAATATCACACTGCTTCTTAATTTCGACAAGTGAGCTATGAGCATAGTCTTGATGCTCGGCATTATCCCATTGAATGCGATTTAAAAACTCTAAGGTAGTTTGCTCAGAGTCCACTTTAACGCGAAGAGGTAAAGTGTTGATAAAAAGGCCTATTGTGTTTTCTATATCGGGAAGATCAATGGAACGTCCTGAGACAGTAATCCCAAAGAGAACATCTTTATCTTGGCTATACCGATGTAAAACAAGAGCCCATGCTCCTTGGATCAAAGTGTTCAAAGTAAGTTTATTGTGATGAGCAATGTCATTGAGATGATCTAACTCAGAGATTTCCCATTCCACCCAATGGCTTTCGTAAGAACTAGGATCTTCTTCTTTACTTGGTTTCTCTACTCCTAGCTGAGTGGGCTCACTAATTCCGGCAAGGTATTCTTTCCAGTATCGATCGACCTGCTCATAGTCTTGTTCTTGTAGCCAAGCAATATAATCTCGATAACGACGGGAAGCCAAAAATGCACAGTCCTGTCCCTTAGCAAAAAGATCATAGAGAAAGAAAACCCGCTGGACAATAATAGGTAACGACCAACCATCTAAAATTAAGTGATGAGAATTCCAAATCACTTGATACTCTTCTTTTCCCAGAGAAATCACAAAAAAGCGCATCAGGGGAGCTTTTTCTAAATCAAAACCTTTCTCTTCCTCTTCCTGGCACAAATTAGCCAAGGCATTTTCTTGTTCTTCGGGAGACAAGTGACTCCAATCCAATTCAAAAAAAGGAATCTCGGCCTGCTTTTGAACCAATTGGAGAGGCTCAGACAAATTTTCCCAAATAAAGGCCGTGCGTAAAACAGTTTCTTGCTCAACTAACTTACTCCAAGCTTTATAAAAAGCTTCGCTCTGTAAATTATCTACGCGAAATCGAATGTGCTCAAAGTAGACACCACTTTCCGGCGAAGCCAAGGAGTGGAAGAGCATCCCTTTTTGCATAGGGCTGAGAGGGTAGATGTCCTCCAGATGAGGGTAGTGCATTTCCAAATCACTCAATTGATCTTGATTCAAAGAAGCCAAAGAGAAATCGGAAGGAGTATAGCCCCCGGCACCATCTTCTTGGCAATGGCTAATAATTTGGATAAGAGATTTTTCATAGAGATGAGCTAAATTTTCGATACTAGATTCTCGATGTAAATTAGCACTGTACTGGAAATCCAACTGGAGCTTTTCTTCCACCACTTTCGCTTGGATCGCTAAGCGATGAGGCCTTCTTCCTTGCAAGCTGTGAAATGAACCGATGGAAAGATCTGAGAGTCCCTCATAAAAAGAATCTCCGGTCAACTGATACTGACCTAGATAATTAAAAACCAACTCCGCTCTCTGCAAAGAAAGTTCCTCACGAACAGAAGAAGAGTTCCCCATATAACGCCATAAACCATAGCTAATTCCTTGGTCAGGAACTCGGTGTAAGCACTCTTTCACTTCTTTAATCACTCTGCCGATGTCTTTTGCCGATAAATCTTTTTTACTTAACAATACAGGGTATAAGGAGGTAAACCACCCCAGGCTTCGGCTTAAGTCCATATCTGCATTAAACTCTTCTCGGCCGTGGCTTTCTAAATCGATTAACCAATTGCTATCTTCTCCCTTCCATTCGTCTAAGGCAAACAGCAAAGCCGTTAGCAATAAATCAGGAACTTGGGTATGGTAAACAGACACAGTTCGCTTAAGCAAAGCTTCCGTTAAATCCTTCTTTGCTTTCCAAACAACAGATCTTTGAGAGGACTCTCGATTTTGTCCTTGCAAAAAGTCAAGAGGAATAAGTCCCCAAGGTTTACGATGACTAGCTTTTAACCAAAAATCAATTTCTTTTTGCCAAGATTTTTGATCTTGACTTTGCTTTTGCATCTCTTCGGCCCAAGCAAGAAAGGAAGTCGTTTTCGAAGGGAGTTCTACTTTTTGTCGGGCATAGAGCTCTCGATACCCTAAAGACAAATCCTCTAATAAAATGCGCCAGGAAACTCCGTCAATAACAAGGTGATGAATAACAAGTAATAGAAGCCCCTCCTCTGAAGATAAAGAAAAATAATGGGCCGCAAATAGTTTTCCTTCTCCAATTCTTAAGCTTTTTTGGACTTGTGTGGCTATTTTATCCACTTGTTCTTGGATAGCTTCTTCTTCTAAATTTTCCAAGCGACTATGTGTCAAGGGAGGAGGAGATACCTGGGGGAGAATTTCCTGGAACCAAGTTCCTTTTTCCTGCCAATAACGCGTGCGAAGCATATCATGGTGCTCGACAACTTGCCTCATGATTTCTTTTAAATGCGATAGTTCTATTTTTTTCACATCAAGGAGAAGACCTTGGTTCCAGTGATCAGGATCGGGAAGGCTTTGAGAAAAAAACCAATGCTGGATAGGGGTCAGAGGAACGCGGCCCGAAATAGAACGCTGCTCCTCCACTTCTCTCTCCGCTTTTTTGGCAACTTGGGCCATCTCGGCAATCGTTTGGTGTCGAAAAATATCTCTAGGAGCTAAAGAAATTCCCTGGGCTTTTGCTCGGCTAACAATTTGAATGCTAAGAATAGAGTCTCCTCCCAGCTCAAAAAAGTTATCCATAATCCCCACTTGAGGCACCTTGAGGACATCTTGCCAAATTTCTGCCAAAATCAACTCTGTCTTACTACGAGGAGAAATAAATTGCTTTTCTGAAAGCATTTTACTTTCAGGCTCTGGAAGTGCTTTTGTCGCTACTTTTCCACTCGGGGTTAGAGGTATTTCCTTTATTTTTATAAAAGCACTTGGGGTCATGTACTCAGGAAGTCTTTCTCTCAGAAAAGTACGTAAGTCCGAAAGAGAAATCTCCGCCACTTCAGGAAATTTACTTTTGGCAGACTCTACTGGCATTTCTGTCGGAACAAAATAAGCAATAAGACGTTTTTCTCGGCTTTGCTTCTCTTCTCGTGCCACCACAACGGCATCGCGAATCTTGGGGTGCTGAAAAAGAACTGCTTCGATTTCTCCTAGCTCTATACGGAAACCACGAACTTTAACTTGGTTATCTTTTCGTCCTAAAAACTCCATATTGCCATCCGACCACAGGCGAGCTCGATCTCCTGTTTTATATATCTTCTTCCCCTCTTCATGAGAAAAAGGATCGGCAATAAACTTTTCTCCCGTTTGAGCAGGGTCTTGAATATAGCCATCGGCAAGACAATCTCCTCCAATATAGAGGTCACCCGCCACTCCAATGGGACAAGGATTTAAGTAGGTGTCCAAAATATAGTAGCGAGCATTTTGAATGGGTTTGCCATAAGGAATGCTCGACCAATGAGGTTTTACTTTTCCTATCGGATAAAAATTAGACCAAATGGTCGCCTCGGTTGCCCCTCCCAAACTAATTACTTGGGCTTGAGGGAAATTGGCTCTAATTTTGTCTGGTAAAGTAATCGGAATCCAATCACCACTCAAAAAGACAAGCCGAAGAGGATGATTAGCCGAGCGAGACTCATGAAGAAAAGTAGTTAGTTGTTGCAGAGCAGCTGGAGCAGAGTCCCAAAAAGTAATCGATTCGTCATCTAAAATAGAGAGAAGTTTTTCTGGGTCTTGGATATCTTGACGAGATGCTATTCTCAAAGAGCCTCCCGCCGCCAAAAGTCCAAAAATATCATAGACTGAAAGGTCAAAGCAAAAGGAAGTAATAAAGAGAACGCGATCTTCTGAGCCAATCGAAAAAGTTTGGTTCACCCACTCGATTAAGTTCACAACTGGTTGGTGCCGAACCATAACCCCTTTGGGAGTACCCGTCGAGCCAGAAGTAAAGATAACGTAGGCTAAATGGTCTACAGAAATAGAAAAAACAAGGTTATCCTCCCCCATTGCTTCCCAATCTTCTCGCGAAGAAACAGTAGCTCGCCCGGAAAAGTCTGTAATTAGTTTTGAGCGGATAAATCTAGATTCTTCATCTAGGCAAATAATCTCCCCTAAAAAATCTAAATCATGGCGAAGCGAGGATATTTTTTCCAGCAAATCACTTTCCGTGATTAAAAAGCGTACTTTTAAATTATTCAATATCCACTGCAAGCGAGCTTTAGGAAAGTTAGTTTCTAAAGGAACATAGGTTCCTCCTGCTTTCAAAACTCCCATTAAACCGGCAATGGAATCCAAGTTACGCTCGACATAAATTCCGACAAAATCACCGTTTTCAACCCCCAGAGATTTTAGATAGCGAGCGATTTGGTTAGCTTGGGTATTAAGCTTTTCATAGCTAAGATAGTTATGGTCTTGGATAACGGCAATACGCTCCGGGCCAATTTTTACTTGTTCTTCAAAGAGTTCATGAATAAGCCGAGTAGAAGAATAGGGAGCTTTCGTTTGGTTGCAAGTATCGACCAGAAAGGTTTTTTCTTCTGCATTGAGAAAATCTAAGCGGCCAATTTGTTTTTGAGGATTATCCAAAATACTTCTCAGGAGAGCCAGAAAGTGATCTCTCATCCTCTCTATCGTACGAAGTTTAAAAAGATCGGTATTGAATTCCCAATAGCCCGATATTTTCCCCTCGTTTTCCGTTAGGCTAACTGTGAGATCAAACTTAGCAATCGTTTGGGCGAAATCAAAATGACTTATCTCCACACCTGGTAGAGAGCTATTGCCCAGAGGAGTATTTTGGAGAACAAACATCACTTGAAAGAAAGGCGTTTGGCTCAAGTTACGTTCCGGTCGAAGAACATCGACAACTTTTTCAAAAGGAAGATCTTGGTGGTCATAAGCCGACAAAGTATTTATTTTAACCTTCTGCAAGAGGTCAACAAAACTCTGCTCAGGAGAAACCCGCGCTCGTAAAACCAGTGTATTGACAAAAAAACCAATCAAGTTTTCGATTTCTCTACGGTTACGATTCGCAATAGCGGAGCCCACATTAAAGTCTTTTTGCCCGCTATAGCGGTAAAGCAAAGTTTCAAACGCAGCCAAGAGAGTCATAAACAAAGTGACCCCTTGAGTTTCGCTTAAGTAATAAAGAGAAGAAAGTAAGTCTTGGTCCATTTCCAGATAGCATCTATCTCCCCGGAAAGTTTGATCGGCTGGCCGAGGGTAGTCAGCAGGAAGATTCAACCCTGTGGCCGCTTGGTCGAGATTTTTTCTCCAATAATTGAGTTGCTCCTCCAGAACCTCTCCTTGGAGCCAGTTTTTTTGCCAATGAGCAAAGTCGGCATACTGTATATTTAAGCTCTCCAGCTCAAGTTTTTGCTCGCTAGTTAAAGAGCAATATACTTTTGTGAATTCATTGAGAAGAATGCCCAAAGACCAAAGGTCAGCAATAATATGGTGAATATTCAAAAAAAGAACTGCTGATTCTGAAGAGAGACGAATCAAAGAGATACGTAAAAGACAATCTTTTTCTAAAGAAAATGTCTTTTGGGCTTCTCTTTGGCAGATTTTCTCAGCTTCTTCATTTGCTTTATCCCAAGGTAAATGAGAGAGATCCTCTACAGAAAGGGACCAACTTCTTTCTTTTTGGATATATTGCCGAGCCTGTCCTGAATTTGAGTCCATAGTAAAATTTGTGCGCAAGCTCTCGTGACGTTTGATAATATATTGAAAGGCTTTTTCGACTTTATCAACTTCTAAACTTCCTTCCCAAAGAAGTGCGTGGGTGATATTGTAAGCAATGTTTCCTGAATCTAGCTGATCGAGAAACCATAGTCTTTCCTGGGCAAAAGAAAGAGGACAAAGCTCTTCTTGAGGACGAGGTTTTATCTTCGGAGCAACTGTTTTGCGAGACAGAGCTATATGCTCTGCCAAACCGGCAATGGTGGGGTACGTAAAAAAATCCTTCAGCCGCACTTCCACTTGAAAATGCTCTCGAATGCGCGAGATGAGTTGAGTTGCAAGAAGAGAATGCCCTCCTGCTTCGAAAAAATTATCTTCTATTCCTAATTTATCTTTACCGAGGATTTCTTGCCAAAGAGAAGCTAACCAAGACTCCGTTTCATTACGAGGCGCTAGATAAGAATCTTCCTTATTAGAACGTTTCATTATCAACAAGGCTTGGCGATCCACTTTACCACTAGGAGTTAAAGGAAATTCTCTTAATTCTGTAAAAAGAGACGGTATCATATAGAGAGGCAAACTCTGTCCTAAGAAATTCCGTAGTTTCGGTAAAGAAATCTTTGCTGATTCTGAGACCCCTTCTCCTACTTCAACTTCTTCCCCTAACTTAACTTCTTCCTCTGCTTCAACTTCTTTTCCGACAAAGTAGGCCAAGAGAATTTGTTCTTCGGGGGAGAAAAGAACCACTGCTTTAGAGATAGAAGGAAAACTTTCTAGGCAAAGCTCAATTTCACTTAGCTCCACTCTAGCTCCGTGAATTTTGATCTGATGGTCTACTCTTCCTAATACCTCTAAGCCACCATCTGCCTGGTAACGCCCTCGGTCTCCTGTATAATAAAGAAGATCTTTCGTATCATTGGTCCAAGGGTTTATAACAAAACGACTTTGCCCTAGGGGATCGTTAATATAGCCCATTGTCCGGTAAGGAGTTCGAATAACAATCTCTCCGACTTCTCCGATAGCACAGATTTGTTTTCCCTTTGAGAGAACCAAAGCTTGAGTTTGGGGAAGAGGAAAACCCGCTGGTTGAATTCCTGAGAGAGAAGGAGAAGGGACTCGGTAAAAAAACTTGATCAAGGTCGTTTCCGTTGCCCCATAGAAATTAACAATCTCACCCGAAGTAGAAAAAGTATTCCGCCAACTTTCAACAAAAGAATGAGCCAGAGGTTCCCCTGCCAGGAAAAGCCAGCGTAAATTTTGCATCGTAATGTCATCAGGGCGATAGCGAAGCCAATTTTGGGCTACGGAAGGAACCAAGTGAACAAAAGTAATCTTCTCTCGCTCTAACCACTTTAAGGTTTGTGAATCTCCTCTTTGCTCATCTTCTGGTTGCAAATAAAGAGTCGCTCCGCTCGTCAGAGGAAGAAAAATATCTCGCAAAACCATGTCAAAAGAAATACCTGTGAGTAAAGCCCCCCGATCATCCGGACGAATAGCAAAGGTTTCTCTTTGCCAAGCCATAAAGTGAGCCAAGCCTTTATGCCAACCTAGAATTCCCTTAGGCACTCCTGTTGTTCCCGAAGTAAAAAAAATGTAAGCGGGATCATCACCGGTTATCGTCGCTGTTTTTGAGTTTTCAGAAGAAGTTTTTTCTTTTTCGTCTTGCTCTAAAGCAGAGTCATCTGTGTTCTTAGAAAGAAGGTCCCCTTGCCAAGAAATGAGGCCCATTTTCAGACCACTTTGCTCCATCCACAAATCTTCTTCCTTTAAATCTCCCTCATAAAGAATATAACTAGCCTGAGCTTCTTCCAACATAATTCGTTGCCGTTGAGGAGGAATTTTTCGATCAATCGTAAGAAGAATCCCGACAGTCTTAAGTGTAGACAAAACTCCAACGACCAAACCCATTGAACGAGAAGCAGATAGAGCAATCACATCTCCTTTTTCTATCCCTTCTTTTTCCAGAAAGAAAGCCAGTTTAGAAGCTTTCTCAAAGAGTTCTTTGTAGCTAAGAATAAGGCCACCTTGAGAAAGCGCAACACTACCGGGAGCTTTTTGAACCCACTCTTCAAAGGTATCTAAAACCAAAGGATAATTTTCTTCTCCTAAAGTAAGCTTAGGATCAGGAAGAAGAGTTTCGTCAAAAGTTGTTTTTAAGCTATACTCATTAAGTAAACGAGAAGGATTTGTTATTACCTGCTCCAAGACAGATTGAAACTGCTCCAGTAATCGGGCAATGCTGCTTGGCTTATAAAGCGCAGTACTGTACTCCAAAACACATTCCAACCCTTGAGAAACCTCCCACCAATAAAAACTCAAATCAAACTTAGAGGTTTGTCCTGTAAAAGGAAAGGGCTCTACTTGGGTCGAACCAAGATTGACCTGAGGAAGCTGTATATTTTGATAAACAGCCATCACTTGAAAGAGAGGAGCGTGGCTAAGATCTCGGGGAGGACTCACTCGCTCCACTACCTTTTCAAAAGGAACATCTTGGTTTTCGTATGCCTCTAAAGTTGTCTTTCTCACTTTCTGAAGAAGGCCCAAAAAAGTATCTTCTTCAGATACAAAAGAGCGAAGAACTAAGGTGTTGACAAAGAAACCGACCATACTTTCGGTTTCTTCTCGGTTCCGATTAGCTATAGCCGTTCCCAAGTTGATGTCTTCTTGGCCCGATAAACGAGCCAGGATAATTTGAAAAGCACTCATCAGGGTCATAAAAAGCGTGACCCCTTCTTTCTTGGACAACTCCTTGAGCTTTTCTAAGACACTGGCAGACAAAACGATTTTTTCTTGGCTTCCCTGGTACCCGGCCTCTTTCGGGCGAGGATAATCCGTGGGAATGGTGGAAATTTTAGCACTATTTCGGAGTTGCTTCTCCCAGTAATCTAACTGCTGAGGGAAGATTTTTTCTGCCAATTGAAAGCGCTGCCAATAAGCAAAATCCTGATAGCGATAGGCCAAAGAAGGGAGAAGAGGTACTTCCTGAGCTTGATAAGCTTGGTAAACGAAAGAGAATTCTTGAGTTAACACCCCTAAACTCCAACCATCGGCAATAATATGGTGGAGATTCAAAAAAAGAACGTGCTCTTCTTCTGCTAAACGAAGAAGAGTTAGTCGGGTCAGAGGCTTATTTTTCTCTAAACGGAAAGGTTTAGAAATTTCTCTTTCTATCCACTTACGCGCTTGAGTTTGTGGATCTTTTGTTTGGTCCAAAGGGACAATTTCCAGAGACGTTTCTCGGCGAGGTAAAATCTTCGCTTTTACTTCACGGCTTTCTCTCTCTTCTCTATAAAAAACGGTGCGCAAACTCTCATGCCTTTGCTCTAAGAAGCCCCAAGCTTTTTCTAATAATTTATAGTGACAGACTCCTTTTAAATGTATAGCTCCTGGTACATTGTATTGGGGACTTTCTGGGGCCAGCTCCATTAAAAACCATAAGCGCTCTTGAGAAAGAGAAAGGATTCCTTCTTTTTCAGAAGAAACTCGAGAAAGAGAAGAGTAAGAAGAATGAGTGAGTTTCTCAATAAGTAAAGATTGCTCCGCAATAGTCGAGTGCCGAAACAAGTCGGAGAGAGAAATGCTAACAGCAAATTTTTTCTGAAGCCGAGAGACTAACTGAGTGGCCAAAAGGGAATGCCCTCCTGCCTCAAAAAAATTATCTTCTATCCCTAGCTTATCTTTTTGCAATAGTTCTTCCCAAATAGCCACGAGTTGAGATTCTTTTTCGTTTCGAGGAGGAACATAGGATTCTTCTCCTCCCGGCCGAGGCATTTGCAATAAAGCTTCTCGGTCGACTTTTCCGCTAGGAGCTAAGGGAAACTGGGGAATCATCGTAAAAATAGAGGGCACCATATAGAGAGGAAGACTATGAGCAAGAAAATTTCGCAATTTTTGTTTCGAAACAGACTTTGTCTCTCGAACAATCAGATAAGCCAAGAGGATTTGCTCTTCCGGGGAAAAAATAACAACGGCTTTGGCAATAGAAGGAAATTTTTCTAGCCAAGATTCAATCTCTCTCAGCTCTACCCGAGCTCCATGAATTTTAATCTGGTGGTCTATCCGCCCCAAAACCTCTAAGCTACCGTCCTGATGAAAGCGACCTTTGTCTCCCGTGAAGTACAGGAGATCTTGAGGATCTTTTCGCCAAGGGTTTACGACAAAATTGCTTTGTTCAGAAGATTCATTGATATAGCCTACTGTGCGAAAAGGAGTTCGAATGACAATCTCTCCCACTTCACCCAGTGCGCAAATTTGCCGAGCCTCGGAAAGAATGAAAGCCTGAGTATGAGGTAGAGCCTCTCCTACCAATTGAACTCCAGGACAAGGAGGGTAAGGAACAGACTGAGAAAACTGGATTAAGGTAGTCTCGGTTGCTCCGTAAAAATTAATGACTTCTCCCGATTGAGGAAAAGCATCGCGCCAATTTGTTACCAGAGAGTAAGTAAGGGGCTCTCCCGTTAAAAAGAGCCAGCGTAAATTTGTTATATTGACTTGCTCAGATCGATAGCGAAGCCAGTTTTGGACAACAGAAGGCACCGAGTGAAGAAAGGTTATCTTTTGCTTTTCTAACCAAAGTAGAGTATTCGCATCTGAACTTTGTTCACTTTCTGGTTGCAAACAAAGGGTCGCTCCACTTGTGAGAGGGAGAAAAACATCGGTTAAAACCATGTCAAAAGTAATCCCCGAAAGCAAAGCTCCTCTATCTTCTGAGGTAATAGTAAAGGCCTCTCGTTGCCAAGTGATAAAATGAGCTAAGCCCTTATGCCAACCTAGAATTCCTTTCGGAACTCCGGTAGTACCTGAAGTAAAAAAAATGTAAGCGGACTCATTTCCCAACAAAGTCTCTGCGCTAAAGGAAGAAAAATTTTCTTTTTGATTTATTTCAGGCGAGTCTGCTCCCGAAGAAAAAACATCCCCTTGAGAAGAAACATGCCACCGTTTAAGACCAAGCTCCTCTAACCACCGGTCTTCTTCTCTTAACTCTCCTTCATATAGGATAAAACTAACCTTTGCTTCTTTTAGCATCGTTTGCTGACGTTGGGAGGGAATTTTTTGGTCTATCGCGAGAAAAACTCCTTTCGCTTGGAAAGTGGCGAGCATTCCAACGACCAAACCAACAGAACGCGAAGCAAATACCGCAACAACATCACCTTGCTTCACTCCCTCTTCTCTTAAATACTGAGCCATAGACGATATTTTCACCGCCAGATCTTGGTAATTTAAGGAAAAATCTCCTTGAGAAAGAGCTGTGTTCAAAGGGGTTTCCCCAACCCAGCGGGCAAACTGTTCCATTACTGACGGGTACTCAGGCTCGGGTATAGGAAGTTCAGGCTGAGGTAAAAGAGCTTTATCTTCCTCTGTTTTTAAGCTGTACTCTCTACATTCCCTGGAAGGATCAAGAACAACTTGTTCGAGAACCGATTGAAATTGCTGAAGAAGACGTTTTGCACTCTCTTTTCGATAGAGAGAAGTGCTGTACTCTAAAGTACACTCTAACCCCTCCGCTGTTTCCCACCAATAGAAACTGAGATCAAACTTGGAAGTTTGTTCCTCAAAAGGAAAAGGCTCCACTTGAGTAGCCCCTAAATCCATCTGAGGAAGAGGTATATTTTGCTGGACAATCATCACCTGAAAAAGCGGAGCGTGGCTCAAGTTGCGTGGGGGGCTGACTCTTTCGACCACTTTTTCAAAGGGGACATCTTGGTTTTCGTAGGCTTCTAAAGTTGTTTCTTTCACTCGGCTTAAAAGGTCATCGAATGTATCACCATGAGAAAGATAAGAACGAAGAACCAGAGTGTTGACAAAAAAGCCCACGATATTTTCAAGCTCTTCTCGGTTACGATTGGCAATCGCTGTTCCTAGATTTATATCTTCTTGGCCAGTTAAACGAAAGAGAATGATTTTGAGAACGCTCACCAAAACCATAAAAAGAGTAACCCCTTCTTTTTGAGAAAACTCTTTTAGCTTTTCCTGTAAAGGCAAAGGCAGAATAATTTTTTCTTGCCGTCCTCTATGCTCTTCTTCGAGAGGTCGGGGGTAATCGGTAGGCACAGTAGAAAGCTTCGGACTATTTTTTAGCTGTTTCTCCCAGTAGTTCAGTTGAGAAGGGAATACCTTTTCGGCCAAATGAAAGCGCTGCCAATAGGCAAAATCTTGGTAGCGATAGGCCAAAGGAGGAAGAGAAGGAGTTACTCCAGCCTGGTAAGCTTGGTATACTTGAGAGAGTTCTTGGGTCAATATCCCTAAACTCCAGCCATCGGTAATGATATGATGGAGGTTCAAAAAAAGTACATGGTCTGCGCTGCCTAACTGAAGTAAAGTTAATCGAGCAAGAGACTCTTGGCTCTTAAAATCAAAAGGACGGGAGATTTCTTTTTCTATCCATTTTTGCGCTTCTACCAGGGGTTCTTTTTCTTGACCAAACCCTATCATATTCAAAATCATTGGTTCAGGGGAAAGAATAAGCGCTTTGAGTTCATCTGTTTCCTGCTCTTGTTTATTATCACTTGCTTCGGAGTCAGGCTTAGAAAATACAGTGCGCAAACTTTCATGACGTTTTCGGAGAAAATTCCAAGCCTTTTCTAAAAGTTTATCGTCGCAATCTCCTCGTAGACGAATAGCTCCGGGAACATTGTATTGAGAGCTATCGACAGAGAGCTCTGTCAGAAACCACAGCCGTTGCTGAGAAAGGGAGAGAATACCTTCTTTTTCCTGAGGAATTTTTTCCAGTGGAGAGTGTAAAGAATACTTCCGCTTTTCGATCAACTGAGATTGCTCAGCGATGGTGCTGTGCCGAAATAGATCCGAGAGAGATATAGAAACATCAAACTCTTGTTGCAGTCGAGAGAGCAATTGAGTGGCTAAGAGAGAGTCTCCTCCGCAAAGAAAAAAGCTCTCATCCCGCTCGATTTTTGGTCTTTGAAGCAAGCTCCTCCAAATACCCATAACGACGTTCTCTTCTGATTTTTCAAAACTATCGGAAGTAGAAAATATTTCCTCGCTTATGCGGTCTTGCTCTTCTAGTAAAGTTGTATTTTCCCAAAGATTACTTGCTAAGACTGACAGAGTTTCATCAAGAAAGGCTTTTTTGCAAGCATGGCGCTGAATCTTCCCACTAGAAGTTTTTGAAATCGTCCCTGCTCGGATCAAGACGACGGCATAGAGTTGTAGTTGTTGCTCTTCTGCGACGGCTTGGCGGATAGTCTCTATGAGAGGAGAAAAATCTTGGGCAAATTCTCTCCTGACTTCCTGAATAACAACCAGTTGCTCTTCGCTGTCCTTCTCAACAGAAAAAGCAGCTGTGCATCCAGGTCTCAGGGCAGGATGGCTTCTTTCTACGGTCAGTTCTATATCTTGGGGATAAAAATTTCGGCCTCGAACAATGATTAAATCTTTCTGGCGTCCGGTAACATAAAGTTCTCCTTGGTGTAAGAACCCCAAATCCCCTGTTTTGAGAAAAGATTTTTCCTTCCCAGGAACTTGTGCCTGAAAGCTACTCACGCTCATTTCCTCTTTTTTCCAGTAACCAGAGGCGACATGTTGACCGGAAACCCATATTTCTCCAATCTCTAGGGGGGCTAAAGGGGTTCCTTTTTTAGGATCAACAATAAGTAGTTCTTGCTCAAGAAGACTTTTCCCTGCTCCGATTAAGGTTCTCACCTTCTCTGTGTTTTTCTCCCCTAAAACAGCTTTTCCTTCCTGGAGAGAAACCTCTTCCACTGATAGAGAAACAACATCTTCCTCTTTTTCTCCTCCACTCACGATAAGACTTGCTTCGGCCAAACCATAGCAAGGATAAAAAGCCCGCCGGGAAAAACCACAACCAGAGAAAGCTTCTGTAAAACGCTCCAAAGTTTCTTCTCGAACCGGCTCCGCTCCGTTAAAGGCAACTTGCCAAGAACTCAGATCTAAATTTGCTTTGTCTTCAGGCGTTACTTTGCGCACACATAGATCGTAAGCAAAGTTAGGCCCTCCGCTCGTGGTCGCTTGGTAATGAGAAATAGCTTGGAGCCAGCGCAAAGGTTTTTCGAGAAAATCCAAGGGAGACATCAGAATGCAAGGCCGCTGTAAATACAAAGGCTGCAAAACATTACCAATCAATCCCATATCATGGTAAAGGGGGAGCCACCCGACAACGATCGTTTTTTCATTATGACCAAAAGCCTTCTCAATCATTTTTTCATTGTAGAGAAGATTCTTATGGCTAAGCATAACTCCCTTAGGGTCTCCGGTCGAACCAGAAGTATATTGAAGAAAAGCTAAATCTTCGGGAGAAATAGAAGGAGATTTCCACGAAAGAGCTTGCTTTGCATTCAGTTTATTCGTAGCAATCCAAGGCAAGGAATGAAAATCATAAAGGTGCGAGCGAGAGATTTTTTCCCCTAGCTTCTTTCCCAGTCCTTGCAAAAGAGGGATTTTTTCGAGCATTCCGGCAATTTTTCCCTGTTGCATCAAAAACTTCATCATCGTTAAGATCGGGCGGGTCGTTAAAATAGCAGAAGTTTGAGCATCTTGGGCAATCGTTTGGAGACGAGGTAAACTTCTTTCCAAACGATGAGGATCGGGAGGATAAGCAGGAACAGCGACAACACCACTATAAAGACAGCCAAAAAATGCCGCGATAAAATCTAGCCCCGGAGGATATAAAAGAAGAGCTCTCTCGCCTGGTTTCATCGTTCTTTGCAAAGTAACAGCAATGCTACGTGCTTGCTCATCCAACTGCGAATAGGTAAAACGCCCTCCTTCCTTCTCACCTTTATCTAGAAAGGTGTAAGCAGTGGCATCAGGGGCACCTTGGGCTCGACTTTGAAGAAGCTCCACTAGATGAGAAAAAGAATGGGAATTCGAAGCTGTCCGACTCATGAAGTTTTTTACCTTTGTTGCGTTATTAAGTCAAAAAATAGAATGCAAGAACTAAAGTTTGTTTACCTTTAGTTTTACCAAGAAATGGCTTCCCCGTCATAATTGAGAAAATTGCCTGAATCACCCAAACTAGATTCTTCGATAACTTTGCGCATGTTCTGAACACTATCAACCGTAGTAAGTAAAGCATGCGGCCCTCCCATGTCTGTCACGACCCAGCCTGGGTGAATAGAGAGTACAATAACTCCTCGGTCTTTTAGGTCTATTGCCATGCTCTTGTGGACGCAGTTTACCGCCGTTTTACTGGACCGATAGAGATAAACTCCTCCGCTTGTGTTATCAGTAATACTTCCCATTTTGCTTGTAATCGTAGCAATAACTTTTTTTTCCCCTGCTAAAAGATGAGGAAGAAAGGTTTCTGCCATTTTTAAAGGAGCTAGAGTATTTGTTTGGAAGGTTTCCAACCAAAGTTTGTGGTCTGTTTCCCCAAAACGTTGTTTGTCTCCCCCATAAACTCCGGCATTGTTAATCAGAACATCGACTGCTTTTTCTCGAAGCTTCTCTCCCAACTCTGTAACTTGATCATAGTTTGTCACTTCGAGTCCAAAAATATGAACCTGAGGAAAAGATGTCGCTAAGCTTTGAAGCTCCTGTGATGCTTCAGGCTTACGACAACAAGCGGAGACTTCGTGACCATCTTTTGCGTATTGTCTTACGAACTCTAAACCAATGCCACGATTGGCTCCCGTAATTAAAACATGTGCCATTTTTTTACCTTTTTACTAGAATTCTCTTCTCAAAAATAATCAAGAATCTCTTCTTGCATACTATAAACAAGTCATTTATACTAAACTAGAATGTTTTTGTCAAAGCAGTTTTAGGTTAAGGAACCCCAATGGCAACGGAAGTAATCTCGGACGGACAAGGCTCTTCTGATGATAGTCATCTACGCCATAATCGACTATTTTGTAAATTGGTTGCCAAAGCCAATTTTCTGACTCAAGAAATGCTTTCAGAGTGTATGCAACTTGTTGGTGACGAAAATTCTACAACAAAAATTGAACAAGTTATGGTTCAAAGAAACCTTCTTTCTCCTGACATGGTTACAGGAATTTACCTAAAACAAGGAATTTTACGCTGCCCTTCTTGCCAAAAACGCTCTAAAATCCCCAAGAAACTTCCTAAAAGAGCTCGGTGCCCCCACTGCAAAATAGTTTTCAATATCCCCCATGCCTACCCTTTTTTAGATCTAAAAGTAGCTCCTGAAATAAAAGACCTCTGTGGAACAGAGTTAGGAGCATACAAGGTTCAATACTGCTTAGGGGCAGGAGGGATGGGAGAGGTTTATCGGGCGATTCATATTCGTCTTAACAGAGCTGTTGCTTTGAAAGTCCTTCCTCCTCACTTAGCTCGCCAACATCAATATATTGAGCGTTTTACGAGGGAAGCAAGGATGGCAGCCCAAGTTACCGACAAACATCTCGTACAAATGTATGATGTCGGAGAGGATAATGGAATCCACTATATTGCCATGGAGTTTATTGATGGAGCTCCTCTCAACCAATATGTTCCCAAAGATAAGGGAATTAAACTACACCGAGCCTTGCAAATTTTAAAAGAGAGTGCCATGGGGCTAGGAACTCTTCATGATAAAGAAATTCTTCATCGAGACATAAAACCAGATAACATCCTTGTCACTTCAGACGAAATAGCAAAACTGACCGATTTTGGTTTAGCAAAAGAGTCGGGAGACTCGGGAGAAGCCCTCACTCAAACAGGTGTTTTGATTGGTACGCCTTACTATATGGCTCCGGAACAATGTTTAGGAAAAAAGGCCACAAAACAAAGCGATATCTACTCCTTGGGAATGACCTTTTATTTTATGCTCCAAGGAGGACTTCCTTTCACAGGAGGAAATCCCTTAGAAATCATTGGCCAAAGAATGAATAACCCTTCTCCTTCTTTGCCAAAACACATACCCGCAATTGTCCAAAACGTCTACAAAAAGATGATCGCCGAAAGACCTCGAGAACGCTACCGCAACACCCAAGAGTTAATTCGAGATGTCAACCGTCTAATTTCAAAAGACATAGTTATTGACTCGCCTGCTCAGCAGATTTTGTCCTCCAAGGTAAAAATTGGGATCATTACTTCTATTGTCTCTATTCTCCTTGTTCTTTCTATTATTGGTATATCTCGCAAAATGCGTCAGACCAAAAAGCCTCCGACCTCTTCTCAAAAAATTGTTAGTCTCATAGAAAATCCAGAAGAGAAAACAAAAAAGCCACAAAAAGAAAATAAGGAAGAAAATAAGGAAGAGAGCAAAGAAGAAAATAAAAAAGAAGAACCTCCTTCCCAACCAAAGGAAATTTCTCAAAAAACAGAGAAAAAAGAATCTCCCGACAAAAAAGGGGAAAATATTCCAGAGAAACCCCTTATTGATCACAATTTATTGTTTAATCAGCTCAAGAAAGAACTCAGCACCCTTCCTAAGCTAGAAAATAAACTCACACGGCTTTTAGAGTTTCGAGTCCAGTATCCGCAAACACCTTATCGTACACAAGTGTTTCACTTAATCAAAAAAATCCAAGAACGAATAGTTCTCCGCCGCAAAACAGAAAAATACCTAGATGAGGTCGCAAAAAATAAGATGGAGATTCTAACTCAGCCCAACAGAGAAAAATTACGCTGGGAGCCTCCGCGAGAAATACGCCTACTGCTTCTTTCTCCTGACTATAAGAAAAAGGCTATGCAACTACACCAAGAGCTGGTTTTACTAGAAAATATTGCCCTTTCTATCCAAGAAGGAAATTACAAAAAGGCCGAGAAAACAGCCAAAACTCTTCTTCCCCTTTTGAAAAAGTCTGAAAAAAAGAAACTGGAGACTTTTCTAAAAACAAAAGAAAGATCTGCCCAGCAAAAAAAGCAAAAAGAAGAAATCCAAAATGCTTGGACTGGAATCCAAGAAAATGTCGAAAATTACCTAGGGAAAAGACAATACAGCCAAGCTCGTAAACATATCCGCAAAGCCAAGGGTTCTTTAAAAGAACTGAGCAAGTATAAAGGATATCAAGATCTAATAGAAATGATCCAAGGAGAAGAAGAAATCATTTTTCTTCTCGAAAAATTCTGGTATCATTTCCGATTCAATGTCTTCAAAACACTAGGCCCAGGAGAGCAAATCACCCCTCGCACCATGTCCGTTTTAGACATTATGAAAAAAGTCGAGTCCATGCCCAATTGGCCCGATAAAAAAGTACAAGTGGGCTGGTTTTATCTCTTTGAGGGTCAAGTCGAAAAAGCCCAAGGAGTATTAGGAAAACATTACCTCCCCTCTTCCAGTTTAGCTAAGCTCTGGGAAAGACACTACCAAAGCTTAAAGTAGGGACTGTCCTCATTCAGCTTTTTTGTTCCCGTGTGTGAGAAGCTAGAAGTATAATTTTTTATCCTATTTCTTATTGCATAACATGGTAGGCTGAATGAGAACATCCCCTTACGAGTAAAATCAAAAACAGAAAAACAAACAAAATTTGAATTATTTATCTTCCTAGCTTATTAAAAACACGTAATTATTATGTTATTGAAAGAGTTTTGGAAAAATTCTCTTTTTAAGTTTTACCTGTAAGGGCGTGTTTTCATTCAGCCATTTAACGCCTTAGCAATACTGTACTTAAAGTAGTGCCCTTACTATTACTAAAGAAATACAAAAAATAAGCTGAATGAGGACACGCCCTAAAATAACGGATTCCCTCCTTATGAATGACTCTAATTCTCCCAAAACATCCTCCCGTATTCCAGCAATTGACTGGATGCGAGGAATTGTTATTATTTTGATGACCATAGATCATGCTTCCATGTGCTTCAATAGTGATCGACTCGTCAGCGATGCCTATTTTCTTTACAAACCAGGAACATACTTAGATCCGGCCCAGTTTTTCACTCGATGGATCACTCATCTCTGCGCCCCTGCTTTTGTTTTTTTAGCCGGAGTTTCTCTAGCGATAAACATCGAAAAACGAGTTTCTCAAGGCGAAAACTCAAAGTCAATAGACCAGTACATTCTAAGCCGAGGCCTTGTCATTTTCATCATAGAAATAGCCTGGATGTCTTTGGTCTTTCCCGGAAAACACATTATCCTCCAAGTTTTATATGCTATTGGAATTAGTTTTATTTGCATGATTCCTCTTCGTCGTCTTAGAACAAGCTGGATTTTCTTTATTGCATTGGTTGCCATATTTTTCAACGAACTCCTCGCTGGTCTTTTTATTCACTTGAATGGCGGAGAAATATCTGTCCCTATCGCTCTATTTTTGAGTGGGGGAGTTTTTGAGTATTTTATAGTCGGATATCCCCTATTTCCTTGGCTAGGAATAATGCTCTTAGGCTGGGTTCTAGGAAAGTTTTTACTCTACCAATCTTTTCAACATTCTCCCGAAAAAATTCTCCTTTTCGGAGGCTCTCTTTTTTTTCTCCTTTTCTTAGTCATCCGAGGCTTTAACGGCCTTGGTAATATGCTTCTTTTGCGCGACAACCACTCCCTTATCCAGTGGCTTCATGTCAGTAAATACCCTCCTAGCGCATCTTACATAACACTAGAGATCTCTCTAATGGCCTTCCTTTTAGCTTTTTGTTTTTCCATCCAGCGCTTAAATGAAAAGCCTATCAACAAAAAAAACCCCCTATACGTCTTCGGCCAAAGCGCTCTCTTTTTCTACGTCATCCACATTCATTTACTTGCGGTAGTGGCTAAAGCTCTCGGAATGTACGAAAAATCAGGATTGCTTTCTACTTATGTAGCAACAGTACTTCTAACAATAGCCCTCTATCCTCTCTGTTTGCTCTACCGAAAACATAAAACCTCTCACCCAAAGAGTTGGCTACGTTTTATTTAGCGTCCTGCTGAGCAGAGGATGTGCCTAGATTACTTTGGTTTTATGGTCGCGTAGCGACGAAGGGACGTAGCCAGGACATTTATGCCTAACTTTTATACACATAATTTTGTAATTTAATTTTTACTTTTGTAGCTTGATTTAACAGCCTGCAAAGGTATATGTTTCAGCGCGTCCCCCCCCGTTCGTTCCTCACGGTTCCCCCCAAAGGGGGAACAAAAAGGGTTTTCAAAGATACGAAAGTTTTTTGTTGGCGTATAATCCCATTTTCTAGGGCTAGATACATAAGAAAAAAAAATACGTAAACCCACTTCTTACGAATACAGACAAATCCTTTTTGTCCTCCCTTTGGGGGGGACGCGAGGAACGAGCGGGGGGGACACGCTGAAAATAAAGACTCAAGCCAGGTTTAGCATATGCTACAAAAGTAAAAAATTAAATTACAAAAATTATGTGTATAAAAGTTAGGGTTGAAACCCCTGGCTACGTTCCCCCACTGCTCCGCAGTGAATACCTTTCACCCTCGCATGGTATTTTGGATCTCTAGAAAAAAAATATTTGACTACAAGTCCAGAAAAGATGAGAATGAGATAGGTAAACATTTATACGTTCAATAACAAAAAGAGGAATCCACATGATGACATCTAAAAATATATTATTTTGTTTTCTGATAGTTGGGATGCTCTGGATTTCAACAAGCACTTTGACCAACGCAACGCCGATTAATCTCGACTCAGGCGGTCTATTAAGGGATATTATCCGGCAAGATGGTTTCGATCAGGAATCGGCCATATCTCCCACTTTGCCCCTAAACACAACAAATACAATCGCAAATTCACCTGGACCTAGCTTTTCTTCCAGCACCTACAATTTTAATTCCGATAATAACAGTGCTAACTTTAATGTTAGTCTAAGCCAACTGAGGAAAGGCAGCTTTAGCGGTAACATTGCCCGTTCTCGCGGAACCATTATCTTCACTCCCACCACCGATGTCCTCTATGAAATTTCCGGTAACTACCAAATGTCAGGAGACCAAAGGACGTTCTTTCAGGTTTTCCTCCAAGACACAAGTGGTCTGCTCTTCAATAATTTTCAAGACAGTAGATCCACTCTAAATGAATCTTTTACCCTAGGAGAACAAGGAGGAGATTTTAATAACACTCTTGTCGGTAGCACGGCAGGTATTCTCACGGCAGGAACCCAGTACACATTTGTCTACGATGCTTTTATCCAAGAGTTTCCTAGCTCAGGTGTAAACACCTCTTCTATAGGGACAATAAGCCTTAATCTCGAAGCAACTGTACCCGAGTTTAGCACTCTCTCTTCTCTCTTTATTGCCCTGTGCTTTTGCTCTTTTTTTATGCGAAGAAAAACATCCTAGAAAAAGTATGGATTTATCTGAAGCAAAAACAATCTTAGTCGTGGGGTGCAGTGGAGGTGGGAAATCGACCTTAACCCAAATTCTTTCCCAGAAATACGATCTACCAGCCGTTCATCTAGATATTTACTTTTGGCAACCAGGATGGACCATAACCCCGATGGATAAATGGCGGGAAAAAGTAAAAGAGCTTACAAACCAAGATAAATGGGTAATGGACGGAACTTTTTCGGAGTCTTTCGACCTTCGCTTTCCAGCGGCAGACAAAATTATTATATTAAAATTGCCTCGGTTGGTATGCTTGTATCGAGCCATCACAAGAGTTTTTAAATATAGCAAAAAAGATCGCCGGCCAGATATGGCTGAAGGATGTGATGAAACGTTTGATTTTAAGTTTTATCAATACATTTGGACTTACGATAGGAAAGTTTTTCCTAAAATTACCAAAGCCATCGAGGTTTATAATTGCGAGAAAAAGGTCGTTTATTTAAAAAGCCATGAAGAGGTGGAGTTTTTTGTTCGAGGTTTGAGGTGAGTTGCGAAAAGAGCGCTATATTATTCTTTGCTCTCTTGGCCTAGGGGATTTTCTTAATTCGGCGTACAAATATTCTTCTTCGGCCTATTCATGCCCCAGGGTTCCGTTCGCCTTTGGCTCACTTTACCCTGGGCTACTGATATGTAACACTTTCAGTGTATGGAATTTTACCGGGCGTTCTTCTTTATCGATACACTAGAACTCTCGATTACTAATTATCTAATGGCACATCAGAAACATCCTTAAAGGATAATTTCGAAGTTTATTCCATTGAAAAGATTCTCATAACATTCTCAATGATGCAAAGTTACTTGTTGCTTGATTTTTTCTGAATCTGTGCTGCCTTCTGATAAAAAAAACGTGCTTTATCCAGTTCCTTTTTCTTTTCGTAAGCAGAGCCTAAGCTTTTATAGATATTCACATCGCGGGGGTTAATCTTGAGCGCTTTCATATAATGCTGTATTCCCTCATCTATTTTTCCTTGGCCGACTAAGAAGGCTCCGAGATATCTCAAAGTATTCGTGTTCTCGGGGTCTAGCTTCAGGGCTTCTTGGGCACAGTGAAGGGCATCTCGGAATTTACCCATTTTAACCGAAAGCATGATAATATTGTGGTAAGTAGTAACACTTTCTTCATTAAGCCGAAGGGCTTGGTAGTAATAGGTGAGCGCTCCTGGAAAATCACCTTGTCTTTCGAAAGCGACTCCGATGTTGTTATAGGCATCTGGGCTTTTTGGATCGATATCCGTTGCTTTTCTGTAAAACTCCATTGCCTTAGGAAAATCTCCTTGCTGCAAGCGTATCATTCCCAAGACGTTGTAGGTATCTACATCTTCTGGCTTGCGGAGGAGAGCTTTTTCATAAAACTCAAATGCTCTATCCCACTTGCCCTTTTGTAAAGCATAAGAGGCCAGTTTTTTCAAGAGAGCTACGCTTTTGGGGTGCCTTTGGAGAATTTTTTCATAGTAATGGTAGGCTTGGTCTATGTCTTCTCTTTTGAGTTCATAGTCGCCCAAATGCCTGTATAGTTCCCACAGCTTGGGATGATGGGGGGCCATTTTTCGGAGTTTTTCTTTTTGCCCAAGGGCCTCTTCTAATTTTCCTTGGTGGAGAGAATACAGGCTAAGATGATAGTGGCAAGAGGCGTAACGGGGCTTTAAGGCAAGGGCCTTTTCAAAGCATTCTTGGGATTTTTGGAATTCTTTTCTGTCTCCTAGTGCTACGCCCAAGTTATGATAGGCGCGAGGATTATCGGGGACTGCCTGAAGAGCACTTTCCCAGATTCTTACTTTATTCGCATAATCATTGTTCCGAAGAAAAGACCGGTAAGACAGAACAGAGATGACCAAAAATGCCAAAGCCAGGGCGAAAAAATAGCTTTTCTGGCGGGTTACTATTTTTTCTTTTCGCGAGGATAGCCAGGCATATGCAAGGCCAGCAATTAATCCGATGATTAGAGCAGAGGACAAATACACTCTTCTTTCTGCCCCCACCTCTGTCACAATCGGGACAAAACTAGAGCTGGGAGCGAGAATTAGGAAGAAAGAAAGGGGAGCAAATCCCAAATAGGGGCGATAAATATACAGTCCTAAACTCCCGAGAAAAAGTCCTGTCATTGCTAGAAAGGAAAAAATATGTTCGGAGAAAACTTCTGCCTGAGCCATGCCGTAATCAAAGACCAGAACATTTGGCCAAAAGAGGGTCTGCAAATAATGGATAATGATATAGCTCTGGGATATTAAGTAGTCTAGAGAACTGATTTTATGAGAAAAACCTACCGAGGAACTGCGGGGGTTTGACAAGATCAATCCCAGTAAAATCAACCATGTTGCCGCCAAGCAAAGATATAGAATTTTTCGCTCTCGAAAGGTTTCTCTTAGATTTTTCCCTCCAAAAGCATAGTCGTAAAAGAAGACAAGCAAGGGGGCTGTCACCATTACCTCTTTTGTGGCCATTCCCAAAGCACAAAACACAGCGGACAGACAAAGCCAAGTTTTCTTATTCTCGCCCTCCCAAGAACGAAGTGCCGCATAAATGGTACCTAAGTAAAAAAATCCCATCAGTAATTCACTGCGTTGGGTGATGTAGTTTATGCACTCTGTGTGAATGGGGTGAACCAACCAAATCAATGCTGCCACAAAAGCCAAAGGAGAGGCTACAAAAGAAAAAGAAGAGGCTAGTCGAGGAGTGCGAAAGGTGCCTTGGATAATTAGATAGAGAAAAAAAGAGTTTAAGATATGAATAAGCAAATTGACCAAATGATAACCAAAAGGCTTGTCCCCTCCTAAAGCGTAGTTTAAGGCGAAGGAAAAACTCAAAATGGGCCGCCCAGCGGTAGCTGATTCCCCTGACCAAAGAAAGGGCTTATAGATAGGCCACAATTCTTGAATATTCTCATTTCCCAAGAGGGAGTTATCGTCGAAGACAAAGGGGTTATTAAAGCAGTTGCTATAAACAGCTAAGCCTAGAAGCAAAATAACCCCAAAAGAAAGTCGCGGGGAAAAAAGATTATTCTTGGAAGAGATATGGGCAAGCGTCATGATTCTGTCCTATCAGATGGCCTTGTATTTTACAATGTATTTTGTTGCTTGCATTTTACAAAATCTTTTGGAGAATAATCAAAAAAAATCACCCGAAAATCTAGTCTGTTTGTTTTCGATCCTGAATCTCTTGGCAAATTTTATCTTCTAGAAGAGCCAGTTCTTCCGTTGTTTTAGCTGATTGGACTTGGCTAGCATATTTTTCCTTAAGAGCAGAAGAAATCCATCCTAGAACTTTGAGCAATTCTTCAACCCGCCCTTCGATTTTGCCTTCAACTTTGCCTTCGAGTCGTCCCTTATCGGTAATTTGCTTAACAAAACTCATGAAGTTCTCCTCATTAATTTTTAGCATAATTTGCTGGATAACATTAGTATTAGGTAAATCCTGAGAGAGGATTTTCGGCCATTGCTTAAGTTGTTGATTTTTTTCTGCCTCTAAAACTTGTAGAAGAGCCAAGGCTTCTCCTTGGAGTTCATTTCGAGCTCCTCTTAGAACGAGAAAGTAAATATCCAAATCTTTCAGAAAACGGGAACGATATTTCCATTTGTTTATCGGTTCAATAGCGTATTCTTTTATGGCAAAGAGTTTTTCTGGTTTTCTGCTCGTTATAATCGTTAAGGTGGTTTCTCCTTGTAAAGACAAGTTGGCGTAATGGCTTTCCATAAACAAGGCTCTTGCGACATAGTAGCGAAAGACGTTCTCACTCAGAATCTCTCGGAAACTTTTGTACTCCAAAATATTTGCTTTTTTTAGGTGATCGAAGGGGCGGAGTAAATTGTCTTTCGGTAAATCACCTTCTGTTTCGCAGTAGTAGTCCACCTTAAAAAACTTTTGAAACTCGCGCTCTTGCTTAGATATTTTCTTTCCCGAAAGCAGAGGAAGATGTTCATCTAAGATATCTTGAATAATACCATGCCAATCTACATTCTCTTGCTTCTTCACTAATATTTTATCTCCTTTTTTTCATTTTTGCTAGGACATGTCCTAACTTTTGCTTGGATTTTTTTTATCACAGAGATATTATTTTAGCATGGAAGTGGACAAAACAGATAGCATGTGCAAATCTGTTTGTGTTTGGAACCAAAAGATTTGTGGAGCAAGAGAGTAAGATTTGGTCTAAAGGATTTGACAAAGATTCACAAGAACCTAGTTTTAGGTGAGGCACTCCGCAAGAGAATGTTCTTACGTTCCGAAGGTCGGAAACAAATATATTACCAAACAAATTTTAATAAGTATTAAAGGCTACAAGAAAATCACAGCCTAAAGACCGCCCTAGTCACTCCAGAACATCCTCTTGCTACGTTTATTTCGCTTCCGCGACAAAAAACCGAAGACAACTAAATCCTTGTAGTTCAGATTAGAGTTGCTTTACTCTACACACTTTGTCAAGGAGAAGAAGCAGAGGCAGGATTGACAGATTTATCTATGCTATTTGGTGGCAACTAATTGCGCGTAGATTGAACATGTTTGGCCAGTAATGAATTTCTTTTTTGTAGGTGCTGATTTTCTATATTTTGCTAAAATATAGAAAAATTTTTGTGGCTCAGTTCTGGCGCAACCTGTTTGACAAGCTTGAGGATAGTAAATTATGGGTAATTCCAATTTAAGACAGTCTAGAACCGCAAACCTATTCGGTAAGATTCTTAGCAATGAAGTTTTTGGTTTTTTGGCTCTGCTGACTTTATTTCTGGCCTTTATTCCAGATATTTTTGACCTTTCCGCTCAAAGCCAGGGTCTGCTAGAATATATTGAGTTCTTAATTCTTATTATTTTTGTTATTGAGTACTGTATTTCTTTTGCAAATTCCACCGATAAAAAAGCGTTTCTCATAAATCCGTGGAGAATTCTTGATGCATTGATAATCCTATTGGGCCTGTTATCGCTGACGCCAATTCTAAATGACATGTTTCGCAACACTCCCGCATTGCGTCTTTTTCGATTTTTTCGTCTAGCTTTATTCGGCACCAAATCCAGTAGTGTAATCGTTTCAAAGTCGAAGCCAGCTATCATGGCGAACGCAATTAGTGATCAATCGATGGAGACGTTATCTTTGAAATATGGCCAGAATGCGCAATTTCAGAAAATATCTTTCGATGCAGCAATAGAAGATATTTTGTCACCGCAAGACACACTTATTCTAATTTCCAACCCTGAGAAGGGTGTACTTCAACAAGTTGCGACTTCTCTAGAAGTATCAGAGACAATGCTGCGCAACCGGTTTTACGCATCTCATTTCCCGCGTATCGAGCGAATGGAAAATTATACAACGTTGTTTTTATGGTATCCGGTCATTCAGGATGACGAGATCAGCGGTGTGCCGACAATTGCTCGAACTGGTGTCCTTTTTGTCGGTTCAAAGAATAATTTGGTCATTCTAACTCAGTCAAAAACGGAGCTCCCATTATCTATTGTCTCGCAGCTCAACGAGAAAGATTCTGATCAGCTTGCATTTAAATCAACATTAGCCCTTCTGAAAAACCTTAATCAAAGTTACACTCAAATCAATGACCAACTGGAAACATCACTATTTCGTATAGAGAGTCAGCATCACAATTTCGACGACAAAACATTTCTCAGCCTTACCTTTAAGTTACGCGGTGAGCTGAGCAGAGTCCGAAGCAGTTTAAAACATCTTGGTAACGTTCTCAAACAGCTTGCTGAAAAGCCCGTCGCCATCAAGTCATTCCCAACGGAACCTCGACCGGAGTTTTCTATACTAGCGGAAGATACAGAAAGCCTGCATGAGAGCATTGACTATTTATTATCGACACTTTCCGCACTAGTTGATCTTCGTTTAAATGTATCCTCTTTTCAGCTCAATAAGGTTATGCGTTTGCTTGCATTGCTTACGGCGTTGGCATTAATCCCAACTGTTACAGGCGGTCTTCTGGGGATGAACCTGATGGAAAGCCCTTGGCCTATATCTCTTTCGCAGGTTTCATTCGGTATTGCCGTGGGTATGATACTTTGTCTCTATTTATTTGCAGTTAAGGGCTGGTTAAAGTAAGCAGCCGCAGATGCGACATTTATGGATATGAAAGCTAGTTCTTTTGTTGTTTTGGCCAGAGGATTTGTGGAGTAAGAGGGTAATTTAGGAGAGTTGGTAATATAGTATTGACGGAGAGTGACGGCTTATAAGCTGCTATCGTATGTTTAGTGTGATAGAATAATTAGGGAAAAATCTTGTTTTCTCTGTGAGATAATATTTTGAAAAATTAGTTAGTTGAGTCAGCTAGCACAAAATTTAACCTTCTTCTAATTCTCTCAAAGCCTTTCGTACTGCTAACAGAATAAACGCTTGTATTTCATCATCCTCAGTGTATCCTTTTTCTGCTAGGCGTTCTCTGTCATTTATAGACAAAGCAAACATTAAACTTTCAAGTTTGTCGGTTTTTTTTGATTTACTTTGTTGATATTCTTCGACACTAGCGATTGTTACAGTGTGTTTTTTACCTTGTTTGGGCCCACCTACAAGTATTCCTTCATTCTTTTGTTGGCCAACTCGTCGAGCTGTAACTCCCATAATGTTTCCAGCCACTTCTAGAGTCAAATGCTTATTATCTTTCGCTTTATCTTTCTTTTTCAATTCTTTCTTTCTAAAAAATAAGCCCTTTAGTGAAACTAGCCTGTGCTAAAATTTACATTCCACTAAAGGGCTTCTGAAAAATATATAAAATTCGATTTTACTCCTCGTAGTTAGACTACGATATGACAAATTTAAAAACACATAAATCAAAATTAATAATAATATGTAACCTGAAATTTATTAATAAAAATATTTATCGTTCTAAATAAGATGACTACAAATACTAATTGCACATAAAGTTATATAACTAAAAAATTTCTTTTTCGTTATCCTCCTTCAGCAAAGAGTAAAATATTTTTGTCTTGTTTATTCTACATTTATAGCATTGCACTATCAAAATTCACTAAATACACTTCTAAAAAAACATTAACATGACTACAAGTACTAATTGCACATAAAGTTATATAACTAAAAAAATTTCTTTTTCGTTATCCTCCTTTAGCAAAAAGTGGAATCGTTTATATTGTTTTTCCTTTGTATATTATGTTTATAGCATTGCACTATCAAAATTCACTAAACACACTTCTAAAAAAAACAGTAAAATGACTATAAATACTAATTGCCCATAAAGTTATATAATCAGAAAAATTTCTTTTTCGTTATCCTCCTTTAGCAAAAAGTGAAATCGTTTATATTGTTTTTCCTTTGTATATTACTTTATAGCATTGCGCTACATTACAGAAAATATATGATATATTTTCCAGATTTTCAATTTTCTTGCCAGTTATTCACGTGGCAACGTTACGAAGGAAGTATACCTACCAAATCGAAATTTGTCAAATATATTTCCAAAAAAAATATAAAAAAATCCTAAACCTATACAAAGCAAATAATTACATAAAAAGAAATTTTTCTTTTTGCATTTCGATTTAGAAATACGCACTACTTATACAATACCTGAAAAACATGCATTTAATCTAGGCCTATATTTTATAAGGTTTAGTCTCGCCAGGCAACAATAGCATTAAGTTAAGCTGTAGCCTTTGCATTTCTTTCCCCTCCGGTGGATTTTGCGTGAAATTCTTTTCTTTCTTCAACTTTAAGGCCCACTCTTTTCACTGTACCTTAAAATATGCAAATCAAAATGCCTGTTTTTTCTTCTTATTTTTTCTATCCTTTAGTCCCCTTTAGCCCTTTTTTGTTTTCGTTTGTGAGAAGCCTGTAATAATAAATTTTTAGGGACTTCTTTTATCCTTTCACAAATCTAACTCCAACTCAGAGAGATACACTTCAACCAAAAAAATTTGATCCAAAGGGACAAGATATGGTTTAATAAATTATTTCCCTTAACAAAACAGAATAGTAACAAGAGAAAATGGCGAATAATGAAAGCTTTAGTTAAACAAAATGAAGTTGTAACGCTTCAAGATGTGACCTTGCCCCAAATAGCAGCAAATCAAGTATTGATTAAGGTGGCTTGTGCTAGTTTATGTCGCACAGATGTGTTTGCGGCAGAAGGAAAAATTGCGACAAAAAATCCTCTCATTTTGGGTCATGAGATGGCAGGTACAGTTGTCGAAACGGGGTCGAATGCTACTCTTTTAGTAAATCAAGAGCGGGTTACTGTCAATCCTGTGATTCCCTGCTATAGCTGTGACTTTTGTATGAGAGAGGAGTATAGTGATTGTCAAAACACTAAGTTTTTAGGGGTTTGGCTAGATGGTGCTTTTGCCGAGTACATTGCTGTTGACCAGCGCTGTGTTTATCCTATTGCCGATGACTTATCTTTTGTTGAGGCCACTTACTCTGAGCCGGTGGCTGCTTCTTTGGCTGTGATAAAGGCTGATATTAAGCCTCAGCACTGTGGTTTAATTTATGGTGACAACCGTATCGCCCATTTGACCTTGCGCATTTTAGAAGCTCATGGTTTTGATAATGTTACGATTCACTCTACTGGACAAAATTTAATTTTGAATCACTACGACTTCATTATTGAGACTCTTGCCACAACGAAAACGCTTAGCGATATGATTGCAGCAATTCGACCGCGAGGTTTAATTGTTTTTAAAAGTCGCCAATACCAAGCCGTTAATTTACAACTTCATAAAATTCTTGCCAAGGAACCGCGTTTTCAAGCAGTGAACTATGGTTGCTTTAAAGAAGCGATCCAATTGTTGAGCTCTCGTAAAATTCAGGTCAGCGATTTAATTGGACAAATGTACCGCCTAGATGATTTTGAAGAGGCTTTTCAAGATTCGCTGAAAAGCGAAGCGCGTAAATTGTTTTTTCAAATAGGAAATGCTTAATGTGTGGGATTATTGCAGTAAAACTGCAGCAGGGTATTGTCGAAACAGACAAGCTACAGTTGGCCTTGGACACTTTGCATACGAGAGGTCCGGATGGGGAGGGCTTATGGCAAAGTGATTCTCGGCAAGTCGCTCTTGGTCATAAACGCCTCAGTATAATTGGTCTTGGCAATAGTCAGCAGCCGATTAGCAATGAAGACAAGACCATTCACATAGTTGTTAATGGTGAATTTTATGGTTTTGAAGAAATACGCACAAAGTTAGAGGAACAAGGCCATCAATTTCAAACCGATTCGGATAGCGAAATTGCTTTACATCTCTATGAGCAATACGGATTAGATTGTTTAGATTATTTGCGCGGCGAGTTTGCCTTTGTTCTCTATGATGAAAAGAAAGAGCAGTTGTTTGCGGCCCGAGATCGTTTTGGGATAAAACCACTTTGCTATGCTATTGTCGAGAATAATTTATTTATTGCTTCCCAAGCGAAAGCTTTATTTGCTTTAGGAGTAGAGAAGTATTGGGATCATCAGTCGCTCTTTCACAGTTGCCATATGCAGTATGTTTTGCCCGATAGAACCTTATTTAGAGGGATAACCCAGTTGCAACCGGGTTATTTTCTAATAGCAAAGGACAAAAAACTTACTAGCCATTGCTATTGGGATAGCAATTATAGTTCCTCTGTTAAGAACTATGATGCCAACGAATTAATCGCCCAATTTCGGGATATTTTCAGTGAAGCTGTAAAATTACGCCTACGAGCAGATGTCCCTATTTGTTGCCATTTAAGCGGAGGTTTAGATTCCAGTGCCGTTTTGGGACTAGCCGTAAAATACTCAAATAAACCGATACCGGCTTTTTGTGTTAGCTTTAGCGAACAAAACTACAATGAATTAGCTATTGCCAAGGAAACAGCACAGTTAGTAGGAGTGCCTTTACACGTGGTGCCCATTAGCCAAGAAAAACTTATCGCTCATTTATCTGATGCTGTTTATGCGAGCGAAGGCATTGCTATCAATGGTCACCTTCCTGCCAAATATTTACTGAATCAAGCGATTAGACAAGCGGGCTACAAAGTAGCCTTAACCGGTGAGGGTTCCGATGAAGTGGTCGCCGGTTATCCCCATTTCCGTATGGATTTATTAAGACAGCAACAAAACCATCAAGAAATGGAAAGCTTGCAACAAAAGAACTTAGCTTCTGTCGGCATTATGCTTGCAGAGGGCAATAGCTTAAGCACGGATGCTATTTTACAACGCTTAGCTTTTGTCCCGAGTTTTTTGCAAGCTAAGGCTAGCTTGGGTTATAAATTAAGAGGGTTCCTAAGCGAGGATTTTAAGCAGTCGTTTGTGGCAAAAGATAGTTACCGTGATTTAATGAATCATATCACTGCTGATTTGACCTCCTTTGAGCAAGTGAATCAATCTATGTATTTATGGCAAAAGACATCTCTTCCTAATTATATCTTGAAAACCCTCGGCGATGGTTGCGAAATGGCTCATAGCATTGAAGGGCGCTTGCCTTTTTTAGATCATAAATTATTTGAATTTGTCCAGACTCTTCCTACGAATTTAAAAATCAATAAGCTTGTGGAAAAATACATTTTACGCGAAGCCACCCGCGATGTTTTAAGCGAGCGCGTTTATAAGCGGCAAAAGCATCCCTTTGTTGCTCCTCCAATAAGCGTCTTTAGCAGCCACAGCAGCCACGAAATGATGAATGATTTATTAACTAGCCAGTCATTTTGCCATCTATCTATTTTTAACCATGCTAAGGTAGCTGAGTTACTGGCTATGTGTCAAAAAAAGGATAGCCGGCAGCAAGTTTTTGATCCCGTTCTACTGACCATTTTATCCATTGCTATTTTAAATCAATGCTACCAACTAAAGGAATAATAGATGCCTTCGGAACAAAATTGGTTAAAATCTTTTTACGAATTAGAAGCACTTGCCGATTTACTTTTAGAACGCTCTAACTCCGATGAGCTAAAAAACACTTTGCAGTTTTTACAAAAGCATTTGGCGATTCAACCTGGAGACACTGTTTTCGACCAAGGGTGTGGTATTGGCAGCATTAGCATTCCCTTCGCCAAAAAAGGCATGAGAGTAATTGGAGTGGATTTATCTCAAAACTATATTGAGCGGGCGAAAAAACAAGCCCAAGAAGAGGGCTTATCTTGTCATTATCACTGCGCAGATGCCCTAGAGTTTGTAAGTGAAATCCCTTGCGATGCTGCTTGGAACTGGTTTACCAGTTTTGGTTATAATCAAGATGACCGGGTCAATATCAAAATGCTGGAGTGTGTCTTTCGCTCTCTTAAACCAGGAGCGAAATTCGTGCTGGACTATCAGAATATCGCAAATATTATTAAGAATTTTAAAACGACTATCAAAAAAGAAGGAATAAGTGATGGGCGTAAAGTAGTTCTCACTCGCAACTGTCGTTTAAATTTTGTCACCGGGATGATCGAGCAGCAATGGAGCTATGTTTTTGTCAATGAAAAAATTGTCCGAAAGAGTTTCCTAAAAATGTATCTCCCTCATCAGTTGAAACTTATGCTGGAGCAAGTGGGTTTTGTCGATGTCGTTATTTATGGTGATTTGGCCGAAAATGAATTGACTTCGGATAGCTCACGTTGTCTTTGTGTCACGAGGAAACCATGATGATTAGTCATATTTTGCCTGAAACAGGCGAAGAGATCAGGCGTGCCGTCTATAACGGTGCGGTTTTTAAAATAACAGATAGCGTTATCGGCCAAGATTTAGCAGCAGAGATCGGAGAAATTGTTACAAGTGAACTAGGCGAGCCTATTCGTGAGGCTCAATTTCGCTTAACGGAGGAACAGTTTTTTCAACAAATTGGCAAGTTACGAAAAAAATTTTATAGCGAGAGTTATTTTCATGATAAATTGCGCCAAGTTATAAACCACTATGGTTTTAGCGATAGAGAACACGCTTTTGATCCTATGCGATTGCGAGTAGTTGCTCATGAGGGTTACAAAAATCCAAGTGCGGCTCCCGTTTACTATGGCCACAGGGATACTTGGTATGGTAATCCGCAGAATCAAATCACTTGGTGGCTTGCCTTACATGACGTCGAGGAGCAGGATACTTTTGTCTTTTATCCTGATTACTTTCATCAGGCCGTTGCGAATGATTCAGAATGTTTTGATTATGATAGCTGGACGAGCAAAAGTAAAGACCTCAAAATAGGTTGGCAAAATTCTAATTCAGGGCGTGAGGCTCTCTATCCTCAATTGCGCGAAAACCCAGAGTCTTTTGACAATGTTTATTTTTCTGCGAAGAAGGGCGATATCCTTGTTTTTGCCGGACAACATTTACACCAAACCCTAAAAAATAATACGGGTTTAACCCGCTTCAGCATAGACTTCCGCACAGTACATTTAGAAGATCATGAGAAAGGGATCGGGATTCATAACGTAGACAATCGTTCCACAGGCTCTGCTTTAAAAGGACATATTTGGCCTCAGGAAATATCATGACATTATTTACGGAAGCTTTTCGTCAAGTAGCTAAAGAACATGGACAAAGAATCGCTATTAGCCTAGATGGTAAGCCTTTGTGGACTTACGAACAACTATACCACCGAGCCTTGTTTGTCGCAAACGAACTAAGTGATTGCGGAGTGAAAAACGAAGAAATTGTTGCCATTGCCATTAAGAAAAGCCCTGAATACATCGTTGCTATGCTCGGCACTTGGTTTAGTGGTGCCGCTTTTTTGCCATTAGATCCCTTGCTCCCAAACCAACGACAGCAATTTTTACTAAAAGATGCTAATGTTAAATTAGTTATTGCCAAAAGCCTCTGTAAATGGGACGACGTTTTGATTTGGCAATGGCGAGAGGGGGAGGCCGAGAGTGGACCAAAGATCACAGTTTCTCCAGAAAACTTGGCTTATGTTATTTATAGCTCAGGGTCAACTGGTCGGCCTAAGGGGATTGCACTAGAGCATAAGGGAATTTGTAACTTACTCTACCAGCAAATCAACGCCTTTGCCCTAGAGGAAACTAGTCGTGCTTTGTTTTACTTATCAACTAATTTTGATGCTGCGATCTCTGATATTGGCACCGCACTCTTAGCCGGAGCTAACTTATTTTTGGAATCAAATACTATTTTGCCAGACCAACTGACATCTTTATTACGATTGCAAAAAATTAGCCACATTGATATGCCTCCATCCCTGCTCAAAGTTCTCCCTTTGCATGAGTTTCCTGATTGCCTAAAAACAATTATAATAGGAGGAGAAATTTGCCCACCCGCAATTGTCCGACAGTTTAGTCAGCGTTTTCGAGTGGTCAATGTTTATGGGCCCACTGAAACCACCATTTGCACTAGCTTAGTTGTTTGTGACAAAGAAACTTGGACGCAGCCCTCCATTGGACAAGCACTTGATGGTGTTGATTATCAAGTGGTAGCAGAGAATGGACAACTGGCCCAGATAGGACAATCGGGAGAGTTGTATATCTCTGGTATAGCTCTAGCACGCGGTTACATAAATCAAGATGCTCTGACCGCACAAAAGTTTATTTATTGGCAAAATCAGCGTTGCTACTGCACTGGCGATAAAATTTTAGTGACAGACACCGATCTGGTCTTTTTAGGACGCATAGATCGCCAAATTAAAATAAATGGCGTCTTAATTGCGCCAGAAGAGATTGAAGGGCAACTGCTTAAGCATCCTGATATTCATAAAGCTGCTGTTATTGAGCAGCAGCAATCATTAGTTGCTTTTATCGAAGGAGAAAAGCTCAGCCGATCACAGGTACGCGACCACTTAGAGAAACTTCTAAGTCCATGGCTATTGCCCAATTGCTATGAATTTATCTCCCTGCCCATAACACTAACAGGGAAAGTCGATTACCAAAAATTACAAGCCCTCTCGAAGAAACAGATAAGAGAACAGCAGCATGGTTTAACGAATGAACAAAGAGTTTTAAGACAAATTTGGACTCAATTATTGGCAACGGATGTAAGTCTAGAGGACGATTTTTTTGATTTAGGTGGCGACTCCATTAAAGCTTTACAAATGGTTGCTCTAGCCAAAGCGGAGGGACTTAATCTAAATACTTGTATGCTCCAAAGCCAGCGAACTATAGGTAATATTTTAGCCCATTTATCATATGAACACATAGATGTTCTTGCTTGCGATTTTTTGGGTAGGGAAGCGCAAATAGCAGATAAGTTTCTCAGCTTTGCCAAAGAAAGAGCAGAAAACAGACAAGTTTCTGATCAAAATATATTGCTAACAGGTGCGACGGGTTTTTTGGGTTGCCACATTCTCTGGCAACTACTAGAAAAAAGCGACAGTGTTATCTACTGCTTAGTGAGAGGACAAAATCCAGAACATTGTCGAGAGCGATTGCTAGCGACTATGACTAAGTATTTTGGGCACGTTTCGCTAGTTGATCGAGTTGTCGTTGTTTGGGGAGATATAGCCCAACTTTATTTGGGTTTACCAGAAGAAGAGTGGAGTAAACTTAGTCGTAATGTAGGCGTGATCTATCATTGTGCTGCCGATGTAAATTTAGTTGCCCCTTATCCAGAACTGAAGCAAGCCAATGTCACCGGAACATATGAAATACTGCGCTTGTTAACTCAGGGCTGCTATAAGTGCTTGCATTATGCTTCGACATTATCGGTATTTGTCGCAAGTGATCAAAATCAGGGGTTACTTTTGGAAAGTGATGATCTTTGCACTACTCAAAACGTTTATGGTGGCTATGCTCAAACAAAATGGGTTAGCGAAGTCATGCTCCGCAAATTTAGCAACTATATTCCCATATCTTTTTACCGCTTTGGTTTACTCACAGGTAATTCACAAACAGGTTATGGCCCCGATGATTTATTAGCGATGTTTGTTCGTGGTGCTCGCCAATTAGGTTATCTCCCTCAAATGACCACAGATATTGCTCTAGACATTACACCTATAGACTACGCAACAAAGGCGATGGTATCCTTAGCCTCTAGTGGCTACTTTAACACCTACCATATTGCCAATGAGCAGAGTTTGTCTTTTGAGCAATTAGTAAGTTATCTACAAAGTTTTGGAGTAAAACTAACTCTGTTAGAGCCCAAAAATTTTCGTAAAGAAATCGGCTTAGATAGTAAAAAAATAGAGCCCACAGTAGCAGCTGCTCTTTTGGCCTTGTGCCGATTAGATCAAGCCAGTTTCCACTTAGGGAGAACTTTAGATCTATTTCAAGCAAGCAATGTAATTTTTAGCACAGAGAACAGCAAAAAAATCCTCAGCGAATTTACTTGCCCTTTGCCCAGTGAAAAACTGTTACATAGATATTTTCATCATATCTTGTCGTAAGGATTTATTATGAAAAAAACTTCAGGAATGCTCTTGGGTAAATTTATGCCCTTGCATTTAGGCCATCTTTACCTAATTGAGTTTGCAAAAAACTATGTCGATGAGCTCTATGTTGTTGTGGGGACGATCAAGAGCGAAACGATGGAGGGAGATTTGCGCTATAATTGGGTTAGGCAAGCTTGTCCTGGTGTTAATGTAATACATCTGACAGATGAAAATCCGCAAGAACCACAAGAGCATCCCGACTTTTGGCAAATATGGTACAATAGCTTAACGCAGGTTTTACCAAATAAGCCCGATTATGTTTTTGCCTCAGAGAAGTACGGCCAGAAGCTAGCGGCAATTTTGCACGCCCAATTTGTTCCCGTTGATCAACTCCGCACCATTGTCCCGATTAGTGCTACTAAAATACGGAATGATCCAATGAAGTATTGGCAGTATATCCCTCGTCCAGTAAGACCGTATTACTGCAAGCGAGTATGTATTTTTGGCCCCGAATCTACAGGTAAGAGTACTTTAGCCTTAGATTTAGCTCATCATTTTAACACGGTTGCAGTGCCCGAGTACGCACGCACTCATTTAGAGGCAGGGGAAGGCAAAATAGACTACAGTGATATAGCCAAGATTGCTCGGGGGCAAATGGCAAGTGAAGAGGCTTTAGCCCACAATAGCAATCGGGTAATTTTTTGCGATACCGATTTAGTTTTAACAACCATCTGGAGCGACTGGCTATTCCAAGATTGCCCCGACTGGGTTCTTGAGCAAGCAAATGAGCGCAAATACGATTTGTATTTAGTGACAGATATTGATGTGCCTTGGGTGAAAGACCAGGTGCGCTATTTACCCAAGGAGCGGGAGTCATTTTTTAAGCGTTGTTTAGCCGAATTAGACCAGCGCGATTTACCTTACGTTGTTATTAAAGGAGACTGGGAGAAGCGTTTTGAAATGGCCATTGCAGAGGTTGAAAAATTATTTGCTTGAAGAAGAATCAGATGTTCTTAAAATGATTTTGATACACTATCTAGATCAAAGATGTAAATTTTTGGATTTGCATAAACAGTGCGTGTAAGTAAAAAAAAGTCTCTAGATTTACTCTCTAAAATGAAAGAAAAAACAAATGGCACTTAAAAAAAAGAAAATGTGGTTCTGTATATCCTTGGCGATGTTAGCCATTTTAGGCTTAGTGGGCACGACAATCTACTTTTTCTTTCCTCAGTGGCTAGTCGCTCTCAACTATACAAGCTATGAGTGGCAAGCGGGAGTTAATGACAAATCTATAACCGTACAAGAGTATCAAACGAGCTACTACCAAGGAGAAGCAGGAGAGCCCTTAGTTCTAATTCACGGATTTGGGGATAGTAAAATTTCATTTATACAATCTTCTCAGCTATTATCTTCCCACTACCAAGTAATTCTACCAGAGGTTCCCGGATTTGGAGAAACGGAGCGTAATCCTAATCGAGATTACAGCATTCGCTCTCAAGTAGAATTTTTCCACCAATTGTTTAAAAGCATCGGATTAACAAGTTTCCATCTGGGCGGCAATTCTATGGGAGGACATATTGCAACTGCTTATACTCTGGCCTATCCAAAGCAGGTAAAGAGTTTAATTTTACTGAATGCCTCAGGACTCCAAGTCAAAAAAGAACTGCCTTATCAACCACAAGGGAAACCTGTCAAAACAGTGGAAGATTTTCGTAAGTATACCCAAGAACTTTTCTACCAAGTACCTTCGATCCCAAAACCTATTGAGGCTTACTTTGTCGCCCAATCCGCAAAAAACTTTAGCTGGTTTAATAATATACGTTCTCACATAAGAGAAGGGGACGATTACCTTCTCAACCAACGGATTGACCAAATAAAGTGCCCTACTTTAATCATCTGGGGAGATCACGACACCGTAGTTTTACCTGCTGTAGGAGAACTATATCATAAGAATATCACTGGCTCAGAGTGGATATTGCTAAAAAACTGTGGCCACCTTCCTCAATATGAACGCCCTCAACAAACGGCGGAGTTAATCCATAAATTTTTGCTATCGCACAGCACAAATTTACCGAGTAATGAATAACTACACTACAAAGTCAACTTTCTCGCATATTCTATAAAAAGAACGTCATCGAATTCTATACACCAAAGGTTATAAAATCAGCACCCCAGGATAAAGTGAGCCAAAGGCGAGCGATCTCCTGGGGCAAAAAATAATATTTGCACGCCTAGTTAGGAAATCCCTTTGTCTCAAGAAAATTTTAAATATATCCAAAACCCTTCATTAAAAACAGTCTGGTCCCATTGGTCGGGAAATCCTACCTTCCAAGACAGGTTTTTGTACCCCGAAAAACCTTTTCGCAACTCAATAAAAAAAGTTTTACGTTGGCAGCTTTTTCCAAATCCCCAAGCGAAAGAAAAACGCCACGATTCCTGGACTCTTCCAGTGCGTAAGAATTCCGCAATTTTAGAGAGCAAAGAAGATTTTATTTTGTGGCTAGGTCATGCTACCTTCGTTTTTCAATTTCAAGGGGTTCGTTTCATTACAGACCCTGTCTTTTTTGATTTACCCCACTATCCTCGGCAAATTGAGTTTCCTTTTCCCCTAGAGAGCCTAATAAATATCGACTATATTCTTCTCTCTCATGACCACCGAGATCATTGTGATATAAAGAGCCTGCGCCTTCTCATGAAGCAAAACCAAGCCAAGATTCTTGCTCCTTTGCATTTAGGGAGACTACTCCCATCTCTCTGTTCTCCCGACAAAATCCAAGAGGCAGGTTGGTACCAAGCATACAAAATGAAAGAGAATGAACCTGAGGTAATTTTTCTGCCTGCGCGGCATTGGTGCCGTCGAGGGTTAGGGGATTTTAACCGCATTTTATGGGGAAGCTTTCTTTTACGCACAAATAAAGGGAATATCTATTTTGGGGGAGATAGTGCTTTAGGAGGCCATTTTGAGCAAATCGGAAAACTCTTTCCTATTGATTTAGCTATTTTAGGGGTAGGCTCCTACCAACCTGATTACATTATGCAAGAGAGTCATATGAACCCAGAAGAAGCCACTCTTGCCTGGAAGAAACTGGGGGCCAAGACTCTCATTCCTATGCACTATGGCACCTATGATCTAACCAATGAACCCTTAGGAGAACCGTATCGCCGAATCAAAAATTGCTTTGCCGATAAAGAGGAGTACTTGAAGATTTTGGAGGCAGGGGAAGGATTTTTCTTGTAGGCTTAATTTTGCTCCCAAAAAATGAAATAAAAAAAACCTTCTCCTCTCAACTCTTGGCTAAAAAAAGATCTCCCCTTATCCATGAAATGGGTAAAATTTCATTTAGTGTAATTTCATAAAAAATGCATTAGGAATTAGGTGGATTTAAATCACAACAACAAGGTATTTTTTATGAAACGGTATATTCAAATGGAAAAAACTAAAAATCCTCTAAAAAAGATTAATTATCCGCTTATTATCATTATCTCCGCTCTCGTTTATCTTTTTTATTCCCTTTTCGCCTCTATTTTCGAAGTTCGTCGGAACCATCCTAGCAGCTATGCTCATGGAACGGTTAAGAGTTTTTCTACAGCTGCAGCTACTTATGCTGCGAACAACGATGAGCAAATCTTTTTTGAAAATGGAACCACTGATTTTGGGGATTACTTTGCTCATGTTTCTCCTAAAGGAAGCTATGTATTCACATATTTTGCCAGTGAAAATAGGGGGAAATATCTCTATTTTGCAACTCCTATGAATCCTGACTACGACAAATATGCTATTCTTGCCGATGAGTCCAATAAATTTTACAAAGCATACATGGATCAGAAAACAATAGATAAGCTCCTGCGAAAAGGAGAAAATTTTGTTCGGGTAGAAGTGGACTGGACAAAAGAAGGAAGGAAGAGGATAAAAAGGATTGATTTTGAGGAGTGGACTAGGGAATATTAGACTTACAAGGAAGGTTTATCTGGAATCATTTAAAAAGCTTATCTAAAACTGCTCTAAACACCATGTCCTCTGGAGGGTGAGGCTCCTGCCGAACAGGGGATGTAATTGGCCCTTGATATTTTTATCCCAGCACATCCCCGGCGCGGCAGGAGCCTTGCCCTCCAGTGAACATAGTGTTTAGAACGATTTTAGGCAAGACGACTTCTTCGCTTTAGTTAATCCAAGCTAACATGGCCCTACTCCCCTTGGCGAGGAGCAGACATTTGGGCAAATTTCTGTTCGCATTCGCTGTAGGCGTTTGCTCCGACATTGTCTTTGCTCGGAGTGATCACCAAGATACCTACCTGGGCCTTCTCAATGACATTCTTTTCAATTTCCGCTTCGGTTCCCGGAAAAGTCCAGATTCCGCATTTCTTGTGTTGGACAATGCGGTTTTCTTTGATGACGGCTTTACTTTCTCCGACGAGAAAAATTCCCACTTCTCCATTTTCTTTACAAATGTTACCGATGATTTGAGGAGCAGAGGAGTCGCTACACGATATAGCCCACTTGAGATTTCCTTGAAGGATATTATCGTTAAGTTCACCCCGGGCGTTCCCTTCATAGCGAATGCCTTCTGTGTTATTTCCAATAATATTTTTCCGAATAGTCGGGGCAGCGTTATCTCGAACGAGAATGCCGCAGACTTGGTTGCCGATAAACTTACTGTTTGTGATTTGAGATTGGTTATTACCAGAGCTGATTAGTCCCACTCTACGATGATTGCGCACTTGGTTATTGTTAAAATTAACATTACTATTGAAGATAAAAATCCCTTGCTCAGCGTTGTCATGGATATCATTACCTTCCATATCGACCTGAGAATCAAGAATAGCAACTGTGTCTTTTCCAAAGCACTCAAAGATTTCACAATCGTGAATAACTCCTTCTGCTCCTTGAAAGAACAGAAGAGCTCCTCCGATAATAACATTGCTCCCGGAGTCAGAAAGCTCATAGGAGCCCGATTCGTTGATCGATACTTCAATGCCCGCTCCTCCAGAAATTTGACAATGCTCAAAAATTCCGTAAGCGGAAGCTCCTGAGAGAGTAATATTGTCCCAACCGGCCTCTCCTGAAATTCGGATAGGTTGGTCGGCTGTCCCTTTTGCAATAAAGTTTCCTTCGCAAATAACACCACATTGATCAAACTCTATTGTGGTTCCCGGCTCAAGAATAAAAGAGCCACTAGGAGAAATTTCAATACTCTCCTCGATAGAGTATTTTCCTGCGCTAAGATGAACTCTGTCGTTTATCATTGTAGGGATAGCATCACCAGGATTAAGTTCTTGGTCAAAATGATCGCTTGAGTTACTTGTGTTTGATTCCTCTTCCCATTCTGATTCTTCTTTGCCCCAACTTGAATTTTCTTCTACTTCCTCTACTTCAGCTTTTACTTCGTTTTTTTCAGGAGTAATAACTTCTTCAATCTCAGAAAGTGGGAGAGTTTCTTCTACGGGGGAAGTTTGATTTTCTGCAACGACCAACTCATTGCTTCTATTCTCCGAGATAGGTTTGAGAGAAAACTGAAACCTATCAAAGGGCTGCTCTTGGGAGACACAGCCCAGTAGAGTAGCTAAGAAAAGCCAAATCCATAGTTTTTTTGTCATTCTACCGCCACCTCTTCTTCTTCTTTTTCTTCTTCTTCTGCCGTCAGTTCTAGAAAAATTTCTTCTAGGCGAGCCTCGCGTTGAAGCTTTTCCCTTAATTCCGCTAAGGTTCCTAAGACGATAAGTTCGCCTCGGTTAAAGATACCTATTCTCGTTGCCGTTTGTTCTGCTACATCCAAACTGTGAGTAGACATAAAGACAGCACCTGTTTTGGCCTGCTCTTGAAAAATATTTTTAACAATGACGGCACTGCGAGGATCAAGACCAACCATCGGTTCATCGACTATTAAAACTTGAGGCTTGTGAATTAAAGCGGAGGAAAAAACTACTCGTTGTTTCATACCATGTGAGTAATTCTCCGTAAGTTCATCCACATAGTCTTTTAACTCAAAAAGATCGATCAAACGCTCTACTTCTCGGTTCATCTCTTTTTCGTCGATTCCATGCATCGCTCCGACAAATTTGATAAACTCACGTCCCGTTAGTTTATCATACAGGTAAGGTTGATCAGGAACATAAGCCAAACATTTTTTTGCCTCAATGGTCTGAGAAACCATGTCATAGCCACAAACTGTCAGTTTTCCACTAGTTGGTTGGAGAAGACCCACCAAGGACTTTATGGTCGTCGTTTTTCCCGCTCCATTAGGTCCAAGGAAAGCAAAAATCTCTCCCTTTTTGATTTCCAAACTTAGATTTTTTACCGCAATTTTCTCTCCAAAACGTTTAGAGAGGTTTTCAATTTTGATCATCATTGACCTTCCTTATTCTTTTTGACGGGAGTCTTTATTTTTGTGGCTTCATCTTCTTTTGGATCTCGGATAAAAGTAAAATTAAGGACTTCGTGCTTAAGGACACGGCCCTCTTTATCGACCCAAGAGCTAGAGCTAAGAAGCCCAAAGTCGGTCCGAACAACATGAACGGTATGCTCCTCTTTATTCCAAAAAAGCTCATCTTTACTTAAAACTTTTGAGCTAACTTCGCGATACTTTTGGGTAAGAGCATCAAACCAACGCATCCGAAATTCTTCCCCTACTTTTAAATTCTTGGGCACACTCACTGGCTCAAAGCTATTCATAAACATTGTTCCCGAAGGAACAGGAACTTCTCGTTTTTGCTTTTCTCCATTTTGCTCTAAGGAAAGAACAAACCGACCAGGTTTCATTTCTCCTTCGCATTGGAGGTCAAAAATATTCGACTTTAACTGAAAAAAAAGATCTTTGAGCTGAAAATCAGGTCCGACCAAAGCTCTCGACTTTAAGCCTATCACAGCTTTGTTTTCTTCTAGCTCGGGCAACCCCAACATTTTGCTTAATTGCTTCATATTGACGCCACTGGCTTCATCGGCCTCAAGTTTGACTCTAGTGTTGAGCTCATAGGTACCATCGGGCTGAGGAATCGTAATAGACTCGATGTAACCCAGTTCTTTGACCTGACTAGAGCCATAGTAAATCAGCATTCTATCGCTCTGTGCTTCTTTTAGAGGCTTTAGTGTTTGCTCATAGCCCGTTTGATGAGTGCTGGAGAGGTAGGCAAAAAATTCTCGCCAAACAAGAGAGGAAAGCATAAAAATCCAAAAAGCAATGATGATACCCGAAATAAAAATTCTTTTTCTCTGGGGCTGGGGGGAGGTCATAAATGTTCCTTTTCTCGTAAGGGAACTCTGAAATCTTATCATATCTATAACTATAACATAACTATCAAGAGCAGGAGCAAGAGCAGTCAGGAATTGTACTGTATATCAAAACGGCTTGCAACGAAAAAACTGCCAACAGTTTTTTTCCTTTTTCCTATATTTTTTTTTCGAAAAAAAAAAAGAAATTGGTTACAATAGGAAATCTAACAAAATGTTTAGTTTATATGTTTTAGTAGATCTCTATTTATACATTTGAGAGATCTATCAAAAGGAGGACAGAGAGTGAAGAGAATCATTTTTTTTGTTTTATTACTATGTTTTGTAAGCCTGAGCTTACAAGCCCAAGTCTTAGTTCGCTCAGATAATGACTGGGGTGGATTTTTAAGTAAACCAAGCGACATCGATCTGGGAGAGCTTAGATCTAAATTTCGCAGTGATTTAGATACGGTTGTCATGGTTCACGGCTTCAACAACAGCCCTAGTGGAGCCAAAAGTAGTTTTCAGGTATGTACCTCAAATTTACGCAAACATATCGGAGAGAGAAACTACGTCGGATTTTATTGGCCCTCTAATACTTTAATTGACTTTGGAAAAGCTGTTTCCAATGCCAACGAAAGTGGCCCCTACTTAGTCCACGTACTAGGAGAGATTAGTCGCTGGTACGGAAACAGTTCTCGTAAAATTCATATTATCTCTCATAGCCTAGGCGGACGTGTTCTTTTAAGCACTTTAAAACAAAATGAAATTCGTTTTGTTAAACTAGGTCAGTGCTTTAGCATGGCAGCAGCGGTTCATTCTAATATTTACACTAAATCCTTTAGTAAAACCAATGATGCTCCTGAAAGAACTTGGGTTTATTACTCAAATGGAGATGGGGTTCTAAAATACCTTTATGCTCTTTACCACTGGCTCTTTGAAATGAACATAGCAAGTGACTCTGATTATGACAAGTTCATGTCTTTGACTCTAGATGAAAAACTAAAGTATATGGATGAACTTTATAAAAAACACAATAACGGTGTTGCTCCCCCAAGTTCTTTTGATCAATCATTGCTAGAAGCGATCCAAAGAAGCTCTCAGGATGCAATGGGACTTGTCGGATGCAAACCTTTGGTTGGCAAAGTCACAAATGTAGAAGTAACTAAGTTTGTCAATGGACATACTTACTGGTCAAACTCTAAAATGATGGAGTTAATCGGGGCCAAACTACGCTAAAAAAATGGGGAGGGATTACTCCCTCCCCATACACGTGTTTTTTTGACAAACGTTTTCTAAAACGCCATTATTTTTGATTAGCTCTTGACAAAATTTGGACTTTTGTATATCTTCATGGAAAACACTAAAACACTACAAGGAGAAACTACATTCCCTAAAAAGATTATTTTCCGCCTAAGCACCTTATTTTTACTCACCTTTTTCACTTTTCTCTATATCCATCATCAACTAGGGTTTTTGATTGGTATTGACAGCTACTACCATAGCAAAATGGGATGGATTGTTAAGAGTTATTTAGCCTTAACCGATTTTCCTTGGCTTGCCCACACTCCTTTAAAAGAAAACTTTATCAACCATCATTTTTTGTTTCATCTCCTTTTTGCCCCCTTTACATCGGGAGATTTATTGATCGGCAGCTTTTATTTTATTGCCCTAAGTTTAGCTATCCTATTTTCACTCTTTTACCTATGCTTAGAAAATAAATCTGTCCCCTTTGCTTTTATCTTTACCATAGTTACAATTTTTTCTTCCAGCGGTTATCTCTATCGCTTAAATATGATGCGAGCTCAGCTTTGGATGAACATATTTCTTTTAGCAATTATTTTTTGTTTACTCCAAAGAAAACTGAAAATTCTGGCCCTATTGTCTTTTTTAAGTGTTTCTGTCGTTCAGTCTTTTGTCTTAATTTACCCCATCTCGTTTCTTTACTGCTTGAGCTCTCTTATCGAAAAATACCGAGAAAATTCAAGTGAAAAAGAAGAAATAGCAGCTACATCCTGGAAACAAATTTTTACACCCTTTGGGGTAGTTGTTCTCGCGAGTATGTTCGGAATGTTTTTTCATCCTTACTTTCCCGAAGTAATCAGCTTTTACTGGGAACATTTTGCCCAAGTAAAAAAATACGATGCTCTTAATCCTGGGGGAGAATACACTCCTTTTGCAAGTTGGGTTCTTTGGGAAGTCGCCAATATTGCTTGGTTATTTTTTGGAATAGGGACTTTCTTAGCTGTTATCAGCTCGCGTATTAGTTCAAAAACTATTTTTCTTTTTCTCAATGCTTGTTTTTTTGCTTTTTTAGTGGTGAAAGCACGGCGTTTTATTGAATATACTCCCCTTATGCTTATGTTGTTTTCAGCTTACTCTTGGTCAGATTTTCTAGCACTGTACCCTGCTCAGCTAAAAAAATATATACTTCTTCCCACTTTGCTTCTTTCTCTCTTTTTTGGACTAACTATCAACTTACCAGATTTTTTAGGCCAAGCCCGCTATGATCAAAAAGAGATTTACTCTTACGAAAAAGCTGCCCACTGGCTTTCTCAGAATGCCCCTCCAAAATCCATTGTTTTTCATCCTGATTGGGACGACTTCCCTCGACTGTTCTTTTATAATCATAGCAACTACTATATCACAGGACTTAACCCTCTTTGGATATCAAAAGAGAAACGTCAAATATATCAGCTTTTGCGAGAGGGAAAAATCATGAACCCTGGACAAACTATTGAGAAGGTTTTCCAGGCAAGCTATGCTTTTGTCGATAGAGATCACAAAGCTTTTATTGAAAAAGCCCAAACTGACCCTCAGATGAACTGCGTTTATCGCGATGAAGTAAGCCTCATCTATGCAATTACTCCTTGAAGAACAAGGAATACAAGAAATAAAGAAACTATAACTTAACCAAGGAGAATACACCTATGAATTTGCGCTCTCGTTTAGAAGAAATACTGGCCCAGCGCATCCTTATTATTGATGGAGCAATGGGCACCATGATTCAGCGATGCAAGCTGAAAGAGTCTGACTACCGAGGAGAACGTTTTCAAAACCACCCCAGTAGCTTAGAGAATAACAACGATCTGCTTTCGATTACCCAAGCTCAGATTATCGAGGATATTCATAACCAATACCTCGCCGCAGGTGCAGATATTATTGAAACCAATACCTTTAGTGCTACCTCTATCGCGATGCAAGACTTTGCGATGGAGGATTTGGCCTATGAGCTAAACTACGCTTCGGCAAAAATTGCCAAAAAAGCAGCTAAGGAGTGGACTCAAAAAACTCCGGATAAGCCGCGCTTTGTCGCAGGAGCGATGGGGCCAATGAACAGAACGGCTTCCCTTTCTCCCGATGTTAATGACCCCGGTTTCCGCAATGTGACCTTCGACCAACTCAGAGACGCTTACTACGAGCAAGTCAAAGGACTTATTGAAGGTGGAGTGGATTTGCTTTTAGTTGAAACAGTTTTTGATACTCTTAATTGCAAAGCGGCCCTTTTTGCTGTGGATCAATATCTAGAAGAAAATAACTTAGATACTCCCATTATGGTCTCAGGCACAATTGTCGACAGCAGTGGACGTACTCTAAGTGGACAAACTCTAGAAGCCTTCTGGATTTCTGTTTCCCATATGAATTTACTTTCCATAGGCCTAAACTGTGCCCTCGGAGCAGAGCAGATGAGACCATATGTAGCAGAGCTATCGAAAATAGCTTCTTGCTATGTAAGTTGCTACCCCAATGCTGGTTTGCCAAATGAATTTGGAGAATACGATCAAACTCCAACGATTATGGCTTCTTACATGAAGGACTTTGCCCAAAGCGGCTTTTTGAATTTTGTCGGAGGTTGCTGTGGAACAACTCCTGATCATATTCAAACGATTGCCAAAGAAGTGCAATCAGAGAAACCTCGACTACCAGCAAAAGTTTCTTCCTGCACTCAATTTAGTGGACTAGAACCTCTCAAAGTTCTTCCAGAGTCTAATTTTATTAATGTCGGAGAAAGAACCAATATAACAGGATCTCCTCGTTTTTCTAAAATTATCCTATCGGGAGACTACGAAGAAGGACTAGCGATTGCCTTACAGCAAGTTCAAGGGGGAGCCCAGATTATTGATGTGAACATGGATGAGGGAATGCTAGATTCCGAGGAAGCCATGAAAAAATTCATGAACCTAATCGCTTCTGAGCCAGACATTTCAAGAGTTCCCATCATGATCGATTCTTCAAAGTGGTCTGTTATTGAGACTGGTCTAAAATGTGTCCAAGGAAAAGCGATCGTCAACTCCATTAGCCTAAAAGAAGGGGAAGAGAGTTTTAAGGAACAGGCTCGTAAGATTCGTCGTTATGGAGCTGCGGTTGTCGTTATGGCCTTCGATGAAAAGGGACAGGCGGATAACACTGAAAGAAGAAAAGAAATTTGCGGACGAAGCTACCGTATTTTGACGGAAGAAGTTGGTTTCTCCCCTTACGATATTATTTTTGACCCCAACGTACTTACGATTGGAACAGGAATTGAAGAGCATAACAACTATGCCGTTAGTTTTATTGAAAGCACTCGCTATATCAAAGAAAATCTTCCCCATGCCTTAGTCAGTGGAGGAATTAGCAATATATCTTTTTCCTTTCGAGGAAATAATCATGTCCGAGAAGCCATGCACTCCGCCTTTCTTTATCATTCGATTAAAGCGGGGCTCGATATGGGGATTGTTAATGCGGGAATGATTACGGTCTACGAAGAAATTTCTCCTGAATTGCTGAAGCTTGTGGAAGACCTTATCTTAAATCGGAGCGAAAACGCGACCGAAGCCCTCCTTGATTATGCTGAGAAAGTCAAAAGAACAGGGCGTACAAGCGAAAAAGAAGAAGAGATTTGGCGACAAGAAAGTGTCGAAAAACGCCTAAGTCACGCCCTTGTCAAAGGAATTGTCAAGCACATAGAAGAAGACGTCGAAGAAGCCCGGCAAAAATACGATGCTCCTATTCAGGTCATCGAAGGTCCTCTCATGGATGGAATGAATGTCGTGGGAGACCTATTTGGATCAGGTAAAATGTTTCTTCCTCAAGTGGTAAAAAGTGCTCGGGTCATGAAAAAAGCAGTCAACTACTTAACTCCTTTCATCGAAGCGGCCAAAGAAGGCAAGTATGAAAGTGCCGGAAAAATTCTTCTGGCTACAGTAAAAGGAGACGTTCATGATATCGGGAAAAACATTGTCGGAGTAGTTTTAGGTTGCAACAACTATGAAATCATTGACCTAGGAGTCATGGTACCTAGTGAGAAGATTTTAGCAAAAGCTCGAGAAGTAAACGCCGATATCATTGGACTAAGTGGCCTCATCACTCCGTCTTTAGATGAAATGGTTCACGTTGCTAGCGAAATGCAGCGGCAAGGCTTTACGGTTCCTCTGCTTATTGGAGGGGCAACGACTTCTCAAATCCATACAGCGGTTAAAGTAGCTCCTCAGTACAGCCACCCTTCGATACATGTTCTAGATGCATCAAGGAGTGTTACTGTAGTGAATCAATTGCTAGGAAAAAACAAAGAAACATACTGCCAAGAAATCGCTCAAAAGTACGAGAAAGCCCGTGATCAACATAGTGAACGACAGTCTCGTAAAAAGCTCCTTTCTTTAGATAAAGCCAGAGAGAAACGTCCTCAAACAAAATGGGAAGAAAGCCAAGTTACAACCCCTTCTTTTTTAGGAAATCGTGCCTTCGAAAAATTCTCTTTAGAAAAAATTAGGGAAAAAATCGACTGGACCCCTTTCTTCCTCACCTGGCAGATGAGAAAAAAATATCCAGAAATACTGGAAGACGAGAAACTGGGAGAAGAAGCCAGGAAACTCTTTGCTGATGCTCAAAGAATGCTCGATGAGATCACGGCAGAGGGCACCTTGGTCGCCCAAGGTGTTACTGGATTCTATCCCGCCAACAGTGTGGGTGATGATATTGAACTTTATACCGACGAAAGTCGAACTCAAGTTTTGACAAAGTTTCATAGCCTGCGCCAACAAGCCATTAAAAACAACGGAGAACCAAACTATGCCTTGGCTGACTTCGTTGCCCCGAAGGAAAGTTCTGTCAAAGACTATATCGGAGCTTTTGCTGTAACAACAGGCATAAATATTGAAAAGATCCTCGAAAAATATGAAAAAGATGATGACGACTACGGCTCTATTATGGTAAAAGCATTGGCAGATCGTTTAGCAGAAGCCTTTGCCGAGTGTCTTCATGAAATGGTACGAAAAGAACTTTGGGGATATGCCCGAAACGAAAATCTTAGTAGCGAAGAACTTATTCGAGAAAAATACCAAGGAATCCGTCCAGCTCCTGGCTATCCCGCTTGTCCAGATCATACAGAAAAACCTAATCTGTTCAAACTTTTAGAAGTAGAAAAGAATGTCCAAATTCATTTGACAGAAAGTCTGGCCATGTATCCCGCCTCTTCCGTTTGCGGCCTCTACTTTTCTCATCCAGAATCAAAGTACTTTGCTGTGGGAAAAATCACAGAAGATCAGCTTAAAGATTACGCAAAGCGTAAAGATATGACTGAAGAGAAAATGAGAAAATGGCTTTCTCCTAACCTTCATGAAGGATAGAGTTTATTAAAAATTACAGGAAAATAGTCTTATAGCAAAAATTGTTTCCCTGTAATTTTTAAATATTTTGAACCAATACATTTTCACACTCACATTTTGCAAGAAAGGATTTTTCTATGGAATCAAACTGGAGAGAACATGCTGAAGAAGCCCGTAATAATATCGATATTAATATCTTTAAAGGATACGATGTTCGAGGGGATGCTCAGATTACAGAAAAAAGCCCCCATATTCAACTGCGCCCCGAAGATGCTTTTTTAATCGGACAAGCGATTGGATCAGAATATATTAAAAAAGGGCAAACTCCTCGTGTTTTGATTACCGCAGATCACCGTCCCTCTTCCGAGACTTTGCGAGATGCTCTCAGCGATGGTTTTGCCTCAGCAGGGGGAATGGTACAAAAGAGCCTAGAACCAACTCCTACTGGAGCAACAAGTTGGGCAATTTTGCAAAAAAGAGACTCTTTTGATGTTTCGGTTCAAATTACAGGATCTCATAACCCGTATTACAACAATGGTTTTAAAATTACCTGCAAGCAAAACGAAAAAGAAGAAGCAGATAAAGAAGGTATTCCACGTGCCCTTTACGGAGAACGTTTAAAAGAAGTTTACCATCGAATAAAAAAAGGGGACGTGGTCAAAGATGGCTCTGGAGAAATAAAGGAGCTAGAAGGCCTTGTTAGCGAATATCAGAAAGCTTTTCTAGATTACTTTAAAACTCGCTTACCTCGAAAAGAATTTCGAAATTCTTTTCGGGTTATTTTAGATGCTGGTAATGGCCTAGGCTGTTATGCTGTTGACATTTTGCGAGGACTAGGAGTAGACGTCGTAGAAATGTTTACCGAGTTAGACGGTGTTTTTCCCAATCACCCTGCAGATCCCTCAGCGGAAGAAGGCATCATTGCCGCCCAAAGAAAAGTACGAGACTTTAATAGCCGTGTTTCCGAAACGGAAAGACCTTGGATTGGCCTAGTTTTTGATGGAGATGGGGACCGCTGTGGTGTTATTGCAGAGGATGGACGAGTCCTCTATCCGGAGCGCATTCTGAGCATTTTATATCTTCGTTTTATTATCGAGAATAAAGCTGGACTACGCCTACTACACCGCTTAAAGGAAAAAGTGGGCTTGGCTTTTGATGTCAGAGGGACGGGAGTAATTTCTGATCTTATTGAGAGTTATCAAAAACAAGGAATGGGAATTACAGGAGAATACATTCCTTGTGGCTACCCCAACCACCGATCTTATGTCAATCGTCAAATCCAACACCTAGAAAAAATCATTAAAGACCATAAGCTTTCTCCTGAAGAAGAAGAGAATCTTAGAAAAATCCAAAGGTCTTATACTTCGGCAGAATCTTCCGGCCATTTTTTTTACGCCACTTGCCAAGACTTTCCAGAAGTTGTCGTTGACGATGGAATCTTTTCAGCCTTAAAACTACTCGAAATTATCGACTCTATAGATTCTTATGAAGCCAAGGAAGGAATCATGAGAGAGAAGAAAGAGTACCTGCTGGAAGATGTTATCAATTCTCTTGAGTGGAAGCCTGTCTCTAACGAAATTAGAGGGGCTTCTCCCTACGAAGAAGAGAAAAAAAACCAAGTTATCGAAGCAATTACTCAAATAGTAAAACAAGAGCAAAAAAACTCTTCTTCTCGATTTAAATTTCCTATTTCGGAAATCATTGATGTAGATGGGGTTAGAGTAATGTTTAACGATGGAAGTTTCTTTTTGGTACGTGCTTCTCAAACCTCTCCCAAATTTACCTATAAGTTTGAGGCTCCCCAACAAAAACGATTGATCGCTGTAATGAGTGAAATTATTTCTTTTTTGGAAGAGTACGAAAAAGAAGGGTTATCTACTGCTGAGTTGAAAACAGAATGGAGATTACAAAAGGGAATTACAAGGTAGGAAAACAAAGCTCGGCCTATTTGGCCGAGCTTGTCAATACTAACGAACGACTCTTGTATTAGGAAGAGTCGCATAAATCATCGTAGAGTTTTGGTGTAAAATATGCTGGATTTCTTTTGCTTGCTGAGGATTATTATGATCATAGCTAGTTAAAGTATAATGAACATGGCCTTGGCTAGAAAGATCAGAGTAAAGTGAACGAAATTTTTCCATATCCTGAGGACTCTCTAAAGGAAGAATATAAACGGCCTTTATCTTTTTTCCTTTTTCTTCAAGTCTTTTTTGTAAACTCAGAGGTAGCTCTGGAAAATTATTTTTTTCCTTCTTCGCTTCATTCTCCCAGTTTAGATGAAAATTTCCCTCGGGAAAATGGGCCTCCGCCAGCTTTGTCTCACTGGGTTCTTCTAAAAACATAAGAGCATAAGGGGCATATTTCACCGCAAGGGGAAGAAGTTGCTTCATCATAGTTATAGGAGCACTCAAAAGCGAACAGCCAGAAAAAACTGTCCCGCAACATAGTAAAAGAATTATGAGATGTGCTTTCATAGATATCCCATTAATGTATTCAAGGAATACATTACTTCCTTTCTTAAAACCTATTTTGATTCTGATTCTAATTTTGATTTTGATTCTGAGTTAACTTGCTTAAGAATACTTTCTGCTGTGATTTTAAATGGAGTTGTAGGGTACTTATCTATTAAAGTATTACAATATTTTTTTAACTCTTTCAATTTACGAGCATTTTTCCGCTTAAATTTTGGATCAGAAAATTCCAGGACACCATTATTAACTGTGGGTTTCATCGTATAAAAATTCATTAAAACTTTTTTTAATAATTTAGCTGACTCTAAGTTCTGCTTAAATAATTCGTCTTGGGCGAGACTTTTTTTCTCATCCTCAACGGCCAAAACTTGTTCATGGCCTTTCCAATCGAGAATAAACTCTTTACAGCGACGCTCATAATTGATGGGATCTAGTTTTTTGAAGGAAGACAACTCTTTTCTTTGACTGGAAAAATATTCATCTATACGACTTATTAAATATTTAGCATCTTCTCTCTTGTCTTCTCGATTTTCTTTCTCTAAGATTTTCTGTAAGCGAAGATGTAAACGCCCCAATCTTTTTAAAGTAAGAAACTGGCGATACTCTGATGAAAGTGTACGAGGTTTTCGGTCTCCTAGTAATATTTTAGGATATTTTTTTAAAAGACTTGCTGCCGTCCGAAGACATTTGAACGTATCATCACCGTCAAAAACAAGTTTCCCTCCCACGTCAAAGACAAAGGTGTGAGGAATTCTGGTGACTTTTTTCTTCGTCACAAAACCTCCCAGTAAAGGGTAGGCTATGCGGTACATCTGAGCATCTTTCCAAATAGATGCATAGTCGGCGTTCTCTCCTCCAAGAGGAGCGTAAGCCCCTAAAACCATAAGATTAGCGCTTTTATTTTTTTTGTAAAAGCGAGAGAGAGTAGAGGTTTCCGCACGACTAGTCGGGTCTTCCGATGACCACAAGTGAACAACAACTACTCGGCTCGGTAAATGTTGAAAACTAACGTCCTCTCCATAAATAACAAAGGGGTTGTACTCAGATTCTTGTAAAGTAACCTCATCATCGGCAAAAGCCAGAGAAAAAAAAGATCCTAGAAAAAAAAGAACGACAAAAAGATAAAGATAAACTTTTTTGTTTTGATTTAGAAAAAGGACAGAGTGTTTCATAAGATTCTTCATTTTTTAAAAACAATTACTTTATTATTGGAAGAGTATCCCAATTTACTATTTACTAGCACTTAGGGTTTTGTATAATAAATATAAACCTATCTACCCTATATCATAACAAAAATAACCTATTATTAGCAAGTCAAAGTTTTGAAAGTGAAAGACAAGATGAAAACCTCCGCTGAAATTCGCTCTGAGTTTCTTAAATTTTTTGAAGAAAAAGAGCACCAAATCGTTCCCTCTGCTCCCGTTTTCCCTCCTGATGACCCGACTCTTTTGTTTACAAACGCAGGGATGAATCAATTTAAAGATGTTTTCTTAGGAACAGGAAAACGTTCCTATCACAGGGCGGCTGATACTCAAAAATGTATTCGAGTGTCAGGAAAACACAACGACTTAGATGTAGTAGGTCGAGATACTTATCATCATACATTCTTTGAAATGCTTGGAAATTGGTCTTTTGGAAATTATTTCAAACGAGAAGCTATTTCTTGGGCTTGGGAGCTACTCACCGAGATTTGGAAAATCCCCAAAGAAAACCTCTACGTTACTTTTTTTGAGGGAAACGTAGAAGATAACTTGCCTATGGATGAAGAGACTAAAAAGATTTGGCAAGAAGAAACAGATATAGATCCTTCCCATATTCTTCCTTTTGGAAAAGAAGATAATTTTTGGGAAATGGGAGACACAGGACCTTGTGGTCCTTGCACAGAGATACATGTTGATTTAGGAGAAGGTGCTTCTAGTGATCCAAGTTTAGATAGTGTTAACGGTGGGGGATCACGTTTCATTGAAATATGGAACTTGGTCTTTATTCAGTTCAATCGCCGTTCTGATAACAGCTTAGAGAGCCTACCGCTGCAACATGTAGATACAGGCATGGGGTTTGAAAGATTAGTTGCTCTATTACAGGGAAAGTTTTCTAACTACGACACTGATTTGTTCACTCCGATCATAGAGAAAATAGAATCTTTAAGTGGCTTTAAGTATGAAAGAGGGCATTCTCCGCAAGATGTGGCTTTTCGAGTTATAAGTGACCACATAAGAGCTTTAACTATTGGCTTTTGCGATGGCATTTTGCCAAGTAACACCCATCGAGGCTACGTTCTTCGCCGTATTCTTAGACGAGCAGCTCGTTTTGGTCGCCAGAATTTAGATATGCAAGAACCTTTTATGTATAAGTTGGTTCCTACAATTATACAAATTTTTTCTTCCATTTTTCCCGAGATGCAAAAGCGCCAAGATCATATTACCTTACTTGTCCGCACAGAAGAAGAAACTTTTGGAAAAACACTCCAGCGAGGCTTAGAAATGTTTACTCGCCTAGTCGAGGAATTCAAAGAAAAGAATATTTCCGTTATCCCGGGAGAAAAAGCCTACGACCTCTATCACAGAGATGGTTTTCCAAAAGATCTTGTTGAACTTATGGCCGAAGAAGAATCTCTTTCTATTGACCAGGATGGGTGGAAAAAAGCAGAGAAAGAGCACAAAGAGAAATCTAAAGGCAAACAGTTTGTTATGGAAGATTTCCAAGAAGACTTAGAAGGACTTCCCGCAACTGAATTTCTTGGCTACGAAGCAACTCAAAGTTCGTCAAAAATTGTAAAGTTAATTGGAATAGATAAATTAATTCTAGACCAAACTCCTTTTTATGCAGAGTCAGGGGGACAAATAGGAGATACAGGCACTATTACCGGAGAGAATTTTTCTTTTCATGTCCAGGACATTCAAAAATTTGGAGACCTATTTGTCCATTTTGGAGAATTAAAAGAGGGAGATATTGCAAGTCTCCCCAACATCGTAGAAGCAAAAATTGATGAAAAAAGGCGCCATAAGATTATGGCTAACCATACAGCTACTCATTTGCTTCACTGGGGATTAAAAAAAACTCTAGGAGACCATGCGACTCAACAAGGCTCTATTGTGACAGAAGAAAAACTTCGTTTTGATTTTTCTCACCCGAAAAAAATCAGCTTTGAAGAACTCAAAAAAATTGAACAGATGGTCAATGAACTCATTTACGAAAACATCGCCCTAAAAAGTACTACTGACTCTTTGGAGGAAGCCCGTAAAAAAGGAGCGATGGCTCTTTTTGGAGAAAAATACGGGGAGGTCGTTAGAGTTGTTCAAGTTCCTCCTCATTCAATGGAGTTGTGTGGAGGAACACACGTTTCAGCTACAGGCAACATTGGTTTGTTCAAGATTGTTTCGGAGTCAGCAGTTCAAACAGGAGTGCGGCGTATTGAAGCTATAACCAGAGATGTTTCCGTGCAACGCATGCAGTCGGCAGAAAAAGCCTTACAGGAAGTCAAAGAGCTTTTGAAGGCTCAAAATGAAGAGCAAATTTTTATTCGTATTTCCGCTCTCCAGGAAGAAAATAAAAAACTCAAGAAAAAAAGCAGAGAAGATAACCAGAAGGATAATAAAGGGAAACGTGATCAGCTTCTCGAAGAAGCAACCCAGGTGGGAGATATCAAGTTAATTACGAGCAAAGTTGAAAACTTAGATATCCCTCAACTTAGAGAGTTAGCAGATTTACTCAGAAAATCATCAGCAAAATGTGCAGGGATAATTGGAACAGAAAAAGATGGTAAAGTTCCTCTGGTTGCTTTTGTCTCTGACAAACTATTATCAAATGACCAACTCCATGCCGGAGAATTTTTACAAAAAGCATGTAGTATCCTCGAAGGAGGAGGAAATGCTAAACGTAAAGATTTTGCTCAAGGGCAAGGCAAAAAAATCGAAAATTGGAAGATCGCAACACAAGAAGTTAAACAAATGGTGCAAAAAAAATTAGAAAATAATTGACAAACCACGATTTAACTTCATAAAATTCCGACTTATCAAAATAAAGAAAAAACATATTTTCTAAAAACAATTCATACCTTGAAATTGATTTCTAGTCCCCTGTTTTTCTTCATCACCGTTGTAATATGGGATCTATTTACCCATACATTTATGCACATCAGCTCAAACCATGCTTATGGTTCTGAGTTTGATTTATCAAACAAATATTGAGTAGAAAGTTGTAAAATGGCATTACCAAAAAGAAGACATTCCAAGTCTCGAAAAAATAAAAGACGTTCTCATGATGCTTTAACTGCACCCACTTACACAAAATGTGACTCTTGCGGTGCTTTAGTCAAACCTCATGCAATTTGTTCTGAGTGTGGCCACTACAAAGGCAAAAAACTCTTCAATGTAAAACAAAAGGTGAAAAAATAATTTTTATTGAGAGATATTTTTCTCAATTATTTCTCAACCATAGAAATATGCCAAGCTCTCAATAATACCAAAATAAATCTCGGAAATATGTATTGAGAGAAGTATAGGAGATTACTGTGACCCCAACAGAAAAACAAATTGAAGAAAAGCTAATTGAAGTGGTCACCTCTGGTGATTATACCAATGTCGCAAAAGAAGAGATTGCTCCCTCGCATAACTTCACTGATGACTTGGGTTTAGATTCCTTAGATTTTTCGGAGCTAGCCCAAGATATCGAAGATGCCTTTGACCTAACAATTGACATGGAAGACTTAGAAACCATGAAAACGGTGGGAGATGCAGTCAAATACATAGCGACAAAACTCGAAGGAAAGTAAAATGACACGTGGTAAAAGAAGGGTCGCCATAACTGGCTTAGGAGTGGTAAGCAGCTTAGGGCTTGATATTGAAACTTTTTGGGAAAAGCTCATTTCTGGCCAAAGTGGTATATCTAAAATCAGCAGGTTCGACCCTTCTGAATACACTTGCCAAATTGCAGGAGAAATCAACAACTTTGATCCTTCTCCTTGGCTTTCCAGAAAAGAAGTTCGAAGACTTGACCTATTCAGTCAATACGCACTTATTGCCTGTCATAACGCATTAAATGATGCTTCTTTTGATTTAGAGAAAGAAGATTTAAGTCGTTTTGGAGTAATTCTAGGCTCTGGCATGGGAGGCGTCACTGAGGTTAGCAAACAAATAGGTATTTTAGAGTCTAAAGGACCTCGTAGAGTCTCTCCCATCACTGTTCCCAAAGTGATGGTTAGTGCCCCTTGCGGAGAGATCTCTATACGTAATGGTTTTCGTGGACCTAATTTTGTTATTAGCTCAGCCTGTACTTCAAGTACAGCGGCCTTGGGTATGGCTGGGCGAATGATTCAATGGGGCGAGAGTGACGTTATTGTTTCTGGTGGATCAGAGGCTGTTGTTGTTCCCACAAGTTTAGCTGGATTTGCCGCTGCCCGAGCTCTTTCTACTCGTAACGAGTCTCCTGAAACAGCATCCCGCCCTTTTGACAAAGATCGTAATGGCTTTGTCATGGGGGAAGGATCTGGTATTATCATTTTGGAGGAATGGGAAAGAGCAAAAAAGAGGGGTGCAAAAATCTACGCCGAACTTTGTGGAGCTGCATGGGGATCTGATGCTTACCACATCACTGAACCTGCCCCTGATGGACGAGGGGCGGTTCAAGTGATGGAACAAGCCATGCAAAACGCGAATATCCAGGCAAATCAAATATCTTATATAAATGCTCATGGAACGAGCACTATCAAGAATGATGTAATGGAAACCATTGCCATCAAAAAAGTATTTGGAGACTACGCCTATCAAATTCCCATTTCATCAACCAAATCATTAACAGGGCACCTGATTGGAGCATCTGGAGCAATTGAAAGTATTGTTTGTGCTCTTAGTCTTTCGAAAAAAGAAATACATGGCACAGCCAATTATACAACACCTGACCCAGAATGTGACTTAGACTATGTTCCTGAGAAGTGTCGTCAGTTACCAGAAGTAAACTATGTTCTCACTAACTCTTTTGCTTTTGGTGGATCAAATGCTTGTCTAGTTTTAGGCAAAACAGAAAAATAGCATACCTACCATAAAGTAACAATTTTGGTTTGACAATGAACTGCTATTACCATATAATTTCTCTCAAAGATATTTTTCAAAGTTCAATTTTTCAGACGAACACTTCATTTAAGAAAGGGAGGGCAATTCCTCCTCCAAACTTTTTGGGGATTTCTTTGCCAAGTTACCTATGAAAATGGAGCTCCTTATTACCAAGGGCCAAAATTCCGGCTTCAGACAAGCAATTACTGCGCCGCAAAGAATTCTTATCGGTCGTGATGCTACCTGTGATTTAACAATAACAGACCCTCTTCTATCTCGTCAGCATTGTCTGGTTGAGATAACGCAAAACGCTGTTAAGATAATTGATTTAAAAAGTCGCAATGGAACTTTTGTCAATGGTCGTCGCATTGTCGAAATGGTTCTCAGTGCCCAAGATGAAGTGAAGGTAGGTCGTCATACATTCCTAGTTCGCCAACAAACAGGCGCTTCTTCTGCTCCTGAAGGAGCTAATCCTGCGGGTTTCTGCAAAGGATGTGGAGTTCCTGTAACTGACCAAGATCTACAAAATATGAGAGCTATTCGTTATGGAGTGAATGTCTACTGCTATCAATGTATTGAAAAAGGTATAGAACCAGATCAACTTCCTGGATCAGTAGGAGCAGAAAGAAGACGGCCAGCACCAGGGGGAGGAAATTTTGCCGAAACGGCTTCTGAGATTCGTATCCCCAGTATTGGCGCTCCTCAAGGAGGGGCAATCCCTTCGATGCCTAACCCTGTAACCAGAAGACCAGGAAATCAGCCTAGTCAAGCCAATAAGCAAAACGCATTGGGATTAACTAAAGTTGGCCCTTATGAGATATTACAAATTTTAGGAGAGGGTGGGATGGGAGCTGTCTACAAAGCTCGTCACTCTTTCTTAGAAACTATCGCTGCAATAAAAGTCATCAAAGAAGAATTGTCTTCTCAACCTGATATTGTTAAACGCTTTCTACAAGAAGCCAAACTAGGGGTAGCGTTAGATCATACAAATATTCTGAGAATATTTGATGCTGGTGAACACGACGGAACTTACTTTTTTTCCATGGAATTTTTTGCAGGAAAAGATGTTTCTCAAATTCTAAAAGAGCAAGGAACTTTTCCTTCTGATATTCTTTTGAGTTTATCCATTCAAATGGCTGATGCTCTTGCGTATGCACATAGCAAGGGAGTGATTCATCGAGATGTAAAACCATCAAACATACTTGTTGACGGAAGCGGAATGGTAAAAATAGCAGACTTTGGCTTAGCAAAAGCGTGGCAAAAAGCAGGGGCTCATCAACTGACGGCTTCAGGCCAAATGCTAGGAACCATTCAGTACATGTCTCCAGAGCAATTAGAAGATGCTCGTACTGTTAGTCCTGCTACCGATATTTTTTCTCTAGGAGCCACTCTCTATTTTGCCTTAGCCGGTTTCCCTCCTTTTGGAGAAGAGCCTTTAGGTAAAGTTATTGAGAATATTCTGCACAATGATCCTCCTGCTTTAAGAGAAGTAGCAGAGGGAGTTCCACCTGAATTTGAAGAGGTGATCATGAAATCTTTGGCCAAAAAAGCTAGCCTGAGGTACCCCGATATGGGTAGCTTCAAACAAGACCTTATGAGAGTCGCGGAGAATGTTTAGAGAAATACCTGTGTGAAAAGAGCCTTATATCTTTTTATATTTTGTTTATAAAACTGCGAGCGCCCAGAACAAGGGCGCGCACCACACTCTTCCTACCTCACAAACCACATATAGTACAAAAGAATGCTAGAAGTCACTAAGCTAGTGAGATAACAAATCAACACCTGCCAATTATTTTGTTTTTCTTTTCCTTCCTGCTTTTTTAACTGGGACACTCTTTTAAAAATGTTCGTTACGAAAACATAATAGAATAAGAAAAGAAATAAGCTGTTGGCCAGATATCCTAAAAACAAAAAAATACTAGCCAAAATCCCATTCTCTTGAGAAACAAATTCCACATACCATCCGAAAAAGCTTTGGACACAAAACATTAGTCCTAAAACAGGAAGTGACATAACAATGTTGACCAAAGCAAAAGCAACCATGCGGGTAACCTGGAAAAGATCTATCATTTTATTAAACGAGCCCCGCCCCAATTAGCCATATCATTGATTCCTCCATTTTCAGCAAAACTGACAATCAAAGTAATAACTTTTTTCCCGGTTACATCAATATCAACGCTCTGAGGAGGACTAAACCAGTATAATGTTGAACTAGTGTACACAGGTTCATTATCTAACAGTACTTTAAAGACAACACTTCCCCCAATCATAGTAGAACTGTTTTGATAGCGTCGCCGAACTTCATCGTCTAGACCAATATAGCTCTGGAATTTTTTGAATTTACCCCCTAAATAAAAAGCTATTTCAGTATGAGGAATAACTCCGATTCCTTTGTGAAATTTTTGTCCGCTCAACTCAATAGTTCCCCCTCTGATATTTTGATCAAAGAGAGGACGATATGAACCTCCTCCGGGAAAGTAAGCTATGTATTTTGTCTGGTAAGCTTTTTTGGGAAAGTCAGAAAGATAAGACAAGCGACCGTTTTTAAAAAATATATACTTTATTCGATTAAGAGGAATGTGAAGTTGCTGGTTAAGATAAGTAACTTCAAGCTCTAACATATCATTTTTTAAACTAAGTATTTTCCCACTAAGACTACTACCGTCTATCCCTATGACATTAGCCGTAAGGCCAATATTTTCTTTCTTATACGGCTCTAAAAGAGAAAATTTAATGTGACGCAGTTTATTAAAATACTCTGTAATCTTACCTAATTGATCGTGCTGTACTTCCAAGTAACCTTTACCAAAACTTTCAATAAAGCAATCAAGGACATCTCCACTTTTGAAAGAAAGTCTATCAAAATCAGTATTATACTCTTGCTCTACAATCTCTTTTTCAAAAAAGATTTCACTTATCTTTGTAAGCTCAATAGTAAAATTTCCGCTTAGCAACTCAGATTCTAAGATGAGAGACTTTTCATCTCCATCCTTTAATTTCCCATAAACAACAGATCCATCATTTAAAATTACTTTGGCCAAATCAGCAGCAAGAGAAACGGAGTTTCCGAGATCAAAAGATATCTTAACAATATTTTCACAGAAAACCTGCTCCTCTTCGACGGATGCTGAAGAACGTATAACTAGATGTGCAGCAGGCTCATGGGAGAAATCAACTAGTTCTCCTTGGATTATTTGGTTATCTAGTTTTAAAATAGATACTTCTGACCAAGTCCAGTTTCCACAGAAGATAAGTATACAAAAAACAATTTGCCATTTACTTAGCATATTTTTATCCTTACTTTTAGGGTAGCTCAACACTCCCTAATACAAGACTAACCAGAAATAGTTTTAGCCTCTTGAGAATGAAACGTCCGTTGTTTTTATTTTGACAAAAACTCTCTTCATAAACAAAAGTTTTTTCTAAGGCACTTTGAAAAAAATAAATATCCCCGTCATATAATATGTAAACTAGCTCTCCTTTCCTTCGTTTTCCTTCGTTTTAAAGGAAAACGAAAAAGTTTTAAATTAAAGTGTCGAATACAAGAGTAAAAACTTGACTAAAGCTCTACATTTGGCTATAATGCCTCCAAAAGTGGTATCTGTATTCTTAAACTTTGGTGCATATCCCGAAGGGCAGTTTAATGGGATATATGATAGATAATTACGAAATAGTAGAAAAAATAGGTAGTGGGGCAATGGGAGATGTCTTTAAAGGGCATGATCCCAAAACAAATCAATATGTCGCCATTAAAATCCTTTCAGATGATCTTATCGGTAACGAAAGAGCTGTAAAAAGGTTTAAAAGAGAAGTCGCTCAAACGATTCAACTCAATCATCCTAATCTCATATCAGCATACGCAACCGGAGAGTTCAAAGGTCGTCTGTACTACGTCATGGAGTATGTAGAAGGTACTACCATAAAAAAAACACTCCTCTCAAAAGGTGCATACAGTGAACCTAGAGCATTGGAGTTAACCATACAAGTGGCAAGTTCTCTTGAATATGCCGCTAAGTTTGGGATTATTCATCGTGATATTAAGCCAGAAAATATCATGATCACTTACGACGGAAAAGCAAAACTCTGTGATATGGGTCTAGCTAAAAGTATTGATAGCGAAACTAAACTAACTGTAATGGGAACTGTACTTGGTACACCGCATTACATGTCTCCAGAGCAAGCTCAAGGTGACGTAGCTCTTGATGAAAGATCTGACATATCAAGTTTAGGGGCAACTTATTACCACATGCTAACTGGTTATCCTCCCTATGAAGGTAATGATCCTATTGCTATTATGACAGCTCTTTTGGATACAGAGCCTATTCCCATTAGAGAACGTAACCCCAAGGTATCACCGAACACCTGTGCTGTCGTCGCTAAGATGATGAAAAAAGATCGATCTGCTAGGTATCAATCTTTTACAGAATTACTTGACGATTTAAAAAAGCTACAAAGGGGTGAGACTACAGTTGCAGAAAAAGAAGGTTTAGCTCCTATTGAAAAACCAAAAGCAACATTTAAAGATTCTCATACTCCTTCTGAACATGATGTGCTTTTTGGTCAAATCGCTGTTCATAATAAAATTGTTTCCTCCCAGAAAATGGAAGGGTGCTTAGATCGTCAAGAAAACTTATATTTAATGGGAATTTCTCTCGACTTGGCTGATACAATGTTGGAGCGAAAAATTCTATCCGCTCAACAAAAAGCAGCTCTTCAAAAGGCTAAAATTCAGTTTGTTTTAGATCGAGGAGACGAAGTTTTCCTTAAAGTTTGTGCTAGCAATAATTTTCTTTCTCCTGGCGAGTTAACTGAGTGCAAAAAACTGCAAAAAACAGGAACCAAAGGATTAGCTGGACTCTTCTTAGCTCAAGGAAAAATAAGTGGGGAAAAAAGACAAAAAATCTATGCTTGCATGAAACAGGTTATTGCAGGGGAAGAGGAAAAAGCCGTTTTAAAAGCATCCATCGACAGTGGATTAATATCACAATCTCAAGCGGAAAAATGTTCTCGTATATACTCTAATAACATAGTAATGGGAAAGTACCGATCCATAGGAGCTGTCTTAGTAGAAAAATCATTTCTAAGTCAAGATGCTCTAGATGTTGTACTTTGGGCTGTTCGTCGAAGTACAATGACGAAAAAACCTGTTAATGAATACATAAAAAGCAAAATTATCCAAGCTTAGAAAAAAAATCCATGGACCCAAACCGGAATAATCCTTCTCGACCTCCAAAGAAGGATGACAATACTCCTCCTAATAGTCAGCTTCCCAAAGGACGTGGACTTTTTCCCACAGGCTTGGGTAACTTTAAAAAGAGAAATCCCCCTATAAACTCTTCTCTTAGAGGAGGGACTCCTCCTCAAGGAGCCTCTGAGGCTGCACCTCAAGCATCTCAACCTCACTCTATAAGGCAAGAGTCTGCTTTGTCTCGACCAGGAATTGCTCCTCGACTAAATCCTTTAAATAGACCGGTCTCCCCAAAACAATCTACAAATGCAATAAAACCTGGAGCAAATCCAAGTCCTCCTGCAAATACAACAAGAATTGGAGCAAGTCCAAGTCCTCCTGCAAATGCAATAAGACCTGGAGTAAATCCAAGTTATCCTTCTAGATCCGTCCAGCCAGTAGCTTCTCGCTCTCCTTTGCCACAGGGTTCCCCCCCCTCACCTCAGGGCAAAGCAAGTTCTGATTTTGAAGAATTTCGCAAACAGAAACTGCTCCAACAAAATCTATCTAAAACAGAGACGCCTTCACCAGAGCTAGAGCCAGAAAAAATTATTAGTTCTGATAGATTTCAACGGTCCACAGAAATTCCTGGAGGAATGGAAAAAAAAGAAGACCGTTACTCTCTAAGAAATGATATCAAAGCAGGAGGACTAGCAAACCGAGAAAGAGCAGAAAAAGTGGAAGGTCTAAAAGGAAAGGGTAAAGGATATCAAGACCATCGACTTAGTTAAAACTATCTTCTCTTGCCCCAAATACTCTCTCGCCCTTCTTATCATCTTAGCAATCTTCCTTTTTACTTTCCTCATCCAGACCAAAGTATCTGGTATTCATGTTCAAGATGGCTACGACTATGCTCAACTCGCTCAAAATTTATCCCAAGGCAAAGGCTACACTTCGTCTCTCTACATCCCTCTTTCTCTATCTTTGGTTGAACCTGAAAACAAAGGAATAGCCGATCTTTGGAGAGCTCCTCTTTATCCTTGTTTACTTGCTCTAGGCTTCAAGCTCTTTGGTTCACACGACATTGTAGTTATATGCGTTACCGGATTTTGTTACATTCTCCTCGTTTTCACTGTTTATCTTTTAGCTCGATTTCATTGTTCAAGTTACACAGCTTTTGTGACAGCTCTGCTAGTTCTAGTTCTGCCCGAAATTTCCTGGTATGCTATATCCTGTCTGCGTGAGCCACTTTTTTCTCTAATTTTCTTTCTTACTGCTTATTCTATATGGCAAAAAAAAAATCCTTACTTACTCGGCTTTCTCTGTGCCCTGACTTATCTTACTAGATATAACTTTGTTTTTTTCATTCCCCCCTTTCTTGCTTATATTTACTCAAAATGTTCTTCCAAAAAGGAGCGCTTTTCCTATTTAGGAAAATGGATATTAGCTTTCGTTATTACTCTTTCTCCTTGGATGCTCCGCAACGTATCTTTAAACCAAAAACCTCTTTTTACCCTTCAGCACTATGAACTTGCTCTCTTCACTCCCGTTTATCCTCACTACACTGCCTATCGATCTTTAGATACTCCTAAAACAATGGATTTTTTGCAAAAATACCCTGATTTAGTTTGGCAGAAAACTTTTTATTATGGTTTACTCAACTATTGGCCTCAGGCCTTTCATCTCTCCCCCTTAAGCCATAAAAACATTTTCCGAGCATTTAATTTTACAGGAGTCGAAAAAGAAGATGTTTCTCCTCCTGATAAAACTTTATCTGATCTTTGGCAAGTGCATAACAACCGGTTTAGTCTTTTTTTACTCAGCACATTCTTTTTTCTCTTCTGTATTTGGATTTTATCTGCCTTTCAAAATCAAAAAAACTCAAATACAAAAGAAAAAGCTTTCCGAGATTATTTCTTATTTGCTTTAATTTTCGGTGGACTGTTACAGTTTATTTGTCTTTTGCCTATCCATCCAGTAGCTCGACATTTTGTTTCTTTTGCTCCCTTTATTATTTTTTATATGATGCAAAAACTAGAGAAAGAAAGCTCTTGGTTTGCTCAAAGAAAAACTTTATCTAAAGCAGTCTTTTTCCTTCTCATTATTCTTGGCCTACTCCAACTCTTTTTTTCAAAAGGCTTTTCCTCTAGTTTTTTATCCTCACTCGAACAAGAGAAAAAAATTTGGTTAGAAAAAGTTCCTTCCTCTGACTATATCATGACCAATATTCCCTTCCCTTTAAGCTGGAAAAGCGAACGCAAAGTTATTTGGCTCCCCTTCATGAAATCGGACTATCATAAACTGGAAAAAAAACTGGGAAAAATTCGCTATCTTTACTTACATCGTAAAGGATACAGTACATGGGTAAATACCGACCCAAAATTGCAAACTTATCTCCTAAAACACTATCGCCTCATATATCAAACTTCTTTTTCAGAGTTTTATCAAAAAATAGAAGCTAGATAAAGAATCTTCCCGCTTTCGTCAGTCAAATGAAAGTATTTTTTTTCCAAGCAGCTAATTTTTTTTTATTGCTAAATAGAGTTCTTTTTGATAATCTTTATAGTAAGTAAAGTAAAAGAGTCAAAAACGTTTACCGTTATATGATTTGAGATTCATCCTTAGCGTTTCTTTACATTTTGTTTTTTTCGCTCTTATTCAAACCAGCGAATTTTTGTGCGCTAACTAAATTTACACTCTAAAATTAAAAGGTGTATTGATGAAAAAAGGTTTTACACTAATAGAACTACTAATAGTTATAGCTATTATTGCTGTTCTGGCAGCCCTCCTTCTTCCCGCTCTAGGATCCGTTCAAGAAAAAGCTAAGCAGATTAAATGTCTTGCTAACTTAGACCAAATGGGTAAATCCATGAAGTTGTATGTTCTTGACCTAGGGAAAGATGTCAATTATCCAGATACCAATGGAGGAGGCTTTGTTGCTCGTCTCTATCAATCTGGTATTCTCCAAGAGCCTGCGATTTTTCTCTGCCCCTCTACTGCAGATGATAATAATGACGGGACTGACTTGGAAGATCTCACTGCAGAAGAAGTTGATACAAATGCAATAAGCTATGCTGGTCGGATTAACCAAGAACAAACCGTTTATCCGGGATTGTTCACTTTGACAACTCAAACAACTACTACTCCTTTGGTTTCCGATGATATAGAACAATTAGAGGGATCAAATCATCCCAATCTAAGCAACTTCCTCTTTTTGGATGGCCACAGTGCCAATGCCTCGTTTGAGGATGCCAGCTTCGAGGATCTTCTAGATCCTTTAACTAATTAGATAACTCGTTATCTATTGCACTATTTTACTGTTTTTCATTTTTCTGTTTATACAGATTTAAATTTTTACTTATTAATAAGTAGTTTTGTAAGCTATTTCACACTATGTTGTAATATTTTCATAATCTTGCACTAATATGTAGCCATGAAATAGCAAACTCTAAAAGGAGATAAAGAATGAGAAAAGGTTTTACCCTAATCGAACTTCTTGTTGTAATCGCTATTATTGGTATTCTAGCTGCGATGCTTCTGCCCGCTCTAGGATCTGTTCAAGAAAAAGCTAAGCAAATTAAATGTAAAGCTAACTTGGACCAAATGGGTAAATGTATGAAACTTTACCTTCTAGACTTCGGTCGAAACGTAAAGTATCCTTTACGCCAAGGTGAAGGTTTCTTAACTCACCTATACGTCGGAGAAAATGGTGATGGTTTAAATGGAATTTTGGGTGAGCCATTAGTATTCCTTTGCCCATCTACTCCTGACGAATTCGAAGGACTTGAAGATGCCACTGATCTTGGTAACGGTTTTGGTCCTTGTAGTTATGCTGGACGTAAAAATTTGAACCAACAAATTTACCCTGGTGTTTTCAAGCCGACTAAAGATACCACGACTACTCCTATTGGTTCTGATGACTGGAATGACGCAGATGTAGAAAACCATGAAAACGGAGAATTGATGATTTTCCTTTTCTTGGATGGTCACAGCGATCACATTAGAAGTACAGACGTTAGTGCAGCAATGACAAGTGGTGGAGAATTCTTCCTCACTTTTGATCCATTGACTAACTAAAAAAAATAAGCAAATTAAATTTGCCCTAACGCAGTTTAGGTAGCGCTGGTAAAATTTCTAAGTACACAAGTACTGCCTGGAATTTTTCATCGCATGAAATAAAATGCCAGGAATTTGATTCCTGGCATTTTTTATTGTATTTTTTATTGTATTTCTTATTGTACAAGAGCCTCTACACGCCCTTGCCAGGAGAAACTCTATGCGAATACTCGCGATTTTAATCCTAAGTTTTGTCTTGCTCTCTTGCCAACAAGTTCCAGAAAAAGAGAAAATTGTCGATGAATCGGATCCTTTTACAACCCCTAAAAAAACTGTTTGCTATCAAATTCAAAACCAAAGTAATATGCTCGGTTACGCTGAAAAATACGAATGGGAAAATAAAAAAGGGGTTCCTCGCAACTATTACTTTGTCTATAATCTAGATCAGGATCTGGTTGGACATATTGGAGTCTCTGGTAAAACAGTACGTTATGAAGGACTGAATCAATCCATTGACCTCGGAAATAGAACCTTAGAAAAGGGTTTAGCCGGAATCTTTGAACAAAGCCAAGTTCATGTATTTCCTGTATCTTTAGAAAACAAAGAAGTGGCCTTGCGAAAAAAAGAGAAAAGCACTTTTCTTGCCAAATCTACCCAAAAGGAAAAGAAGCCTCAAACTGTAAAAGCAGAAAAAGATGTATACGAGGAATCTGATTATGAGGACTCCAGCTATGAAGATTCTGATTATGAAGACTCTAGCTACGAAGACTCTGATTATGAAGACTCTAGCTACGAAGACTCTAATGGAGATGTGGAAGAATATAGCGAAGAAGATAATGAGTTTGATTTTTAGAGGATAGTTTATGAAATACCTTCCTTTCTTTTTCATAGTTGTTTTTATCGGATGCAGTTCATCTCCCTCTTCTCATAATCAAGAGCTAGATGATCCTGTTGTTTCCTCTGCTCCAAAATCCCCAACCTCGACTCTTTCTCAGAAGGCTCCCCCCCAAGAAGAATCGGTCAAAAAAACTCTCAGTGTTATGGAAAATGCTGCCAAAGAAATGGAAGAAGTTGTTGAGTTGATTGAGGCTGTCAAAGATACCACGATTTATATAGACAATCAGCCAGAACAGGCCTTCCAAAAAATAGAAAAATTCTTTTCCCCTATCTATTTCAAATATAATGAGAACACTTTTTGGTTTTTAACAAAAGAAGGAAGTAAGGTAGGGACTTTGGAAGCTTGGGGAAAAGTAGAAAAATGCACCTATGGTTATTTTACATCATACAAAACACTAGTCTCTTTTCAGCAAGGAGAATCTATTCGAACAGAGTTTTATATTGATGTAAAAACGGGTGAGTTGATGGTTCATCGGTACAAAAAAAATCAACTAGACACAAATAAAACCTATATTTTAGCAGGATACTAAGATGCAAGGATTGTTAAGTAGTGAAGAGAAAGAACGTCTCCTAGCACGCCACCAGGCCTTAACCAATTTAGTTCATCACATACCTGCCAACACTTCTCACTATTTCTCGTTTTTGGACATTCTTTATAAGTTTGAAAAGACTCTTGAACTACAACAGCCAACAGAATCTATTGAAATTCAAATTCTGTCAAACCTAGTTCAAAATGAACATGATCTGCGAAAAGTGTTTTTTTCAAAAGAATGGAAAAAGGTAAAAGATTATTTTTCCTGCATTTCTAAAGCAGAAACTTTAATAGATGTATGTAATTTACTTGAAATAGGTAACTTAGAAGGCTCATTGTCTGAAACGGAAGATCTTCGGAAAGAAATTTTAGCGCAAGCTTTTTTTGAAAATTTTAATGGAAAAACTATTTACAAAAAAGTGGCCCTTTTCTTCGTTTTTTCTGACGCGATCCCTCGATGGTCTGTCGAAAGAATTCTTTGGGATGACTCTAATCTTTCAGAAGATCCCAAAGAAGTTTTTGGAGAAATGAAAATTTCTTTAGGAACTCCTCCTCTAAACTACCAAAACCATCTTTATCGAAACATTTTTGCAGTCTGTGGAGATGAAATAAAAAGTGCTGGAGTCATTGCTTTAGAAAGTCTCCGTGGTGAAAATCGAGAGTTAGAAAAATTAACCCAGCAAATTATATTAGATATAGATTTTGAATTATCTTCTTTTCAAGAAAATCTAAAAAATATTCCCAAGGAACAAAGAAAAAAACTTCAAGAGTGGCAAAATAAAAATGCTTTGGAAAGAGAATTTTCCTCCCATGGCTTGGTTTTTCTAGCAGAGCTTTTAATTACCCTAGAAAGTAATTTCCCTTTGGAATATAGTTTTGTAAAAAATCGCTTGGCTCGATGGGGAATGTATCCATGCGAGCAAGAAAAAACAATCGATTATGATTTCTGTGAAGATCATGGAAAAGGCCAAGTAGTTTACCGCCAAATGGCTCTTGATTATTTTTGGCCTCCTGATAAACAAAGGAAAATTGCTTTTCCTGGTAAATCATTCGTCTGTGCTGGTTCTCCTCCTCGTTTTTTACAAGAAATTAAAAAGCTAGAAAAATTTGCCAAGCTCTCCCTTAGAGAGGGAGATTTACAAAATGTCAAACAAATGCTTCTTTATTTACAGCTAGGGGAAAAGGTTCCAAAACCTCCTATACTACCTGTTTACAATGCATTACGTCGTTGGTTTGAAACTCTAGCAGAACAAGAAGACCATGAGTCTATTGAAAAGATGTGTGTTTATGCCAAGATTTTTCGACCTCATATTTATATTCCATTTGTCGGAGAGAAAGTTTCTTTTTCAGATAAACAACACGAAATTATATATATCTCAGAAGAGCTATCAAAAAAAACGCCTAACAAGCCCATAGAAGAAGTATCCCAAAATACAGAAAAAGAACAAAACGCACAAAAAGAACAAGAAAGAGGAACCATCTTAAAAATAAAAAAAGCAGCAATTATTATTCCCAAAGGGAATATGCCTCTTTGCTTAGCAGGAAAATTTGTCGTAGCGGGCAAAAGCGAGAAAGAACAGGAAGTTATATGACAAGTATATTGGTAGTCGATGATGATAAGAGTATTCGAGAGTCTTTAGAAACCATTCTTCTTTATGAGGATTACGACGTAACTCAGGCCAGCAATGGAAAAGAGGCTCTCTCTATTTTGGATAAATGTGTTAAAAATAATACAGAAAAACAAAAAAAGCCTGTTTTTGATTTGGCTTTGCTTGATATCAAAATGCCTGGTATGGATGGCTTAGAACTCCTTGAAAAAATAAAGAAGAGTTTTCCTCAAATTGATATTATAATGATTTCAGGACATGCTGAAATTCAAACGGCGGTGGAGGCCACCAAAAAGGGAGCCTATGATTTTTTAGCAAAGCCTCTTGACCAAGATCGTATTTTAATTACGATTAGCAATGCTATAAAAAATAGAGAGCTTTCTTCTCAGTGCCAAGAACTCAAAAAAATAGTATACCATGATCGTCAATTATTGGGCGAAAGCCTTGCGATTAAACAAATTTTAGAAACTATTGAGAGAGTAGCCCCTATAGATACACGTGTTTTAATTACAGGAGAAAATGGAACAGGGAAAGAGCTTGTTGCTCGGGCCATCCATGAAAAATCTCGCCGAAACAATGCTCCATTTATTGAGTTAAACTGTGCTGCTATCCCAGAAAATTTAATTGAAAGCGAACTTTTTGGACACGAAAAAGGGGCTTTTACTAGTGCTCATGAAAAAAGAAAAGGAAAATTTGAGCAAGCTCACAAGGGAACCCTCTTTTTAGATGAAATTGGCGATATGAGCCTTACTGCTCAAGCTAAGGTACTACGAGTTTTAGAGGAATGCAAAGTAACTCGAGTGGGAGGAGCCACATCAATGGACATTGATGTTCGTGTTCTAGCTGCGACAAACAAAACTTTAGAAAAGGAAAGTGCCGAGGGAAATTTCCGAGAAGACCTTTTTTATCGACTAAATGTCGTCCCTATTCATGTACCCCCTTTAAGAGAAAGATTGGAAGATATCCCTATACTTGTCTCTCATTTTTTGGTATACTTTGCGCACAAATATAGTATTCCCATAAAAAAACTCTCTTCTGACGCTTTGCAAGAGCTTAAAATGCACTCATGGAATGGAAATATTCGAGAATTAAAGAACTTTGTTGAGCGTTTAGTTATATTATCAACCGGAGATAGTATCGGAGCAGATGAAATAAAATCGCACCTTTCTTCTCCTCATTCCAAAATAGAAGGTTTTTTTGGTACTTACCAAACCTTTGAAGAGTTTAAACGAGAGTCAGAAAAGATGTTCTTTATTCAAAAACTGACCGAAACAAACTGGAATGTCAAAAAAACATCTGAAATATTAAAGATGCAAAGAAGTAATCTTTATAAAAAAATGGAAAAATACGGTTTGAACAAACCAGAAAAAGACAGTGACGAAGACAATTGAACGAAGGAGGTTCGTTTATGCGAGGAAAACTAGAGGTTATTAAGGGAGAAGGTAAGGGTATAACCTGTTTTATCGAGGACGGTGATGAAGCAACCATCGGTCGTAACTTAGACTGCTCTATTCCCGTTCCCGATATAAAGCTCTCTCGTATCCATTGCATCGTAACTAATGAGGGAGGAGACTTTCAAGTTCTCGATAACAATAGTACCAATAGTACTTATGTTAACGGAAATAAAATTGAAATAATAACTTCTCTTAAGGAAGGTGATGTGATTGAGATCGGAGATACAGAGATACAGTTTTCAACTTAATCAACAAGTATTTTAAATAGCTAAATAGGTAACTAATTAGCACATTTTAGCTAAAATATGAAAGGGAGTTTTTAACTCCCTTTCATATCCTTATATTCAGGCTTAATTATTTTAGTCTATATTAGAAAAAGACTTTCACATTGTCTCAGCTCTACGAAGGCAGGATTCTTGCCTTCCCAAAAGTGACAACAAAATGTCATTTATTCCTCTTCAAAAACGCTTTGGTCATCATCGGAGGAAGCCGGTAAAATATCTGATGTTTTTTCGTTCGGTGAATCACTGGTCGAGTCTAATTCATCTGAATCTTTTGCTTCAGATGTTAGCTCATACGCCTTGGTTTTGAATTCTTCTCGAAAATCTTTAAGCTCTTTCTCGCTTACTTTTCGATCCGACAAAACACTACGCAGAGAGGTAAAAAACTCGGTGAAAAAAGGGTACCAATCGTTTTTAGGATTAGCTTCATACATAGCTCTTACTTCATCAAAGGAGCTTCGCATTTCATTATGCCGCTTCTCCCTAATGGATTTTTTTAGCTGTTCTTTTCCCTCTGTTTCTCCAGCTAATTCAGTTTGATACTCTTGATCACTTTCCAAATCGTAATAATCAGGGGAAGTTAAAGTTTTAGCGATCAGTAAGGAGTATACTTTGAATGACTGGCCAGTAACCCATTCCTTTTTCCAGTAGCCCAATCCGCTAGCAAGCACCAGGAAAAATATAAAAAAGAGGAAAAACCTCATCAAATTGCCAAGGAAACCACGTTTTTTCTTTGCTTTTTTTTCTTTAGGGGCTTTGGACATTGCTTTACCTTTAAATACGAAAAAGAGAAAATGAATCTTCTAGAAAATCTTAACGAAAGCCAAGCTCAAGCTGTCTGTCACACAAACGGCCCTTTGCTCATTCTAGCGGGCCCGGGAAGTGGAAAAACTCGTGTCATCACACATCGAATAGCCCATCTTATGGAGCAAGGGATTCCTCTCAACAGTATTCTGGCTCTCACTTTCACAAACAAAGCGGCGAAAGAGATGGCACAAAGAGTGACGGAAATCACTCATGTAAGAGCTTGGTGGGTTTCAACCTTCCATTCTTTTTGCTCTCGAGTGCTACGTCAAAATGCTGAAAATTTGGGTTACGAACAGGATTTTTCTATTTATGATACAGATGATCAAAAAAAAGCATTAACTCAGGTTTTCCAAGAATTAGATTTAGATAAGTCACTTGGAATTAGCAAGTATGGCTATATTATCAGCCAATACAAGAATAAAGGAATTGCTGCCCAAGAAGTTCCCGGAACTGAGAATTATTGGAATCGTTTGATCGCAAAGGTGTATCAAGCATACCAAAAACTTCTTCAGCGGAATAATGCTATGGATTTTGACGATCTACTTTTAAAAACACTTGAACTTTTCAATAATTATAGTGATGTCCGAGAAAGCTATCAAGATAAATTTCAATACATTTTGCTAGATGAATTTCAAGATACCAACCAACCTCAGTATAAAATTGCCAAAATTCTTGCTCAAACTCACAGAAATATATGCGCCACAGGAGACCCTGATCAATCCATTTATTCTTGGCGAGGAGCAAATATTGAGAATATCCTAAATTTTGAAAAAGATTTTGACGATGCTAAAGTTGTCAAGCTAGAGCAAAACTATCGAAGTACACAGACAATATTAAAAGGAGCTGCTGCTGTCATTGCGCAAAACAAACTGCGTAAGCCCAAAGCTCTCTGGACAAATAACCCTATGGGAGAAAAAATTCAGTTTTTTAGAGCGCGAGACGACCAAAATGAAGCACAGCAAGTTTGCCTAAAAATATCAAAACTTAGAGCGAAATACCCTCTTTCCAGTATGGTAATTTTTTATCGAGTAAACTCACAAAGTCGAGCGATGGAAACAGCTTTGACTCGCTACAATGTTCCCTATACAATTGTAGGAGCAGTAGAGTTCTATCAACGAGCCGAAATAAAAGACATTCTTGCTTATCTTCGGTTTTTAGCTAACCCAAGAGATGAAGTCGCTCTAATGAGAATTATCAATGTCCCAGCCCGCTTAATTAGTAAAGTGACTCAAAAGCAACTCTTAGAAATAGCTTGGGAAAAGAATCTTCCCATTTGCGAAATCCTCAAAGATAAAAATCTACTCGAGTCATTTAAAAAGCGTCCGCAACAAGCTCTCCAAAAATTCTCTGACCTAGCCAAGGAATTGAACGAAAAAAAAGAATCTTTAGGTTTGGCTCAATTTGTAGAGTTAGTTTTGCAAAAAAGCGGATATCTTGAGTATATTGAAAAAAATGACAATAAAAAAGAAGAAGAGCGTATGGAAAATATCCAAGAGTTTGTCGCCTCTGTTTACGAGTACGAAAAAGCATACGAAAATGCTACTCTTTCTTCTTTACTAGAATATATTGCTCTTATTGCTAATACAGAAAAAAAAATAGAATCCCAAGATTATGTTACTCTTATGACCTTACATGCTGCTAAAGGACTAGAGTTTCCAGTCGTCTTTATGCTCGGAATGTCTAAAGGGCTTTGTCCTCATAGTCGAAGTGAAACTGAGGAAGAGATCGAGGAAGAACGCCGACTGTTTTTTGTTGGTATGACCCGAGCTAAAAAACTACTTACCCTAAGCTATAGTCAATTCACTCATCGAAGTAACGACTACGGCTACGGATACGGCAATGAGCCTTCTGGTTTTTTACGAGAAATTCCTAAGGAGTTAATAGAAGGAGATTCTTTAGAATCTAGTCGATTCGAAAATAATTCCTACACCAATGGAAAATACTCCCAAAAATTCCGCCGATAGATAAAATTACAAAGGTCTAAAAAGGAGAATGAGATATGACTACGGGACAACTAACTGTCTCAGAAGGAAAAGCGGAACATTTGGAACAAGTGTTTCTACTACCTCCTAAAAAAGAACGCTTATTGGGACGCTCAAGTGTTTGTAATTTTCGCCTCAATGATGTTTTGATTTCCTCTATGCATTGTCTCTTCAGTTACGAGGAAAATGAAGATAAATTTATCGTTACAGATCTACTTTCCGCTAATGGCGTCCTCGTTCAAGATAAACTAATCGACAGCTATGCTCTAGAAGAAGGATCTAAGATAAGAGTAGGACGAACAACTCTTTCTTTCTCTCCTCACCGTGAAAAAGAGCGCGGAAAAACCTATATATTTGGAGATAAACTAGACTTTAGTCTTCCTATTATTCCTGATGAAGCTCCCAAAGCCTCTCCCGCAGAAGGTAAACAAGTCCCTCTAGGAAGAATGTTTCACAGCAGCGAAGACTTAAATGTTTGTCGCTTAGCCATCAAAAATGGGCTAACTACCCATGATGAAATTCGAGAATATCTCAAAATTCAAGAAAAAGAGACTGCCTCTCAAAGTATGGCAGACATTCTGACCAAAAATCGAAAACTGGAACCTAAAGATATTGAAAAACTCCTCCTAGAGCATAACTACTATAAAGTATTAAATAAAGACATGCATTTGGCGAAAGCTATTTTACACAACAAAATTTTAAAAGAAGAACAAATTCAAGAATGCTTGAGTTTACAAAGAAACTACTTTAAAGAAACCCAAGAACTCCCTCGCTTAGGAGAACTTATTGTCCAAAAAGGTTACCTGAGTATTCAGGAGAATAACCGAATCGTAAAATCACTGCTCAGAAAAAAATATTAGGATTATTAAACATGGTAAATATAGTTTTAGACGTAGATGTTGTTGTCAATTTGGTTAGTCATTTGGTTAGTCAAGAGGAACAAAGTGAAGTATACTCTCTCCTGCAAAATCAAATCGACGCACAAGAGAACCGCTTTTGGGTGGTTTCAGCAGCTCTTCCTCTGATATCTCATTTACTGGGAAAAGAGGCCGGAGACAAGTGGAAGGATTTTTTAGATCAAGTTCAAGTTCTAAGCTCTTATGGTTTAGAGATGAAGGAAAGCTTTAGCCAAAAAGACTCCTTAGCAACAATGACCTTGAAAGCAGTACAATCTCTTCACAATAATTGGGTCGTTCTGAGTGAAAAAGAAGACTTTATTGCTTCTCACGAAAAAGTAGTTGCAGTTTCTAAGCTGGCAACAATTTCTCAGATATCAGATAACTCTCTTCCCTTTATTGATCTCCAAACTCAACAAGAACGGATTTTGCCTCAAATAGAGAGAAATATTGCCAATGTTCTTCGCCATGGTAAGTACATTATGGGCCCAGAAATTTCTAACTTAGAAAAGAATCTCTGCTCTTTTCTAGACGTTAAGCACTCCATTTCTTGTGCTAGTGGAACCGATGCCCTTCTAATGGCTCTCATGGCATACGAAATAGGACCCGGTGACATTATTTTCACTAGCCCTTTTACTTTTATTGCAACTGCCGAAGTTGTCCAATTACTGGGAGCTACTACTATTTTTGTGGATATAGATCCCAGCACCTACAATATCTCTCCAGAAAAATTACGAGAAGCCATTACTCAGGCAAAAGCAGAAGGAAAAGGTCGCCTCCGTGGAATTATCCCTGTTGATCTCTTCGGTTTACCTGCAGACTATGACGCCATTGAAGCCATTGCTAAAGAAGAAGATATTTTTGTCTTAGAAGATGCCGCTCAGTCTATGGGAGCCATCTATAAAGGAAGACGAGCTTGTAGTTTTGGCCATCTTGCTACAACAAGTTTTTTTCCGGCCAAACCTCTCGGAGGGTACGGAGATGGGGGAGGTATTTTCACCAATGATGATGCCCTCGCAGAAAAACTACGCTCTATTCGCGTCCATGGACAAGGAAGTAACAAGTACGATAATGTTCGTATCGGGATTAACGGTCGACTTGATGCTATGCAAGCAGCTGTCCTTCTACCTAAACTAGAGATTTTCCCAGAAGAACTCGAGGCTCGCCAACGCGTTGCTCAAACATACAACCAGAAATTAGCTGGACTAGTAGAGGTTCCTCACACCCCTGAAGGATGCCAAAGTGCCTGGGCTCAATACTCGGTTCTCTCTGACTACCGTAGCGAATGCCAATCCGCTTTAAAAGATGCTGGTATTCCCACTGCGGTTTACTACCCTAAGCCTTTGCATCGCCAAGATGCATTCTCTCACTTGGGGTACAAAATGGGCGATTTTCCTGTAACTGACGCAGTATCAGAAAAGATATTTAGTCTACCCATGCACCCTTACTTAACAGAAGAGCAAATAGATCGCATTGCCAATGTTATTCGTAAAGTAGTAGACTCGCAACAGACAAAGGAGAGTGTTGCAGTAGGATCTTAGAAATGTTTACGGAAAAATCGTTTTTGTAGGCTCTTAAACTATACTACAAAAACGATTTCTCTAGCAACAACTACAAAAATTCTTTTCCCACCAAATGAGATTAAAAAAAACTCCGCCTCTTACCTCCCGAAACTAAAAAGCACTCCTCCTACTCATTTCATGAATAAAATTTCATACAGTGCAATTTTTCTCCTCATAGCTTAGAACTAAACTGAGATTTAAAACAATTCGCAAAAAAAATTTTAAGCAGAGGTAAGAAAATGGAAAAACCAAAAAGCCGCTTATGGGAAATCAATTATCTTCGTCTTTTTATCACCATCGGGATACCTATGATAGTTATTCTTTCTATTGCAATTCCTGGCATTACAACAGCACGTCATGCTTCTAATGAGAATGCTGCCTTTGGAACAGTAAAGAGCTTTGTTACTGCTGCTGCCTGTTATGCTGCCAACAATGATGAACAAGATTATTTTGAAAATGGGACAACGGACTTCGGGGATTTTTTCGCCCACGTTTCCCCTAAAGGAGGTTATGTTTTAACATACTTTGCCAGTCCTGAGCGTCATAAATTTATCTATTTTGCCATGCCCGTGAGTGAATGAAACGGTGCTTATTCGTTCATCGGGAATGAACGCAATCAACTCTTCAAAGCCGCAGTAGAAGACCAAATGATCAGTAAATTTCTGCCAGAAATAGACTTTATTATCGCAGAGATTGATTGGACAAAGGAAGGAGGAAAACGTATCAAGGGAATTGAGTTTGAGGAGAAAAAAATTGGATGGAGGAAAACCGATAGAAGGATTTTTTTTAGGTATCTTGTGATTTTTGTGATTTGTACCCTTGTTCTTTCCGGTTGCTACACTCTACTTTTCATGCAGCACTGATCAAAAAGAATTTACGAGTTAGTCACATCTTCGGTCAATGTTTGGATTATGATGAAGGCTACTTTTTATATAAACATCTATTTTAAACAAGATAAGAAAATGGAAAATACAGAAAACCGGGAAGTTAATTATCTACGTCTCTTTATCACCATCGTAATACTCATGGCTCTCTTTTTTTATATGATAGCTCCCAGTTTTCTTGCAGTGCGTCCTGCTTCTAATGAGAATGCCGCCCTTGGAAAAGTGAAGAGCTTTGTTACTTCTGCAGCTATTTATGCTGCCAACAACGACGAACAAGTATATTTTAAAAATGGAGCAACCGATTTCGGGGATTTTTTCGCCCACGTTTCTCCTAAAGGAGGTTATGTTTTTACTTATTTTGCCAGCCCTGACCGTAAAAAATTTCTCTACTTTGCCATTCCTGTAAGTCAAGGAAACGGGGAACATGCGTTTCTGGGAAATAAACGCCATCAACTCTTCAAAGCCCCAGTAGACCAAGAGGTGATCGATAGGTTTGTTCTACCAGGAGAAAGCTCTGTTACCACAGAGATTGATTGGACAAAAGAAGGAGGACAACCCATTAAAGGAATTGAATTTGTAGAGATAAGTATTTTTAACCATCCGAAGCAAAAGCACATCCCCGGTGCGGCAGGAGCCTTACCCTCCAGGGAACATAAGCCTTCGAACGGTTTTCGATGATCTTTTTCGGAAACCGGTTTCAGATAAGACTCACAAAACGCCTGCAAAAAACATTTCCTACAAAGTCTCCGGATACTGGATCTTGACCCAAATATCTTTTTTGCAGCCGGGACATTTTCCTTTTTGATTATCCATGTGTTGGTAGATATGGAGTTTTTTTCGGCAGTGGCGACAATGAAACACAATTTTTTGATTAGGCTTGAGGGGAAATAGCTTAAAGAGAGCTCGCTGGTGAAATTTATTCGCGAGGGGATCATCCAAAGAAATAGGTTTTTTAAGCTCAATGCTGTGTTTTTGAATAATATCCTGGAGTTGCTTCTTCGCCTCGTCGATATTAAAACGTTCCTCGGGTTGGTGAGCGCGCATGGCTTGGATCAAGTTACTTAAGTCTTCGATAAGAGGAGTAGGTTTTAAATGGTCGCTAACGGCAGATTTAACAGGATAGGTTACTTGGCTAATGATATCCATGGTATTTTCTGCTTCAACCGGTGGTTTTCCTGTCAGAAGAGTATACATCACTGCCCCAAGTTGATAGATATCGCAGGCATGATTCAAAACCACGTCCATGTTAAATTGTTCGGGGGCCGCATAATAAAGAGAACCTTCGAATTTTCCACGAGTGGCGTTTTCTTCTGCGCTAATCGGGCGATAGCGATTCTTAAGAGCTTTGGCCCTATCTTTTTCTTGAGCACGCAGACGAGTAAGTTGCTCCTTCAATACTTCGTTATTATTTTTCTCAAGTTTTTGTTCAACTTGTTCTCTTTCGTGGCTAGTCTTGAGAAACTCTTGGTCAATAACCCGCAGAAGACGAATACGGTCATCGGTTAACTCTTCACTCATCTGGTTGGTTGTGATGGCCAGTCCAAAGTCACATAGTTTAGGGTTACTTTTCTCATCGAACATTATATTTTGTGGTTTGATATCTCTATGAATAATCCCTTTAGCTTTGAGATGCTGAAGAGAAGTCACTAAATCCAGCATAATAGCAACACAAGTCGTAGGAGGAATTTTACCTTCCGGGAATTCCTGATAGAGCTCTTCTGCATCTCCATTAGAAATGTATTCTAGCATAAGATAGTAACCAATTTGCTCCTGATCTTCATCTTCTTGGCTAAATAGCCGCCCTTGTTGAACAGAGCCAACGATATTTTCGCAAGCTAAGGGATCTTCTGCTACCATTCCTAAAGTATGGGCTTCCTGGATAAGAGCTTCTTCATAACCACGAAAAGCAACTTTGACAACAAAATGAGTATCGGCAGGAAGCTCTGCATATACAACTTCTTTATTTTTCCGAATTTGGCGAACTTTAAGATAGGGAGAAAAGTATTGGCGTGCCCATTTATTTTCTGGCCTAAGAGAAAGAATAGTGCCCTCATTTTTTGAGGTGAGTTTAAGAATAGCTCCCATTCCTCCTCGATCAATTTCAGAAATTTCGTAGTCGGCATCAAAAAAAGACTTAATATGAGAAATATGCTGATGAACACGATCATACTGATCTAGCTTATTGAGAAAAATAGTGACAGTAACAGGCTGCTCATTATCTTCTTCTGAAACTTCGTAGTGCTGGCCTTTTTTGAGTTGGTGTTGGCGGATGAACTGAAGCCATCCTTTTGTTTGATAAGTGTTGGTAAAATCAACTCTTACTTCTATTTTTTGAGGAAACTTGGGCTTCTCTTCTGTGTCAATTGGCTCAGAAAGTGCATCGGTAATAAGTGAAACCGTTGAGCTTTTATCTTCCCCTTCAGGAAGTTCATTAAAATCATTAACGTTCAAAGTATCTTCTTCATTTTCCGATTTTTTTTCGTCTACGACAAGAGGGAGATCATCAATGCTTTCAATATCAAGAGTTTCTTCAAGAGACTTATCCTTCTCGACAACTTGAGGAAGATCATCAATGCTTTCAATATCAAGAGTTTCTTCGAGAGACTTATCCTCTTCCACAATTTGAGGAAGATCTTCTTCCTTGATAGTGGCTGTTTCTTGCAAATTCCCGGAGGATTTATCTTCTTCCACAATTTGGGGGAGATCTTCTTCTCCAATGGTGACTGTTTCTTGCAAATTCCCTGAAGACTTATCTTCCTCCACAACTTGGGGAAAATCTTCTTCTTCAATCGTTACAGTGGCTTGAAGATTTCCACGAGCTTGGGTTTCTCCCGGAAGATCCTTCTGGTGAGAATACACAGTGTCTTGAATTCCTTGCTGAGTTTTCGCCTGCAAAATTTGCTTTTGTTGTTTTTTATACCCTTCTAGAGCTTTTTGTAAAATATCTTCGTAGTGGTAGAAATGTTTTAAACGACAGCCTTGCTCTAAATCAATATCCACCTCTAATTCATCTGGATACTCTGAGTCTTTCAGCAGCCAACACTCTCGTCGAAACGTTTTCTGAAGATGTTGGATTACAACTTTCTCTTGGCTGCGCGGAAAATAAACCCGACGATTTACATTCATTTCTCTTTGATTATCAAATACTGGCATCTCAGTTATTTTTTCGAGAACGTTCTCAGCATGAAAAAAGTCTGCCTCTTGGAAGTAAAGAGCATTTTTTTCCCCCTCTTTTTTTCTTTCGATCGCGAGCTCATGTTGTTTTTTTAAACTAAGCATTTTCATAGTGTTTGAGCCTTCCCCCTCGGGCTCTTTGTTTCTTTTTTCTCGCTTTACTGTCATCATCATTCCCGTATGCATAGGTCGAGAGGTTTTGGTAGCTGAAAAAGGGGAGGTTATGGGCGAAGAAGCTGTAAATTTTTGAAAAGGTAGTCCTAATTTTTCTAAAACTTGATTGAGTTCATGAATGATAATATGAGCACTAGCATAACGATCCTCTGGATTCTTCGTTAACATTTTTTTGAGAATGTCTAAGCATTTGGGCTCTAGAGGAGAGATCACACTCCAGTCAACTGGTTCATTTTGATGTTTATCCATTATCTCTTCTGTACTTCTGCCGTTAAAAACTCTCTGAGCAGAAAGCATTTGATAATAAATACATCCTAAAGTATAAATATCTGAGCGATGGGTGGATTTTTGTTTCTGACATTGCTCAGGTGCAATGTAATGGGGGTCAGTGGGAGGGAGCGAGTAATCGACAATCCGAATGTTTTTATTCGGCAATAAAATAATATTGTTCGGTTTAAGATTTCGAAAAACAAAGTCTTGGTTAGCACTAAGACAAAGAGCAAGAGACACTTCTGCTGCAATGCGAGTTGCCTCCCCTACAGAGAGAGGGCCTTGGTTAATCAAATAACCAAGAGGCTTACCAACAACCAAGTCTCTCAAGATAAAAACCTGTTTCTCTAATCTAGTTCGGTGTATTTTCACAAGATGAGGTATATTCAATTCGTCTGCTTTTTTTATTTTTTTAAAAAAATATTCTAAAAAAGTCTTATTTTTCCCTGCAAAGTCAGAAAAAAACTTGAGAGCACAATTTCCTAGGTCAGGATGAACCACTCGGTAAGTACTTCCGAGTAAGCTATTTCCCAATGGTTCACATATTTCGCTTCCGTCCAGGATCATTTGAACCGCGAAGAGATCCTCGGATGTAGGCATAGTTTCACCATTTTTCAGAAAAGTTGATATTATTACACAAACACAGTTTTGATGAGGCTAGCCTCATATCCTTAGGATACTTGAAAAGAGAAAAATTCGCTAAAGAAAAAATCTTTCTTAAAAAGTTTTTTATAAAATACGAGCACAACGAAAACCATAACTATGGTTTCTCAAGACACATTCTCCAAAAAAACGATAGTAAGTAGTTAGAGTATCTTGATCATACGACCAAGAACCTCCTCGACATACTTTGGAATCACCATTTTCTGGCCCTGAAGGATTACACAGACTACTATTGGCATAATACTCTTCATCATACCAATCATAACACCACTCCCAAACATTACCAGCCATGTCTATACAACCAAAGGGAGATGCTCCTGCCGTGATTTGCCCTGCGGGAGCAGGATTTTTTCTCATATAATGTGCAAGTTTTGGAGTGGGATCGCTTTTACCCCAAGGATAAGGTCTTTGATCTGTACCTCGGGCTGCCAGTTCCCATTGTGCTTCTGTGGGAAGATGTTTTTTCAGCCAAGTCGCATAAGCAAGAGCTTCGTACCAAGAAACCCCAACTACCGGTTGCTCTGGTTCGTTAAACAAGCTATTGTTCCACTGAGCAGGTTGAGTAATCCTCTGAGAACAGACCCAAGACCAAGCATCTTCGCTCCAGAGAGACTGACATTGGTATGCTCCTGTTTCCATAAACTTGGCATAGTCCGCATTAGTAACTAGATTTTTATCGATTAGATAAGAAGAGACTGTCACCTCATGAATCGGTTGTTGATCATCATCGTCTTCTCCCCCCATTTTAAAAGTAGTCGTAGGAATACGAATCATTGTACTCTCATTCATTTCACAAATGATTCTCCCATTGTCTTCGACAAAACCTTGGGGCAAAGGAAGTAAAGAATCATTTCCTATTGTTTCTGCAGTGTTGGACTTACTTCTCAGTTGAGACTCAATAGCAGCAACAAGATTATCTTCATTCGCCATATTTAGAGAAGAGTAGGAAAAATTTGTATACTGAGGAGCCATGTGAGGAGGAGGAGTTACTGCTGCTGCCATAACAGGAGGAACTGGATGATGAAAAAGAGGAACTGGAACGAAAGCTTCTTCGTTATCTTTCCCAAAATCATCTTTTTGCATAAGAGCCTGAATCCCCATCACTAACCGATCTTTAAGGTAAGAAAGTCCTTCCTCACTATCATCATAAATGGTCGCGGGGCGAGTACGCCAATCAAAAGGAAGACACTTGTGGTCTTGAGCTAAAATAATGATGTACTTCTTTTTCGTTCGAGCAAAAGCAGCTTCATGAACAACATTTGGATTAGGAACATCCATCATACGATCCCCTGTAAAATCAGCGATCATAAAGTCTGCTTTGAGAATTTCTTCTTCGATTTGCTTGTAAATATCGTCTCGTGCCCAAACTTCATCAATACGAATGGTCTGTATATTTAATGACTTGCAAGCGCTCTGAATCACCTTATAGATGTGATAAAATCTTTGATCAAATGGCATCGCGATAAAAGCCCGAGGCATACAAATCTCCTTACAGGAGAGCGAAACTAAAGTTTTTTGACTTGTCTAGCTCTCTCTTTATCAATCATTTTTTTCAATAGATCACGAATATTAGCTTGCATATGCGAAGGAAGCTCAATTGTCGTTCGATTGGGTTGATTATAAAAATCTTGGATGGACTTAGCTACACTGTAGCCATTTAGTAAAATTGTACTATCGATATCAGCAAAACTGACCGAGCCATAAAGTTTGAAAAGATTTACTAGCTCCCCTCGCAGATGATAGAGTTCACGACGCTCAAAACGTCTCTCTATTTTGCCAAGATCACGGTAACAGTTTTCCGAGGTTTTCTTACCTGAGTTAATTTCTTCCGACTTTCCCTTTTCGAGAATTTCAAAAAACCAGCTGGGAATTTTGGGGTTGGGAAAATGATAAGAGATCATTTGAGAAAGTTGTGACTCTAGTCCTTTAACATGATCGATTTTTTTATCGAGATGAAAAGGAGACTCTCCAAACAAAGTAATTTCAGAATCATGATAACAAGGATTTTGAAGAAAATTCCGGACTTTCATCAACTTTTCTGAAGGAGAAAGAGAGCTACTGCTAACTTGAGAAACCTGTGCGAGAAGACTATCTTTCAGCTCTTTTCGAACAAGGAGTTGCAGCTTTGTTCGAACGCCATCAGAAACAAAATTAAGACTCGTTTGAAAGTTTTGAAAACTAACTCTGTTACCAGAATCAATTATTCTCTCTAGGAGATGTATAACCTTGGTTGCGGTTTTTCCTATATCGTTATGAGAAGAAATTTTCCGCAACGCTTCCACGGCCTGAGATACATTTTTAGTGCGATGAATTTGCTTATAAATATAGGCATCGACAATATTACTAGCAAGGAGTTCATTAAGCTTGACTTTTAGATTAGCTTCCCCGTAAGTCCCTAAGTACTTATTCATAAGAGCTTCGAGTTTCTGAGGATTTTGGTTAAACTTATCTCGAACCTGTTTTACAGAACGAATAATTCTTAGGTCGGCATAAAGTCGATAGATACTTGAACTAGCTAAAGTATACTTTCCCAGGTTACTGTCTAAAGATTGCAATGAATTACATTTATCTAAACGATCTCGAAAAATTTCAGCATGCTTTTTTAGTTTTTCATCACTAACAGCAAGGAGGTAGCTTCTAGATTTTTTATTCACTCCTCGATGATTCGTCAAATTAGACAAGCGATTGAGAGTATGATAAAAAGATCTTTTCCCCTGGTTAATAATGTTGCAAATTATTTCTTCTTCTGTCAAAAGTTTAGCTCGAATGAGAAGGGAATTGCGCAAACTAGAAACCACTTGGCGCTGTTCTCTGCTTAGCTCACTCATCACTTCAAACCCCTTGAGAGTCTTAACAAAATCTTTAGGCTTAGATTTTTTCAAATTATCCTGTTGAGGTAGAGCAATCCATTTTATAGAGGATTGTTTGTTATTCAAAGACACTAAAGTCTGAGCCCGAAGATCTTCCAACTCATCACTTTCTAAAGGAGAGTTAGTGCCTAGGATCGTTTCAAAACGATTAGAAAGAGGGGATACATTCTTTTTAAACATTCGAGTAATTGACTTGACAGGACTAGAGATAAAAGTCTCTAAGCGTTGTCTAATTTTGGGGGGATCGCTGGAAACGAAAGTGCTTGATTTCTTGATTTGAGAAGATCTTTGAGTGATGGCTGATGAATCTAGAAGCGTGCGTAAAGGCGAGAGAGACTTGGCGACATTTTTTGCTTGCTTAACTTGAGCTAAACGTTGCTGTAAAACAGCTATTTTTCCCGACTCCAGATAATAGAAAATTCGTTCTGCTAAAAACTTAAGCATATCTTGAGAAAGCTTGTTATTTTCCACTAAAAAGGACAAGACATTGGCAAATTCTTGCGGAGTTTTCCCTTGGGCCATCTTACGAGAAGCAGGAGTTGTCACATATTCGATGAAAGATATTATTTCAACAAGAAGTGTTGGCTCCTTTTTAAGCTCGCTTGTAAATTTTTCAAAAGAGTAGTTAGCCATAATACACCCAAATTAATGAAAGTGAAAAACTTATGAGAAAGTTAATAAAAGCAAAAATATCGCATCAACCTGAAAAGAAAATTCTTTTCATATAATACTACTTTTCTTTTCAATGTCAATGTTTACGACTGCTCATTTTTCAAGGGTTTTTTAAATTTGTTGCCTAAATGCCCTTTCTCTGCTAAAATTAAGTAAAGGAAAAGTGAAATTAAATAAGTCGTAACTCGAAAACCTATGGATACATTCTCAGTTTCAAGACTGTAAGTACACTTTTTCGAGCTGGAAACTCATCTCTGAGGTATTTTATGATGAAGAGTTATCATTATTTCTTTTTTTTCTTGCTTCTATTAGGAGGACTCCCTTCACTCCAAGCTCAACAGGGAGTTCCCTATATTAATGAAAAATTGGGAATAAAAACCGTTTTTCCAAAGGAAGAGTGGGTGCTCTTTGATCGTAGCATTGATGAAATTAAAGTCCTTATATATGCCCCCAAAGACAACTTAATCCCGCGTTTTGCAATCCTCCTTATGCCCCAAGAAGGGGGCATAAAAAGTATGTCAGACAGAATCCAAGAAGTTTCGTCTAGTGCCGGTAATCTTTATCAACAACTATCTCTAAATAAACGAAGTTTAGGAGGTATAGAAGCCGAGCAATTGGTCTACAATTTGGGACAAAACAAAATCATTGAATTTGGGATCGTTCGAGCCCCTTACTATATGATTATTCAAGTAGCGGCCCCATGGGATTACTGGGCTAATGAAAATAAAGCCTTAGCCCTAGAAAAGATTTTTAATGTTTTCCAGTGGACTGGTCCTGTGCAAAATGGCAATGACTTTGATCAAACGAGTGCTGAAGAAATTCGAAAACGCCGCGCAGATCAGAAACAAGAAAGCTTCCATATTACAAAGCACGATATTTTTGTCGAGGTTGAGCCTGAAAAAAGAAGCCTAAAAGTGGAAGACACGTTCACTCTAACAGCAAATGAGAACGGTGCTCACAAGTCGCAACTCTACTTTTCCTTACCCGATATTGCTTTTGTTAATTCTTTGGACAAAAAACATCAGGTCACTTGGCGCTGGGAAAAAGCAAAGGACGAGATAACAGGAAACCTTTTCTTACAGGTATCTCCTCCTTTGAAAAAGGGCCAAGAACTTACTTTACAACTAAAAGCCTCTGCCGATGAATATCATTTTAATTTATCCCAAGAAAACAGCAGCGAAGCTATAATATGGGGGCAGGTCAACAAAGAATCTTCTTTCTCTAGCCATATTTTTTACTATCCCACAGACAGAGAGAATAATGCCGCTGTAGAAATGAAGCTAAGGGTTCCTAAGGGATACACTGCTGTAGGAGGAGGAGTTTTCCTACAGGAACGCGAGGAAGAAGGGGGAAATATTTTTTCCTACCAAGCAAGAAGAGGCCTTTCTTTCTCTTTACCTTTTGGTTTTGCCATTGCTCGTTACGATAAAGTAGAAGGAAAAACGAAGGAAGGCTCGGTTATAGAAGTTTATGGATTTCCTCAACATCGGCCTCAAATGGAAAAATTCTTAACTACCTTAACTCACAGTGCCTCTATTTTTGAGGAACTAATGGGACCTTTGCCTTTTTCTAGAGTAGCATTTGCAGAAGTATCTTCCGATCAGCCAGAAACTCTATCTAGTCTTCCTGGCCTAATTCTTTACTCCAATTTTTATGCTCAAAAAGCCGCTCAAGTATCTTTCCCCAATATAAATGTCCACAATCCTCAAGTAACAGAATTGTTTATATTATTTAAGGAGTTCTCTGCTCAATGGCTTTTTTCTACTTTGTCCTGCTCTCATGAGTTGCTAGAAGGTATTTCTGCCTATGCAAATCTTCTTTTTGTAGAAAAACAATCGGGAAGAGGTGCCTATAACGAAGGAATTCTGTTCTGTCAAAAAACTTACATGACGGGAGTAGAAGGGGCAAAAGACTTTGCCATTGCCAACCCTCAAATCTTTCAATCTCAAGCCTACAGAAGCATTATTTCCTGTAAGACGCCTGTAATTTTAGATTCTTTACGTTTAAAAATGGGAGATCAGAAGTTTTTCCAAGCTTGGAAAACTTTTTGTTCCGATAAAAAAAGCTACCCCGATTGTTACGAACAAATGGAAAAAGTTTTTTCCCGAGAAAAAGGGGAATCTCTTCAAATTTTTTTTGATCAGTGGTTCTTTCAAGCAGGTTACCCCAAAATCCAACTCAACTGGTACCAAGAAAAAGAAAATCTCTACATCATTACCCAGCAAACCCAAAAGGGACCATTGTTTCAATTATCGGGCAAAATTCAAGTGGTTTACAACGACCGCCAACCGATGGAACAAACTATTTCTCTAGACAAAAATGATGAAAAACACACTTTCATGATTGTCACAAAAGGCCAAGTAGTAGAAGTTCGTTTTGCTGTAGAAGATACCTTACTCTGGGATTTAGTAAACTAGAAAACATCTCTCTTTTTTATTTTTTTTGAATAAAAATAAATTCCCCCTGTCTTTATCCTACGGCCGCAAAAAAATTACATTAGCAACGAGGTAATTCTATGAAAAATTTGCCTTTTAACCAAGGTTGATGGTATATTTATTATGAATTTAGCTAATACAACTTGGTCACAAACAAAAGAGAACAAAAGTAAGCCCATGATAGAGCAAGAGCAAGATAAAACTCAAATCCAAGAAGAGTCTTCGCCAGAGAAAATTTCTCAAGAAATTATTTCTCTGGTAGAAAAAGCTCAACAAGGAAATCAGGTCGCTTTCTCAGAGTTAATGCAGCGCTATCGAGAAAAGCTTTATAGAGTCCTCTTTTTTTTAGTTCATCATCAAGAAGATGCCCTAGATTTGCTCCAAGAAACTTTCTTGAAAGCTTACAAATCTTTAGACAGCTTACGAGCGCCGGCAGCTTTTTATAGCTGGATTGCAAGAATAGCTGTCAACTTGGCCATCAATTCGATGAAGAAAAATGATAGAATAAAAAAACACCAAGAAAAAATGATTCGCGAATATAGCCATCGCAGTGAAAATCCATTAGAGATATTACAGAAAAAAGAACTAAAAGAACAAATTATGGAGTTAATTGCAATGCTACCAGATAAACAGAGAGTTGCTATAGTTCTCTGTGATATAGAAGGGTATTCCTACAAAGAGATTGCGGATATTTTAAAGTGCCGTATTGGAACGGTGATGTCTCGGATTCATTATGGACGCGATTACATTCGAGCTCATTTGCCTGATTACCAGGCAAAATCGACAAAGACATGTAGTCAAATTCTAGGGTAGAAAAAAATGTATGTTTTCCAAGAAGTAAATTGGTCTGCAACAGTTAGCGGGGACGGTTATGAGTTGCAATGACTTTGAAGAACTCTTGTCTGGTTATATTGATGGAGAATTACCAGAGGAGCAGAAAAAGATTATTAGACAGCGCATCCAAAGCGATGATGCTTACCAGGAAAACGTAGCTTCGTTGAGCTGGGTCAAAAGAGAAACTCAGTCCCTAGACCCCCCCCCCGTTTCCGATTTGCAGTGGCAAAAGTTTGAGCAAAATTGGCAAAAGAAGACGTTTCCCCGGATCTCTTATCTACGCAAAGCCGCTTCCATCATTTTTATTTTATCGGCTTTTTTTCTGACAATGTTTTTAAACACCCGTTTAGATGATCCTGTTAATAGCCAAAAAATTTCTTCCCTTTTAGATCGTTTTGCCGAAGCGGATATGTCGTTGAATGAGCAATCTCATGATTCCATGAATATTTCAGCAAATATTCCCCGCTACTCCATTGATCGAAATATCAAGGGGATATCTCAAGCCAATCTAAAAGAAAAAGAAATTGACTTTTTAGTCCAAAACGGCTTTGTCGTAAGTAGCAAAGAGTTTACTTCTTTTTTACCAATATACCAAGACAACCAGCAACGAAGAATATCCTCCTTTATTACTGTAGAAATGGCTATGTCTGGTCTTTCTCATATTTTAACCCGTTTGCGCTTAGACATGGAAAAAGATGTTTTTTATCATCGATTACAAACTTTTACTCACGTACTAACAGAACAACTCTTGAGTCTACATTACGAAGTACCAAAAGAATTTTCCGACTCCAGCTTAAGAGCTCTCGCTTTTATCCGAGTGGCAGAAGTTCTCCTCAACTGCCAAGAAGACTCTAACTGGCCTGAAGAGGTTCTAGCAAAAATCACTCCGAAGGTAACAGCTGAGTTAGAGTTAATCTATAGCAAAGAAAACGAAGAAAAGCCCGTCGAAATCAAGACAAGTCCCATCTTTGGCTACTCTATTGACTATAATAAGTTCAAAAAAAATCCAAGCGAAGCGAAAAATAAAAAACTCCAGCGCTACCGACAAGCCTATGCTTGGTTTGCTCGTTGTATTTTTCGTGCTTCTGAAGAACACATATCAGAAGTGCGCAGTGCTCTTCTTATCTTAATGGCTTCTATTGGTGGATCAGCCGATGGCATTATTATATGGGAAGAAATCCATCGAGTTCTAACCACTTTGTATGGAGAGCCTGATGATCCTCACTTACTCAACTACCTACAAGTAGCCCGGAATGTTTTTGGAGAGACTTTAACCGTAGATATCCTCTCTCAAAATGAAAAAGTTAAAAGTTTTTGCCGTAAAGCTGCCCGTGTTCATCTCCCCAAAATACGCTCCGAGATTGGTTTAGAAAGAGGCTTGCGTGTATTTGGGGGGCCCGACACCGGAATAGATTCCATTTTACAGCAACTATCCTATCCTTATACTGGAAAAAGAGATCTTCCCCGAATCACTCCTAGTCTCGTTGATATTGCCGTTGTAATGGGGTATCAAAAGGCGATTGAAGTGGCCAAAGAAAAAGAATTTTTTGAATACAAAGGCTATGAAGGAAAAGTCGAAAGACTTCATCGAAGCTTACGCAATGACTTAGTCGAAGAGAAATCTCCTTGGCAAAAAGGAGGGTTTTTAGGCAATGCTTGGATGTATGAAGCTCTCCTTCAACCAGAAGGAAAAGGCTACCCTCTTTTTAGTCGTTCAGAGGCTTGGAACGCACGGAAGTTGACCACATTAGTTTGCGGCATGCTAGACGACGATGACTTAATTAACGGAAAACCCCGTTTTGTGGGAGAAAGTTCCTCTTACTTTCGAGGAACGATAGATCCCTATCCTGAGTTTTTCAATCGTATGGCCACAAAAATTCGCCAAATCGAAAATCTTTTGCAAAGAGTGGATTACCCCACTAATCGAGGCCCGGCCAAAGAGTTACTACACTATCGCCAAGCAATTGAAGGCCTAGCCCAGGCAGCTGCTAAAATCTTAGCGAATAAAAATCTAGAGGAAGAAGATCACAATAACTTACGAAACTTTGCTCTTGGCTGGCAAGGTGAGTATGATTCCTCGGCCGTGATTAATTTATCTACTCGCTTCTATCGTAACTGGACACATTTTGATGAGCATCTTTATGTAGGAACGGGCCCCATCCAAGAAATATGGATTGCCATTCCCGTCGAAGGAGAACTCCAACTCGCCCGGGGAGGAATATTCTCCTTGTATGAATTCTACACAGTACGTCAGGTGTCTCAAGAATTCTGGCAAAGCCTAAAAAATAAACCAGGCAAAGTTTCTTGGTCGCAAGAATACCAAGCCAAGCAAGATTGAAAAATACAAGGATTATTTATTGATAAACTGGACTTCAAAGTCAATTATATCAGGAGAATAAAGATGATTAGCAACAAACAATTTTTGTCTACCGCTCTAGTTATAATGTTTATGGGCTTCATTCTAAACAGTCTATTTTATATTAATGTAGAGGCCACAGCCGATGTTATTTTTCAAGGGTCTTATCCTGATGGAGTAAAAGATCTAAGAACAAATAGCAATATGGATATAAAGAAACTACAAAAAACCATTGCCCAAAAAAAACAAGAGATCCTCATTTTTCAAAAACAGAAAAATCCTATGGGATCCCCAGGAGATACAGAAAAATCCGAAGTAAAACCAGAATCTCCTCACATCATCCAAGCAATCTGGTTCGACCCCATAGCAGGATCAACTGCAGTAGTTGATGGATATATGGTAAAGGTCAACGATTATATTCCCAGCAGTGCTAGTAAAGTCATTAGTATATCAAAAGACAAGGTAACTATTAAAAACTCTGGTAAGACATTTGTTCTCAAACTCTAAAAGAAAACACAGGAACTCTGCTCTAAGCAAAGAGAATAGGGGTAATATTTTTCTCTTTGCTTAGAGCATTTAGACTAAAAATCATGATTAATTAACATTCTTTGTTAGTCCTAGTGACGTATTTTGTCAATAGCACAAAAAATTGTTAAAAAGATCTACCCTCAAAAATATTTTCATTTCTTTTTTTCTTTTAATTTAACAACTCAAAATTTTCTTTTTATAGGGTATTGAAATATTTTAATACCCTGTAAGCCTCTACACCAACCTCCTCTCCAAAACTAATCAAACTCAACAGTAAAAAAAATATTTTATTTCACCTTGAGCTTTCCATGAATTTTTCTCCCGCACAAATCTCCCCTTCAAAAAACACCTTCCATTAAGCAAATAAAAAAAAACGGCACGCTATTTGCATTGACGAAATTTAGTCAGGCCTGACTAAATTTCGTCCTAAAAAAACTTTTAGGATGAGCAAATAATATAACAAAATAAAAAATACAAATCCCACTTTCGGCAAAAGTAAAAAAAGGACACTTCAAAACAAAAGTGTTTAGAAGTGCATCAAGAATTTTGCCTTCATAGCCGAAAGTACTATCTAAACACTATGCTAGAAAAACAGTTTTAGATAGGTAGGGTGCTTTATGAAAGTGAGAAATAACTATGAAAAAGCAACTTCTATACTTTTGCATATTTCTCTTATGCCTAATGTCCACTCAAGCAGCGGTCATTACATTTGACGCGGTTGTCTCTGGAGCAATATCATTTGGTTTTGATGGAGATGGCGACTCAGTAGACGATGTTCTTTTTACAACAGGTGATCCAGGTGGATTCAACACTGTAGGGCCAGGCCCAAATATGACTTTCATTGCCGAGCCTGGCATAGAAGGAACAACTACGTTGGCGGAGGATCTTCGGGTCGACTTTGTTAATGGCGCAGGGGGAACTCTCGCCTTTGGGATGGCTCTTTGCTGTGACACTGATCCTGCAAGTTTTACTCCAGGAGTAAACTTTATCAACTTCACTGTTTTTGATAGTGGTAATAATGTAATCGCAAGTACGAATGTAGCTGCTAATTTTACAAGTACTCCTCAAGGTAGCAGCTCTTTCCCTGAAGCTTTCGTAGCTGTTAGTTTTGCCGGAAATGCTTCTCATGCGACTTTTGATTTTAACTCCTCAGGTGGACGCTATATCATAGATAACTTCGAAGGGAACTTTGGTTCTACCGAAGAAATCGTTGTTTTTGAAACTCCTCCTCCTCTTCCAGAAACCCCAACTGGTGGCGCAGTACCAGAGCCTCAAAGTATTGCCCTTGTTTGCGGTGCTCTTTTATTTGCTTGTCTAAAGAGAAAACGTAGCTAGCATTTGATTTAGCAAAACCCATAGAAAACTTTTCTATGGGTTTTTCACTGACATTCCAAAAAAAATCGTCTGTCACTCAAGAAATTAGTTAAGAAATTCAGTATTTATCGCTCACTACCTTAAAAATTAAAGTATTTCAATTTTTAATTACTTTTTTTATTCTTGTCGAATTTTGGTACTTTTTTTGTTAAACTATCTCAAGCTAAGTCTTATACAAATTTCCCAAATAGCTATTTTGAATAGGTTAATAATATTTAATACAAAACTTACTAGCCTATGTTCAGTAAAGAAACAGACTTAAAAGCTATAACATTCATTAAGGGTACGGTTTAAGTGTGCAGGAATGTTTAGTTTCATTGCTGAATATTATATAAACTAACTAGAAATAGCTTTAGCTAACAGGGTGCTTTATGAAAGTGAGAAATAATTATGAAAAAACAATTCCTATATTTTTGCGTATTTCTCTTATGCCTAATGTCCACTCAAGCAGCGGTCATTACATTTGATGCGGTTGTCTCTGGAGCAACATCATTTGGTTTTGATGGAGATGGCGACTCAGTAGACGATGTTCTTTTTACAACTGGTGATCCAGGTGGATTCAACACTGTAGGGCCAGGCCCAAATATGACTTTCATTGCCGAGCCTGGCATAGAAGGAACAACTACATTGGCGGAAGATCTTCGGGTCGACTTTATTAATGGCGCAGGGGGAACTCTTGCTTTTGGAATGGCTCTTTGCTGTGACACTGATCCTGCAAGTTTTACTCCAGGAGTAAATTTTATTGATTTCACTGTTTTTGACAGTAGTAATAATATAATCGCAAGTACGAATGTAGCTGCTAATTTTACAAGTACTCCTCAAGGTAGCAGCTCTTTCCCTGAAGCTTTCGTAGCTGTTAGTTTTGCTGGAAATGCTTCTCATGCAATTTTTGATTTTAACTCCTCTGGTGGACGTTATATCATAGATAACTTCGAGGGGAACTTTGGTTCCACTGAAGAAATCATTGTTTTTGAGACACCTCCCGATCTTCCTGATACCCCAGGTGGCGGTGCAGTGCCCGAACCTCAGAGCATTGTCCTTCTTTGTGGTGCTCTTTTAATTGCTGGTTTAAAAAAGAAAAAATAACTAGCATCTGACTAAAACAACACTCATAGGAAAAAAATTTCTATGAGTGTTGTTATTAAAACCAGAATGCCGATAGCAGATATAATTACTCCTATTCCCACATTTTTCTCCTCTTAAAAAACTATACACCTGTCCTCAAAAAATTCCGTGTCTATTGTTCATCATAAGCAATTTAGTTTTAAATTGTAAACTTTCCTGAAATAGAGTAAGATTTATGTATTCTAAATCAGGTTATCAATATTCTACTCCCATTTAAAATCGACTCAAATAGGCAGCTTCAGAATACTCCCCGTCATGGTTAATGGGAAATTGCAAGGGAGAAAGTTATGAGAAAGACAATTGTATTTTTAGCTTTAATCTTCTGTTTTTTGCCACTAGAAGCTGCCCCCCTCTTTTTAGTCGAAGAAGTTTCCTCTAATAGCAACGATAGCTTACTAAAATTTGAAAATGGGATTCTGACAACCGTTGGAAGTATTGGCTTTAGGGATGTTCGTGGCCTAGCCTATGATGCTAGTAGCGACACATTGTTTGGAGTTTCTCGCTTTAGCAACAAATTACTCGTTATTGACCGCAACAGTGGGGCGGGAACAGCAGTTAGTACCTCTTCTTATCTTCCTCCTGGATCTAACATGAATGAGGTGAGTGTTAGCCTTAATGGTAGTATGTTTGGAACTGGTCACCTAAATAATCAGGCTGGTTCAGATACTCTCATTAGTGTTGATAAAACAACAGGTGTGGGCACAGCGATTAATCCTGGTGGTTATGGAACCAGTTTGAGTGGCTTTGCTTTTGATCATAGCGATGGCACTCTTTATGGTACCAGCTTTAACGGGCAGCTATTCACCATTGATACTGCTCTAGGAACCACTTCCTCGGTAGGACAAATTACTGGCACCAATGGAGGAGTTGCTCGTATTGCCTTCGACCAAGAAACCGGAACTCTATTTGGCATTACCTTCAACGAACAACTTGTCACCATTGACCTCAACACTCTGGCCGCCACTCAGGTAGCCCAATTTAGTGTATCATCCCAGATATACTCCCTTGACTTTATTAGCACTTCCTCTTCGATCCCTGAGCCTTCAACTGTCGCTCTCTTCTTGCTGGGAGCTATATTTTTCTTTCCTCTGCAAAGAAAATGAAGAAAAATAAAGAAAATGAAATATCTGCACGACTCAGAAATAAAAATCTTTTAAATGTAAAAGTCTAGACTTTTCTTTTCGTAAAAAGAAGACAAAGGCCAAGTAGAGATAAAAAGAAGCTACTGGGTTCTGGGACAGTTTCAACAAAGAGTAGCGCTCCTGCTGTTCCTATATTGCCAGCTCCAAAAGTACCCAGAAAAGATCCCGTTGTCGCGTTATAGCGTAAAACTTGTCCAGATCCAATACTACTGACGAAAAAGTTATTGTTCGAATCAAAAGCCATGTGAAAAGCGAAATTCAAACCTCCGCTTCCCGGGGCAATAAAAGTGTCGATAAAGGCTCCGGTTGTTCCATTATAGCGGAGAACTCTGTCACCGTCGCGAGCTCCTACATACAGATTACCATCGGGCCCAAAAACAAAATGATGTGGGTGGTCTAATCCCCCTCCCGAAGCAAAAGTATCCATAAAGGCTCCTGTTGTTCCATCAAAGCGAGAAACCACATTGGCATCATGGTTACCGACATACAAGTTACCATCTGGACCATAACGAACACCCGTAGAGCGGTTTAGCCCCGAGGCAAAAGTTCCGACAAGGTTCCCCGTGTTGCCATCGAATCTTAATACACTATTGACATCGTCGCCAACAAGAAGGTCTCCAGTAGAGTGAAAAGCTAGCCCCCTGGAGTTAGAGATTCCCCCACTTCCAGGAGCAACAAAAGTATCAATGAAGGCACCAGTATTCCCATCAAACCTCAATACGCTTGTAATATCTGTGACATAAAGGTTCCCATCTGGACCAAAAATCATATCCTGAATCCCCGTGCCGCCAGAAGCAAAAACTCCTAAGAAATTACCGTTGTCACTATCAAATCTTTTCACTTGTCCAGAATCTAATACCCACAATTCTCCAGCATAAGAAAATGTTGCCATAAAAAGTAAAATTATAAAAACTAGCTTTTTTATATTTGTCATATGCATATACCTTTTCAATTGTTGAGAAAATCCCCTTTCCCATTTATATTTTCAACGACCTGCTACCTCAATAATTTTCAAAATCTTTATGAAATATAAGATGATTAGTGTGTGTCGATGCGCACTATATTTTATCAAATATATTAAAATAATAAAACAATAAAAGAAAAGTGTCAACTTGGAAAAGAAAGTTTTCTAAAAAAGGAAATCATTCATCACAATATCTTACTCTACTTTCCCATTGACCATTCCTTTAAGCATTGGTAAATTTGAGGAATAACGATACTTCTTGAGAAAGATAAATCATGAATCCCAACAAATATGAAACGATTGATGGATCATCCCCTATCCAAAAAGCTAAGCAGGCCAAAACAAACCAAGCCACGAGAGCATTTACTAGAATAAAGAATAAAATTGCTATTAGTATAAATACTTGATATATTTATGACAGCCTACATTCGGCAGTAAAATTTAAACAGTATCTAAAGATGCTGAAGATGGGAAAAACTTGAGAAATTATCATTCATGCTGGATAGGTGAAAGACACTGTATGAATACTATTACTAATTTTGAACAATTTACAAATGAACAAGAACTAGATATAAAGACAATTACAGTCTCCGAATTACAATCGGTTTTATTACTGGAACGAAGAGATACTAAGTTTGTCTTTCACAGAGAACAACTAGCTAGGGTTATGGAAAATCTGTCGAAAGAGTACTCTATTTTGGAAGATGCGCAGACTAGATTGTTTCCCTACCATACCGTTTATTTTGATACAGTAGATTTTTTACTCTACAAGTCACATCACAATGGCAAAAGAAATCGCTATAAAATAAGATCTCGCGAGTATCTAGCCACAGGAACTTTTTTTGATGAAATCAAATTCAAATCAAACAAGGGGTGCACTCGTAAGTCCCGCCAAAAACGCTCCTCGCTTTCTACAGTAATCGATACAGATTTTGCTCACTTGATTAGCAGAAACTCTCCCATTGAACCGACTGCTCTTCAAGCAGTCTTACAATCAAACTTTAAACGTATGACTTTAGTTAATCGCGAATTTACAGAACGATTAACCATTGATCTTGGTTTGTATTTTGTAGCTCATGGAGAAAAATGTAGTTATGAAGATATTGTCATAGTAGAGCTGAAACAAGACATTAAGAAGAAAGACTCTTGTGCATCCAGAATTTTTAAAGATAATCAAATTTATAGTGTTACAAATAGTAAATATTGCTTAGGGATTCAGTCCATGTATCCATCCGTAAAAAGCAATAAATTTAAACCACGACTGCGATACATTCAAAAAATTAGTAGTAGATTAAGGTAGGAAAATGGGAATTATTTTATTTAAAGACGTACTATTATTTGATCTACAAAGTTTCACTGAGCTTTCCCTGAGACTAGTTTTGAATTGTGCAGTTATCTACATTGTAATATTTGCTATTTATTATCGCAAAAACAAAAATGCGGAGTATGTTCTTGCTTTTGCTGTGCTTAACATACTAATTTTCTTTGCATCTAGTTTGCTCTCTCACCTCAGAATGGAAACAGGCTTTGCTTTCGGATTGTTTGCGATATTTTCCATTCTAAGATACAGAACCGAACAAATCAAAATAAAGGAAATGACATTTCTATTTGCTGTGATTATTATAGCCGTCATTAATTCACTCGTGACCTATAAAGTCGCTCTCGCATCGATTATCTTTACTGATTTTGTCATTCTTATGGTGCTGTATTACTTCGAGTCATTGTTTTTGCAAAATGCCGAAAAGTCTATGTTGGTACGATATGAAAAAATCGAACTCGTTGCACCAGAAAAACGAGAGGATTTGATTATAGACCTAGTTAAACGAACAGGGCTAAAAATTCAAAGCGTAGAGATTGAGTCTATAAACTTACTCCAAGATACCGCCCAAATCAAAGTAACATACCATTCTTAAAGGACGTACCCTCCATTCCACAAGAATGGGATTTTATCTAATTCACTTTTTCAACTTACTCTATTTTATTTACTTTCTTTGGAATTTTTTGATTTCCCAAAAAAACTGTGATAGAATATAATCGAAATATAAAAGTTAATTTAAGAAATAATATCTTTCTTGTTCTATTGTTTAGAATAGGTTTTTTGCAACTAAAGGAATAAGCATGAAAAAATGGTTCACTATTTCACACTACCCAAGTTGGATCTTAATGTTTGTATTGCTAAATACAAACTTATTCGCTTATGTAGTGACAGACTTTGGGGACACTGCTGTATTTACAGGAACAAATTCCACCCAATTAGCTTCACTGGATGCCGCTGTTGGCATAACTGGTTTTCTCATTGAGGATTTCGAAGACAACACTCCCATTTCTGGCCTAACTATATCTGGAACAGTGTGTTGCCCCAGTTCTATAAACACAACTACTTCTATAGATAGTCTCGCACAGGCAAGCAGCGTTGGGAATTGGGATGGAACTCGAGCAATAGTGATTACGCTATTAGATGAAACCGTTTTCAACTATGCTCCAGGAACAAACTCATTTGGAATTGGAATAGGAGATATAGAAACCGTGACAAGTTTACAAGTAAACGGTAGCACGGTTATTGCAGACATGCAAGCTTTGTCTTTTATCCATAGGATAGAAGACGATCAAAGAGATATGTATATCCGAATTGATCGAGAAGCAGGAGATGCTCCTATTACACAAGTTAGCTTTACCATAAGTGCTAATGATGGCGTTTTCTTTGATCGCTTAGCCGTTGACCCCGTATTAACAGAAGCCAGTGTACCAGAGATCAATAGTTTTTTTCTACTACTTCCCCTGCTCTGCTTTTTAGGCTTTCGACGAAAATAGTTTCTAGAAATACAGTTTAAATTAGATTGACAGCATGAATTTTACAACTCATAGCTGTTGATCTAAAAAAGCCGATAGTTAAAAGACTATCGGCTTTTGTAATAAAGTGGGTGGTGGGACTCGAACCCACAACATTTGGTTTGGAAAACCAAGACTCTACCATTGAGCTACACCCACAAAAATTCTACTATTTATATTCCGCTATTGTTCTATTCCCTGTAAAATTTGCCTCCACAAAACAGTTTCTCTCTCATCGGAAAGCTTTGCTTCTGGGCCTTCATCAACATATCCAGTCTGCTCACATAAATAAGCAAAAGCTTCTTCTCCTTTGGTTTGTAAATCTTGCCCATATTCTCTATAGTAATGTTCGATTGCTTGAGAGAATTTAGGGCACTCTTGGTAATGTTTTTGCCACCGGAGCTGCTTGTTTTTGGGAAGCTCTTCTTTTAGGAACTGAGTAATATTTTTTTCTTTGATTTCGGGACAAAGGGGACAAGTGTTTTGTCTAAATATTTCGCCCTCGGGGTTTTCCATCCCGCCTTCTATTTCTCCTATCATAGGGTCTCTCCTTTTAGTTTCTCTTTAATTCGATGTAGCCGCGAGTCTACGGTACCAAGAGGGTTTTGTAAGATTGTGGCAATTTCTTGGCGTAAGAATCCCCTGAGAAGAAGAGAGAGGACTTGCTGCTCTCCTTCACTTAGTTTAGCGAGCCACTTTTGTTTCTGCTCTTCCTGAATCATTTCTTTTTCGGCGGAGTTTTCTGCAATTAAAGTATCTTCTAAGAGAACGGGTAAAAAAGTTGGCCGTGATTTTCGAATTTGGTCGATGCATTTATTTTTTAGCACTTTCCAGACAAAAAACTCGGTCTGGAGTTTTTCTTTTTGCTTCCACGTAACAGAGAAAACATCTTGGGTAACTTCTTCGGCATCTTCAACATTTCCGAGCATTTCCCAAGCATAGGCGTAGAGTTTTTTAGCGTATTTACGATAAAGCTTTTCAAACTCCTCAGGGTCTCCCTCTCGAAGTCGTTCTAACTGAATATGAGGCTCGCAATCCTCCTTACTTTCTTCTGCCACAAGAAAACTCCTTAA